>NZ_JBIVTO010000001.1:247852-1007862 GCF_044756805.1 Paeniglutamicibacter sp. NPDC091659
CGTCATCCTTTTCTTTTTTTAAACCGGGCCTGACCCCCCCGGGCGCGGGGTTTTTCCACCCCCCCCCCCCCCCCCCCCCCACTTCTGCTTGGAGGGTGAAAGCCTGTCGCCGATCGACCACTTTCGCGGGCGAGTTTCTGCCCGTCCCGCACGATCCCACCCCGATTGCGGGCCCTGGACGATCCGGGCGGGCAATGCTCAAACTTAACTATGTTCGAGATGCCGAAAGACCGCTTAGCAATGCCGTGCGCCCGACGCCCCCGAAGGTCGATCTTCCTGCCGGATCTAGCCACTTTGATGGAAGAAATAGTGGTGTGCGAGCTCTCATGAAACCTGTATGGTTGCAAGCCAAAGTAATGTGATCTTGATTGCTCAAAAGTATAGACAAGTTTATCCATTCAAGTTTATGCTGACTGAAATGCCCCATCCGGACCTAGGAAGGAATTTCAACTCGTGAGCAATCTGCTGAAAAAGGACGCCCGCCGCCACAGTCTTCTCGTTGCCGGCGGCATCGCCGCGGCGCTTTCACTGAGCGCCTGCGGCGGTGGTGCACCCGCTGCAACGAAGCCATCCAACGCCGAGACAGTCCTCGACGACGCGGCCTGCCAGCGCAACAAGGATGCAGGAAAGATCACCTACATTTCCGGGTACGGCTATTCGGCCAGCGCTGGCCAGTTGGATGTTTTCCTGGCGAAGGAACTCGGCTACTTTGACGCATTGTGCCTCGACGTTGAGATCAATGCCTCCGGTGCCAACGGCCAGCAGCTCGTCTCCTCGGGCCAGGCCCAGTTCACCGCTCTGGGCTCCGCCTCGGACGTCATGCTCGCGGCGGCGAACAGCAAGAACCTGACGGCCGTCGCCACCTATGGCAGTGTTTCCCCGTTCTCGATCTTCGCCAACGAGAAGGTCGCCAGCCTCAAGGACCTCGAAGGCAAGAAGCTCGGCTACTTCATCAACCTCACACCGATAGCCTCCGCCATGCTCGATGCGGCGGGCGTGGATGTCTCGAAGGTCGAACTGATCAAGATGACCAACTATGATCCCACCGTCGTGACGCGCGGTCAGGTCGATGCGATCGTCGGATACGCCTCCAACCAGCCGCAGACGCTCAAGGCCATGAACCTGCCGTTCAAGGAATTCCTCCCCGCGGACCTGAACGTCAAGGGCACCTACAACGTGATGGAAGCCAACACCGAGTTCCTGACCAAGCACCGCGAAACCGCCTCCGACTTCATGCGCGCCTCGCTCAAGGCCCTGGACTACTGCCTGGAGAACGACGCCGACTGCCTGGATAGGATCAGCAAGCTTGCGGCGGACAACAACCAGGGATCGGCCTTCCCGCGCGAGCAGCTCGAGCGCACCTGGAACGTCGAATCCACGTGGGTCAAGAGCGACCCTGCCCTGAGCCCAGGAGTGCAGACCGCCGACCAGTGGGCCTCGGAATACGAGCTGGTGAAGAAGTACGGAAAGGTCGCCAGCGTTCCGCCCGTCACCGACATGATGGACACCACCCTGGTCGCGGACCTCTACAAGGACGGCGAGCTCATCTGGCCGGCCAAGAAGGCCGCGTCGTGAGCCTCGCACCAGGGACTTCCGAGCATGCGGGCGTGCAGATCAGTAACGTCTCCAAGAGTTTCGGTGCCGTGGGATCCAAGACCCTGGTGCTGGACGACGTCAGCATTACCATCAAGAAGGGCGAATTCGTCTCGGTGATCGGTCCCAGCGGCTGTGGCAAGTCCACGCTGCTGAAGATGATCGCCGGCCTGGGCGAGGCCGATTCCGGCGACGTCCTGGTGGACGGGACCTCCATCAAGGCCGCCACCAAGAACAAGATGATCGGCTTGGTCCCGCAGTCCCCGGCCCTGCTGCCGTGGCGCACGGTGCTGGACAACGTCACCCTGCCGATGTCGGTGAACCGCAAGGCCAACGCCGGCCGCACGCTGCGGGACCCCCGGGAGATCCTGGACTCGTTCGGGCTGGGGCATGCGCTGCACAAGTACCCCTCGCAGCTCTCCGGCGGCATGCAGCAGCGCGTCGCGATCGCCCGCGCCTTCGTCTTCGACCCGAGCGTGCTGCTCATGGACGAGCCGTTCTCCGCGCTCGACGAGATGAACCGCGACCAGCAGCGGCTGGGCCTGCTGGACTTTTGGCAGTCCAACCGCAAGACCGTGCTCTTCGTGACCCACTCGGTGCCCGAGGCCATCATGCTCTCGGACCGCATCATCGTGATGCAGGCGCACCCGGGCCGCATCGCCGAGGTCATCGACGTGGACCTGCCCCGCCCGCGTGATGCGGGCGTCTACGCGACCGACGAGTTCCGCGACCTCGAGGGCCGCGTCCGATCAACCCTGCACAACGTCATGGAGGTTGCCCGTGTCTGATGTACATACGGCCCAGGCCGCAACAAGAAGCGTCCCCCCGCTGTCGGACGGCGCGCGGGCCGGAATCCTGAAGGTCGACCCGCTGGCCGGGCAGCTCTCCGCCGGGGCGAGGTTCTCCAAGGCGTCCAGGTGGCGGCTGTGGGTCCCGCCGGCCATCACCTTCGTGGTGGTCGGGATGCTCTGGCAGGTCATCGCGCTTGCCAACCCCTACGTCATCCCGACCATCGGCGACATCTGGGCCAGCCTGGCCGGCGACCCGGACATGTACTGGAGCAACATGCTCGTCACGCTCCAGGAGGTCGTCATCGGCGCCGCCGCGGGCATCCTGATCGGTTTTGCCATCGCCGTGGTGATGGCCGAGTTCGAGATCATGGAACGCGCGGTCATGCCGCTCTTCGTGGTCATCATGGTCACCCCGATCGTGGCGATCGCCCCGGCGCTGGTGGTGGCCTTCGGCTTCGGGATGACGCCGAAGTACATCGTCACCGCGCTGGTGGTCTTCTTCCCGATGCTCGTCAACGCGCTGGCCGGCCTGCGCGACGTGGACCCGCGGACCATGGACGTCATGCGCACCCTGCACGCAAGCCGCTGGGAGATCTTCCGTGACCTGCGCCTGCCCGGCTGCATGCCGTTCGTCTTCGCCGGGCTGCGCGTGGCGCTTCCGCTGGCGATCGTGGGCGCCGCGGTGGCCGAGTTCGTGGCGGCCGGTCAGCAGGCGGGCCTCGGCTCGCTGGTGACGATCTCCGCCGCACAGGCCAACCTGCCGGTCGTCTGGGCCAGCATCGTGCTGCTCTGCCTCATGGGCGTCGGGCTCGTCGCCGTCCTGGCCCTGGTGCGCAAGAAGGTCCTGTGGTGGAGCGAGGGCAACGTCGTCGCCCGCTAGAGACCGCAACCAGGTAGACAGCATCCCCCGCTAAAGAACCCCATAAGAACGTCGCCCGGCAGAACTTCGTCTGCCAGGGTTCCCTTCCCGTGCCTTCGGGATCCGCCAAAATTTTTGATGAAGGGTAATGACATGAAACAGCTTCGCTTCGGCCTGTTCGAAAACGCCCAGGCCAACGACTCCGGAACCGCCACCTGGCGCCACCCGGAGAACGAGCGCGACCACTTCGACAACCTGGACTACTGGAAGAACATCGCCCGCATCTGCGAGGAAGCCCGCCTGGACTTCGTCTTCCTGGCCGATGCCTGGGGCTGGTCCGAGGTCAACGGCGAACGCCCGGAGATCTGCACGATCGAATCCCTGGACCTGCCGCGGCTGGACCCGGCGATCGTCGCCGCGGCCATGGTCTCGGCCACCACGGAGCTGGGCTTCGTGATCACCGGGTCGACGCTGATCGAACAGCCGTATTCCTTCGCCCGCCGCATGTCCAGCCTCGACCAGCTCTCCAACGGGCGCCTGGGCTGGAACGTCGTCACCACCGGCACCGCGGAGACCGCCGCCGCCGCGTTCGGCATCCCGATGGTCGCCCACGACGACCGCTACGACATGGCCGACGACTTCATGGAGGTCGTCTACAAGCTGTGGGAGGGCAGCTGGGAGCCCGACGCGCTGGAGCGGAACAAGGCAGGCCGCTTCGCCGACCCGGCCAAGGTCCACCGGATCAGCCACGAGGGGCCGTACTTCCGCTCCGAGGGCTACGGAAACACCTCCTATTCCCCGCAGGGCACCCCGGTGCTCTTCCAGGCCGGGTCCTCCGACCGCGGCCGCCAGTTCGGCGGGCGCCACGGCGAATGCATCTTCCTGGGAGGGTCTTCCGCGACCAAGATGGCGGGCCAGGTCAAGGCGATCCGCGACGAGGCCGTGGCCTCCGGCCGCGACGCGGATTCGGTGAAGCTGATGGCGGCCTTCTCCTGCGTCGTCGCCCCGACCCGCGAGGAGGCGCAGGCCAAGTACGAGTCCGTGCTCGCGGCCCAGGACCCCGCCGTCGCGGTGGCCTCCTACGCCATGTTCACCGGCCTGGACCTGTCCTCCTACGCCCCGGAAACCCCGATGGCGGAGCTGCGCACCGAGCTGTCGCAGACCCAGATCTCCCGCTTCGCCGACCTCACGGTGGGCGACGTGCTCAAGGACTGGCACGCCCACGGCGTGCGCAGCACCCCCGTCGTCGGTTCCCCGGAGGACGTGGCCGACGCGATCTGCGCGCTGGCGGAGACCGCCGACCTCGACGGGTTCCTGCTCACCCCGGTGATCCAGCCGGGGTCGACGCTCGACTTCGTCGAACTGGTCCTGCCGATCCTGCGCGCACGCGGCGTCGCCGCCTCCGACTACCAGGGCGCCACGCTGCGCGAGCGCCTCTTCGGCACCGACAGCCCGGTGCTGGGCGAAAACCACCCGGCCGCAAGCCACCGCGTGCAGCCGGCCGCCGTGCTGAACCACTAGGGCGAAAAGGCATGGGAGTCGTATGCGTGGTCGGCAGCATCAACCTTGACGTGATGGTGCGGGTCGACCGCAACCCCGAGGTCGGGGAGACGGTGCTCGGCGAGGCCGTCGCCCGGCTCCCCGGCGGCAAGGGCTTCAACCAGGCGGTCGCCGCCGGGCTCAGCGGCGCCGCCACGCGCTTTTGCGGCAGCGTGGGCGACGACCCCGACGGCGCGTTCCTGCGCATGGCCCTGCTGGACGCGGGGCTTGGCGACACGTTCCTGTCGGTGAGCAAGGACCTGCCGACGGGCATGGCCCACGTGGCCATGCTGCCCGAATCCGGGAACTCGATCATCGTCTCGCAGGGCGCCAACGCCGCGCTCTCCGCCCGTGCCGCGGCGACCGCCGTCGACGGCGCGGACGTGGTGCTGGCGCAGCTTGAGGTTCCCGCCTCGACGGTGGAGGTGGCGCTGGCCGCCGGCCGCGTGGCCGGCGCGCTGACGATCCTGAACGCCGCGCCGGCCACGGCCTTCAGCGAATCCCTGTTGGCATTCGTGGACGTGTTGGTGGTCAATGAGACGGAAGCCGAGGCGCTGGGCGGCGTCGATGCGCTGCTGGAAGCCGGCCCGAAGTCGGTCATTGTGACCCTGGGGTCACAGGGAGCATGGTGGAAAAGCCGGGCGGGCGACGACCTGCGGGTGCCGGCGTTTGCCGTCGACGCCGTGGACACCACAGGGGCCGGGGACGCCTTCTGCGGCGCGCTGGCGGCGGCCCTCGGGGACGGGGCATCGATTCCCGAGGCCATGGAACTGGCCTCGGCCGCCGGGGCCTTGGTGGCCATGGACCTGGGCGCGCAGACGGATAGGCTCAGCGTCGAATCGCTCGCCGAACTGGTGGCAACCCGCTAGCAGGGGGCGTCGTGAAGACTCCTAGGCGGGTCCGTTGCACAGCAGAAATGCCGGTCGTTGACGCTTCGCGAAGCGTCAACGACCGGCATTTTTGGCTGCCGCGGCGGCCGGGTCTGTGGTTCCTTAGGGGGTTGCGTCTGCAGGCTCCGGGGAGGCGTCCCCGGCCGGAGTTTCCTTGGGTTGAACGACCTTGGGTTTCTTGGTCTCCCCGGCGAACGTGTACTCACCCGCGCGCATGCGTTCGGAAAGTCCCCGGACCCATGTCTGTTCCCCGCGGAGCCGGCTGATGGAGAGCTCGAAGATCTCCCGGACGTAGGCGGGGGTGGACGTCGACCGGTGGACGTCCTCGATGCTGTATTTGTTGCTGGCGATCTTTGCGTCGATCTCACGCACGCGGTGGTCAAGGGCGGCAAGGACTTCCTCGCGGCTGAGCGCATACATGAACGACGTCAGCGCCATGACGGGCCCGATGTCGAAGGTCTCCACCGTCCACAAGGCCCCGCGGAGCAGGCGCAGGAACTCGACCTCACCCTCCGGGGTGATGCTGTAGGTGGTGCGCTCCGGCCGCTTGCCCTCGGACTCGGTCCCGGTTTCCTCGACGTAGCCGTCCTTCTTCAGGGAGCGCAAGGCGTTGTAGATCGAGCCCGGCTGGATGTTCGCCCACTCGTCCACATGCCACGTGAGCAACTCACGTCGCAGGAAGTAGCCATGCACTGGTTGGAACTGGTGCACCGCACCCAGCACCAGGAGACGCGTTGTGGTTGACATGGCTCCCATCGTAGTCAAAAAAGAAGCCAAAAAACATCGAGGCCGCACTTGTTAGGACGACAAATGCACAATAGTATTTTTCTAACTAGTCAAACTTGAATAAAAGTCCCGAGTATTCGTTGGATCGAGAAGGAGCCAGAAAATGTCGATACAGACAAACGCCGAGGGCGCACCCGACCAGCTTGCCCTGCGCCAGGCATTCTCGCTCTTCCCGACGGGCGTCGTTGCCGTTTGCTCGGTCGTGGATGAGGTTCCGGTTGGCATCGCGGTCAACTCCTTTACTTCCGTTTCGCTCGATCCGCCCTTGGTGGGGATCTGCGTTGCCAGGTCCTCCGCAACCTGGCCGGTCCTGGCCGACAGCAATCGGTTGGGTCTCAGCGTGCTTGGTTCGCACCAGGGCCAGCTGTGCAGGAGCCTGGCCTCGCGCAACGCCGACAGGTTCCTCGACGCTCCGTGGCGCGCCACCGACGCCGGGGCCGTTGTCATGGAAGGCGCGGCGCTATGGCTCGAATGCGAGGTGCGCTCGACCTTTGACGGTGGAGACCACGTGGTCGTCCTGCTGGAGGTCGTCAAGTCCGACCTGTTCCCAGACGTCACCCCGTTGGTGTTCCACCAGAGCAAGTTCCGTGAGCTGCAGATTGCCGAATGACCATCCAAGCTCCGCCGCGCGGGATCCTGCCGTGAACCGGCTGCCAGCAGCACCGGCCGGCACGCTCGTCCGGTTCTCCGGAGTCGTGGTCGGCGGCAACAAGCGCGGCCGGGTTCTGGGTTTCCCCACCGCGAACATCGAGGTCGATGCCGTGGCGGGAGCGTTGGAGGACGGCGTCTATGCCTGTCTGGTCTCCTTCCCGCCAGGAGCGGAAACATTCGGGGCAACCGTCAGCGTGGGCAACAACCCCACGTTCGGGGATGTGAAAGAGCAACGCGTTGAGGCATACGTCCACGACTTCGAGGGGGATCTCTACGGCAAAAGGATCGGCGTTCACGTGGTCGCATTCCTGCGCCCCACGGAACGCTTCGACACCGTGGAAGAACTAATCAGGCAGACGAGCGACGACGTCGAGTGCGCGCGGGTCGTCCTGAGGGACCTGCTGGAGACCTAGTCAAGGGGACGCCAACGGGCGGCGGGGAAGTCGAGGTCAAGGGCGTGCGAGTGTCGGCGGTTACGCGTGCTTCGAAACCGCCGGCACTCTCAATTGTTCGGGGAAAGTATCTCCGCTATTCCCCGTCGGCACCAAAAGCCGACATGTCCATCCAGCCGACTTCCCACTCGTGTCCGTCGGGATCCAGGAACGCCACCGAGTACATGCCCGGCATTTCCTCGGAAGCCTCTCGGTAGATCGTGCCGCCGTGCGCGAGCGCGCGACTGGCGAACTCGTCGACCTCGGCGCGGCTCTCGCCACTGAGGGCATTGAGCACTTCGCGCCCGCCCGCACCGTAAGCGGGGGTGTCGCCGTTGCGCAGGAACGATTCGTAGAACCCCGCGGACAGGATCATGATCCAGCTGGTTTCCGTGATCATCCACGCACTGGCCACCTCATTTGAAAAATCCTCGTTCTTCTTGAATCCGAGGCCGGAGTAAAAGGCGTCCGATGCCGCGAGATCCTTCGTCGGAAGATTGATGAAAACCATGCGGTCCATGTGACCGCTCCCTTCTGTCGGGCTGGTGCCCTTGGCCGGGCCACAAGTTTGCCCGACACATACTCTGGCATGCGGGAAGGTCGCTGCCAAGGGTTCAAATGTGCCGGGATCTCACCTAGGCTGAATTAAACATTGCGATGGAGCCGTAGTGGACCGCGTCTCCAGGTGACCGCCATGAACCTGCCTCGAAAGGTAGAGAATGCCTCTGATTTCCCCGGCTTCGCAGTCGCACCAGCGTCGTGCGTTGAAAGCCCACGAGATTTTGGGTACAACCGACCTTCGAAATTCCGTCTTTCAATTGCGCGACGTCGTCAGGGAATCGTGGCTGCGCTCCATCGGGTTCCAGACGGAATCGACATCCACTGAACACACGGTGCTGGCCGACGGTGACCTGCATCAATTGCGCACCGACTCTCCGCTGCGTCTGGTGCTCCCCGTCTTCGACCGGCTTTTGCTGGAGCCGGCCCGGGACACGGGGTTGATCCTGGCGATCGGGGACCACACCGGCCGCCTGCTCTGGGTTAAGGGTGAAAGCCAAGTGCTCCGGCAGGCCGAATCCATGGCCTTTGTCCCGGGAGCCGACTGGTCCGAGCGCACGGTGGGAACATCGGCGCCGGGGACGGCCCTTGCCACGGGCACGGGAGTTCAGGTCTCGGGCGCCGAGCATTTCAACGAAATCGCACACACGTGGAGTTGCTCGGCGGTTCCCATCCACGCGCCCAGCACCGGCGAAGTGATCGGCGTGGTCGATCTGACCGGCGGGGAGGAAGCCGTTGCCCCGTATTCGCTGGCCCTGCTTAAGGCGGCGGTGGCCGCAGCGGAATCCGAGCTTCGCTGGCAGCAGGAACGAGTCGAGCCGCCCGCCGCAGGGCGCAGCGTTTTTGCCGTTCCCGAACGGCGAGCCGGCAAGGATTCCGATTCCCTGTTGCGACTTATGCCGGCCACCGGTCCCTCTGTGGTTCGCGGGACCGAAAACCTGGAGCTCAGCACCAGGCATGCGGAGCTCTTGACGCTGCTGAGCTGGCATCCGCGAGGGCTCAGCGGCGAAGAACTCGTTGACCTGTTGCATGTGAACCCGGATGCCGCGGACCTCGGAACCCTGCGCGCGGAGCTGGTGCGGCTGCGCAAGCTGCTCTCCGGCTTTGACGATTCCCTGGTGCCGCTCTCACGTCCCTACCGCCTGGCTAAGGTTCCGCGCAGCGATGCACGCGAAGTGCTGAAGGCCATCGAGTCGGGCGCTCTGGACGCCGCCCTGGAGCACTACGAGGGGCCGGTGCTTGAACGTTCGAGCGCGCCGGGCATCGAGGCGATCCGCGTGGAGGTGTTTGCCGCGCTGCGCCAGGCGATGCTGCAGGACGGCAACGAACAGCAATTGCTGCGTTTCCTGCAGGCTCCGGAAACGATCGGCGACGAAGAGCTGCTGAGCACCACGTTGCAGGTGTTGCCGGCGCGTTCGCCGCACCGAGCGCTGATCGTTGCCTCGCTCGAGCGGTTGGAAGCGAACGAGTAACCGTTCCCGACATGCTGCGGGGAACTCGCGGACGACGTCGCTAGAGGTAGGTCAATCCGTCGCTGATGAGCACGACGCCCAAGGCCAGCAGCACCACGCCCACCACCGTTGACTGGTGGCGCAACAACCAGGCTTGAACGGAACCCAAGGCGCTCTGGGCGCGCTCGGGTGCAACGAGGTGCAGGATGACAGGCGCCAGAACGCTGACACCGGACAACACCGTGTAGATCAACATCAGGACGATGACGGCCCCGGGCTCTTGGTGCGCTGCCCCGATCGAGATCGCCGCACCCAGGGTGAAGGTCAGCTCCTTCGGGTTGATGACGGTCAACACAAAGCCCATCCCGAAGGCGCGCGGCGCCGAAATCGTTTCGAGGCTCGACATCCAACCCGGCACCTTGGGTTCCGTGTCCGCCTGCGGCCGCTTGTGCCACTTTCGCACGGCCACATAGATGAGCCCCAAACCAAGCAGGATCTTCAGCAGACCGCCGAACACCGTTGCTTCCCGCGACTCCGGCATGGCCTCGGCCGCAAGCGTCAGGACGGTGAGCATCACCGCGATGCCGATCAGGCGCCCTGTCATGAACCCCAGGCTGCGCCCGGTGCCGTTGGCGGAAAGCACCAGGAAAACGATCGCGATCAAGGGCAACGGGCTGAGCATCATGCCGAGCGCGAGGGGCAGGAATTCGCCGATGGCAGTGAGCATGCGGGGCACTTCGCTTTCGTTGGCGCTCTTGAAGCAGGTTCTTGATGATCTCCCGGGGCAAAACCGAACACAAGCCTCCGGCGGGCGCGAACGGCAAACCTGCCCGCTCGGGCCTTGCCAACCCGCGGGTTTCCACGGGTGCAACCTGGCCCGCGGAGGCATGCAACGTTGCCGCAACGTCCATGTGAGTAGGCTCACACATGGTAGTGAAAACCCCTCGAAATCCAAGGAGACACCATGACTGTCTACGCAAACCCGAACACCGAAGGATCCCTCGTTCACTTCAAGACTCGATACGACCACTACATCGGTGGGCAATGGGTGGCTCCGATCAAGGGGCAGTATTTCGAAAACATCACCCCGGTCACCGGCAAGGGCTTCTGTGAGGTCGGCCGCGGCACCGCCGAGGACATCGAGGCGGCAATCGACGCAGCGGAGGCAGCGGCGGGCCCGTGGGGCAAGACCAGTCCGGCCGCTCGCGCGGTGGTCCTGAACAAGATCGCCGACCGCATCGAGGAAAACCTGGAAATGCTCGCCGTCGCCGAAACCTGGGACAACGGCAAGGCGGTGCGCGAGACCATCAACGCCGACCTTCCGCTGGCCATCGACCACTTCCGCTACTTCGCCGGCTGCATCCGCGCCCAGGAGGGCGGACTCTCACAGCTCGACGACAACACCACCTCCTACCACTTCCACGAGCCGCTCGGCGTGGTCGGCCAGATCATCCCGTGGAATTTCCCAATCCTCATGGCCGTCTGGAAGCTCGCCCCGGCCCTCGCCGCGGGCAATGCCATCGTCCTGAAGCCGGCCGAGCAGACCCCCGTCTCCATCCTGGTCCTCATGGAACTGATCGGCGACCTGCTTCCGGCCGGCGTGCTGAACGTCGTCAACGGCTTCGGCGTGGAGGCGGGCAAGCCGCTGGCCTCCAACAAGCGCATCCGCAAGATCGCGTTCACCGGCGAGACCACCACGGGCCGCCTGATCATGCAGTACGCCTCCGAGAACCTCATCCCGGTCACCCTGGAGCTCGGCGGCAAGTCCCCGAACATCTTCTTCGAGGACATCGCGGCCAAGGACGACGCGTTCTACGACAAGGCCCAGGAGGGCTTCACCATGTTCGCGCTGAACCAGGGCGAGGTCTGCACCTGCCCGTCGCGCGCCCTGGTGCAGGACTCCATCTACGACACCTTCCTGCCGGACGTCATCAAGCGCACCGAGGCCATCAAGCAGGGCAACCCGCTGGACACCGACACCATGATGGGTGCCCAGGCCTCCAACGACCAGCTGGAAAAGATCCTCTCCTACCTGGACATCGGCAAGGCCGAGGGCGCCAAGGTGCTCACCGGCGGCGGCCGCGCCGAGCTCGGCGGGGACCTGGAGGGCGGCTACTACGTGCAGCCGACCATCTTCGAGGGACACAACAAGATGCGCATCTTCCAGGAGGAGATCTTCGGCCCGGTCGTCTCGGTGGCCCGCTTCACCGACTACGACCACGCCATCGAGATCGCCAACGACACCCTGTACGGGCTGGGCTCGGGCGTGTGGAGCCGCAACGGCAACACCGCCTACCGTGCCGGCCGCGACATCCAGGCCGGCCGCGTCTGGGTCAACCAGTACCACGCCTACCCGGCGCACTCGGCGTTCGGCGGCTACAAGTCCTCGGGCATCGGGCGTGAGAACCACAAGATGATGCTCGACCACTACCAGCAGACCAAGAACCTGCTTGTCTCCTACTCGGAGGACAAGCTCGGCTTCTTCTAAACCGCAATTTTCCCCGGGACGCAGGCCAACAACCTCATCCCTTGCCCGTCTGCGTCCCGGGGGACCAAACGCCATTTTCCGATCCACACCATCAACACCACCGGGCGCGCCGCGGGCGCAACGAGGCTTCCCTTGGCGCGCCCGAAAACGACAACGACTCAAGCAAAGGAACATCTCTATGGGCACCATGCGAGCAGCCATCGTCAACACGTTCGGCGAAGAACTACAGGTCGGCACCGTGCCGATCCCGGAACCGGGCCCCGGCCAGGCCCTGGTCAAGGTCATCGCCTCCGGCGTCTGCCACACCGACCTGCACGCCGCGCACGGCGACTGGCCGGTCAAGCCGAGCCTTCCGCTGATCCCGGGCCACGAGGGCGTCGGCAACGTGGTGAAGATCGGTCCGGGCGTCACCGAGGTGAAGGTCGGCGACCTGGTGGGCAACGCCTGGCTGGCCAGCGCCTGCGGCAGCTGCGAATTCTGCCGCACCGGCTGGGAAACCCTCTGCGAGTCACAGCAGAACGGCGGCTATTCGGTCGACGGCTCCTTCGGCGAATACATGCTCGTCGACGCGAAGTTCGCCGCCCACATCCCGGAGGGCACGAACCCGTACGAGATCGCCCCGGTGCTCTGCGCCGGCGTGACCGTCTACAAGGGGCTCAAGCAGACGGAGGTGAAGCCGGGCCAGTGGGTCGTCATCTCCGGCATCGGCGGCCTGGGCCACATCGCCGTGCAGTACGCGGTGGCCATGGGCATGCGCGTTGCCGCCGTGGACGTGGCCGACGAAAAGCTGGACCTGGCCCGCAGCCACGGCGCCGAGGTCACGGTCAACGCGTTCGCCGAGGACCCGGCCGAGGCCATCCAGAGGGCGACCGGCGGCGCCCACGGCGTGCTGGTCACCGCCGTGCACCCGGCTGCGTTCGGCCAGGCCATCAACATGACCCGCCGCGGCGGGACCATCGTGTTCAACGGCCTGCCGCCGGGGGAGTTCCCGGCGCCGATCTTCGACATCGTGCTCAAGGGCCTGACCATCCGCGGCTCGATCGTCGGCACCCGCCAGGACATGATCGAGGCGCTGGACTTCTACGCCCGTGGCAAGATCAAGCCGACCATCCAGACCCGCCCGCTCGAGGACGTGAACGCGGTCTTCGACGAGATGCTCCACGCAAAGATCGACGGCCGCGTGGTCATCGACTACGTCGGGCAAAAGTAGGACACTTGGCCTAACTCGGGCCAAGCCACCAGGTCAGCATCGAGGTCCGGCACCACCGTCATGGAGCGGCGCCGGGCCTCGGCGCTTGGGAGAGTCGTTCCGCCTCGGCGGGGACAAGGGAGCACATCATGGAAACCGCCATCGAATCGGCCTCGGCCATTCCCGGGGAGGAATTCTCCCGGGTGGCAATGAACGAGGAAGCCGCGGACCTCCTGCGTCTGCTCTGGCACCGGCACGGGCCGCTGATGTTCCACCAGTCCGGCGGCTGCTGCGACGGCTCCTCGCCCATGTGCTTCCCTGCCGGCGAATTCAAGACGGGGGACTCGGACATCCGGCTGGGCGTCTTCACCCTGCCCGATGCCGACGGCAGTGCGCTGGGCACCATCGACTTCTGGATGAGCCGCGAGCAGTTCGAGTACTGGAAGCACACCAAGCTGACCATCGACGTGGTGCCCGGGCGCGGGTCCGGGTTCTCCGTGGAGGCGCCGGAGGGCAAGCGCTTCCTGATCCGCAGCGAGATCATCGAGTTCCCGACGGCCTAGTTCGAGGGGCGTTCCCAGGACTCGATGTCCCCGGGGACCGCCTCGAAGAGAGGATGCAGGGCGGGCGGATCCTCGGCGGCGAGCATGGCTTCGCGATGGCTGTCGCGCACCGCGAGCTTGGCCAGCAGGTGCTCCCGCTCGTAGGCAACCTGCCCGCTGGTCACGGGAAGCCGGGGCTCTTCGCTCTCAAGTGGCGGGCGCAGGATCAAACCCCGGTTGAAGTTGTAGCCACGGGCGTCGGCCTCCAGGGCGAGAATCTCCAGATAGGTTCCGACCGTCGCAAGCGGGTCGGCCGTGGCGCGGAAGCGTTCCAGCTGCGGGTGGTTTCGGTATCCGGTGGTCCCGCCGGCCAGCACCTTTTGTGCCAGCAGGGTTTCCCGCCAGCACGCCAGCAGCCCCTTGGTGTCGAGGTAACGCGGGTGCAGGCTCCAAAGACGCATCTGCCCAGACTATCGGCGCGATGCGGCCACCGGCGCTTAATCTTCTGCGCGCTTGGCCCCGGCTCTGGTGCAATGGGGGTCATGAGTGAAAACAACACCGCGGGCACCTCGGGACCCGTCGACATGGAATTGCAGTTGCGCTGGTCCGACGAGGACGCGCTGGGGCACGTGAACAACGCCCGCGTCGTCACGCTGATGGAGGAGGCCCGCATCCGCTGGACCCAGCCACGGGGCTCATCCGGCCGCTTCCCCTTCGGCACGGTCGTTGCCTCGCTGCAGCTGAATTACCTGCGTCCGGTGTACTACCAGCCGACGATGACCATCCAGCTTTCCGTGGTGCGCATCGGCACCAAGTCGTTCTCCCTGCGTCACGTGGGAATCCAGGACGGGCAGCCGGTCTTCGACGGCACCTCGGTGATGGTTCCGCTGGCGGAGGACAAGGTCTCCAGCCGTGCGCTCAACGACCTCGAACGCGCCTGGCTCGAGGGTGCGTTCGTCGAGGTCGAGGCCAAGGCCCGGGCCTAGCCCGGCTAGCCCAGGTGTCCGGCCATGCGTTCATGCATGGCGGCACTGGCCTCGTTCATCCCGACGATGCTGACCGTTTTGCCCCGGCCCGCGTACTTGGCGGTGATCGCCTCCAATGCTGCGATCGTCGAGACATCCCAGAGGTGGGATTCCTTCATGTCGATCACGACGTTCGCCGGGTCCAGCGCGTACTCGAACTGCGTGTACAGGTCGTTGGACGAGGCGAAGAACAGCTCGCCGTGGATCTTGTAGGTGACGGTGTCGCCGCTCGGGTCCAGGCGGCGCTCCACCGTGGCGAAGTGGGCGACCCTCCGGGCGAAGAGCACCATCGCGGAGAGCACTCCCAGGCCCACGCCGATCGCGAGGTTGTGCGAGAAGACGGTCGCCACCACGGTGATCACCATGACCGCGGTTTCGCTCTTGGGCATGCGGCGCAGGGACGAGGGGCGGATGCCGTGCCAGTCGAAGGTCGCCACCGACACGAAGATCATCACCGCCACCAGCGCGGCCATCGGGATCAGCGAGACCATGTCGCCGAACACCACCACGAGCACCAGCAGGAAGACGCCGGCCAGGAACGTCGAGATGCGCGTCCGGGCGCCGGAGCCCTTCACGTTGACCATGGTCTGGCCGATCATCGCGCAACCGCCCATGCCGCCGAAGAACCCGGTGACCAGGTTGGCCACGCCCTGACCCCAGGCCTCGCGGGTCTTGTTCGAGCGGGTGTCGGTCACGTCGTCGACGAGTTTCGCCGTCATCAGGGATTCAAGCAGCCCCACGAAGGCCACCGCCAGCGCGTAGGGGGCGATGATCTTGAGGGTCTCGAAAGTGAGCGGGACCTGCGGCTGGAAGAGTGCGGGCAGGCTGTCCGGCAGTGCGCCTTTGTCCCCGACCGTGGGAACCACGGTGCCGCTGAGCACCGTGATGAGCGTGAGCACCACGATCGCCACCAACGGTGCCGGGACCGCGGTGGTCAGCCTCGGCAGCCCGAAGATGATGGCCAGCGCCAGGGCCAGCAGCGGGTAGACGAGCCACGGCACATTGACCAGCTCCGGGAGCTGGGCGATGAACACCAGGATCGCCAGCGCATTGACGAAGCCGACCATGACCTGGCGCGGGATGAAGCGCATGAGCTTTGCGACGCCGAGTACCGCCAGCAGGATCTGGAAGACCCCGGCCAGCAGGATCGCCGCCACCAGGTAGTGGATCCCGTGGCTTGCCACCAGCGGGGCGATGACCAGGGCGACGGCACCCGTCGCCGCGGAAATCATTGCGGGCCGTCCGCCGGTGAACGCGATGGTCACGGCCATGGTGAACGCCGAGAAAAGTCCCACGCGCGGGTCGACCCCGGCAATGACCGAAAACGCGATGGCCTCCGGGATCAGCGCGAGCGCCACCACCAGGCCGCCGAGAATTTCGATGCCGAGCAGCCGGGGGTGGCGCAGCGTGCGCAGCACCGACTGGCGTTCCTCGGGCGTCGGCGCGGTCGCGGTCAGGGATGGCATGAGTGGTGTCCGTTCGAGAATTGGTTCCTGCACGTAGTCGCCGGCGGGGGCCTCGTCTGCGGGAAGAACGGGCAGAGTTCCGGGCGCGGTCGCACTACGGGGGTTAGGCCCAATACTAAGGGAGTCGCTGGGCTCTCGCTTTACTCGGTGTCAGAGGTGGCGGTGTTTTTCGTCTCCGGCCGTGCCGCGGGTCGACAAACATTCGATCCATAATGCTTGAAGCATCAACCAAATGGGTTTACGCTGGACTCATGACTGCTTCAGCCGACCGCCCTCCGGTGCTCTTCCTCTCCCACGGTGCGCCGCCGCTTGCCGACGACGCCACCTGGACCGCCGAACTGGCGGCATGGTCGGGGGCCATGGAGAAGCCCAGGGACATCCTGATGATCTCCGCGCACTGGGAAAATGCGCCGGTGACGCTGAGCGCCACCCACAGCAAGCAGGAGCTGGTCTACGACTTCTGGGGCTTCCCGCAGCACTACTACGACGTGCGCTACGACGCCCCGATGGCACCGGACCTGGCGGACGAGGTCGCCCGACTGACCGGCACGCAGGGCCACCACGTGGAACGCGACGAAACCCGCGGGCTGGACCACGGTGCCTACGTCCCGCTCAAGGAGATGTTCCCCGACGCGGACGTCCCGGTGGTGCAGATGTCCATGCCCACGCTTGATCCGCAGGGCCTGTTTGAGCTCGGGCAGACGCTGGCCCCGCTGCGCGACCGCGGCACCATGATCATCGGCTCCGGGTTCACCACGCACAACCTGCGCTGGTTCAACCCCGCCGCCGGCGCGGACACGGCGCCGCCGGTGGCATCGAGCGAATTCGACCACTGGGCGCAGGAAGCCATGGCCCGCGGCGACGTGGACTCCATCCTCGACTTCCTGCACAAGGCCCCGGCCGCGCGGGAGGCACACCCGCGCTCGGAACACTGGGCGCCGCTCTATGTCGCACTCGGCGCGGCCTATGCATCCGGTGGCATCGAGGCCAAGACGGCTATCGACGGCTTCTGGTACGGGCTCTCCAAGCGGTCCTGGTCGCTCACCTAGGAATCGAGGCGCGGCCCGGGATCGAGGTCAGAGGTTGCGGCGCATGATCAGTCGCGGCATCCTGCCTGCCACCGCATCGGTGGTGCCGATGACCCGGAACCCGGCGCGCTCGAACATGGCCCGGGTGCCCACGAACGCCATCGTGGTGTCCATGCGCCCCTCCGGGTCCACGGGGTGGGCCTCGACGGCCGGCGCCCCGCGGGATGCCGCATAGTCGAGCGCACCCTGCAGCAGGTGTTCGGTGACGCCCTGTCTGCGGTGGCCGCTGCGCACCACGACGCAGATGATGCTCCACACCGGCACCCCGTCCGCCGGCCGGATGAGTTTTGAGGCCGCCAGGCGCGGGATCTCGGCGCGCGGGCCGATGCTGCACCAACCGACCGGGACGCCGTTGCGATAGGTGAGCACCCCGGGCGGGTTTTCCCGCTCGCAGAGCCTGCGCATGGCCGTCTCTCGGCTTCCGTCGCCCAGCTCGTCGATGCCCTTGGCGCCCAGCCGGTGGGACAGGCACCAGCAGTGCATGTCCCTGCGGGTCGGGTTGATGACGTCGGCAAAGTCCTCGAACCTATCTGCGGTGACTGGATGGGTCTGCCACTCGGAGCCCGGCACGTTCTGGGTCATATGCTAATTCTGCCGCCGGCTACCACTCCAGGCCAGAGAAACTCCGTGACGCCTTGTGGGTTCGAGGCAACGGCCGGCCGTGGAGCGGAAACGCTGCTGCCCAACTCCCCGGAGGGGCGCCGGGCAGCAGCGGAAACCGCAATCAAGCCAACTGTGGCACTCGGCCGTTAGGCTCCCTTGGCGGCGAACTCGCCGGCCGCCGCCCGAACCGCCTCGCCCAGGGTGGTGGCGGGGCGTCCAAGGGCGGTTGCCAAGTCGTTGCCCGGCACGAGCAGTTCGCCGCGGGAGATGCCACGGTCACTGTCGGCCAGGATCCGGGCAAAGGGCTCTGGCACCCCGGCGCCCACCAGCAGTCGTGCGAAGTCCGCCTCCGGCAGGTCCTGGTAGGTCACGCTCTGGCCGGTTGCGGCGCTGACCTCGCGGGCCAGGTCCTCGAGGGATATTGCCTCGTCGCCGCCCAGCTCGTGGACGGTGCCGGCTTGGTCCTCGGCCAGCAGGATCGCCGCGGCGGCCTCGGCCAGGTCCGCCCGGGTTGCGGCGCTGACGCGCCCCGCAGCCGCGCTGCCGAAGACCGAGCCGTGCTGCAGGTAGCCGCCGAGCTGGTCGGTGTAGTTCTCCAGGTACCAGCCGTTGCGCAGCATGGCGAAGGGAACCCCGGAGCCGCGCAGCGCCTTCTCTGTTGCCTGATGGTCTGCGGCCAGGGCCATGGTGCTGGTGTCCGCATTGGCGATGCTGGTGTAGGCCAGGAGCTCGACGCCCGCATCCTTGGCGGCCTCGATAACGTTCAGGTGCTGGGGCACCCGCTGCGAGCCGGGCTCGTTGCCGGAGACCAGCAGCACCTTGTCGACCCCGGTCATGGCCTCGCGCACGGATACCGGGTCGGAGTAGTCAAGCGTGCGGGTCCGGACGCCCAGCCCGGCAAGTTCTTCGAGCTTGGCGGCGTTTCGGCCTGCCGCCACGATCTTCCCGGCGGGGACGTTGCGCTCGAGCAGGGATTCGACGACGAGTCGGCCGAGCTGGCCGGTGGCACCTGTAATGAGAATGGTCATGGGGTATTCCTTTCGAGGATCAACTGAACTTCCTCTCATCACAACTGAGCACCAATTCAATTACTTCCCAAAAGAGAGTACGCACTTTGAAGTAAGCTGCTTTCATGTCGGTAACCACCAGTCCCCAAGCGTCGCCCAACCCGACCCCGGTTTTCGAGGCAGGCTGCCCGAGCCGGACGGTCCTTGACCACGTCACCAGCAAATGGGGCGTCCTGATCCTGGTCTCGCTGGCGCAGGGGCCGTTGCGCTGGAGCGAATTGCGCCGCCGCGCCGAGGGCATCAGCGAAAAGATGCTCGCGCAGACGCTGAAAATCCTTGAAGCCGACGGCTTCATCCACCGCGAGGCCCAGCCCGTCATTCCTCCACGCGTCGACTACAGCCTCACCGAACTGGGACAAGGACTGGTACAACAGCTGATGCCGCTGGTCGTCTGGATCAGCGAACACGCCGACGACATCGTCAACGGCTAGGTCACCTCCGGCTCGCGGGCCTCAGTTCAAGACGTTCACGGGTGCCCCGGCCGCCCAAGCCGCAATGTCCTCGACCGCGCCGGTGTAGAAAATCCTGAACTGGTCTTCCGTCACGTAGCCCACGTGCGGGGTGGCGATCACCCCGGGGGTCTGCAGCAGCCGATTGCCCGCGGGTAGGGGTTCGACGTCGAACACGTCGAGGGCCGCCAACACCGGTGCGCCGGTGCCGAGGGCCGCAACCAGCGCATCCTCGTCGATCATGGGGCTCCGCGAGGTGTTCACCAGGATCGAGCCGGGTTTCATCAACGCCAGTTGCCTCTCGCCGACCACCTTGGTGGTGCGCTCGGAGAGCTTCAGGTGGATGGTGAGCACATCGCTTTCGGCGAAGAGCCCGTCCTGGTCGACCCATTCGACCCCGGCCTCGGCGGCGCGCTCCGTGGTCAGGTTCTGGCTGTGGGCGATGACCCGCATCCCGAAGGCCTGCCCGATCCGGGCGACCTGGCTGCCCAGGTTGCCCAGGCCGTAGACCCCGAGCGTCTTTCCCGACAGCCCGGTGCCCAGGGTCTGCTGCCACGGCTGGGAGACCGGGCGCGGCCGGGACGCCGAGAACAGTTCAACATCAAGCCGTCGTGCGGCTGCCAGGATCAGCGCCCAGGTGTGTTCGGCTGCGGCCGTCGGGCTTCCCGCGGTCCCGCACACAGCGATGCCCAGCTCCCGCGTCGCGTCCAGATCGATGGAGGCGTTGCGCATGCCGGTGGTGACCAGCAGCTTGAGATTCGGCAGGTTCCGCAGCCGGGCGCCGGTGAACGGCGTGCGTTCGCGCATGGCCACGATGACGTCGAAGTCCTGCAGGGCACGGCAGACCGCGTCGTCGTCATGCCCGAGGAAATCGGTGAAGAACGTGGCTTCGCCGGGCAGCGAATCCCAATCGGCCAGGGATCGGGCGGCATTCTGGTAGTCATCGAGGATCGCTATGCGCATGGCTTCATCCTAGGAGCTGGTCCGTGCACGACGGGATTTCGGGTCGTCACAAATCGGCACCCTGCCTCGATCGTGGCACAACGGGAGTGCGGCGCCTATTTGCCCTCGTATTCGGCCAGCACGGCCTTGCCGATCTTGAACGCGGTGTTGGCTGCGGGAATCGAGCAGTAGATGGCCGACTGCATAAAGACTTCCTTGATCTCGTCGGCCGTCATGCCGTTGCGCAGGGCCGCGTGCACGTGCATTTCCAGCTCTTCCCAGTAGCCGCCGGCGATCAGCGCGGTCAGCGTGATGGCGCTGCGGGTGGTCCGCGGCAACCCGTCGCGGGTCCAGATGGTGCCCCACGCGAAGCGGGTGATCATTTCCTGGAACTCGTCGGTGAAGTCGGTGGAGTTCGCGGTGGCGCGGGCGACGTGTTCGGTGCCCAGGACCTGCTTGCGGACGTCGAGCCCGGCGTCGTAGGTGTCGCCGGGCAGGCGTGCGGAATCGGTCATGCGATTTTCTCCTGGGAAACGGAAGCGAAGAATTCAACGAGCAGTGCGGAGGTTGCCGCGGGGTCCTCGGCCGGGGCGAGGTGCGCGACGGTGTCGATGACTGCCGCACGGGCGTTGGGGGCGTGTTCGGCGATGAATTCGGCGTTGGCCGGCGGGCACACCGCATCGTGGGCCCCGGCGATGGCCAGGATCGGGTCGTGCATGCCGCCGAGGGCCTCGCGCACATCGAAGCCGCCCAGAGCGGCGCAGGCATGGGCGTAGGAGAAGCGGTCGGCGTCCTGCAAGTTGTGCAGCAGGTTCGTGGAGGCGACGGGATTGGCCTCGATGAAGCCGGGGGCGAACCAGCGTTCGGCCGAACCGGTCATGACCACAGGGGTGCCGGCCGTGGCGACGAGTTCCGCGCGCTCGGCCCAGCCCTCCGGGGTGCCGATCTTGGCGGCGGAGCAGATCACCGAAAGCCCGGCGAAGGTGCCGGGGAAGTCGTGGGCCAATTTCAGCGCGGTGGCGCCGCCGATCGAAACACCCGCGTAGAACAGCGTGGAGTCGTCCGCGATGACCCCGTCGACGCGCAGCGCATCGATCATGGCCACGACGCCCGCGGCAAGATCTCCCATGGAGAAGTCCTCGGTGGAGGGGGCGCTTTCCCCGTGGCCGGGAAGGTCCCAGGCGACGAGCTGGAAGTGCTCCTCGAGGTAGGGGACCGCCGGGCCCCAGAGAGCCAGGGAGCCGGTGCCCAGCGAGGGGCCCAGGATCAGCGTCGGCAGCTGCGGCGCGGAGTTGAAGAGGGACGGGGTCAGCATGGGGATGCTCATGATTCCTTCCAGGCCGAGAAGTCGGCGCAAATTCGGTTGATGATGCTGCCTGTTGCACCCAGGTATTCCAGCGGGTCAAGCAGCGAAGCCAGTTGGGCGTCGGAGAAGTCTTCGACGGGCAGCGCGGCGCGCAGCAGTGCGCGCAGGGTTTCGCAGGTGCCCAGCGAGGAACGCACCAGCGCCTGGACCCGGTCCTTGCCCAGCAGCGGGGCCAGCACCGTGGAGACGCGCTCGGAAACCAGCAGGTCCCCGGACAGCGCCATGTTCCGGGCCAGTGCGTCCGGGTGGACCTGCAGGCCCTCGGTCAAGGTTGCCGCGTGTGCGGCGGCGCCCCCGGCCAGCCGAAGCAGTTCGCGCAGGGCCGCCCATTCGGTGTGCCAGCCGCCGTCCGGGCGCTCGTCCACGGCGGTGCCCGCAGCGAGGAAGAGGGAGGAAACGTGCGCGGGGGCGGCGAGTGCTGCATTGCGCAGCAGCACCGAAAGCACGGGGTTCTGCTTCTGCGGCATGGCCGAGGACCCGCCCTTGCCCTCCTCGCGGGGTTCGGACACCTCGGCGATCTCGGGGCGGGAGGCGGTGAGCACGTCCGCGCCCATGGAACCGAGTGCCGCGACGAGCGCGGCGAGCGTGGAACCGAGTTCCACCACGGGGGTGCGGTTGGTGTGCCACGGCGCGACGGGATCCTCGAGACCCAGCTCGGCGGCAAGCTCCGCGGTGAGCGCGTGGATTTTTTCGTCAAGCTCGTCGCCCGTTGCCTGCGGGTCCAGTTCGCCGAGCTTTTGCTTCAGCGAGGCCAGGGTTCCCACGGCGCCGCCCCACTGCAGCGGCAGGGAGACCTGTTCGAGGCCGCGGGCGGAGGCGGTGAGTGCCGAAAGCCAGTTGGCCGCGCGCAGCCCGAAGGTGGTGGGCAGCGCATGCTGGGTCAGCGAGCGCGCAACGGCCGGTGTCTTGGCATGCTCGGTGGCCAGCCGCGCAAGTGCTGTTCCGGCCCGGCGGGCCTCGGCCAACACCAACGTGCGGGTGCGGGACGCCATCAGCTGCAGTGCGCTGTCGATAATGTCCTGGCTGGTGGCCCCGCGGTGCAGCGCGGAAGATGCGCCGGCCGGAGCGCCAGCCTCGGCGAGTTGCTTGCGCATCATGCCCAGCAGCGGGATGAGTGCGTTGGCGCCGTCGGGTCCGCGCTCGGCCAAGGCGGCCAGGTCGTAGAGCTCGACCCGGGCAACCGCGGTGATGGCCTCGGCGTCCTCGGCGGTGCAGATTCCTGCCTTGGCCTGGACGCGCGCCCACGCGGCCTCAACGTCCAGCATGGCCTGCGCAAAGGCAGCGTCGGAGGCGGTGGTGGCGGCGGGAGTTGCCGCCCAGGCGGGGTTCAGTAGACCGAAGTCGGGCTGGTGCATGGGGATGGGGGTCTTCCCTTCCGTGGGAGAACGTGTGGGGGAGGAACTGTTGGGCGCCAAACCCCCGGAGCCACGACCCACGCTACCTCCCCGGTCGGGGAGGTAGCGCAAGCGTTGGAGTCCGGGGTGTCGTGCCTAGGACTCGCGCGGGTAGGCGAGGAAGACGGTCTCGTCCTCGCCCTGCAGCGACACGTCGAAGCGCAATCCGCCGTCTACCTCGCGGGTGGCGATCAGCGTCTTGCGCCGGTCCTCGGGCAGCGAGGCCAGCAGCGGGTCGGCCGCCAGCGCCGCGGTGTCCTCCGGCAGGTAGATGCGGGTGAACAGGCGGTTGAGCAGGCCGCGGGCGAAGACCGTGAGCATGATGAACGGCGCCTTGCCGGTCTCCGTGGCGCCGGGGTTCAGCGTGGTGAACGTGTAGTGCCCGACGTTGTCCACCGCGGTGCGGCCCCAGCCGGTGAAGGTGTAGCCGTCGCGCACCAGCGAGCCGTCCTTGGACACGACGTTGCCGTCCTCGTCGGCCTGCCAGATTTCCAGCAGCGCGTCGGGGATGACGGTGCCGTTGCCGTCGGTGACGACACCGTGCAGGCGGATGGAACCGGTGCGGGCCTGGTTGACCAGCTCGTTGTCCTTCTCAAAGGGCAGCGCGTAGCCGTAGAACGGGCCGATGGTCTGCCCCGGGGTCGGGGTGAGCTTCAGCGCCGGGGCCGCGGTGTTCGCCGCGACGGCGTTGGATGTCGCAGTCATTAGTGGTCTCCCTCTTCGTCTTCCATCCAGGTGCGGTTGGACCCGGTGAGCACGATGTCCCAGTTGTATCCGGTGGCCCATTCGTGGCTGGTGATCGAGTGGTCGTAGGTGGCCACCAAGCGGTCGCGGGCCTCCTGGTCGGTGATCGCCTGGTAGATCGGGTCCAGGGAGAACAGCGGGTCGCCCGGGAAGTACATCTGGGTGATCATGCGTTGGGTGAAGTCGGTGCCGAAGAGCGAGAAGTGGATGTGCGCCGGGCGCCACGCGTTGTGGTGGTTCTTCCACGGGTAGGGCGCCGGCTTGATGGTGGTGAACCTGTACTCGCCGTTGGGCCCGGTGATGGCCCGGCCCACGCCGGTGAAGTTCGGGTCGATCGGGGCGGGGTGCTGGTCGCGCTTGTGGATGTAGCGTCCGGCGGCGTTGGCCTGCCAGATCTCGACCAGCTGGCCGGCCACCGGGCGGCCGTCGCCGTCCAGCACGCGTCCCTGGACCACGATGCGCTCGCCGATCGGCTCGCCGTTGTGTTGGATGGTCAGGTCCGATTCCAGGGCGTGCACGTCGCGCTCGCCGAAGGCGGGAGAGTACAGCTCGATGGTCTCGGGATCCACGTGGTGCAGGTTCTTGGTGGGGTGGCGCAGCAGGGACGAGCGGTACGGCGCGAAGTCGATGCGCGGCTGCGTCTCGGCCTTGACTCCGTCGACGACCGACTGGCGGTAGGCGGCGTGGATGTCGGTGATTTCCGCGGAAATCGCTTCCTGCGACAGCGCGGTGGCTGCAGGATCCAGCACGTGCGAATCGTTGAAGGACTCGTTCAGGGTGGTTTCGGTGCTCACTTCGTGCTCCTTTCGATGTGGCATAAGGGTGTGGTGGGGGAGGGGAAGCGGCAGGCAGGGCCTAGCCGTGCGGCCAGCCGGTGTAGGACTCGGCCAGGTACTGCTGGCCGAAGCGCGAGGACGTGACGGTCTCGAGTTCGCCCAGCGCGCGCTTGGCCATGAACGGGTCCGCGTTGACCGGGGTGTGCAGCATGGAGGTCATCCAGTAGGAGAAGTTCTGCGCCTTCCACACGCGCTTCAGGGCCTTGTCCGAGTAGCCGTGCAGCAGCGTCTCGTTCTTGGTCGCGTAGAACGAATCGAGAGCCTCGAAGAGCACCCGGACGTCGGCGAAGGCCAGGTTCAGGCCCTTGGCGCCGGTCGGCGGGACCGTGTGCCCGGCGTCGCCGATCAGGAAAAGCCGGCCGTGGGAGAGTGGTTCGCGCACGAACGAGCGGAACTTCAGCACGCTCTTGTCGAAGATCGGCCCGGTCTTCAGTTCGAATCCGTCCGGCCCGTCGACGCGGCGCTGCAGCTCGGTCCAGATGCGGTCCTCGGACCAGTCGTCGGTGTTTTCGTTCGGGTCGCACTGGAAGTACATGCGCTGCACGGTCTCGGAGCGCTGGGAGATCAGCGCGAAGCCGTGCGGGGAGTTCGCGTAGATGAGTTCGGGGGAGGACTTTGGCGCCTCGGTGAGGATGCCGAACCAGGCGAACGGGTACTCGATCTTGAAGTCCTGGCGGTTGGTCTCCGGGATCTGCCGGCGGCAGAAGGAGCGCGAGCCGTCGGCGCCGACCAGCACGTCGCAGTGCACCTCGAACTCGGTGCCCTCGGCGTCGGTGAAGCGGAACTTCGGGGTGTCGGTCTCCAGGTCCAGCAGCTCGGTGACCTCCGCGGAGAAGCGCACGTCGCCGCCGTCGAGTTCGCGGGCGGCGGCAAGGTCGACGAAAACCTCGTTCTGCGCGTAGAGCGTGACGGTTGCGTCCACGAGTTCGGTGAAGTCCAGCGGGTGCGATTCGCCGTTGAAGCGCAGGTCGATTCCGGCATGCTCGTCGCCGTGGGTGAGCACTCGGCCGTTGATGCCCGAGTCGACGAGCATCTTCACCGCCTGTGCCTCGAGGATGCCCGCCCGGTGGGTGTTGCGGATCGTCTCGTGGTCTCGCATCTCCACGACCAGGTTCTCGATCCCGGTCTTGGCGAGCAGGTGCGAGAGCATCAGGCCGGCGGGACCGCCGCCGACGACGCCGACCTGGGTCTTGATGATGGTGCGGGTAGCGGTCATGGCAAGCCGTTCCTTCGTGCTTGGGCGGAAATACTGGAAGTCTTGGACCAGTTTGTGGTGCCCGCCACCCAAAAAACACGTTCATTATCATTGAATGAGAATCAATGATTTCGATCGGCCATGAGCGGCAATAGTTCTGGATATGACTCTCTCCACCGACAGCGCCCCGATTGTCCATGCCCCGGCCCCGACCCTGCGCTTTGCCTTCCGGATCGACGCCGAGGTTGTCGACAACATCCCCATCGACGAGAGGGCAGGCGGCGAACTGGGCTTCATTCCGATCACCGGCGGCACCGTGAGCGGCGACTTGGCCGGTATGGTGACGGCCGGTGGCGACTGGTGCCTGCAACGGGACGAAGAGACGTACCGGGTGGAAGCCCGCTATGGCTTGCGCCTCGACGGGGGAGCGTTTGTTGACGTGCACAATGTCGGCATTCTCAACCAACGGCCGCGCGGCGCGCACGGCGCGGGTCCGGACGTCGAGTACTTCATGACCTCCCCCGTCTTCCGGACGGTGGATCCCGGGCTCGACTGGTTGAACCATTCGGTGTTTGTGGGGCATGCCCGGGAGCTCGAGGGTCTCACGCGCATCGATGTTTTCGAGGTCATGCTTCCCGTGGCGATCCCCGTGGTCGACAAGTAGCCGACACTGCTGTCTCGCCGGGGTCCGCGTCCTGTTGTTCAGCCCTTGGGAACCAGCACTTCGCCCTCGAGCCCGTCCGGATCCCGGAAGAACATGCTGAGTACGGCACCGAAGTCGTTCACCGTGCCGTCGCTGGCGCCGGCCTCCACGAGCCTGGCTTGGATGGTTTTGAATGCCTCGGGCGAAGCCGCGGCAAGGCCAATATGGTCGATGCGGCCGCGGCCCCACATCGGGGTCTGCCTGTCGGCCTCGGTGTTGCCGCTGATCACGAACACGTTGAGTTCGGTCGAGGGTCCGATCTTGATGTTCGTCATGGTTTCGCCGGGGCCATGGCCGCGGGTGGGACCGACGATGGCGTCAAACACCGTCCGGTAGAACTCGCCCAGTTTCCCGGCGTCCTTCGAGATGATCGCAATGTGGTTGATGCCGTCCAGCAACATGGAAAGTGCATCCCCTCGTTGGTGAAGTTCCAGGTGTTCCACCGCCATTGAGCCCCATGTCCCACCCGAATTCAAGGCCGACGCGATGTCTTTTCGCCCGCGCCCGGGGCCGTCGAGACTATCCGTTGAGCTTGTCGATCAGCTTCAGCCCGCGGTTTGCCCAGACGACCTCGGCCTCAGCCTGGGCGATCAGCCCTTCGTAGGTGAACCGCTTGTAGGCGACGGTTTTTTCCCTGTCCGCCTCCGGAGTGTGGGCCAGTCGCCGGGCCAGCATGGGGCTGGTGCCCTCGTCGATTTCCCTGACCTTTTCATGCCACTGCTCGAGCAGTCCGCTGTGGTGCTTGATGTGGGCGCGCATCTGCTCGCGCGCGGCCTCCGGTTCCGCCCACTCGAGGTATGCGGCCTTGAGGTGTGCGGGCTCGCGAATGCGGGCGTACTCCAAGGTGGTGTTCATCCAGCTCCGGAAGGCCAAGAGGCCGGCCGCGGTCACGTGGTACTGGCGCTTTTTCCCTCGCGAACCCCAGGGGATTTCCTCGCCCTCGAGCAGCCCCTCGGCTTCCATGCGCCGCAATTCCGGATAGATCTGCGAGTCGGGCGCGTGCCATACGTGCCCCACCGACGTTTCGAATTCCTTGAACAAGTCGTACCCCGTCATGGGCTCGACGTTCAGCAGTGCGAGCAGGGCGTAGCGGAGACTCATTGACAACTTTCTTTCAAGATGTGTTGCCAATCACTATATCCGTAGTTACTCTGGAGCAACGCAACTCACTATGTCGATAGGTAGTTGAGCGCCAAGCTCACCGGATGCCTTTCGCCTGGCCCACCGTCCCGCGCACCATTGCGCCGGGGGCGGGCGCAACAGCCCCGGAAGGAAAACCATGACTGCCGTTTCATCCACCAGCTCCACCACCAACAAGGTCCTGCCCCACCCGCTGAATGCTTGGTACGTCGCTGCCTGGGACCACGAGGTGACCCGCAAGCCGATGTCCCGCCGCATCGCCAACCGCCCGGTGGCCATGTACCGCGCCGAGGACGGCAAGGCCGTCGCGCTGGCCGACGCCTGTTGGCACCGTTTGGCGCCGCTCTCCATGGGCAAGACCATGGAAAAGGACACCATCCAGTGCCCGTACCACGGCATCGTCTACAACTCCGCGGGGCGCTGCGTCTCCATGCCCGCCCAGGAAACCATCAATCCGAGCGCGACGGTTCCGTCCTTCCCTGTCGTCGAGCGCTACCGCTACATCTGGATCTGGATGGGCGATCCGACGCTTGCAGACCCGGACCTGGTTCCGGACATGCACCAGATGAGCTCCGACGAGTGGGCCGGCGACGGGCTGACCATCCATGCCGCCTGCAACTTCCAGCTGGTCCTGGACAACCTAATGGACCTGACCCACGAGGAATTTGTCCACTCCTCCACGATCGGACAGGAAGAGCTGAGCGAATCGGACTTCGTCACCGTCCGCGAGGGCAACAAAGTGACTGTCACCCGCTGGATGCTCAACATCGACGCACCGCCGTTCTGGCTGAAGAACATGCGCGACAAGTTCCCGGGCTTCGAGGGTAAGGTCGACCGCTGGCAGATCATCAACTTCGAGGCACCCGGCACCATCAACATCGACGTGGGCGTGGCCAAGGCCGGCACCGGAGCCCCGGAGGGCGACCGCAGCCAGGGCGTCAACGGGTTTGTCATGAACACCATCACCCCGGAAACCGACCGCTCAGCCCACTACTTCTGGGCCTTCATGCGCAACTACTGCCTGGACAGCCAGCTGATCACCACCCAGCTGCGCGACGGCGTGCACGGCGTGTTCGGCGAGGACGAGGTGATGCTCATGGCGCAGCAGGCTGCCATCGACGCCAACCCCGACTACGAGTTCTACAACCTGAACATCGATTCCGGCGGCATGTGGGCACGCCGCATCATCGAGGGCATGCTCGCCGCCGAAGGCCGACTGGCCACCTCCGCGTAGGCGGTGCCGGACCACTCCCGAAAGGCTGAACAGCACTCATGGCAGCAACAAACATCGAAACCTGGCAATCGGCAACCGTCATCGAGACGGTGCCGGTGGCGGACGGCATCCTACGCATCGTCCTGGAACCGACCTTGCCCAAGCGGGCCGAACCCGGCTCGCACATCGACCTGAAGGTCGTCATCGACGGGGAGGAGGCCAAGCGATCGTATTCCGTGGTGGAATCCAACGACGACGGCACGCGCCTGGTGATCAGCGTGATGAAGGCGCCGCTGTCCAGAGGCGGGTCGATCTTCATGCACGGCTTGGTTCCGGGGCGGCGGATGGAAATCACCCAGCCCCTGCAGAACTTCCCGCTGCGGGTCGGCGCGCAACGCTATATCCTGCTGGCCGGCGGCATCGGCATCACCGCCATCGCCAACATGGCCGCTGTGCTCAAGCGCCTCAAGGCCGACTACACGCTGGTGTACGTGGGGCGTAGCCGCGAGGCCATGGCCTACCTGGGCGAGCTGTCCGAATTGCACGGGGGCAGGCTCGAGGTCCACGTCGATGCCGAAGGCACCTCGCTGAAGGTGCCCGAGCTGGTGGGGCGCGCGGATGCCGACACCGAGCTGTACATGTGCGGGCCCATCCGCCTGATGGACGCGGTGCGCCGCAGCTGGGTGGAGCGCGAGCTTGACCTGCCGAACCTGCGCTACGAGACCTTCGGCAACAGCGGCTGGTACGACCCCGAGGAATTCATCGTCAGGGTGCCGAAGCTGGATCTGGAGGTCAGGGTGCCGCAGGGCCGCTCCATGCTCGAGGCGCTTGAGGACGCGGGTGCGGACATGATGTTCGACTGCCGCAAGGGGGAATGCGGCCTGTGCGAGGTCCGCATCCTCGACCTCCAGGGCGCCATTGACCACCGCGACGTGTTCTATTCCGAGCGCCAGCAGCGGCTCTCCACGAAAATGAACTGCTGCGTCTCGCGCGGAGTCACCTCCGCCACCGGCGGCCGGTCCGATGCCGACGGCGGAACAGGGCCGGCCATCATCACCATCGAACCCAACTAAACAAACCTCACCAAGAAACCTCGCGGTATCCCTCGCGTCCGGCCGTCGAAGCTGTCCGTGCGTGATTTGTCGCGCCCAAAAAGTGCAAGGAGTTTCGCCCGCATGAACATCAGAGAACGCATAGACGCCTCACCCATGTCGCCCTTCCAGTGGGTGGTCGTCGGAGTCTGCACCCTCCTCAACGCCTTGGACGGGTTCGACGTGCTGGCCATGGCCTTCACCGCCAACCGAGTATCGACCGAGTTCGGACTCAGCGGTTCCCAGCTGGGGGTGTTGCTCAGCGCCGGGCTATTCGGCATGGCGGCAGGTTCGTTGGTCCTTGCGCCTTTTGCCGACGTCTTTGGTCGTCGGCCGATGTTGCTTTTCACCACGGGGCTCGCGGCGGCGGGCATGTTCCTCTCCGCCACCGCACACTCCGCGCTGGAACTCGGGTTGTGGCGCGTGGTCACGGGTCTTGGAGTGGGCGGCATTCTTGCCTGCACCAACGTCATCACCAGCGAGTACGCCAACAAGCGCTGGCGCGGCATGGCGGTGAGCATCTACACCGCCGGATACGGGGTGGGCGCCACCCTCGGCGGCATGGCCGCGGTTTCCCTGCAGGCGTCCTACGGTTGGCGTTCGGTCTTCGTGTTTGGCGGCATTGTCAGCACCGTTGCGCTGCTCCTGCTGCTGGCCATCGTGCCCGAATCCGTGGACTTCCTCGTGAGCAAGAGGCCTGCGCGGGCCGAGGCAAGGCTCGCCGCACTGGTGAACAAGCTGCGGTTGGACCAGGACACGGTGCTGTTGCCTGAGGCCGTGGCTGGCGGGTCGGCCGGTGCGGCCAAGGCCCGGCAGCTGGCCGCGCTGTTCGCTCCGGAGAACCGTCGATCCACGGCCCTGATCTGGATTGCTTTTTTCGCCACCATGTTCGGCTTCTACTTCGTCAACAGCTGGACACCGAAGCTGCTGGTGACGGCCGGCATGACCGAAAGCCAAGGCGTGGTGGGCGGGCTCATGCTGACCTTGGGCGGAACCTTCGGTTCACTGCTCTTTGGTGCACTGACCACCAAGTGGGAGGCGCGCAAGGTGCTTGTGGTGTTCAGCGTGCTTTCCTCGGTCACCATGGTGCTGTTCATTTCCGTCGCGGGAATCCTGGCCCTCGCCTTTGCCATGGGAATCGTGGTGGGCATGCTCATCAACGGCTGCATCGCCGGTCTTTACACGCTGGCGCCGGCCTCCTATGCTCCGCAAAACCGTGGCACCGGCGTCGGATGGGCGATTGGCGTTGGACGCTTCGGCGCGATCCTGGCACCGCTGGCGGCGGGCACCTTGCTTGATGCAGCATGGACCGCCGGGCAGCTGTACCTTGGCGTGGGCATCGTGGTGTTGATCGCAGCCGTGGCCGTCGCCTTCATGCGCTCGTCCAAGGGAAACCTCCCCGGCGAGACCGCCGAAAATGGCGTGTTTGAGCGCGCAGACGCCGACAAATAGAAGGTTTCCAGGGCGCTCGTTGTGTTAGGCGCCGAGCGCGCGGGTGATGCCGCGCGCCGCGGTGCGCAACGCCATGATCGCCGCGGGCAGGATTTCCGAACCGCGCGGAACCACCACGGCCAACACCGCCACCGCATGGCCACGGGAATCAAGGATCGGAACGGCTGCGCCGGTCGACTCGGTGTCGATGAACCCGTCGAGCGTCGCATAGCCGTGGCGGCGGATCTCGGCCAGCTCGCGGCGCAGCTGCGGGTGCGTGGCGAGCATGGTCTCGGCATGCCGCTCAAGAAATCCCTCGAGCACGTTTGCGGGGGAGAAGGCCAGCAACGCCATGCCCATGGAGGTTCGGTGCACCGGCATGCGGCCGGCGACATTGGCCTGGTTGACCACCGCCCCCGGGCGCGACAGCCGCTCAATCACCAGGACCTCGTCCTCATGCAGCAACGCCAGCTGGGTATTGTGCCCCACCAGCTGGTTCACGTCCTCCATGAAGGGCAGCGCCGCCCGGCGCAGGTCCAGCGTTGCCGCACTGCGGTTCGCCAGTTCCCACAGCCGCACGCCCAGCCGGACCTGCCGGTCTGCGTCCCTGGCCAGCAACCCGTGTGCCACCAGGTCGTCGACCAGTCGGTAGGTGGTGGCCTGCGGAACATCGGCGCGGCGCGAGAGCGCGTTGACGCTCAGCGTCGGGTTGTGGGCGTCGAAGGAATCGAGGATCCGCACGAGGCGATCGAGCATCGAATCCCCGCTTGGGGAATTGGCCATGGATCCACTGTAGGGCAACCGGAACTTCCGTCGGGGAGCAAGGAGACAGGGCGGAGCCTGGCCGGCTGTATCTTCCCGGACCGCGCCCGCGGGTGGGCGTTTTGGGCGGCGCCATGGTCAGCGCTTCGGGATGCTCCCGGCGTTCGAACCGGTGCGGGCGCGGTGTCGCCTGACGGCCGCGCGGTTGGCGCAACGCACCGAGCAGTAGCGTTGCCGGCCGTTGCGGGTGACGTCGACGACGACCGCGCTGCATGGGTCCCCTGGCTCTTCACCGGCGGCGCAGCGGCCCAGTCGGTGCATTCCGCGAGTGGTCAGGTGCAGCGCGGTGCCGACGCTGAAGATCGCTCGAAAGACGTGCGACATGCTTTGGTTCGTGTCGCGGTAGTGCAGGTGCCATCCCTCGTCATCGTGGTCGACAAGTCGGGGGTAGGCTGCCGCGGCGGCCATTTGCTGGTTGAGTATGTCCGCCCGTTCCTGTGGATCCTTGGCATCGACGACGCGCAGCCAGTCATTGACGACCTGGCGCGTCAATGCGTGGTCCTCGGGGGCGGAGATGAAGTCCATGGTCATCCCAAACGTCCGTGCCCGTTCCTCGATGCCGTCCCTGTCGCGAGGCATGTCGTTGGCCAGCGATGCCGCGAGAAGCACGGCGTATTCTCCGTAAGGGTTGAGATGCATAAGGCCATTACAGCAGAGTTGTTTGCATGATGCATATAGCCACAAACGATGACGTCCAGGCCGACCGTGAACTCCTGGTTCACGAGCACGCTTGGGTGGTCGAATCCGCGCACAACACCTCCGAGGGGCGAGTATTGTACGTGCGCTGCGCCGGAAATTGCGGCGCCCGCCGCATCGACATCCAGGGGGCGATCGAGGTGCCGCCGGCCGACGTGAGCGTCGTTCTGGGCCGTTCGCCAGGCGCCTGAAGCGGCTCGGTGGCCGGGTGGCGGTCTCGGTGAACCGCGAAACGGTTGGCGACAAACCCTTGAAGCGCACGCGCCACAGCTGATAAAGTTCATTCAGTGAACGTAAGTTCACGATGCGAACATTTTGATCAGGAAGTCGGGACCCACATCATGCAGCAGGCGTATCTCTACGACGCGATCCGCACGCCCTTCGGCAAGATCGGCGGAAGCCTTTCCGGACACCGTCCCGACGACCTTGCCGCGCACGTGGTCCGCGAGCTCGTGGCCCGCGCTCCGCAGCTGGATCCGGCGTCCATCGACGAGTCGATCTTCGGCAACGCCAACGGCGCGGGCGAGGAAAACCGCAACGTGGCACGCATGGCCACCCTGCTCGCCGGCCTGCCCGCCTCGCTGCCCGGCACCACCATGAACCGCCTCTGCGGCTCCTCGCTGGATGCCGCCATCGCCGCCTCCCGCCAGGTCAACACCGAGGACGCGGACCTGGTGCTGGTCGGCGGCGTCGAATCCATGAGCCGCGCCCCATGGGTGCTGCCCAAGACCGACCGCCCCTTCCCGATGGCCAACCTCGAACTGGCGAACACCACCCTGGGCTGGCGCCTGGTCAACCCCGCAATGCCCGGCGAGTGGACGGTCTCCCTGGGCGAGGCCACCGAGCAGCTGCGCGTGAGGCATGCAATCAGCCGCACAGACCAGGACGAATTTTCCGCGCTTTCGCACCAACTGGCGGCCGCGGCATGGGAAAACGGCAAGTACGAAAACCTCGTGGTCCCGGTTCCGCCGGCCAGCAAGCGCGGCACCGAGGTCGTGATGGATGAGACCATCCGCGCCGATTCCACCGCCGAAACCCTTGCCGGGCTGCGCACCGTCTTCCGCGATGCGGCCAACGGAACCGTCACCGCCGGCAACGCCTCGCCGATGTCCGACGGGGCCTCCACCGCCTTCATTGGCTCCGAGCGGGGCGGTGAGCTGCTGGGTGCTGCACCGATTGCACGCATCGCCTCCCGCGCCTCGTCAGCCCTGGAGCCGCAGTTCTTCGGCTTCGCCCCGGTGGAAGCCGCAAACAAGGCCCTGGCCAAGGCCGGAATCGGCTGGTCGGACGTGTCTGCGGTGGAACTCAACGAGGCCTTCGCGGCGCAGTCGCTGGCCTGCATCCGCGCCTGGGGCATCGACCCGACCATCGTCAACGCCTGGGGAGGCGCGATCTCGATCGGCCACCCGCTGGGCGCCTCGGGCCTGCGCATCCTGGGCACGCTGGCCCGCCGCCTGCAGGAAGGCAACCAGCGCTGGGGCGTCGCGGCTATCTGCATCGGCGTGGGCCAGGGACTGGCCGTCGTGCTGGAAAACCCCAACGCAGTCTAATCCGGATGGGGGATTTGAACCCCCGAGGGCGCATGCCCGAACCGCAAACTTCCAAAGGAGAGAACCACCATGGCACCACGCATCGCCGCCACCGCCGCAGAGGCAGTGGCCAACATCCAGGACGGCGCAACCGTCCTGATCGGCGGCTTCGGCAACGCCGGCCAGCCGATGGAACTCATCGACGCACTGCTGGCCCACGGCGCCACCGACCTCACGGTCGTGAACAACAACGCCGGCCAGGCCGACGCCGGCCTCGCGCTGCTGATCAAGGAACGCCGCGTCAAGAAGGTCATCTGCTCCTTCCCGCGCCAGTCCGACTCCTGGCACTTCGATGAGGCCTACCGCGCCGGGGAAATCGAACTCGAGCTGGTCCCGCAGGGCAACCTGGCCGAGCGCATCCGCGCCGCCGGCGCCGGCATCGGCGGCTTCTTCACGCCCACCGGCTACGGCACCGAGCTGGCCGAGGGCAAGGAAACCCGCGTGATCGATGGGCGCGGCTACGTCCTGGAGAGCCCGATCCACGCGGACGTCGCCCTCATCAAGGCCCTGCGCGCCGACACCCGCGGCAACCTGGTCTACCGCAAGACGGCCCGCAACTTCGGCCCCATCATGGCGGCCGCGGCCACGCAGTCCATCGTGCAGGTCGACGAGATCGTTCCCGTCGGCGGCATCGACCCGGAGGTCGTGGTGACCCCGGGCATCTACGTCAACACCCTCGTCGCACTCGGAGGCAACAACTAATGAGCACCGATACATCCACCTTCACCACCACCGAAGTGCCGCTGACCCGCGACGAGCTTGCCGCGATGGTCGCCGCCGACATCCCCGTCGGGGCCTTCGTGAACCTCGGCATCGGGCAGCCGACCAACGTCTCCAACTTCCTGGACGCCGAGCAGGACGTCACCCTGCACACCGAAAACGGCATGCTGGGCATGGGCCCGGTCGCCACCGGCGATGAGATCGACGGCGACCTGATCAACGCCGGCAAGGTCCCCGTCACCGAGCTGCCCGGTGCCAGCTACTTCCACCACGCGGACTCCTTTGCGATGATGCGCGGCGGACACCTTGATGTCTGCGTGCTCGGCGCGTTCCAGGTCTCGGCCGCGGGTGACCTGGCCAACTGGCACACCGGCGCTCCCGGAGCGATCCCCGCCGTCGGCGGCGCCATGGACCTGGCCATCGGCGCCAAGTCCACCTGGGTCATGATGGGCCTGTTCACCAAGGCCGGCGAATCCAAGCTGGTCGAGGCGCTGAGCTACCCCGTCACCGGGCTGGGCTGCGTTTCGCGCATCTACACCGAATCGGCGATCTTCGAGCTGAACGATTCCACGGTGGCGGTGCGTTCCACGCACGGGATCTCCTTCGAGGAGCTCGCCGATCGACTGCCGGTCGACCTGGTGCGCGGTGCCTAGGCGGTAAGTTTGAAAGAATGGGGGCAGTCGAGAGAAGGCCCCCGTTCTTGCGCTTCCCGCCCGGAAGTTCAGCGGGAACCTTTATCCACAATTGAGTACACAGGAGCCACACGCCATGAGCCAGGATGCAGGAACCACAGCCGCGGGCGGTTCCACCTCGGTCCAGTCACTGGCCCGCGGCTTGGATGTCATCTGTGCCTTTGATGTCGACCATCCCTCGATGACGCTCAGTGAGGTGGCCAAGCGCACCGACCTGTCGCGCGCCACTGCCCGCCGCTTCCTGCTCACCCTGCAGGAACTCGGCTACGTGCGCGGCGACGGGAAGTTCTTCGAACTCACGTCCAAGGTCCTGCAGCTGGGGTACTCCTACTTGTCCAGCGCCACGCTGCCGCAGCTCATGGAGCCGGTGCTGGAGGACCTGTCCACCGAGGTGCACGAGTCGGCCTCCGCCTCCGTGCTCGAAGGCCGCGACATCCTCTACATCGCCCGCGTGCACACCCGCTCGATCATGCGCGTGGGCATTTCCGTCGGCACCAGGTTCCCGGCGGCCAACACCTCCATGGGGCGTGTGCTTTTGGCCTACCAGGCGCCGGGCGTGGTTGACGTGCTGCTGGCGGGAGGCGTTCATTCGCCCACCGGGCAAGGGATCGACAACGTCGCGGACCTGCGCATCGAACTCGACAAGATCCGCGCCCGGGGTTTCGCCGTCGTTGACCAGGAACTGGAAATCGGGTTGCGCTCGGTTGCCGTTCCCGTGTTCAACGCGGACGGCAGCATCGCCGCGGCCATGAACGTTTCCATGAGCGTGGGGCCGCAGTCCCCGCCCAGCGCCGAGGAAGCGGCGCAACGGGTGCTTCCCGCCCTTCAGCGAGCCGCGTGCAAGGTTCAAGAGGCGCTGGCCGCGAGCCGCTGAGGCCCTGTCCGCCAAGACCTAGTCCGTAAAGGCGATCCGCGCCAGCATGTCGCGCAGGGTGTCCTGCTCCTCTTTGCTCAGGCGTTCCATCGCCATGGCTTCGCCCCGCGCCGTTTCCAGGCGGGCCTTCTTGTAGAGCTTGTGACCCTCCGGCGTTGCGCTGATGACCTTTGAGCGTCGGTCGTTCGGATCTGCATGGCGCTGGACGAATCCGCCCTTTTCGAGCTGGTCGACCAGCGGCACGATCTGGCTCGGGTCCAGGGACAGGAACTCCGCCAGCTCGCGCTGGGTGGGGGACATGCCGCTGCAGGCAAGCGACAGCACCGAGTAGGAGCGGACCTTCAGCCCCAGCGGTGCGAGCAGCCCGTTGGCGCGCGCCGAGCCCAGCGAGCGCGTCCGCGCCGCAAGGAACTCGATTTCCCCCGCCAGTTCGCAGTCCAGGAATCGGTCGATCCCGGTGGCCATGGTGCTCGACTTGGGTGGCATGAAGGCATCTCCTGCAAATTGGTGAAAAACTTAATCGTTGACTTTTTCAAGAGTTTAAGTTGTTATGTATCTAAGCAAGGTTCCCATGCGCAGGGCCGCGGGGGCAACAGGCAACTTATGAGGGAGTACATCGTGTCACTTGAGGGAAAAGCAGCAATTGTCACCGGCAGCGGACGCGGCCTGGGTTTGAGCTACGCACAGGAGCTGGCCCGACAGGGCGCCGCCGTTGTCATCAACGACGTTGATGCAGACGTCGCGGCCGAGGCAGTCGAGTCGATCACCGCCGCGGGCGGCCGCGCGGTTGCGGTCGTCGCTCCGGTGGGCTCCACCGAGACCGCCAAGGCATTGGTTGCCGCCGCCGTCGAGAACTTCGGCCGCCTGGACATCCTCGTCACGAACGCCGGCGTGCTGCGCGACAAGTCGATCCTGAAGATGACCGACGAGGACTTCGACCTCGTCATCAACGTGCACCTGCGTGGAACCTTCACCTGCGTCCGCGAGGCCTACGCCTACTTCAAGGAAAACGGCGTCGCCGGGCGCATCATTGCCATCGGTTCGCCCACCGGCCAGCGCGGCAACTTCGGCCAGACCAACTATGCGGCAGCCAAGGCCGGCATCGTGGGCATGGTGCGCACCTGGGCACTGGAAATGAAGCGCGCGGGCGTCACCGTCAATGCGGTCATCCCCGTTGCGGCAACCGCCATGACCAAGACCGTCCCGTACTTCGCCAAGGCCGTCGAGGCCGAGGAACGCGGCGAGGCCATGCCTGACTTCTTCCGCAAGACGCTCGGATTCGGAACCGCCGATGACGTTGCGGGCCTGATTGCGTTCCTCGCCTCCGACGTCGCGGGCAACATCAACGGCCAGGCCATCGGCGCGGGCGGCGACCGCCTGCAGCTGTGGAGCCACCCGGAAGCCATCGAGTCGGAGTTCAACGACGGTGGCTGGGACTACGCAACCTTGCAGGAACGCTTCCCGTTTGCCGGGAATCTGCAGTCGGTTGGCGAGAACTTCCCGGCGCTTCCTGCTGAACTTCAGCCCGAACCGGCCGCCAAGTAGGAACGCCGTGACCATGGGCACCAGATACGAATCGCGGATAGACCTCGCAGCCATCACCGCCATCGACATGCACGTGCACCTGGAGGTCGACGACTGCGGGCACAAGGCCATGCCGGAGGACCTCTTCGAGGCCTCGGCCGCCTACTTCAAGTCCGCCGAGCGCACCCCGTCGGTGGACCGGATCGCGGAGGTCTACCGCGAGGCGAAGATGGCGGCCGTGCTGTTCACCGTCGACGCGCGCACCGCGCTGGGCCATGCGCCGAACTCGATCGACGACCTGGTCGCCGGTGCCGCGCGGAACAACGACGTACTGATCCCCTTCGGCTCCGTCGACCCGCGCACGGGTGCCGAGGCGATCACCGAGGCGCGCCGCCAGGCCAACGACCTTGGCGTGCGCGGCTTCAAGTTCCACCCCTCGCTGCAGGGCTTCGACCCCTCGAGCGAGGAGTTCCACCCGCTGTGGGCGGCGCTGGAGGAACTCGGGTTGCCGTGCATCTTCCACACCGGCCAGAACGGCATGGGCGCCGGGCTTCCCGGCGGGCGCGGCATCAAGCTGCGCTACTCGAACCCGCTGCTGCTCGACGACGTCGCCGCCGACTTCCCGGGCCTGACCATCATCATGGCCCACCCCTCGGTGCCGTGGCAGGACGAGGCCAACTCGATCGCCACCCACAAGGCCAATGTCTTCATAGACCTCTCGGGCTGGAGCCCGAAGTACTTCCCGGCCTCGCTGGTGAAGATGAGCAACAACGTGCTTTCCACCAAGGTGCTCTTCGGAACCGACTACCCGCTGATCACCCCGGAAAAGTGGCTCGGCGCCTTCGCCGAGCTGCCGCTGAAGGACGAGGTTCGCCCCTTGATCCTTAAGGACAACGCGGCGCGGGTCCTGGGACTGACTGCGTCATGAGCCAGTTCTATCCCAGCGACCAGCTCGGTTTCGCCGGGCTGCTCACCGATGCCGAACGTGCGGCGCTGCTGCGTCTGCGCGCGGTGCTGGACGAGCACGTGCGCCCGGTCGTGGCCGAGTACTGGGAGCGCGGGGAATTCCCCGAACAGATCACCGGCCCGCTGGTCGGGCTGGGCATGATGGAACCAGCAGAGGTTCTCGCGGCCGGGGAAAAGGTCCGCGGACTCTTTGCCGGCTTCAGGAACTTCGAGCTGGCCCGCGTCGATGCCTCGGTCGCCACGTTCTACAACGCCCAGTCCGGGCTCTTCAGGACCACGGTGAACCTGGGCGGCAGCGAAGCGCAGGCGGCAGAGCTCGATCCGCGGATCAGTTCGTACGATTTCAAGGGCGTGTTCGCGCTGACCGAGCCCGACCACGGCTCGGACATTGCCGGGGGCCTTGAGACCTCGGCGACCTTCGAACCGGACGGGCAGGGCAGGTCCTGGGTCATCAACGGCGCCAAGCGCTGGATCGGCGGTGCCGCGCAGGCCGACGTGCTTGCGGTCTTCGCCCGCGACACCGCAGACGGCCAGGTCAAGTGCTTCCTGGTTCCCACGGATGCACCGGGCGTGCGGCTGTCCAAGATCGAGCGCAAGGCCAGCCTGCGCATCATGCAGAACGCCGACATCGAGCTTGTGGACGTGCGGGTTCCGGACTCGGCGCGCTTGGCGAGGATCAACTCGTTCGCCGATGTCGCGGCATGCCTGCGTAACATGCGTTCGGACGTCGCGTGGATCGCCGCGGGCGCTGCAGCCGGCGCCTACGAGGCGGCGCTGAAGTATGTCTCGGAGCGCAAGCAATTTGGCAAGCCGCTGGCGTCGTTCCAGCTGATCCAGGAAAAGCTCGCGCAGATGCTCGCAAATGTCACTGCCTGTCTGGGCATGGTTGTGCGGCTCACCGAACAGCAGGACCAGGGCCTGTACAAGGACGAAAGTTCCGCCATGGCCAAGATGTTCACGGCCAAGATGCTGCGCGAGACGGTGGCGATTGCGCGGGAAATCTGCGGCGGCAACGGCATCGTGCTCGACTACGATGTCGCCCGCTTCCACGCGGATGCCGAGGCCATCTATTCCTACGAGGGCACGCACGAGATCAATGCGTTGATCGTCGGCCGGGCTCTGACGGGCATCGGCGCCTTCCGCTAGCCGGCTGGCACAAGACTTCACTCATTCCTTATCCAGCACCAACAAATTACAGGAGGGTCCCCATGGGCCAGACAGTTCTTTCCTATGAACAGCTCGCAGACGCTGCCGGCACCGACCTCGGCTACAGCGACTTCCGCGTGGTCACGCAGGACCAGGTCAACACGTTCGCCGACGCAACGGATGACCACCAGTGGATCCACACCGACCCGGAAAAGGCGAAGGGCGGCCCGTTCGGCGGTCCGATCGCCCACGGCTACCTCTCGCTGAGCCTGCAGATCGCCTTCTGGTCCGAGCTCTTCGACGTCACCGGCGTTTCCACCCGCGTGAACTACGGCCTGGAGAAAGTCCGTTTCCCCGCCCCGGTTCCGGTCGGTGCCAACATTCGCATGAAGGCGACCATCGCCGAGGTCGAGGAAGTCAAGGGCGGCTACCAGATTGCCGTCGACCAGGTGGTCGAGGTCGAGGGTGCCGCAAAACCGTCGGTCGTTTCGCGAGGCATCTACCGTTTCTACGCCTAAGCCGCGGTCCTGCGTCCGGGGTGCCTGAAGGGGTGGCCCCGGCCGTTGGCGTGCCCTCTCGCTTCTTCTGGAGGGGCTGTCGCGGGCTTGGAAAACAGTAAAAATTTAACCATTGATTTTTTCAATGGTTGCAATTAGATTGAATCATGTGGCGCCGATCACAAGTTCTTGGCGGATGGGGTAGCGACTCCGGAACCGCATCACAATCACTCAGGAGAAATCATGAAGAAGCAATTCACCGCGATTATCACCGGGGCAACGCTTGCAGCATTCGCGCTGACAGGCTGCGCCGGGGGCTCCCCATCCGGACAGGCAGCAACGGAAACGGGTGCATCCGGTTCGGCGGGGCTGACCAAGGTAGTAGTGGGTGTCCTTCCCATCGCACCATCTGTCGCGGTGAAGTACGGAGTCGACAAGGGAATCTTTAAGAAGCATGGTCTCGATGTTGAATTCACCACCAGTTCCGCCGGGGCCGCGATGCTACCGGCGGTTTCCACCGGAGACCTGAACTTCGCAGTCGGCAACCCGCTCTCGGTCATCACCGCGGTGGACAAGGGCTTGGACATGAAAATCGTCTCCGGTTACTCAAACTCCAAGGCCGAGGGCAACGACATCAACGGCGTCGTGGTGCGAGCGGATTCCGGAATCAACACCTTTGCCGATCTTGCCGGCAAGACCACCTCGGTGAACGCACTCAAGACCCAGGGCGATCTGACCATCCTTGAATCCGCGGCCATCGACGGGGGAGACCCCGCAGCCCTGAAGTTCAGCGAAATGCCCTTCCCGGACATGGAAGCGCAGCTGGAACGCAAGAACATGGACGCCATCTGGGTTCCGGAACCATTCCTTTCCAAGGCCCTGGCCAACAAGGAAAACAAGCTGCTCGGATACCCCAACCAAAATGCCATTCCCGGCCTGCCGACCATGGTGAGCTTCACGAGCGGCAAGTTTGCCCAGGAAAAGCCTGAGATTGTGGCGGATTTCAAGGCCGCGATGACGGAGACGCTCGCCGCCGCGGAAGCGGACCAAGCGGGAGCCAAGGCCCTGTTGCCGGCATTCATGAAGATGGATGCGGCCGTTGCCGAGAAGCTGAAAATGGAAACCTGGAACGGTGTTGTGCCCGCTGAGCAGCTCACTGCTCTTGGCGATCTGGCTGCCAAGCACGCCTTTATTTCCAAGGCCCCGGATATCTCGGCCATGACCGCCAAGTAACTCCCACCGCAAAGATCTACGGCGTTCCGGCCGCTTGGGCCGGAACGCAGGAAAGGCACCAATGCTGAACCAAGGGCTTGGCAGTTGGATCCACAAACGACGCATCAAGTCGAAGGATCGAACGGCCATCATCAACGGCGATACATCCCTGAGCTATGCCGAATTGGCGGTGCGGGTCGACAAATTGGCCAACGCCCTGAGCGACCTGGGCGTGCTGAAAGGTTCACGCGTCGCCTACCTGGGAAACAACCATCCCGCATTCCTGGAAACCCTTTTTGCCTGCGGCAGCATTGGTGCCATTTTCGTTCCACTCAACACCCGTCTGGCCCCGCGCGAGTTGAACTACGCGCTGAACGACTCGGGCAGCGTGGTTCTCGTCAGCCCGGCTTCCCTCGAGGACCTGGCGGAGGCTTCCATGCCGCAGAGCCCCGTCGAACACCATCTGGCTGTGGCGGATGCCCCGGGTGCGGAGTTGGCCTACGAATGTGCGCTTGCGGCCGCAGGCACCGAACACCGGGACATCGCCGTGGGCTTGGAAGACCCGGCCATCATTCTTTACACCTCCGGAACCACAGGCCAGCCCAAGGGCGCAGTGCTGACCCACGGCAACATGACGTGGAATTCCTTCAACGTCATCATCGACTACGACGTGACAAGCGACGCCCGCGCGCTGATGATTGCGCCAATGTTCCATGTCGCGTCCTTGGGAATGGGCGCCTTGCCGACGCTGCTCAAGGGCGGAACCCTGGTGTTGCAGGATCGTTTCGAGCCAGCCGCGGTGCTTTCCGCCATCGAGAGGCATGCGATCACCTCGCTCTCCGGCGTTCCCACCACGTTCCAGATGCTTGCCGAGCACCCTGCATGGACAGGGGCCGACATTTCCTCGCTGCGCATGCTCACCTGCGGCGGCTCCGCCGTCCCTTTGCGTGTGCTCGAAGCCTACGAGGAGCGCGGCCTGGGGTTCTCCGGCGGTTACGGCATGACGGAAACCGCGCCAGGGGCCACCTCGCTGCAGGCCGAGCGTTCGCGCGACAAGATCGGCTCGGCCGGGTTGCCGCACTACTTCACCGACATCCAAATCATCGATCCCCTGGGCAATGTTCTTCCGGCCGGCGAAGTGGGCGAAATCCTCATTTCGGGCCCGAACGTGATCGGCGAATACTGGAACCGGCCGGAGGCCAGTGCGGAGGCCTTCGCCGAAGGTTCCTGGTTCCGTTCCGGAGACATGGGATATCTCGACGAAGAAGGATTCCTCTTCATTTCCGACAGGCTCAAGGACATGATCATCTCCGGCGGGGAAAACATCTATCCGGCCGAGGTCGAGCAGGCCATCATGCAGCTCGACTCGGTGTCAGCCGTCGCCGTCATCGGGATCCCCGATCCCAAATGGGGCGAGGTGCCCCGTGCGGTGGTTGTACCTGTCGAGGGCATGCACGTGACCGACACCGAAATCCTTGAACACCTCACCGGGCTGCTGGCTCGATACAAGATTCCCCGATCGGTGGTGCTCGCCGAAGACCTGCCGCGCACGGCAAGCGGCAAGATTCGCAAGGCGGCCCTGCGTGTGACCCATGGCGGAAAAATCGCCGCCGACCAACTGTTTCAAGGAGGGTGACAGCGATGACACAAATAGTTCAATCAAGGCCGCGGGCCAAGAGTCTTGCCAAGGTCCCGCGCGTGAAATCCAAGGGACTGCCCAAGCCCGTGTTGGGTTCGATCGGCGTGCTGGTGTTCCTGGCTCTTTGGGAACTGATGCCGGTCATGGGCGTCGTGAAGGCGAAGTACCTGCCGCCGGCTTCCGAGGTCTTGGCTGCACTGGCCATGGACCTTGGCATGACAGCCTTCTGGGTTGCCGTGGGCGACACCATGCTGGCCTGGTTCCTCGGGTTGGCGATCGCCGTGGTCCTTGCCCTGGTGCTGGGACTCGTGATCGGCATGTCGCCGTTCCTGCGCCGCTTCACGAACTCAAGCATCGAGTTCCTGCGTCCGATCCCCTCGGTGGCATTGATTCCGCTGGCGGTGCTGCTGTTTGGCATGAAGCTTGAATCATCGCTGCTGCTGATCATCTACGCCTGCTTCTGGCAGGTCCTCATCCAGGTGCTCTACGGGGTTGCCGATGTTGACAACGTGGCCATGCAGACCGCCCGTTCCTACGGGTTCTCCTGGTGGCAGCGGGTGCGCGATGTAGTGGTCCCGACCATGCTGCCCTACCTGATGACCGGCATCCGCCTGGCCGCCTCGGTGGCCCTGATCTTGGCGATCACCGCGGAACTGCTCATTGGTTCCCCCGGGTTGGGCAACGAGATCGCCCTGGCCCAATCCGGCGGCGCCATCGCCGGGATGTATGCGCTGATCCTGGCCACCGGGTTCCTGGGCGTGCTGGTCAACGTGCTCACCCGCGTGGTGGAAAAGCGGGTCCTGTCCTGGCACCCGTCCGTTCGTGGGGAGGCCACCGCATGAAAACCCTGAAGTCCGCTGGCTTCCTGCTGGGATTGCCACTGATCCTGCTGGCCTGGTGGTGGCTTGCCACTTTCGGTGAACCGAATTTCTTTGTTCCCACGCCTGCCAAACTCATCGAGACGTTCATTGACACCTGGATCGGCGAACGGTTGCTCACCGACGTGCTGCCCAGCGTGATCCGGCTGGTGGTGGGCGTGCTTGCCGCGATCGTGCTGGGCATCGGACTGGGATTGGCCGTCGGGTTGAACCGCACCCTGCGGGCGCTGACCGAGCCGGTCTTCGAGTTCTTCCGGGCGCTGCCGCCGCCGGTGTTGGTGCCGGTCTTGATGCTGCTGGTGGGCATCAACGATGGCATGAAGATCGCTGTCATCATTTCCGGCTGCATCTGGCCGGTGCTGCTGAACACCATCGAGGGCGTGCGCTCCATCGACCCGGTGCAAAACGAAACAAGCCGCTCCTACGGGATCTCCGGATTCAGCCGCATCCGCTACCAGGTGCTGCCATCGGCCACCCCGACCATCATGGCCGGTGTGCGCCAGAGCCTGTCGATCGGCCTGATCCTCATGGTGATCTCCGAGATGTTTGCCTCTTCCTCCGGGCTGGGATTCACCATCGTGCAATTCCAGCGGTCCTTCGCCGTGCCGGAAATGTGGTCCGGCATCGTGGTGCTGGGACTCATCGGCGTGGCCCTGTCCTTTGTCTTCCAATGGTGCGAACGGCGCGTACTGCGCTGGTACCACGGCCTGAAAGAGGTTGAAAATGCTGTCTGAAAACCCCACGTCACACGCCGGAGGGCGCACCCTGCCCGAGGGCGAGGCGCTGCTCTCGGTGCGCAACCTGAAGAAGGTCTACCGCACGGATGCAGGCGACATCGAGGCCGTCCGCAACCTGACCTTCGACCTGGGCCGCGGCGAGCTGGTCTGCCTGGTCGGCCCCTCGGGCTCCGGCAAGACCACGCTGCTCAAGTGCATTGCCGGGCTGCTCGGTTCCACCGAGGGCGAGGTGCACCTGGACGGCCAGGTCATCACCGGGCCTCCCAAGAAGATGGCAGTGGTGTTCCAGGAATACGGGCGCTCCCTGTTCCCGTGGCTGCGGGTTGCCGAGAACGTCGAACTGCCGCTGAAGAACGCGGGCGTGCCCAAGGCCGAGCGCAAGGTGCTGGTCGAGCAGGCGCTGGAGGCCGTGGGCCTGGCCCATGTGCCAAAGTCCTACCCGTGGCAGCTCTCCGGCGGCATGCAGCAGCGCGTGGCGATCGCCCGCGCCGTGGCCTACCAGCCCGAGGTGCTGCTGATGGACGAGCCGTTCGCGGCGGTGGATGCGCAGACCCGCGCCGACCTCGAGGACCTGATCCGCAGCGTGTGGAAGAAGCTGGGCGTGACGGTCCTGTTCGTCACCCACGACATCGACGAGTCCATCTACCTGGGCGAGCGCGTCATCATCCTGTCCTCCTCGCCCACTGTGGTGCAGGAAGACATCGTGATCGACCTTCCGGCCGAGCGCGACCAGCTGGAAACGCGGTCGTTGCCGCGCTTCACCGAGCTGCGCCACCACGTCTACGCGGAGATCCAGAAGGCCAAGCAGGGGCACCGCCCGGAGGAAGCCATCACCATGGTCGTCAAATAGCAGGGTCCCGATTCGGCCGTTGACGCCGTTGCCCGCCGTTCCCTGTCACCGGGGAATGGCGGGCAACGGCGTTTTGGTGCACCACAAGGCTCACTGAGCCTGGTGCAATGACTAATACAAATCAGTCTTTGGTCCGTGGCAACCGCGCGCGGCGGTCGGTGAATGCGGAACCGCTGATCCTCCGTGCTGCCGCAAACTTTGCCGGCGCGGGCCCGCTGCCGTCGACCAGGTCGGCAAGGATCCGTCCGATGACCGGCGTGAACTTGAACCCGTGCCCGGAGAAGCCCGCTCCGATGACAACGGGCCCGATGCGGTCGAGGATGAAGTCCTCGTCCTCGGTGTTGGTGTAGGTGCAGCTGATCTCCGTGAAGGAACCGGCGTCCACGCCCGGAAGCCATTCGCGCGCATAGTCTTGCAGCGCGCGGCGCTGGTTTGATTCGGAAGCGAAGCTTCGCCGGTCGGGGTCGGTCACCGCGCCTGTCCCGTGCCATCCGGCTTTCACGCCCTCGCCCGGGGTGAACATCCCGTAAACGGGGGAATAGGCGTGCTCGAACCCCGGGGATCCGGGCACCAGTACGTGGTTGAAGCCGGGCCACACTGCGCCCTGGTCCGCTGGCGCAAAGTGCAGCGGCTGCTCCTGCGTGACGGTCAGTGCGGGAATTGTAAATGAATCCCCTAGTAGATGTTTCGACCATGCGCCAGCGGTGACGACAACACGACGCGCGTGAACGGCTTCGGTCCCGGCCGCCGATTCGAGCAGCAGCCGGACGTCGTCCTCCCCGCGGACCTGGAACTCCACCAGCCGCACGCCGTGCCGGATGTCAGCCCCTGCCTCCCTGGCGACCTGCTGGAAGCCGGGCAGCGCCAGGTCCGGGTTCAGCTGGCCGCCGTCCGGCATGTTCAGCGCGGGACCGGTGAACTTGATGCCGCGCCAGCGCTCCGATGCCTCGGCTGCGGAGAGTTCCTCGGCGCGGATGCCCGCGTTCTTCAGCACCTGCAAGGTCTTGGCCTGGGCCGTGGGGTCGCCGTGGTTCACGGTTCCGGTGCGCGCAACCTGTTCGGTGCCGCTTTGCTCGCTGAGCAACCTCCACAGCGCGAGCGATTCACCGAGCATCCGCACGTAGGTGGGATCCGAGTACCCGAGGTTCAGGTTGCGGGTTGTTCCGTGCGAAGCACCGAGCTTGTGGCCAGGTTCGAATTGCTCGAGCAGCGTGACCTCGCGGCCGCGGGTGGCCAACGCCCATGCCGTTGCCGAGCCCATCGCACCCCCACCGACGACTACCGTGTCCAGCATTTCAACCATGGTCTGTTCCCTTCCCGACGACTCTTGATGAGTTTATGCGGGGCCACTGCCGCCAACACCGTTCATGACAGCGCAAGGTCCACTCACGGGAGATCTTAAGGCTCGGTTCACTTGGTCTTCTCCGGACGGCTGTTTGGCCGCGCAAGGGTGATGGGTGTGTTCATCCCCGAGACTGAAAGCAACCACACCATGAAGCTTCGCAACCTCGCCCTTGGAACGCTGACCGCCTGCATTCTCGCCGGATTGGCGGCGCCGGCCGTTGCCGCGCCGATGACCGCCAACGACAGCGAAACACCGATCCTCATCGGACACCGCGGCGCGGCCGGCGTCGCGCCGGAGAACACGCTCTCGGCGCTCAAGGCTGGCAACCGGTCCGGTGCCGACTTCGTCGAGATCGATGTCCAGCTCAGCCGCGACGGGGTTCCGTTCATCTTCCACGACGGAACCCCGGCACGCACCACCAACGTCGAAAAGGTGTTCCCGGGCCGCGCGAACGACCCGATCACTTCCTTCACCTGGAAGGAACTGCGCAAGCTCGATGCGGGCTCCTACTTCTCCGCCAGTCATGGAGGGGAACGGATCCCTCACTTCAACGAGGTTGCCGGTGTCCTGACCGGAAACACCGGGGTGTTCATCGAGATCAAGTCCCCGGCCAAGTCCCCGGGCGTGGAAAAGGTCGTTGCCGACGCGTTGGCCAAGGATGCCAAATGGAGCAGGCTGGCACGGGCGGGGAAGATCGAGGTCCTCGGCTTCGACGTCGCCTCCAACAAGAAATTTGCCGCACTGGCCCCGCACGTCCCGCTGCAACAGCTGACCGGAAAAGTTCCCGGCGCCGCGGTCCTTGCCGGCTATGCGACCTACGCCGATTCCCTGGGCACCGACTACCGCGGGCTGGATGCCGCGGGGGCCGCCCGCGTCAAGGGTGCCGGCCTGGGCCTGGGCGTCTACACCGTGAACTCCACGACTGCGGTGGACGCGTCGCTGGCGCTGGGTGTCGAGCGCATCACCGGCAACTTTCCGGAGCAGCTGAACCTCCACCTCGCCGGCAAGAAGGTCTTCCCTTCGAACGACGGGGTGGTCATCGTGGGCTCGGTCAATAACGTGCCTGGCAACGACGTGCAGGCCAAAACCGGCGAGCACGTCATCCTGGCCAACACCGGCAAGCGCACCGTCGATGTCGGTGGCTATGTGCTGCGCGACACCGCAAACAACGTGTTTCGCATCGGCAAGGGCTACAAGCTGAAGCCGGGCGCCCGGCTGCGCGTGTACCCGGGCCCGGGAACCAACAACGCCGGCGCCTTCTACCTCGGACGAAAGCTTGCCGTGCTGAACAACGGCGGCGACTCGCTCGGGCTCTGGAACGCCAAGGGAAAGCTGATGGACACCTTCGCGAACTAGCCAGGCCGTCCCCACACGCGCCGATGGCGGTGCACCCCTTACAAGGGTGCACCGCCATCGGCGTCCATGCATGGGTGCAGCGGATGCTCTCCACTCAGGCGCCGTCGGCTAATCAGGCCCTGCGATTCAAACCCTGCTTCGCGGCATGGAAGGCCAACTTGGCGATCATCCCCAGGACCCCGAGTCCGGCGATCATTTGGAGCGACACCAGCCCCCTGGTCAGCGATGACGTGGCAACGATATCGCCGAACCCGACGGTGGAGAACGTACTGGAAGTGAAATAGAGGGCATCAACACGGTTCATCGGTTCACTGAACGACGAGGGGTCGCTGGTTGAAATAGAGAGGTAGAGCAACGCAAACAAAAGCACGAAAGCCACGACGCTTTCCACGACCGCCTCGACCGCCCGGACCTGGGGAACGCTTGCTGAGAGCACTATGCGTATCTGCAGGGCAAGGACCGCAATGAACGCCAGGACCACCGCTGAAAGCCTGATCCAGGCGGCCAAGGGGTTGTCGTCGTTGAAGCCTCCGACGGGAATCAGGAAGTAGAGCAGGAATGAGCCGGCGAGTATGAGCAGCATCCGAAGGGCAGCGGCCAGGGCAACATGCAGCCTGCTGGCCTCGTCAAGATTCATGAAATCCGTTCGATCTGTTTTGCGGACCATGGATTCTTCCCACCCCTGGAGTTCTTGGTTTCGTGCGGCAATTGCCCCGCCTGGGCTTACTGCTTACTGCTTACTGCTTGCTGCGTCGCGGAACCACGACGTTGCGGACGATGAGTATGCCCGCGGCCGCAACGGGGACGGCGATCAGGGCCCCGGGGAGACCCAGTAGCGTTGCCCCGGCCGTGGCCGAGATCAGCACCATGGCGCCGGGAACCTCCAGGGCCTTGCTCATGACCTTCGGCGTCATGACATAGGCCTCGACCTGCATGTAAATCAGCATCGCCACCAGCACCACCAGACCGGCAACCGGCGAATGGATCACGGCAAAGACTGTCATGATGCCCGTGGTCAGGATCGTCCCAATCAACGGAATGAGAGTGATGAAGAAAGCCACCAGGGAGATCACCCCGGCGAAAGGGACTCCCATTAATGTCAGCAACAGCAGGCTGAAGGCGGCGTTGCACAGCGCCAACACCACCATCCCGCCGAGGTAGCGTCCCACGGAATCGGTGATCTTCTCCGTCAGGTAGATCGTTGAATGGCGTTTCGACGCAGGCACCAGCGAATAGAACCCACGCTTGATGGATCTCAGGGAGACGAGGAAGTACAACGTCAGTACGGAAATGAAGACGCCCGAGGAGACCAATCCGACGATGGTGCTCCCCAGCCGCAAAGCACCGCCCGCCACCGATGACCAAAATGCAGGACTGGCGATCGCGACGCCGATGGTCTTCAAGACCGAGTCGACTCCGCCGTTGGATACCTCGTTGAGGCGCAAAACCCAGGGTTGGTTGGACAGGCTTTCCAGGCCGCTCGGGAGGAACCTGACGAGTTCAACGGTTTGCCGTATTGCCAGAGGTACGAGGATCGCCAGGAAGGTTCCTGCGATCAGGGCGAAGACCAGCGCGATGAGCGTGATGGCCTTGCCGCGCGACATCCCTCGGCGTTGCAGCATGGCTATGAGCGGATTCAGTGCCAAGGCCAGAAACAGGGCTGCAACAACACTGAATACGACGCTGGACAGCGCGGACAACGAGGCCGCCAGCAGCAAGGCGATGAGGACCCCGATGGTGACCTTGAACCCCTTGCCCACGGGTGTGGTTGTGGCGCCGGAAACCGAAGTTGGCGACTCCGAATGATGTATTTCCCGCGGGCGACGGCGCACGGGATTGCCCAAACCCTGGCCGTCCGCCATTCCGCCCATGGGGTCGGCCCTATGCTCGTTCATGGCCCGACTCTATCCGGAGTCCCCGCGCGCCGAAACCCTTCCCGCCGACGATGCCCGGCGCGCGGACCTCGGTGCAGAAACTCGAAGCACAAACCCGTGATGAGAACGCACTGACAAGGCGAATTGCGCTCGCGCAGCATGTGGACGGTGACCACCGTGGGAGATCGGGAAGTTCCCTCCGTCCGGCAGCTGCTGCAACTGTCAGTCACGGCGATGATCGTTGGCGTGGTCTCAACACTGGGTTTGTTCCTGGTGGACGATGCCGCCCACTACGTCGAAGAATTCCTGTGGGTGCACCTGCCGCAGGAGTTGACCGTTCCACCCGATTCGCGTTGATGGATTTGCAGTAGGGCTGATCGTCACTTTCGTACCCGGCCACGGAGGCGGGGACTCGGCAACGGTCGAGTGGAAAACAGTGTTGGGCATCGACGCCGACCGGGTCTATGCCCAACACCGTCATTTCTTTGTTGTTCGGATCGTTGATCGGCGATGAAGACTACGCCGTTGGTTGCGAAAACTTGGGATGTCCCAGCGCGCGTTTCTTCAGTAAATCGTATTCCTCGGCGTCGATGGTGCCGGAATCGAGCAGGGCCTTGGCCTTTGCGATTTCCTCGCTGGGGCTCGTTTGGGCAACGCTGCGAATGTAGTCCTCTGCGGCAACTGTGCTTGCGACAGCGGCCTTGTGGCTACGTTCGGCCATGCCTTGGCCGCGGAAGATGAGGTAGAGAAGCGAAGTAATGAACGGGACAAAGATCAGGGCGATGAGCCACACGGCCTTCAACCAACCGGAGAGCTCCCGATCCCTGAAGAGGTCGGAAATAATCGAAAAAATTGCAATCAGGTAGGCAACGAACACGAAAGCCCAGACGAAGAACCAAATGATGTTCCAAAATGATGACCAAAATTCCACGGATTTCTTCCTTCAAGCCGTGGGGCCGTTGCTGGCCCCGGTGAATGGAAAACCTGCATGCACGGCGACGCCGCGCCATTCTCATTGTTGGTGATCAGGAAGCAAATTTCCAGACCAATCTTCGCGATAATTCGGGTCTCAATGGTTTTCCATTCGGATCGCTTGGCCTGAATTCTTGGTCCGGACACGAAAACGACGGGTCCCTGCTTTGACGGAAGTGTGGACACGACGCGAGCCGGCAAGGGTCACAGACGGAGCGGCAGCCTTCCCGAAAAATGCAAAAGTTCCACGCGCAAAGACTCCCGACGGAATCAGCGTGCGGCCGTTGCCTGCATCGGAACCTTGACGTCCGATCCGCCTTCGAGAGTCACCCGGTCACGCATCTGCGCGAAGGTGGGGGCGTCGATGAATCCGCCGGCAAAAAGACCCTGGCCCTGAAGGAACTGTTGCGAATGGAGCAGAATCTGCTCCGGAACGAAACAGAATACCTCGCCAATCTCCGCCAGATCTCGAGGGGAATTGACGCGCATGAGTCCGAGGTTGTCGCACTGTGAAAGCACGTTCGGGTGGATCTTCGTTGGACGTTGCGTGGAAAGGAAAAGCCAGAGTCCAAATTTTCGTCCCTCGGCTGCGATTTGGATCAGCTGCTCGGTCAACGCACGTTCCACCGGTGTCACGGGGTTTGGCGAGCAGAGGTTGTGGGCTTCATCGATGACGATCAGCACGGGCTTGCGGTCGTTGCGCGTCGCCCAGAGGTGTTCCAGCAGGCCAAGAGCTGCGACCTTGGGTTCGGTGGGGTGTGTAAATCCGCCGAGATCCAGCACCGGGGCACGCGGGCGCGCGTCTATGACATCCGTGATCGACTCGCCGCCACGGGACCACAGATCCCACTTGAGTATCTGCAGGTTCTCAATGCGGGCGGGCAGCTTTTCGATGCCCGCGCCTGGGAGCGTTGGGGCTGCTGGGGCCGACTTGATCCCGGAATGTTTATCCCGGAAGGCGGGCCCCGGTGGAAATTTCGCCTGCATCGGGTGACGGGTTGGTTGGCCTTGCCGGCGGATACTTTGAGTCACAGGAACACGCTCTCAGGCACGGGAATCCACTGTCGACCTGTCCGCCCTCCCGTGAGAGGATGGCTCCCAACGGAGAACAAGGTGCTGTAGCGTGATGTCTTCTGGAGAAGCGGAACCTGTTGCAAATACACCGGCCCGGGCACAGGGGGTCGTGGCCGTAGGCATGTGTGTCGCGATCTGGTGGCCGGCGTTCACCCTGGGGGCGTGGGGAAGACTCTTCTTCGAGCAAATGCTGTCGGTTTGGGCCGCTGCAACCGCGGCGCTGTTGGTCGTCGCATTCCGTCGCGGCCAAGTCCGTAGTCGCATTCCCAAAGCGGCGGCCTTGCTGGTGCCCTCCCTCTGGCTGGTTCTTGCCATTGTCGGCGAGAACGACGGAAGCCCGCTTGACGTGCTGACGGACATCCTTGGCAGTTTCGTTGCGGTCGGGGGTATCCCTGCAACGATGTGGGTGTTGGCGCGCATCGTGTGGCCGGATCTTGGCGTCGGACTGTCGCTGGCACATCGTGCCCTTGTCATCACTTCGGTGCTTTTCATCGCCGTTGCCGCCTACTTGCTGGGTGTCAACCACGCGTCCTTTTTGACGTGTGACGATTTCTCGATCAGTGGCAATTCATTGCCCCCGGGGTGCGAACCAGAGCCGCGGGACCAGATCCTTCATCGAAAAGCGGCGCCGGCATCGGTGCTTCCGACAGGGATCGCCACCGGCCCAATGTGGAGGGAACAACATGATTGACGATCTCACCTCGCTTCTCGTGATCAGCGCCGTCGCGGTTGCCGCCCCGGCGCTTGCCCGACTGGCCGGGAAGGTCGTGCCCATCCCCATCGTGGTGTTCGAGATCCTCTTGGGAATCGCCGTGGGACCCAGCATCCTGGGATGGGCCACCTCGAACGACCACATCGAGCTGCTGTCGGAGTTCGGTTTGGCGCTGCTGTTTTTCATGGCCGGCAACGAGATCGACTTTGCGCTCATCCAGGGGCGTCCGCTCCGCCGGGCGGCCTTCGGGTGGGTCGGCTCGCTGGTGCTGGGGGTCGGCATCGGACTTCTCCTCTTTCCGCCCATGGAAACGGGAATCATCGTGGGCATCGCGCTGACCACGACCGCGCTGGGAACCATCATGCCGGTGCTTCGCGACGCCGGACTGCTGTCGAGCCGGTTTGGCACCTCGGCGATCGCGGTGGGGGCGGTCGGCGAGTTCGGGCCGCTTCTGGCGATCTCGCTGTTCCTCAGCGGACGCCGGCCGGCCGAAGCGCTCGTGGTGGTCATCGTGTTTGCAGCGATCACTGTCGCGGCGATCGTGCTGGCCGGGCGCCGGCGGCACGAGCGGCTGCACCGCCTGGTCACCGCCACGCTGCACACCAGCGGTCAGTTCGCCGTGCGAATCGCGCTGCTCGTCGTCGTCGCACTTGTCACCTTGAGCATCGCCATGGGACTCGACATGCTCCTGGGCGCATTCGGCGCCGGTGTGTTGTGCCGCGTCGTGCTCCGCGGGGCGAGCGATGCGGATCGGCACCTCGTCGAGTCCAAGCTCGAAGCGGTGGCCTTTGGGTTCCTCGTGCCGATCTTCTTCGTCACCACGGGAGTCACCTTCGATCTTGCCGCCCTGGTGGGTTCGAGCTCCGCGCTCCTCTTGCTGCCGGCGTTCCTCGTGGCACTCATCGTGGTCCGCGGGTTGCCGGGTTCATTCGCCGCCCCGCCCGGGGCCTCGGTGCGTCAGCGTGTCTCCCTGGGGCTCTTCAGCGCGACGGCGCTGCCCCTGATCGTGGCGGTCACGGAGATCGGGGTCGCGGAGGGTGCACTGTCGGAAGCGACGGCGGCGGCCCTCGTCGGCGCCGGCATGTTGTCGTGCCTGATCTTCCCCCTCACGGCGCTCAGCCTGTTGCCCGGCGTTTCAACCCACATCAACCCGGCGGCAAGCACGGAGGGGGAATACTGAGAGCGCCGCACGCGGGTCGGGTTCGTCCGCCGGGCGCAGGGCGGGATTCCACGCCGGCGATGCCCCCGCACACGCCGACGGCGGTGCACCCCGAAAGGTGCACCGCCATCGGCGCGAACGGCCGCGTCAGGCTAGCCCCAGACAACCTCGCCGGCCAGGCGCTGGCCCTCGGCCACGTAGCCTGCCATCTCGGCCGCGGGAACCATGGAACCGCCGGTGGACCAGACGATGTGGGTGGCGTTGGCCATGCGGGCATCGTCCAGCCCGAACGCGTTGCGGTAGGTCTCGTCACCGAGGATGCGCCACGGGCCGGCGAAGCCCGCGGCGGCGGAGGGCTCGATGTCGATGTCCTCGGTGTCGTGGAGCAGTCCCTGGAAGGCCTTCATGCGCTCGTCGGTGACCGTCACGTAGCCGTCGATCAGCTGCTGCAGGTGCTCGCCGACCAGGCGCGAGGGGCGTCCCACGGCCAGGCCGTCGGCGGCGGTGAGGCCGTCGAGCCCGATGTCCTGCACGCTGATTCCGTCGTGCAGGCCGGTGCGCACGCCCAAGGACATGCACGGGGAGTGGGTCGGTTCGGCGAACACGCAGTGCACGGCGTCGCCGAAGGCCAGCTTGAGCCCGAAGGTCACGCCGCCCGGTCCGCCGCCCACGCCGCACGGCAGGTGCACGATCAGCGGGTGGTCCGCGTCGACGGCGATGTCCAGGGCCTTCAGCTGCCCGGCAAGCCGCGCGCCGGCGACCGAGTAGCCGGCGAAGAGCATCAGCGAGGCCTCGTCGTCGACGAACCACACGCTCGGGTCTTCCTCGGCGGTCTTGCGCCCGGCCTCGACCGCGTCGGAGAAGTTGCCTGCGTGCTCGACGACCTCGACGCCGCGGGAGCGCAGCAGGTCCTTCTTCCAGGCGCGTGCGTCCAGGGACATGTGGACGGTGGTCTTGAATCCGAGCTCGGAGGCGACGATGCCGATCGACAGGCCCAGGTTGCCGGTGGAGCCCACGGCGATGCCGTGCTTGGAGAGCACTTCCTGGACGGCCGGGGTCATCAGCACGCGGGCGTCGTCGTCGGGGCCCATGAGGCCGGCCTCGACGGCGAGGCGCTCGGCGACCTGCAGCACCTCGTGGATGCCGCCGCGGGCCTTGATCGAGCCGCTGACCGGCAGGGAGTCGTCCCGCTTGACCCAGAGCTTGCCCGGAAGTTCCGTGCCGAAGCGCTTGCCCAGTTCCGCCTGCATGTCGGGGATGCCGACCAGCGCGGATTCGAGGATGCCGTGGGTGGCGCGGGTGTCGGCGAAGCGCTCGGCGAACCAGGGGGCGAAGCGCAGGAAGCGCGCCTGCGCGTCGGCGACGATGGTCGGGTCGATGCCCGATGCCTCGATGCCTGCTGCGGTTTCGGTGGGGGAAGCGGTGAACCAGGCGGTTTCTTCGGCACGGGCCAGGGCCGCGACCACGGGATCGGTGAGTAGCTTTTCGAGGTCGGGGGTCTGGTTCATAACTGCTGGTTTCTCCATGCTTTCGGGTCTGTCTTGCCTCCTAATGTAGGGCAATGAATCGCTACCGGCGAGTCGGCGGTCACAGCCGCGCCCCGGGATTTGTCCATGGTGGCGCACCTGCGGGCTGTGCCAGACTTCCGGCCGTTCCGTGGTCAGAGACCTTGCAGCGGTTGTTGCGATCCGGCCGGTTCAGCCGCCCGAAACCTTGACACCTCTCGGGCCGAAGCCAAACATGTGAGTACCGGCAGCACGGAGAAGCGAGCACGATGGGCAACGAAGAGGCAGTACCCGAAACGAAAGGTGTCACGGTGGAGTTCATGGCGACCGTCGACCTCGGCCCGGAGATCGAGGGCATGGCGGGACGCCAACTGCGGATGCGCAGGGTGACCATCGAACCCGGAGGCGTCTTCGGCCCGATTCACGACCACAAAGGCAGGCCAGGACTCGTCCACATCCTGCAAGGGACGATCACCGACCACCGCGACGGAGTCGCCACTGACCACGGGCCGGGCGTTGGCTGGCCCGAGGACCGAAACACGCTGCACTGGCTGGAGAACCGGGGCGCGTTTCCGGCGGTGGAGGTCTCCGTCGACATCGTCACGCAGGAGTAGGGCCGGGCCCGGTATCTTCCTGCAAGTTCTTGCGCTCTAGGAACCTGCACGGCTGTAGGTCGTCACCTTGTGCCCCTGCCCGCCTTCGCGGACGACGATTCCCGAGGTCAGCAGCGGGGAGAGCGCGTAGCGGATCTGGTTTGCGGTGAGTCCGGTCTTCGCGGAAATGTCCGCGACCTCCACCGGAACGGAGCCCAGTTCCCGCAGGATCGCCGCTGCGTTCTTCGAGGTCTTCATCGGCTCGGGGGAGCGAAGCGCGGGTGCCGCCTGCGAAGCCGAGATATCGTGTCCAACCTGCGAGCCGGCGTACAAACCGGTCGTGGGGGAGCTATCGACAGGACTTGCCGCAACCTCGACGGCTGCCGGAACCAACGCCGGGGTGATGGCAAACGAGGCGCCCTTGCCGGTTGCGACGGCAAGACCAGCGTGGACCAGTCCCTGCAGCGAAGAGACGGCCTCGGCGGCGTCGAAGAACCCGAACTCGTCTTGGACCAGTTCGCTGTTCCACGACCGGCCGTGGTGCATCGAGACGAGCAGTTGCTTCTGGATTTCCGAAAGCCCTGCCGCGGCTGGCAACTCTCCCAGCCATTGGCGGTCCGCGGCGGTGAGCGGCGTGCCGCGCGGAATCGACGCGGTGAACCTGACGCCGTTGTCGTTGAACCCCGGGCGGCGCAGCCCGGCATCCCTGAGTGCCAACCGGACCTCGCGCAGGCCTCCACCCTCGCCCTCGACCACACGGTGCGAAGACGCAGTGCGCGTCATCTTGCAGATCTCGTACAGGAACTCGTTGACCGAGGACTTGGCGCCGGGCCATCCCAGCTGGTCCTGGCTCAGGCCCCAGAGGCCGCCGGGGCTTGAAACCACCAGCTGGTCGCCGGTCAACCGGATCTGGACGTTCTTGCCGGTGGTGTGCGGCCCCAGGTCGCGGTGGACCAGGGCGTTGGCTATGAGCTCGCGTACGGCAACCATGGGCATTTCGGTTTCGTCCTGTCCGTGCCCGTTGGAGCCGAAACGGACCTCGGTGCGGGTGTTCCGCTGGACCCATTCGACCGCCCGGTCCAGCAGCTCGGGCAGCGGTCCGTCGAACTCGACGCGGTCGAGGTTGCGGACCTCGCCTCGGGTGGCGGGTTCGGCGACTGCGGTGATGGAGAGGTGCGGTTCGAACTGCTGCGGGTAGCGGCCCAGCGCGTACAGCCCCGCCAAGGTCAACCTGTCGCCCTGGGGTTCGATCACGCGTTTGAAGCGAAGCACTTCCTCGTCTGAGACCTCGCTCAGGCGGCGCGACGTGGAACGCGCAACGGCGATGAAGTGGTCGCGCAGCTGGGAATCCAGGTCCGCCATCGACGTCTCGTCGACAGGACGGGTGTCGTGCCGGGGGCGTGCTCCGGCGGCCAAGAGCTGCTGGACTTCCTGTTCCGACATCCGGTACTGGCCATCGGACTGGCGGAGGTAAGCGAGGTTCCCTTGGACGGTGCGGCAGGGCCGCGCCTCCGGAGCAACTCCGGCGACCTTGGCAATGACGACGGTTTCGCCATCGAGGACCACGCGCTCAAAGGCGACCTGGACCTCGGGCACCACTGCGGTGTGGGCCTGCGATGCAACAAGGGCTTCAAGGGCGCCGGGGTCTTCGATCCCCGTCGCGGTGAACCCGTTGGCGGCATCCAGCCCGAGGACGATGTTGCCGCCTCCGGGCATGTTGCCGAAGGCGCTGAGCGTCTCCTTGAGGTCGGGGCATCCCTTGGAAGCTCCCCTGACTTCAACATCGGTGAAGTCTCCGGCGTTCGAGCGAAGTCGTGCCAAGAGGAGGTGAATACTTTCGGGAGTCCATGCCATGCCCCCAGCTTAGGCAGTAATGTCTAAACATTCAATATGTTGGTAACAACCTTCAAAGTTAGACGTGTGCCACATTCCGTATGTGTACATGCAGGTCAGTATGGATTTAAAGTGTTGAACAATCCGAAACGCTCGCTGTTCATCTGTCGTTCAAGTGGATGTTTCAAACATTAATGTTTGAAACATCCATACTTCGTTCGATGTTTGCGAAGAAATTAATGTTTGGATGCGGCGTCCGAGACGGCGAACTCGGCTTCGGTTTTCTCACGCAGCTCCTCGACCGTGACACCGGGTGCCATGCGCGTCAGGACGAGCCCTGGCCCGGTTCCCAAATCGGTGATATCGAAGACCGCGAGGTCGCTGATGATCTTGTTGACCACCCTGACGCCCGTCAGCGGCAGATTGCATTCGGTGAGGATCTTCGGACTGCCGTCCTTGGCCACGTGCTCGGTCAGTACGATCACGTGCGGCGTTCCCGCCACCAGGTCCATGGCACCGCCCATGCCCTTGACCATCTTGCCGGGAATGGTCCAGTTGGCCAGGTCACCGGCTCCGGAAACCTGCATGGCCCCGAGGACGGCGACCTTCACGTGGCCGCCGCGGATCATGCCGAAGGACGTGGCCGAATCGAAGACGCTGGCCCCGGGCAGCATGGTGACGGTCTGCTTGCCGGCGTTGATCAGGTCCGCGTCCTCCTCGCCCTCGTAGGGGAACGGGCCCATGCCCAGCAGCCCGTTTTCGCTTTGCAGCACCACGCGCACGCCCTCGGGCACGTGGTTGGCGACCAGCGTGGGGATGCCGATGCCCAGGTTGACGTAGTCCCCGTCGTTCAGTTCCATGGCCGCGATCGACGCCATCTCGTCCCTGCTCCAGCTCATGGGGAACGCTCCTTCTTTCCGTGATTGCTTGCTCGAAGTTGCTTGTCGTGAAATCAGTTGGCTGCGGGGCGGGGGCGGACGGTGCGTTGTTCGATGTCCTTGACCTTGTCGATGGCCTGCACCAGCCGCTGCACGTAGACGCCCGGGGTGATGACGTGGTTGGGGTCGATGCCGCCAAGGGGGACGATGACCTCCGCCTCCGCGATGGTGACCTTCCCGGCGGTGGCGACGACCGGGTTGAAGTTCCGCGCGGTGTGCCGGTAAACCAGGTTTCCGTCGGTGTCGGAGGTGTGGGCGTGGACCAGGGCCAGGTCCGCGACGATGCCGCGCTCGCGCACATAGAGTTCGCCGTCGAATTCCTCGAGGGGCTTGCCCTCGGCGACCAGGGTGCCCACTCCGGTCTTGGTGTAGAAAGCAGGGATGCCGGCGCCCCCGGCGCGGAGCCGTTCGGCGAGGGTGCCCTGCGGGACGAACTCGACCTCGAGCTCGCCGGAGAGATACTGCGCAGCGAAGGCCTTGTTTTCGCCCACGTAGGAGGCCAGCACCTTGCGGACCTGGCCGGAGTCGATGAGCACCCCGAGTCCCTTGCCGTCGACACCCATGTTGTTGGAGACGATGGTCAGGTCCCGGACCCCGGAGTCCCGGACCGCGTTGATCAGGTCGACGGGAATGCCGCTGAGCCCGAAGCCGCCGACGGCGATGGTGATGCCGTCGGCCAGGACGTCAGCCAGGGCTTCGGTCGCGTTGCCGTGGACTTTTCCGTGTGGTGACGGTTGCATGTGCACTTCCTCGGAGTTCTCTCGCTGGGTGGTTGGGGGCCGGGACGGGGCCGTCGACATGGCCGGTGTCCGAGGGGATCTTGGCGTGCCCCGTGGTGCCGGCCGGTAACCGAAAACGGCACAGGGACCGACTTCACGGAGCCGGTCCCTGTGCCAGGGTGATCCCTGGTGCCGGCAGTTACTGCTGCGGCACGGATGCGGAGGACGTGCCCAAAGCGCGAGCCTTCAGGTGCTCGTACTCCTCGGCGGTGATGGCACCGGATTCGTGGAGTGCCTTGGCCTTGGCGATCTCGTCGCTGGGGCTCACCTGCGCCACGGTGCGGATGTAGTCCTCGGCCGCGCGGGTGGATTCCTCGATGTTCTTCCGGCTGCGTTCCGCCATGCCCTTGCCGCGGACGATCAGGTAAATGAGGGCGGTGGGGAGCGAGACGAAGATCAAGGCGATGAACCACAGGGCCTTCAACCCGCCGCTCAGCTCGCGGTCCCGGAAAAGGTCCGTGATGATGCTGAAAAGCGCGATCAGGTACGCGATGAAAATGAAGGCCGAAACGAAGAACCAAATGATGTTCCAAAATGATGCCCAAAAATCCATGGGTGACCTCCTTGGGGTCTGCGGATCCCGTCCGGTGTGCCGACAACGGGGTCCTAGGTGCGCCACCGGTCGGTGACACCTTACATTCTTAGTGATCAGACGCTGCTTTACCAGAGTTGGGGAGCCCGGCGGCGGTTTTTCCCAGCCGAGCGGCGACTACGGGGCCGTTGCGGAATCATTGAACCTCCTTGCCGCTTCGCTCGAGCACCGCACGTGCATGGCGCAACAGCGGCTCGTCGACCATCTGGCCCTCGAATGCGAAGACGCCGCCGTTCCGGGCGGCTGCGTCCAGCATCCTTTCGGCTCGTTCCACCTGATCCGGGGTGGGGGCAAAGCCCTGGCGGATGACGGGCATCTGCCCGGGGTGGATCGAGGCCTTGGCTCCGAATCCGGAGGCTTGGGCGTCGAGCGACTCGACCAGCAGGCCCGCGTGGTCCCCGATGTCCAGGTACACCGAGTCGATGGCCGCTTTGCCGTGTGCCCCGGCGGTGAGCAGCACCTGCGAACGGGCGTGGAGCGCCACATCCCTGTAGGCGCCCGACTCAGTACGCGAGGACGAGCCGCCCAGCGAGGCGATCAGGTCCTCGGCGCCCCACATCAGCGCCACGACGTTCGGGGCCGCGGCAATCTGTGGGGAGTTGAGCACCCCGAGGGCGGTCTCGCACAGGGCCACGACCGAGTAGTCCCCAAGCGCGGCGGCATCCGCGGCCGATTCCGTCTTGGCCAGCATCACCGTCCGGTATTGCGTGGAGCCGAGCGCCGCCAGGTCCGCCGCGAAGTCGGTGCTGCCGACGGGGTTGACGCGCACGATGATGCGTTCCGGATCCTGGGGGTGTCCGATGAGCGCCGCCCGTGCCGCCTCACGGTTACCGGGGGCCACCGCATCCTCGAGGTCGATGATCACGGCGTCGGCGCGTTCGAGCGCCTTCGCATAGCGGTCGGGCCGGTCCGCGGGGCAGAAGAGGATGGCGGGCCCCATGGTGAATGCGGTCATGACGGCATCCTCGCTTCCTCCGGGTTGTTGGAGTTGTTGGAGGCATCCAGCGACTCTGGGGAGTCAAGTTCGCCATCGTTGCTGGCGGCGTTGTTGGTGATGGTGGCGACGACCTGATGGGCCTTGACGAGGTCACCCACCCTCAGTCGTCCGATCCGCACGGTCCCGTCCCCGGGGGAGCGCATGGGGTGTTCCATCTTCATGGCCTCGATGGTCACCAACACGTCACCCTCCTGCACCTGTTGTCCGTCGACGACACCCACGGCGATGACGGTGCCTGGCATGGGGGATTTTACGTCGGGTGACTTGTCTCCCGGTTTGAGCTGCAGGCTCGACAGCTCCCTGCCCAGCTCCTCTTCGCGGCCGATCACCCGCAGGCAGGACACCCAGCCGTCCCGGCTGAGCCACAGGGTGGAGTCTTCCCCGAATGCCGCGGCAAAGTGTTGCCTGATCCCGTCGACGGCACAGTCGTTGGTGCCGAGCGTCGTGAACTCGAACGACTCGCCCCCGACCAGGAACGTGCGGCTATTCTCTCCGGGGGTGGACTGGAGCACCCGCAGTTCCCCGTCGACCTCGAGCACGCTCCGGGTGCGCGCGGGGCCGCCGAGCCGCCACGAATCACGCGCCCGCCAAGTGCCGCCCGTGCCCGGTTGCCGGTTCAGGGCCAGCCCGGCAGCGAACACCAGCTCCGCATCGCCGAGCGCATGGAACTCCATGCCGGGCATCTTGCGCTCGATCAGCGTGGTGTCCAGTCTTCCCGCACGAACATCGGGATCGTTCAGCAGCAACCGCAGGTACTCGATATTGGTCAGCACGCCCAGGACAACCGTTTGCGCCAGCGCGCGGTCCAACCGCCCCAGCGCCTCGCCCCGGTCCGAACCCCAGGCGATGACCTTGGCCAGCATGGGGTCGTAGTGCGGGGAGACGGTAAAGCCCTCCAAGAGGCAGGAGTCCACCCGCACGTGCTGACCCGCGGGTTCCTCCACCCGCAGCAGGGTGCCGGTCGAGGGCATGAAGTCGCGGGCCGGGTCCTCCGCATACACACGGGCCTCGATCGCGTGGCCAGACAGCGTGACATCCTCCTGGGTGAAGCCCAGCGGCTGGCCCGCGGCGATCCTCACCTGCGCCTCGACCAGGTCGATCCGCCCGCCGCGGATGCGCACCACCTCCTCGGTGACCGGGTGCTCCACCTGCAGCCGGGTGTTCATCTCCATGAAGAAGAACTCGCCGGGTGCCTCGTCGGAAACCAGGAACTCGACGGTCCCGGCGCCCACGTAGTTCACCGACTCCGCGGCGGCCACGGCCGCGGCACCGAGCTCGGCGCGGATGCGCCCGCCGTCCGCCTGGTGTTCAAGCAGCGGGGAGGGGGCCTCCTCGATGACCTTCTGGTGCCGGCGCTGCAGGGAGCATTCGCGCTCGCCGAGGTGCACGGTGTTGCCGTGCGTGTCGGCGAGGATCTGCACCTCGATGTGCCGCGGGCTGCGCACCAGCCGTTCCAGGAAGAGCGTGTCGTCGCCGAAGGAGTTCAGTGCCGTCCGCCGGGCGCTGGCCAGCGCCGCCGGCAGCTCGTCGGGGGATTCCACCGCCACCATGCCCTTGCCGCCGCCCCCGGCGGAGGGCTTGATCAGCACCGGGAACCCGATCTCCGCGGCTGCGTCGATGAGTTCCTCGTCGCTGAGCTCGGGTTCGGCGATGCCCGGGGTCACCGGGACGTCGTGGGCGGAGACGTGGTTCTTGGAACGGATCTTGTCGCCCATGAGCAGCAGCGCGTCGATGCCCGGCCCGATGAAAACGATGCCCGCGTTCTTCAGGGCCCGCGCAAACTCGATGTTCTCGGAGAGGAAACCGTATCCGGGGTGCACGGCCTGCGCGCCGCTGCGCCGGCAGGCCTCGATGACCGCCTCGGTGTCCAGGTAGCTTTCGGCGGCGGGGGACGCCCCCACCCGGACGGCGACGTCGGCCTCGCGCACGTGCAGGGCCCCGGCATCGGCATCGGAATAGATCGCCACGGAGCGGATGCCCATGCGCTTGAGCGTGCGGATCACGCGCACGGCGATCTCCCCGCGGTTGGCGACCAGCACGGTGTCAAAGAGCTTGGTGTCAAAGAGCGCGTTGTCAGAGGGATTGGTGGTCATGTTCCTGGCGATCATGGTGCATCACATCCTGAAGAGGCCGAAGGAGGTATCGGGCAGCGGCTGGGTGGCGCAGACGTCCAGCGCCATGCCCAGGACCCGCCGGGTGTCCAGCGGGTCGATGACCCCGTCGTCCCAGAGCCGGGCGGTGGAGTAGTAGGGGTTTCCCTGGTCCTCGTACTGTTGCTTGAGCGGTTCCTTGAAGGCGGCCTCGTCCTCGGCGCTCCACGTGGAACCGGCCGCCTCGAGCTGGTCCCGCTTGACAGTCGCAAGCACCGAGGACGCCTGCGCCCCGCCCATCACGGAGATCCGCGCTGCCGGCCACATCCACAGGAAGCGCGGCGAATAGGCCCGCCCGCACATCGAGTAGTTGCCGGCCCCGAAGGACCCGCCGATGATGACGGTCAGCTTGGGGACGCGTGCCGTGGCAACCGCGGTGACCATCTTGGCGCCGTGCTTGGCGATGCCGCCGGCCTCGTAGTCGCGGCCCACCATGAAGCCGGAGAGGTTCTGCAGGAACACCAGCGGAATGCCGCGCTGGTCGCAGAGCTCGATGAAGTGTGCGCCCTTGAGCGCGGACTCGGAGAACAGCACCCCGTTGTTGGCGACGATTCCCACGCGGTGCCCGTGGATGCGCGCGAACCCGGTGACCAGCGTGGTGCCGTAGTTGGCCTTGAACTCGTGGAATTCGCTGCCGTCGACGATCCGCGCGATGACCTCGCGGACGTCGTAGGAGGCGTTCACGTCGGTGGGCACCGTGCCGTAGATCTGGTCCGGGTCCTCGACCGGTGCTGCAACCTCCGGGATGACGTCCCAGACCGGTTCGGGGGTGGGCGGCAGCGTCTGGATGATGTCGCGGACGATGCGGATCGCGTGGGCGTCGTTCTCGGCCAGATGGTCGACGACTCCCGAGACGCTGGCGTGCAGCTCGCCGCCGCCGAGTTCCTCGGCCGTGACAATTTCGCCGATGGCGGCCTTCACCAGCGGCGGGCCGCCCAGGAAGATCGTGCCCTGGTTGCGGACGATCACCGTCTCGTCGCTCATCGCCGGGACGTAGGCGCCGCCCGCCGTGCAGGATCCCAGCACCGCGGCGATCTGCGGGATCTTGCGTGCCGACAGGTTGGCCTGGTTGTAGAAGATGCGCCCGAAGTGCTCGCGGTCCGGGAACACCTCGTCCTGCATGGGCAGGAAGGCGCCGCCCGAGTCGACGAGGTAGACGCAGGGCAACCCGTTTTCCAGCGCGATTTCCTGGGCGCGCAGGTGCTTCTTGACCGTCATGGGGAAGTAGGTTCCGCCCTTGACCGTGGGATCGTTGCACACGACCATGACGTAGCGGCCGTGGACCATGCCGATTCCGGTGATCATCCCGGCCCCGGGGGAGTCGCCGCCGTACATGTCTTCCGCGGCCAGCGGTGCAATCTCGAGGAACGGCGAACCCTCGTCCAGCAGGGCATCGACGCGGTCGCGGGGGAGCAGTTTGCCGCGGTCTACGTGGCGTTGCCGGGATTTCTCGGAGCCTCCCTGCGCCGCAGTGGCCAGACGTTGACGCAGTTCGGTGACCAGATCCTCCTGCTCGGCTGCGTTCTTGAGGAAGCCGGGATCCGCGGTATCGATGCTGCTGGTCAGTCGTTGCACATTTCCTCTTTTCTGGCGAGCGTTGGGGAAGACTAGGCGGGAATGCTCGTGGAGTTCGGCGTCGGTTCGCTGCCCAGCAATACCGGTTGGCGAATGTAGTCGGTGCCGTCGAACAAAGTGTGATCGGCGGACAGCATCTTGCAGGCCATGTTGACGAAGTTGTGTTGGACCTCGGTGAGGGTGAGGCGGCCGTCGGCCCGGTACCAATGGGCAACGCCGGTTCCCATTTCCATGAGGGCGAGCCGCGCCATGGTGGCGTCATCCACGGTGAAATCGCCGACCCGCAGTCCGCGTTCGACTACCAGCGCGAAGAGCGACTCGTACTCGTCGCGCAGGCCCTGCATGGCGTAGCGGTTTTCGGGTCCCAGCGCGCGCATTTCATACTCCGCAACGCGGGACGTGAGCGGGTTGGTGGCGGTAAAGCCGACATGCGAGGCAACGAGGGCAGTCAGCTGGATGGTGGGCTCGGCACTGATGCGCAGGGCGGCGGAACCTGCATCGATCATGGCTTCCAAGCATGAGCGCATGATGCTGGCCAGGAGGTCTTCCTTGCTGCCCGTGTAGTGGTAGATCGTGGCGGAGTTGATGCCGGCCGCAGCGCCCAACTCGCGGATCCCCGTTGCGGCGAACCCATGCGCGGCGAAGAGCAGCACCGCTGCCCGCTGCACCTTGCCTAGATCCATGGAACGTTCCCTCTGTTGGAGGACTAACACGCCTCCCAATCGATCGATTGGGTATCTGCTGTCAGTCAAGTCCAAGAACGCCGAAGTTGTCAATCATTTGATTGGTGGTTGAAGGCATCAACCACGACAAACTGTGTCTACGGGTGAGAACCTACCGTGAGGGTGTGATGGATTGAGAGCAAGGGTGGGGTTGGTCAGGTTCCGCCGAGCCGTGATTCGAAGTGAATCTCTCTGTATAGCCTGCCATCGATCGAATTTTTCATGGCCGGCGGGACAGCTAGGAGATACCGGTGTTACGGCTCGCGGACAATCGGGATGACGAGACGGTCCTTGTTGGAATGCCATTCATTCGTCGGCTCCGGAAAATGGGAAGTCTTAGTTGCTTTCGGGAGACTGATCGGCCTTGGGGGCAATTAGCTCCTGGATGCCAGAAATATGTTCCCTCATGGCGTTTTCCGCCAGGGCAGGCTGGCCGGCGCGGAGCGCATCGACAATCTGCCAATGTCCATGCAAGGAAGCTTCTTTTCGCTTGCCGCCCTGAAACCCAAGGCGACGGGAGGCTCCCGCCCAGTCGCCGACGATGCGGATGAGGTCCGACAGCAATGGATTGCGGGCGATGTCGGAAAGGGCCACATGAAATGTCTGGTCCAACTCAAGCAACTTCATGGAGCTTGTTTCTTTCTCCGACTCCGCCAGTATCTGCTCCAACTTGCGGATGTCGGCCGCGGTTGCCTTGGTTGCAGCCAAACGGGCCACTGCAGGCTCAATGGTCAACCGCATTTCCATGACCTGCGAGAAATCCTGCTGCGCTGCCGTAAAGGCCTCACTGAGCTGCTCGAACTGCGACTCGGTCGGGGTTTCCAACACTATGGTTCCGCGTCCGGGGCGACGACTAAGCAACCCCTTGATCTCCAGCTCCAAGAGGGCTTCCCGCAAGGTGGCACGCGAAACGCCCAGCGTGGCCGCGAGTTCTCGTTCCGGCGGAATCTTTTCACCCTGTGGCAGTTCCCCACGCACGATCATCAGCTCGAGTTCAGCAGCCAAGTTCCCACCGAGAGAGTTCCATTTTTGGTTGATTGACGACCAATTGACCATGTTGCGTTCCTTCCTCGAATGTTGACCTTGCTAAGTACAGTGTACGCATGGCATATTGGTCAGACCAGCAGACCAGTATGGCCTGCGTCACCAAAGGAGAGTGTTGGCATGCAGACGAAAACCAGTCCAGATCAACTGGGGAAGCCTCAAGGGTCTCGGTTGCAAAGAATTGTCAATGTAGCTGGCCCCGGGCTGATTGTTGCCGCGGCCGGAGTTGGCGCGGGCGACCTGATTGCATCATTGAACTCCGGTGCCAGCTATGGATTGGCGCTTGCCTGGGCCGTGGTTGTAGGCTGCTTCATTAAGTTCATAGTCACCGAGTGCATTGGGCGCTGGTCGCTGGCGACGGGGATTAGCCCCTTGCGAGGCTTCCACAAGCTGAACAAGGCATTCACTACTTACTTTGGGATCTACTCGGTAATTCTGGGATTCTTCTACGGCGCTGCCATTGCGGGCGCGCTGGGGCTGACGATCAACGCCATGTTCCCGAGCGTCGACGTGAAGCTGGGCGCGGTTGTCGCCGTTCTCCTCGGCATGGCGATCTTGTGGATCGGCAAGTATGCATCCTTTGAGAAGATCATGGCGTTCTTCGTTGCCGTCATGTTTATCTCCATTGTCGGCGCTGCGGTACTGACACGCCCCGACATGGGCATCCTGGCGGGAGGGCTGACTCCCAGGGTTCCCGACGGAGGAACCTTCTATGTCCTGGGCATCATGGGTGGCGTAGGCATGTCCATTGGACTCCTGTCTTACGGATACTGGCTGCGGGACCGCGGTTGGACGGGCCCGGGATGGATTGGTTCCATGCGATTGGACCTGGTTATCGGGTACGGCATGACCTTCATCTTCATGCTTGCGATGATGATCGTCGGAGCGGCGTTCCTGCAAAATGGCGGTACTGGGGTCAGCGGACTGTCAGATTTGAAGCAGCTGGCGGAACCGTTTGGTGAACAGTTCGGTGAGCCGGCGAAGTGGCTGTTGCTTATCGGCATGTTCTCGGCCGTTTTCAGCTCACTGATCGGTGGATACAACGCACTGGCAAATGTCTTCAACGACATCGTCAACATTTTCCGAGGCACGACCCATGAGCGAGATGAGAATGCGGCTCGCTCGATTCCGTTCCGCGCCTACATCGTGTGGATGTGCATCCCTCCGCTGTCGATGCTGTTCCTGGACAAGCCGGTGACGCTCGTGCTCATTTACGCCGCGATGGGTGCGTTGCTTATGCCCGTGCTGATCGGTGGCTTGCTTTGGTTGATGAACTCCAAGGGCTTGGACAAGAAACACCGCAACGGTATCGCCATGAACACATCATTGGTTCTCGGGCTCGTTATGTTCGTCGCCTTGGCGGCAAACGAGCTGTCTTCACTCTAGTTTTATTGAATTTGTATGTTATTTCTTCGAAAAGGTGTTACTAAGTGAACTTCACTACTCGCCCTGAACTGGCCGGTACCTTTGGCATGGTGTCGTCGACCCATTGGTTGGCGTCGCAAGTAGGCATGGGAATACTTGAGCGCGGCGGAAATGCGTTCGACGCTGCAACTGCTTCTGGATTTGCCCTTCAAGTAGTTGAGCCGCACCAGAACGGCCCCGGCGGAGATCTCCCGCTGATCTTTGCCAAGGCAGGTGAGCGCAAGCCGGTCGTGCTTTGCGCTCAAGGGCCGGCTCCTGCCGGAGCCACCCTCGAGGCCTTTGCGGAGCTGGACATCGACATGGTGCCCGGGACGGGGCTTCTGGCAGCCGCGATACCGGGCGCCACACTGGGGTGGCTGACATTCCTGAAAGACCACGGAACATTCAGCCTCAAAGAGGTATTGGACGCCGCGATCGGATACGCGAAAAACGGATACCCGGCGACTTCCAAGGTCGTGGAGTACATCGGACGCATGGCGCCGCTTTTCACGACGCATTGGGGCCCATCGGCCGAGGTATACCTGCCGAACGGGGAAGTGCCGACCGTTGGGCAGCTCCTGACCAATCCCGCGCTGGCGCAGACCTACCAGCGGCTGGTCGATGTTGAATCCGCGGCGCTTGGCAGCGGTGCCACGCGAGATGCGGCTCTTGAAGCCGTGATCGATGAATGGACTTGTGGATTCGTAGCAGAGGCCATCGACGGGTTTGCAAAGACTTCGTGGAGGGACTCGACGGGAGAAGACCACCGAGGTTTCATCACCAAGGACGACATCGGGAAATGGCGACCACACTACGAGGCCCCGGTTACCGCCGATTTCGGCGGTGTCACGGTCTGCAAGGTCGGCTTCTGGAGCCAGGGTCCCGTTTTCCTGCAGCAGTTGTCATTGCTGGAGGGTCTGGATGTTGTTCCCGGCACGGCCGACGGGATTCACAAGATCCTGGAAGCAACGAAGCTTGCCTTTGCGGACAGGGACGCCTGGTACGGGGACGTTCCAGACGTTCCCGCTGCGGCGCTCCTTTCTGCGAACTATGCCGACGAGCGTCGGGCACTCATTGGCGAAAACGCATCCCACGAAATTCGCCCGGGCTCGCCCGATGGCCGGGAGCCGCGGATGCCTCGTCTCGAGACGAAAGCCGACTTCGATCCAACCGGCCTGAGCGGCGTGGGTGAACCGAACGCAGTGGCCGCCGCCTTGGATTCCGGTCCGAAGGCAAACGGCGAGGCACGTACGGATACCGTCCATGTTGACGTGGTCGACCGGTGGGGAAACATGGTTTCGGCCATGCCCAGCGGGGGATGGCTGCACTCGTCTCCGGTGATTCCGGAACTCGGGTTCCCACTGGGAACCAGGTTGCAAATGGCCTGGCTCGAAGAAGACCTCCCCAACGTGTTGGCTCCTGGCAAGCGACCTCGAACGACGCTTTCCCCGACGCTGATTCTCAAGGACGGTGAACCGACCATGGCCTTCGGGTCTCCGGGCGGAGACCAACAGGACCAGTGGCAACTTCACTTCTTGCTGAACTATCTCCTGGGCGGCATGAACCTCCAAGAGGCCATCGATGCTCCGGCATTCCACAGCACGCACTTCCCGAGTTCCTTCTTCCCGCATGAGCACCAACTAGGCGTGGTTCTCATCGAGGAAAGGATCGGCGAGACGGTCATTGAAGCGCTTCAGTCGCGTGGCCATATTGTCGGGAAGGCAGGCAGCTGGGAGATCGGCCGCATGTGTGCGGTGTCGCGAGACCCCAAGACCGGCGTGCTCAAGGCAGCCGCCAATGCGCGGGGCATGCAGGGATACGCGGTCGGACGATGACTTCAATTGTTGGTGAGGAAACGAAAACAGACCCTTCGAATCGACTCCGAAAAAGTCGCCCGCGCATATCGGAGGCAAAGCTACTCACCTGGCTGATGCTGGCCATGACGTTCTCGACCGGAATTATCGATGCCGTCGGTTACCTGGGGCTGGATCGAGTGTTTACCGGCAACATGACCGGAAACGTCGTGATCCTGGGAATGGCTTTGTCCGGGACCACGGACTTGCCCGTGCTTGGTCCTGCCATGGCGCTGGTTCTCTATTTCTTGGGCGCTGTTGTTGGTGGCCGGCTGTTGCGGGGGCATCGCGAAGGTTGGACGTCTGCAACTACGACAATTTTCGGCCTAGTGTCGGCGATGCTGCTGGCCTGTGCCATCTTCACGATGGTGGTCCCACTGAGGGCAATCCCGCATTCGGCCGTTGCCCTGGCAGCCGTTCTGGGGTTCGTCATGGGCGCCCAAGCCGCTGCTGCCCGGCAGGTCAAAATCGCTGATGTCACAACGGTAGTGGTGACCTCGACGATCACCGGCTTGGCCGCAGACTCATGGTTCGGAGCCAGGCTAAAACAAGATTGGGTGAAGCGCCTGACGGCCGTTCTGCTCATCTTGCTCGGAGCTTTGTGCGGAGCCTTCCTGCTTCCATATGGAATGTGGATTCCGATCTTGGCTTCGGCCTGTTTGTCGATCGCTGTGACCTTTATTGGCGAGAAGCGAAGAAGGGCTGAGAGAAGCATGGCCGTCTGAGCACTGCAACGCTCGAGGATGAACTTGATCAACTAGCGGGGGATTTCTACCGGCTTGTTGAACGTCGTCGTCTGGTACCCGGCGGTCATCGCCTGCGGGTACCAGACGACGACGCGCGAACTCCGCTCGACTTTCAGGAAACCGGCGCTGAATCAGAACGAAGACCCATGCGCGACTACCCGGCGACGGTTGCGGAGATGCAGGTCAACTTGGTGCGATTGACGAGCGCCGGTGCGGCCCGGGAGGGTATCCCGGCGCGCGGCGAGGAAACCCATGACTTTACCCAGGATGCGTCGAGGGAGGGCAAGCTCGTCGAGTAGGCCTTGACGCCAACAGCAGGGGAGTCAGCGGCGCTGACTCCCCTGCTGTTTACTGCGTCGTCGGTGCTGACAACAGCTTTGAGAGTTCCCAGCTTCTCAGGGCGAAAGTAGGCGGCCCCAGCGGCGATCCAGCAGTGGAGCCTCGGCCAAAAGCAGGGAATGCCAGAGGGTGACGGCCACCGAATCCAGCACGGGGATTCCGAACTGTTCCTCGAGCCGGCTGACCGCCGGAGCACCATAGAGGTTCGTGCACAGGTAGATCAAGGCGTCGGGTTTCTGCAGGAGCAGCTCTTGCGAATACGGCACAAGCTGTTCGGCATCCAGCCGAGCGAACGATTCGTTGTCGCTCAGGGAATAGTGGCGCTCACCCCGCACCGAAATCCCCGATGCGGCATAGCTTTGGGTGATCCGTTCGTTGACATCCTTTGTGTAAGGGGTCAGCAGCCCGATGGATGACAAATTGAATCTTTCAAATGCTTCGAAGTAGGCCAGCGTGCTGGTGGTTGCCGGTATCCCGGTATTCCGGGTGATGACATCGGTGATCCGGCGGTCGTGGTCCGCGCCGAGCCAAGATCCGCTGGTTCCGTTCCACGCAATGACATCGACCTGCGCCGTGGCCAAGAGCTCGGCGGCTCGCGCCATGGAGTCGGCGTCAAATTGATTGTTGGACGCGGAATCCAGGGCGATTCTTGTCACAGGTATCCGGGTGCTGTGCATCGTGACATCTTCACGATCGCCCAGCATTCGGTAACTCTGTGGCTCGAGGCAAGTGTTTGAGGACGGAACGATCATGCCCAACCGAATGGGGCGGGTCGAGGCCGGACCACTGACCCGGGTTGCCTGTGATGCTGCTTGGGGTGTGTATGTACTCATGATTCCCCTTCTGATTTGAGGGTCGTTCTTCTAACTGACTTGCTGAAAGTGCGGAGCGCCTAGCGCCGGCCAACGTAATGCCTCGGAAAAAGGTTCCTGCGCCAGGACTCGGCCCACTGCGCCGGGATCGGTGAACCCCTTCCTGTCGAGGACCACGGTTCCGGACCGCAACACCGTGTGCGGCCACCCTCGCAAGGTGATGCCCTCGAACGGCGTGAAATCGGTGCCCATATGCAAATCCGCTCCGGCCACTTGCTTCCGGACCGTTGGGTCGATCAGCACCACATCGGCATCGAATCCAGGAGCGATTGCCCCCTTCCCGCGCAAGGCATTGAGCCGCGCCGGCGCGGTTGAAAATACGGAAACGAACCTTTCCAAGCCTTCCAGGTTCTCGTCCACCATGTGGCTGAAGGTGACAGGCAATCGGGTTTCCACACCGGGTAAACCATGTGGCATGAGCCTGATGTCTTCGGTATGCTCGCGCTTCTGCTCAAGGTCGTAGCAGGAATGGTCGGAAGCCACGGTATCGATTTTGCCGGCGTTCAAAGATTCCCGCAGCGCGAGCATGGTTTCCCTGTCGCGCATGGGGGGACAACACGCGTAGTACTCAGGCAACGGACCTGCGTAAACACTGTCGTCCAAAGCCACATAGTGGGGGCAGGTTTCCGAATAGGCTTGAACGCCTTGGGATTTGGCGGCAAAGACCAGGTCGACGGCGTCCGGGGTGGACAAATGAACGAAGTAAACGGCCGCCCCCGTGTATTCGGCCATGGACAGGACCTCCTTGACCGAAGCTTCTTCCGCGAGTTGCGGCCGGGTGGCGGGCAAATGCTCGATGCCGATGCGGCCATCGGCGGCATGACGCTCGGTGCAGTCGACGATGATTCCATCGTGTTCTGCATGCACGTAGGCCAAGCCATCCAACCGGGCCATCTCATGCAGGACGCGGATCATGGTGTCGGGGTCGGCCATGGTGGTGCCGCGGTTGGTCGCGTAGAGCTTGACGGAACGGATGCCCCAGTCCGCCATGATCTCGAGCTGCGTGGGGACACTTTCGTCCCAAGCGACCACGGAAGCATGAAGTGCCACGTCGCAGCGCGCCTGGTCGACGAGCGACAACTTGTATTCGGCCGCCTGCAGGGGAGTTTGGGAGGCATTGGCAGGAATGCCGAAGTCCAACACCGTGGTGGTGCCGCCGGCCAGGGCAGCGCGCGTTGCTGTCGCGTAGTCGTCCTTCGAGTGGTAGGCACCCGTTTGCTGGGCTATGTGGCAATGGCCATCCACGCCGCCGGGAAGGACAAGCAGCCCGGTGGCATCAATGACGCGATCCGCTTCGGGTACCGGAGCAGAGCCCCCGATGACTTCTGTGACCAGCCCGCCGTTCACGACCACATGCGCGTGTTTCCGCCCCGTTGCGTTGACGACGAGTCCGTTGGCAATAACCAGATCGTTGTTCATGAATTCGCCTCTTGTCGGTCACCCTGTTGCAGGTTGGAAAGTTGGGCATCGACAGCCGAAGAAAGTCCGCGGCGGTCCTTGAGTGGGGGAGGCGCGCAGGAACCGCTGCGGTGGGTTCCGGTTTGCATCCCGGCGATGGCTTCGGCCAGCCGCACACCGGAACCGATGCCGTCGACCACGGGAACGGGGATCCTATCGCGTACCTGCCGGGCAAGGCCGGCAAGCGGCGCACCAGCCAGGATGATGACGTCCGCGCCATCCTCGGTGACCGCGCGGTTTGCCAATTCCACGAGTATCTCCGCGTGGTCTTCCTGCACCGAACCGATGGCGCGCAGCGGGTCGGTGAGTGAATGGATCGAGGCCAAGCGGGAAGCGTAGCCGTTGGATTCCACGCAATCGCGGTACCATGCGGTGATGCGAGCGGAGATCGCGATGATGGAGAACCGTGTGCCAAGCAGGGACGCGGCAGCGAACGCAGCCTCTGTAATCCCGATCACCGGCACCCGGCTGAACTCCTTCAGTGCCGGCAGTCCGGGGTCCCCGAAGGCGGCGACAACTATGGCATCCGCGCCGGGGTTTTGGGCGATGACTTCGGCCACGGCCGGGCCGGCGAGCATCGACTCAAAGCGGGTTTCGATGTACTGCATTCCGTATCCGGCGGTTCGCACCACCAGTTCAGTATCCGGGGACTTGCTGCGCAGGGCCTCGGCGGCGATCAGCTCGGTGACGTCCTCGGAAATGTTGGGGTTGATGATCAGTAGTCTCATGCTTTTCCTGGAATAGTGGTGGCCTGCAAGACCGGGAACTGGGCCCGGTACTTGGCGATGTGGTCAGCCGATTGCGTGGCGGCCCGCAGTGGGTCGCCACTGGCGATGGCCGCCAAGAGCAATCGATGTTCATTGATAAGTTCACCGAGGTCGTCGACGTGACGGAATAGCCAGTGCAGACGGCCCATCAACGGTTCCAGCGCCGCTCGCAGGGGGTCATTGTCCGCGATGGCGATGACGCGGTCATGGAACTCGTTGTTGGTGCGTTGGGCTTTGTCCAACCTGCCCGCGGCCAGCAGGGCGCTGGCCGCGTCAAGCAGTTCGGACAGTTCACTCAGCTGCTCGTCGGTTGCCCGCTCGGCGGCGAGCCGGCAGGCGAACACTTCGAGAGCCTCGCGCAGGTCAAACAGGTCACGCACATCCTTCTCGCTGAGTGTCGCCACCATGGAGCCGCGAGTGGATTTCTCCACCACGAGGCCCTCTTGGCGCAACATCCGCATGGCTTCCCGGACAGGAAGCCGCGAAACGCTGAATTCTGCTGCGAGTTCGCGTTCAACGAGTCGTGTTCCCGGTGCGTAGTAGCCCTCGAAAATTCGGTAACGCAAGGTATCTCGAACCTGCTCGCGGAGTGGTCGGGATTTGGTCGGATTCTCGTGGCTGTGCATGATCCCTGCTCTTCCTTGATGTGTTTGGTGCTAGATGGCCAGACGCTTGCTGTAATCGAGGGTGACGACCGCTACGCCCATGATCACTGCGGAAGCTACGAAGTAGAGCAGCGCCCAGGTGTAGCCGCCGGTGGCGCCCACAATCAGCCCGACCACGATGGGTGTCAGGAAGCCGGCAATGTTGCCGCTGAAGTTCATGGCGCCGCCCAACAGGCCTGCGTTGGCCCGCCCGCCAAGGATTGCGGGGACGCTCCAGAACAGGCCAACCCAACGCAGGAAGAAGAGGACAACCGAGAGCATGATGACTGCGGTCACGGCCTCAGGAATCACCGTGGTGCCGATCAGGCCCAGCATGACCATTACCGCGGAGAAGCCGAGAAGCGAACGCATGACTTTGTTGGTTCCCAAGCCGCGAGCCTGCAACTTGTCAGCCAGGATGCCGCCCAAGATCTCGCCCACGAAGCCGGCACCGAAAATCACGAAGGTCGACCATCCGATTTCCTTCAGATCAAAGCCCTTGGATTCCGATAGGTACAGGGGGCCCCAGGTCAGCAGGCCGTAGAAGACGCCGTTGAAGCCGAACCAGCCCAGGCACATCGCCCAGAACGAGCGGTACTTCAGGTAGTTGCGCAGCTTGCCCCCACCCGTCTGGGTCGGATTCAGTGCGTCCTCTTCTTGGTGTGCGGCTTCGATGTATTCGACTTCCGCCGCGTTGATCTTCGGGTGATCTCGGGGTTGGTCACGCACGTACATCCAGACGGCAAATCCGAGGGCTACGGTTGCCGCTCCGGCGATCACAAAGGCCCAGCGCCATGATCCGGTCAGGCCAATGAGTGTGGCGATCGCGATGCCGCCAAGGCCGGCGCCAAGTGGAGCGCCTGCATCCAGGATCGTCGCGCCGCGGCCGCGTTCCTTGGCGGGCATCCACAAGGCGTTGAGCTTGCCGCCAGCCGGCATGACGCCCGCCTCGGTGATGCCAATGCCCATGCGTGCGATGAACATTGACATGAACCCGCCGGCCAGCCCGGAGGCGGCGGTTGCCGCGCCCCAGCCTACGCAAGAAGCGGTCAGCATTTTGCGGGCTCCGAACTTGTCAATGAGCCAGCCGACGGGAACCTGCATTACCGCGTAGGTCCAGAAGAAAGCGGAGAGCAGGAGGCCCAGGAGCTCGGGAGGGAGATTGAACTCCTTCTGGATCATCGGCAGTGCCACGGACAAGGAGCCGCGGTCAACGTAGTTCACCGTGACGAGAATGAGAAGCAGGATAAAAAGCCGCCAGCGCACATTGGTTGGACGGGATGAAGCACCGTCGCCCGAAGCGAATTTGCCCGAGGCAGCAACGGATTGATTTGTGGACATGAGAATTCCTTGGTGGAAGGTGGCAAAGCTATGGACGGATAACACAAGGCGCCTGGCGGCTACCACCGTTGTTCGGTTTCGCCATTTGGGATCCCAAGATGGGATTCCAAAGTCAATCTATCCGTGACGCCAGTCACTCAACAAGGTTTCGATGGGCTTCTTTTCCATACCAAGACGCACTTGCGGTCGATCCGCGGATCCTGGCGGTATCTGTTGGGACATGGTGACTGATACTCCCCATGGCCGACGACGCGTGAGGAAACCAGATCCGATCCGGTACGTGAATCCGACGGGCAAGCATAAAACCATTCCCCGCCCGCCACGAACGCCCAAGAGGCTGATCCATTTAGCTACTCGAAAACTGCATTGGCGATGACTGCAGGCGGTGCGACAATAATGTCGAATTTCGGGGCCCAATGGTCGGTCGGATCCGTGTTTGACTTTGCGTTTTTCGTTGTGCGCGACAGGGGAGTCCCGGTCTCCAACCGCCGCGTGAATTGGTGAATGGAGACCGGGAGGTTCCCGACAGAGTCCGGGAGTGGAATCAAGAGTTTTGACGGAGGATCAGCTTGTCTAGCAGACGGTGGAAACCTGTGGTGGAGTCCAGTGATGGGGCTAGGCTCCACCACAGGTTCTTTGCGGAACCGTAAGTGAACACTTCCTGCCTGCGCTTCGGATGCGACGTGCGAAGGAGCGATTTGTTACGAACGACAAAAAGGGGCGTCACGGCTTCCAAGCTTCGAAAAGCCGACTTATTCTCTGAATCGGCCGTGTGTGGATTGGTTGCAGTTTCGGCGATTCTCGTTGTCGCCAATCGGTACGACGTCACTTCACAAGACATGCATCTTAAGATGCTGGGGTACGGTCGTCGTCTTCTGGCCGGGGCATGTTTTCGCGACGGCGGTGGAGCACCGGGGCCTGGCGACCGATGGCAACGCTGCGTTCAGGCAGTTGCCGCGCTACTCGCTCGTCCAGTCCTTGGGATTGCTCATTGCCGCGGTCGTTCCATTGACCATCGTGTTGCTCGGAGTTGCCAATTTGATTCGAGACGATGTTGCCGTGTGGACTACCGGTGAGTTGATGCGTTCCTGCTGGGGCTGCTTGGCTGCTTATCTTTCGGGGCTTGAACGCGCAAAAGCTCTCAACACATCGAGGCGGCCGCCGGTAGCGCGTTCGTAGCGGCCAGCACCTTTTTACTCAAGGAGTTCATTCATTGATCCTCGGTGCGACGGACGCGAATGCGCTTAGCGGCATCGAGAAGCACCACCTCCGGTGATCCTCATCGTTGAAAGGCCGAGGGATCAGAGCAACTGCCCGCCACGCTTGCGGGCCTGCATCACCATGGTGGTTTGCATGTTGGTCATCGACTTGCTCCACGAAGCATCGGCCAGGAATTGGTAGAGCTGGGCCGGGTTGGCCACCGTCACGTCCACCACCAGCTGGCAGTCCCCGGCGACGGCCGCGGCATAACGAACCTCGGGGCGCTTGGCCAGTGCTGTGCCAAGGGCCTCGACATTGTTCGGTGCGGTGTGAATCCACAGCAGCGCCTCGGTGCGCAGGCCAAGTGCCTCGGGCTCAACCAGGGTCCGGATGGCCAGATGCGAGTTTCTGATCAGCCAGTCGATGCGGCGGGACACCGTCGATTCGGAGAGCCTGACCTGCCGGGCGATTGCCTCTACGCTCGCCCGGCCGTCGCGCTGCAGGGCCTGGGCAATCAACTCGTCGTTTTCCGTCAGACGCAAGCTCTGTTCGCGCACGCCCTGCTGCCGGGTGTCGTCCTTGGTCAGCTCGGTGCCCATCGCCAGCTCCTCCGCGGCGGTGAGCACACCAACCCGCCAGCCCCGGATGGTGCGGAAGTACTTGAGCACCGGATAGGTGGCGCAGGACGTCAACCCGGGGGTGGAGGGAAGCTGCAGGTTGAGGATCTCGTTGAGCGCGTTTCCCTCATAAACAACCTCCGCCACCACATCACCCACGCCGGTGACCAGATAGCTGAAACTGGTGTCCGGGCGTTGGGCCATGGATTCGCAGGCGAGGCGTGCCGTGCCGGGGTTGCAGGTCAGGCGCATGATGACAGCCGATTCCCGGGTCCGGATGGCGGCCACCGTGATGATCCCGGCGGCCAGCAATTCGGCTCCCTGCCGTGCCACCGTGCGCTCATGCTCGTCCAGGACCTGCGCGATCTTGCGCCACGTGGCGCGGCCATCGACCTGCAGCGCACCAATGATGCGCCGTTGCAACGTACTCAGCCCGGCTTCGGCCATCAAGCACCACCTATTCCCTACCCGTAGACGCGCTCGCCGATGAATCAGCCGATCGCCGCGTACTTGGCGACTCTCGCTGACACCAGCGTATCCAACCTGGAGCCGGCCAGTTCTTCCAGAGCAACTTCGAGCGCGTCGGCGATCCCTCTGATGAACTCGCGCGGTTGCCGCTCGCTGTTCGAGGGTTCGGGAACCAACACGTCAACAATGCCGCGCCTCCGCAGCGAGTAGGCATCAACGGCCTGGGCGTGGGCCAATTCCGCGGCCCGATCCGTGGAGCGATGCACAATGGCACTGGCCCCTTCCGGTGGTAGGGGACTGAGCCAGGCGCTTGAGGCGGCAATCGTTCGATCCGCCGGGATCAACGCCAGGGCGCCGCCGCCCGTGCCCTGGCCCAGGAGGATCGAGACGGTGGGGGTGCGCAGCCCGATCAGCCCGGCAATGGATCGGGCGATTTCCGCGGCCATGCCACCCTCCTCGGCCTGCCTGGAAAGTGCCGCGCCCTCCGTGTCGATGACGCTGACCAGCGGGATGCCCAGCGATTCGGCCAGTGCCATGCCGCGTTGGGCCTCGCGAAGAAACGCGGGCCCCAGCGGTTCGGTGTCTCCTGCGGAGCGGTCCTGACCCACAAAAACGCAGGCCGAATTCCCGAACCGGGCCAGCGCCAGGTAGGTGCGTGCGTCGCGTTGGCCACCGCCGGTGCCCGAGAGCTGCAGGACATCCGCTGCTCCGTACTTGATGAGGTGACGCACCGTGGGGCGGCGCGGGTGGCGGGTCGCCATGATTGAGGCCCACACCTCGTCACGGCTCAGCACGCGGTCCTCCGGTTCGGCAGTCGGTGGCGCGGCGTCCTCGGACTCCGCCGGGGCGCGTGACTCGCTTCCGTGGCTCAAAATTTCCAGCGCTCGGGTGAGTACCCCGGCGAGCTCCTCGACGGGAACCACCGCATCGATCAACCCCAGGCGGTGAAGGTTCTCCGCGACCTGGACCCCCGGGGGAAACGGTTCGCCGTAGATGGCCTCGTAGACCCGGGGGCCCAAAAATCCCAGCAACGCCCCGGGTTCGGCCACGGTGATGTGCCCCAAAGACCCCCATGAGGCCATGACGCCTCCCGTTGTGGGGTGGCGCAAATAGACCAGGTAGGGCTGCCGCGTGGTGCGATGGGCCCGGACGGCGGCGGCGATCTTCACCATGCCCACAAAGGCCGGGGTCCCTTCCTGCATGCGGGTTCCGCCGGAGGCCGGGCTGGCGAGGACCGGCAGCCTTTCGGCCGTGGCACGCTCAAAGGCCTGCACCAGGCGGCCGGCGGCAAAACGCCCGATGGAACCGCCCAGGAAGGAGAATTCGTTGACAATGATGGCCACCCGCCGCCCGTTGATGCTGCCCTCGCCGGTGATGACCGATTCGTCTACACCGCTGCGTTCGGCCGCGGCCAACAACTCCGCACGGTACCCGGGTTCCTGGTCGCTGTAGTCGGCGGGGGTATCCCACGATCGGAAGGACCCGGGGTCAAGAACCGTATCCATCATTTCGCGGGCGCTGCGGCGAACCCGCGGCGTCGGGGCGAGGGCGGGCATTACTTGCCCACCAGCCAGGACCGGATGGAATCGCCGTGTTGATTCAGCAGGGGAGGTGCCTGGTGATCGGTGTTGGTGTGTTCGGTGCCGTCGGGGGCGAAGAAGCGCAGGGGCGCACCGGGAAGGGTGAGTGAACCCAGCAGGGGGTGCTCGACGTCGATCAGCAGGCCTTGGGAGGCCACCTGGTCCCAGGCGTAGACCTCATTGAGGGTGCGCACGATGCCCGCGGGCACCCCGGCATCCTGCAATTTGGCCAGCAGTTCCCGGGTGGAAAATTCGCCGAACTTCCCCTCGATGATCTCGATGAGTTCGGTGCGCCGGCGCACGCGCTCGGCGTTCTCGCCGAAGCCCTCCAGCTGCTCCAGCCCGAATGCGGCGGCGAAGGACCGCCAAAGCTTGGCGCTTCCCACCGAGATCTGCACAAAACCGTCCTTGCTGCGGAACAGGCCGTAGGGCGCGATCGAGGGGTGGTGGTTGCCCTGGGCCGCGGGAACCTCCCCGGCCACGGTGCTGCGGGTGCCCTGAAAGGCGTGGACCCCGATGACCGCGGCCAGGAGCGAAGTGCGAACCACTTGGCCGGCGCCCGTGTGCTCGCGTTCGCGCAGTGCGGCCAGCACGCCGTAGGCGCCGTACATTCCGGAGAGCAGGTCGGCAATGGGAACACCCACCCGCTGCGGGTCCTCGGGGGAGGAGCCGGTCAGCGACATCAACCCCGCCTCGCCCTGAAGGATCTGGTCGTAGCCGCTGCGCTGGGCCTCGGGCCCGTCGTGGCCGAACCCGCTGATGGACAGGACCACCAGGCGCGGGTTGAGGGAGTTCATGGTCTCGGTGTCGAACCCCAGCCGGTCCAGCACACCCGGCCGGAAGTTCTCGATGAGCACGTCCGCGTTGGCGATCAGGGCCCGCAGGGTATCAGTGCCGTCCGGGCTCTTCAGGTCCAGGCTGATTGATTCCTTGTTGCGGTTGCAGGAGAGGAAGTAGGTCGATTGGCTGTCGTCCTCCGGGCCTACGAAGGGCGGCCCCCAGGAGCGGGTGTCATCCCCGGTGCCGGCGTTCTCCACCTTGATGACGCGTGCACCGAGGTCCCCGAGCATCATGCCCGCGTGCGGTCCGGCCAGGGCGCGGCTGAGGTCGACGACGGTGATTCCGCGCAGCGGTCCCCTGGCTGTCGCTGTTTGGGATGCTGCGGGAGTTGTTGCGGTGGCGTTCATCGGATGTCCTGCGGGGTCTGTGGAGTGGTGATCAGCGAAGGTGCCTGCTCGGCGTATCGGGTGCGTTGTTCGAAGTCCTGTGCGAAGGCCAGCAGGGAGACGTCCTGGTAGTGGTTGGCGGCCATCTGCAAGCCGACCGGCAGGCCGCCGCTGGTGAAGCCGGCGGGCATGGAGAGCACCGGCAGCGAGGTGGCCGAGAGCAGGCAGGCCGAGCGCATCCAATCCAGGTACGTGGTGGACGGGACCCCGGCGATCTGCTGCGGGTAGCGCCACGAGGCGTCGAAGGGCAGCACCTGGGCGGCCGGGCTCAGGAACAGGTCGTAGCGGGCAAAGAACTCCTGGACGGCGATTTCCAGGCGGGTGCGAGCCGCGGTGGTGTTGATGAGGTCCTGCGCGTTCAGCGCCCAGCCCTTCTCAACGTTCCAGATCACTTCCGGTTTGATCAGGTCGCCCTGGCTGCGAACCAATTCACCGAGCCCGGTGGCGAAGTCGTAGGCGCGGGTGTTGCTGAAGACCAGGTCGGCATCGCGCAGGTCGATGGTGGCTTCCTCCACGTGTGCGCCAGCAGCCTCGAAGTGGGCGATTTGGGCATCCAGCACCGCGAGGATTTCCGGTTCCACGGGTACGCCGAGCCCAAAATCCCTGCTGTAGCCGATGCGGATTCCGCGCAGCGCGTTGTCCGGGAGGTTCTCGAAGTGATGCCCGGCGAGCGTGTTGGGGGTCGCCACCTGGGGGCTGTCCCCGGCGGTGGCGCTCATGAACAGCGCAATGTCGTCGACGCTGCGGGCGATGGGGCCGCCGCGGGCCAACCAGGCCCACGAGTTGGTGGCTGCGGGCATGGGAATGACGCCGTAGGAGGGGCGGAATCCCACCACGTTGCAGAAGGCTGCGGGGATGCGCAGTGAACCGCCCATGTCCGACCCGTCACCGAGGGGCTGGATGCGCGAGGCGATGGCGGATGCGACTCCGCCCGAGGAACCGCCGGCGCTCAGCGTGGTGTTGTACGGATTGGTGGTGGTGCCGAAGAGTTCGTTGAACGTGTGGGAACCGGCCCCGAATTCAGGGACATTGGTTTTGCCGGTGCGGATGACCCCGGCGGTGGTGAGGCGCTCAATGAGCAGGTCGTCGGTGTCGGGTACAAAGTTGCGCAGGGTCAGCGATCCTTGCGTGCTGCGCAGTCCCGCGGTGTTGTAGGTGTCCTTGTGGGTCATCGGCAATCCGTGAAGTGCCCCGGTGGCGCTGCCGCGTGCGGTTGCCTCATCGGCTGCCGCGGCGAGGGTTTCGGCGCGTTCAAAATCGGTGGTGATGACCGCGTTGATCGATTCGTTGACCCGGTGGATCTGGTCGATGTGGCTCTGGAGCGCTTCGCGGGCCGAGAGCTCGCGTCGTTTGATTGCCTCGGTCACGTCCCTGGCTCCCATGTTCTGAATGCCGTCCATGATTCACGTCCTTCTGTGGTTGCTCGGTCCGTACCGAGGAGTGCTGGTGATCACAGTGTGTCGATTTCCCGCACCGTCTGGGAAGTCTGGACGAATGAATTGGTCGATATGGGGGAAATCGACAAATTCCTGACGAATTCCACCATTGGTTGCCAGTTGTGCGAGCGAGGTGGACCGTAGATCAAAAGAGACGCACCTCACAGCAGCGGGGCGGCGTCCCCCGGACCGCTAGGAGTTCTCCCCGTGACACATATCAGCCCGTCCATGGCCAACCCCGCATCAACCGACATTTGGGCCGTCGCGAATTCACCGTTCCTCTGGATCTGCGCGCTCGGCGTCTTTGCCGTGATCTTCGTTCAGACCTTCCTTTACATCAAGGCCGCCCGACGGGCAGCGCCGCACATCGACATGCCCGCGAGTGAACTGAAGGAATCCTTCAGGGCCGGCGCCGTTGCCTCGATCGGTCCCTCGCTGGCCGTGGTCCTGGTGGCTATCGCCCTGCTGGCACTCTTTGGAACTCCCGCCGTGCTGGTCCGCATCGGACTGATCGGCTCGGCCTCCACGGAAACCGCCTCCGCGTCACTGGCTGCCATATCCATGGGAACGGTGCTCGGCGGGCCTGAGTACACGCAACAAGTCTTCGCGGTCGCCTTCATGGCCATGTCGCTCTCCGGTGGCATGTGGATGCTCTCAACCTTGATCCTCACCCCGATCCTCAAGCGCGGCGGCAAAAAGTTGGCCAAGACCAACCCGGCGATCATGGCGCTGATCCCCGCTGCCGCCCTGCTCGGTGCCTTCTCGATGCTGGCCATTGCCGAACTTCCGAAATCAAACGTTCACGCCATCACGATGCTCATTTCCGCAGCAACCATGGCCCTGTGCCTCTTTGTCGCCAAGAAGCTGGAGCTGAGGTGGCTGAAGGAATGGGCTCTGGGCTTTGCGATCATCATTGCGATCGTCTCCGCCTACTTCACGCACACGGCCTAGTTCACAGCGCAACTCGAGAAAGAAAGCGAAAACGATGACTACTGCAGTTACTTCCCACGCCGACGCCTCAATGGCTCGCTTCGAGGCCGAAACCACGCGCTACGGATCGATCACCATGCTTGCGGGGCTCGTATTTTCCCTTCTGGGACCCGTCTACCTGGTGTTCTTCTCGGGCCTGGAAATTACCGCATCCATGATCTGGATTGCGTTTGCGGCCGTGGCCGCGACGTTCGGAGTCTTCTGGCTAGTTGAACCGCTGACCTACTTCCCGATCCTCGGATCGGCGGCCATGTACCAGGCCTTCATGATTGGCAACATTTCCAACAAGTTGCTGCCGGCGGCCATTGTGGCCCAGTCCAGCATCAACGCCAAGCCCGGAACCAGGCGCGGTGACCTGGCGGCTGTCATGGCCATCGGCGGTGCCGCCACCGTCCACCTGACCAGCCTGCTGATCTTTGTGGGACTGCTCGGAACCTGGTTGGTGTCCATGGTGCCCACCGAGGTCATCGAGGTGGCGCGACTCTACATCCTTCCCTCACTGATGGGTGCCGTTCTTGTCCAGGCCATCGTGAGCATGCGGCGCCTGCGTTCCACGATCATCGCCATTGCCCTCGCGCTGCTTTTCCAGTTCTTGATCATCCCCGCAGCGCCCAAGGTGGCACTGTTTGCCACGGCGCTGGTGGTGGTCCTCTCGATCGTACTTTCCTGGGTTCTTCGTGACCGCAAGGAAATCCACACCGCAGTCGAAGTCGACTAATCACCGCACCTCACAGCCCCACAAGACATCACGCGACAGGAAGGCAACACCCCTCATGACTACCGAATCCCCAAGCCTCGCCGCTCTCGACACCGACTGGCTGAACGAAACCTATGTGCACCTGCACCGGAACCCCGAACTCTCCATGCAGGAACACGCCACCGCGGTCTTCATTGAACGACAGCTCACCGCGCTGGGCATCGAGAATTTCCGTTGCGGCGGCACCGGGGTGGTGGGCGTCATGCGCAACGGCCACGGCCCAACCATTGCGTTCCGGGCGGACACCGATGGGCTGCCCATCAAGGAGGACACGGGTGCCGAGTACGCTTCGCGGGCCACGGGGCAATTGCCGGACGGCACCGAAGTTCCGGTGATGCACGGGTGCGGCCACGACACGCACGTGGCCGTGCTCCTGGCTGCAGCGCGCGTGCTGTGGGAAAACAAGCAGGGCTGGGCCGGCACGCTGGTGCTGCTTTTCCAGCCGGGGGAGGAGACCGGCGCCGGAGCCAGGGCCATGGTGGCGGACGGGCTGTGGGAACGTGCCCCCAGGCCCGAGGTGGTGCTGGGCCAACACGTGTTCCCCTACGCAGCCGGCACCGTACACATCTCTTCGGGCACCGCGATGGCGCTCGCCGACGCCCTGAGGGTGACTCTGCATGGGCGGCAGTCCCACGGTTCGCAGCCGCAGGATTCCGTGGACCCGATTGTGCTCGGCGCGCACATCATCACCAGGCTGCAGGGCATCGTGTCCCGCGAACTCGCACCGACCACACCTGCGGTGGTCACCGCCGGAACCTTCCATGCGGGCCTGAAGGAAAACATCATTCCCGACCGCGCCGAATTCACGCTGAACATCCGGACGCTGACTCCCGAGGTGCGCGCCACGGTGCTTGAAGCCGTATCCCGGATAGTCAATGCCGAGGCCCAGGCCTCGCGCGCGCCGCAGCCGGACATCGAGCACATCTACGATTTCCCGCGCTGCTACAACGACCCCGAGCATACGAGCTTGGTGATTGCTGCGCTGCGTGCGGAGCTGGGGGAGGAATGCGTGGTGTTGGCACCTCCGGTGATGGGTAGCGAGGACGTTGGCTGGTTGGGCGACTCGATCGGCGTGCCCACGGTGTACTGGTTCTTTGGAGGATTCCCCGCAGAGCAGGAGAACCCGCCGGTGAACCATTCGCCGTACTTCCTGCCGGTCATGGAACCGACCCTCACCAGCGGCGTGCGCGCCGCACTGGCAGCAATTTCCAGCTACCTGGCATAGGGCTTAGGCGGGTGTGGGCCGGGAGGCAAGGACCCCACACCCGCCTGGTCGCGCCCCGGGTCGCTTGGCCGGGCGGCATGTCTTGTGCGCGATTGCCTCGCTCTCGGGGGCCGGTTCCGGCCGGTCGTGGCCACTCCCGACCGCTGCCACAGCCGAGCTGAGGGGTGCAGATGGGCACACGGAAATGACCAAATGAAGGATCGGGACGCGTCCCGCAGCGGGGATTGGAGCGGCGAAGGTCTTGGAATGTGTTCCTTCGACCAGATTTGACTGCTAAACGGACCCCACTTGCAGCTCCATTCCCGCTGATATCGACAGGAACTCGTCGGCATTGTCGGGATTGTGAATATGGGGCGGAGTTAGGGTACTGTTTGTGGTCGAGTTGCGCTACTAATTCATGCTCTGGCTTGCCGCCGAACAGGGATTCTTTCGCAATTTTTGGGATATGGTGTAATTGGCAACACAGCAGTTTCTGGTACTGTCGTTCTAGGTTCGAGTCCTGGTATCCCAGCTCTATCTGTGAGCATCATCAAAATGATTATTTCATTGAAGAATTCTTCTAAAATCAATTACGTTTATTCTTGTGCGGACGGCATGTACTGCGCCACACGATAAGAGCAAGATCGACTCGTTCGATGCTCGGCGTGTTCCGGCATATGTCGGTCAGGAATCATCGTTCAGGTAGCTCGCTAGACCTGAGCTTCAGAACCAACACACGTACCCGCTTATGGGCAAATGACTCCACTTGAATGTTGATTCGCTACAGGTTCGTCTATGTGCTCCTATCCAGTGACCCGTGTTTGTAAGCCGTTGTCGGCCAGGCCGGGCATTGGTTCTCCCCGTATCCGTCGAATGGGCGAAAATTGGTATAGATCGGCAAACCCGAACAACCAAAACGGTCGGGGCTGATGAATTGGAAACCCTGCGTAACCGATGGGAATTACTTATGGCCGCCTCAAGTAGGCATGGAACCAAGATCATTGCCGCACTCGCAATTTCAGCGGTATTGCTCGGCGGCTGTGCAGCGGCGCCGAGTCCGTCAGCGACAACGGGCGCGCTACAGGTTGATCCGACGGCGTCAAGGGCCGCGTTGCCCGCCGCTTTGAAGAGCGTGAATTACTACGTCAAAACCAGCAGCAATGTGCACTTGCGGAAGTCCAACACCAGCGCTTCCGCATCGATGGGCCTGATCCCAAGGGGTGCCTCGGTCAAGGCGACCGCGGTTGCAGTCAATGGGTGGTACAAAGTCTCGTACAAGGGCAAGAGTGGCTACATCTCCAGCGCCCACGCCAAGAAGACGGATGCCGCCAAGGGCTCATCGTTTGAAACGAGCGCCGTGCTGGGCAAACGCAGCAAGCTGTCAGCAGCCTACAAGCCCAAGCTGGGCAAGCTCCCCAACTCGAATCAAAAACTACGTACCGATGCCGCGGCCGCATTCAAGGAATTGAATGCGGCCGCGAAGGGCAAGGGAATCCGGCTGAAGGTTGTTTCTGGCTACCGGTCGTACGATAGCCAGAAGGCCGAACTGGCTAAGTACACCAAGCTTTATGGCGCGCAGTACGCACGCAAGGTCGTTGCACTGCCGGGGCTGTCGGAGCACCAAACAGGATTGTCCATTGACCTGGGTGCAGCGAGCGGGCTGTGCCAAGAACGGACTTGCTTTGCCAAGACCAAAGAAGGCCGCTGGCTCGCCGCGAATTCCCATAGGTATGGGTTCATTCTCCGGTATCCCAATGGTATGGAAAAGATCACCGGATTCAACTTCGAGCCCTGGCACTACCGGTATGTCGGAACCTCGGTGGCAAGGACCATGAAAACCAAGAAGATTGCCACGCTGGAGCAATTCAACAAGAAGAATTGAGCAGCCGCGCTCAAGGATGCAACCTAACGCCCTGAATGGCGTCGAACTGTAGCCCTTCTTTGGAATCTTTATGAGATTCCAAAGAAGGGCTGTGTTGTTTCTTGGATAGCCTGCTGCCTTGTTTTCGGGTCTTTTGGGCAAGCCCGGATAGCTCGGTACTGCAGAGTTGCGGCAGATCCCAACGAATAAACATCGCATGATGTTTATTCGTGTTATGCTCATTTCATGATCAAGGCATACGCAACCGTCCCGGCAGGATTCACCGTTTTCTCCGACGCAACGGAAATGACGTTCCCGGCGGGGGAGCAGCACATCAAGACACTGTCAGAAAGTGCACAGACTCCATCGCACGTGCTGATCTCCGGCGCTGATGCCAATGATTACGTCTCGGCGGCGATGTGGATCGACCATGGTCACCAAGGTGGCCACACCGTCACCGCGAAGATTCCCTACCTCCCGGGTGCCCGGCAGGATCGCGGCACACCGTTCGGAGCGCAGGTCTACGCGAACCTGATCAACTCGATGCAGGCCGACCGTGTTGTCTGCTTCGACCCGCACTCGCCCGTGATGCCGGCACTTGTCGACAACCTCACCGTGGTCCACTCGGACGAGGTCATCGCCGCCAGCCTCCCAAGCCAGGGGCGCGACTACGTCGGCGTGATTGCACCCGACGCCGGCGCCGTCGAACGGGCCCGTCGCGCCGCAGACGCCCTCGGACTGCCGCTCTACCGGGCAACCAAGGTGCGCGACTTCGCCACGGGAAAACTCTCCGCATTCCGGTGCGAAGAACTTCCCGAGTCCGGTCGGATGCTGGTCGTTGACGACATTTGCGACGGCGGCGGAACCTTCATGGGGCTGGCCCAGGCCACGGGGTTACCGAAGGACCGCCTCGATCTGTGGGTGAGCCACGGGGTGTTCTCCGGACGCGCCGCCCAAATCGCCTCGGCCTACGGACGCATCTTCACCACGGATTCGCACCCCGGACACCGGAACCCCGACGTGAACGCCACCATCGTTCCACTCGCCGCATTCCTCGAAGTCGGCGTCAACGCCTAGCCGGACACGTCGCCCGCACCGCTTCCCATCATCTTCTTGAAAACGACCAACATTCCCGAAGGGACAATGAACATGTCAACCACCGCGAGCATCCCAACGCAAAGCAACACCTTCACCGGCCCCGCCACCAAGGCCGCAGTCACGGCTCCGCTGTTCGAAACCGACGCCTACAAGCTCGGCCACCGCGGCCTGTACCCGGCCGGGACCACACAGGTGCTGGTCAACTTCACCAACCGCGCCTCGCGCATCGACGGCGTGGACAAGGTGGTCCACTTTGGACTCCAGGCCTTCCTGCAGTCCTACTGCATCGAAGCATTCGCGCCGTTCTTCGCTGCGGACGAGGACGACGCGGTGAACGAATACCTCGACACGCTCACCGGCGTGCTCGGCCCGAACCACGGCATCGGCGCCGAACACGTCCGTGCCCTGCACCGCCGCGGCTACCTGCCGCTGATGTTCCGCGCCCTGCCGGAAGGCACCCGCGTTCCGCTGCGGGTCCCGTCAATCACCGTGGAAAACACCGAACCCGAATTCTTCTGGCTGCCCAACTACATCGAGACGGTCCTCTCCGCTGCAATCTGGCAGCCCTCCACCTCGGCAACGATCGCCAACGAGTTCCGCGGCATCCTCGATGACGCGGCGGCCAAGACCGGCGGGGACGCGGCATTCGTGAACTGGCAGCTGCACGACTTCTCCTTCCGTGGCATGGCAGGTGCCGCGGCGGCTGCCGCATCCGGCGCGGGCCACCTGCTCAGCTTCACCGGCTCCGACTCGCTGGCCACCATCGACTGGGTCCGCCGCTACTACCCCTCGGCATGCGGAACCGACAACGGCCAGGTGCTCGGCTCGATCCCGGCCACCGAGCACTCGGTGATGTGCGCGGGCATCAGCGAATCATCGGAACTGGAGACCTTCAAGCGCATCCTGGATGTGCACACCAGCGGCAATGTCTCGATCGTCGCCGACACCTTCGACTTCTGGAAGGTCCTGCTGGAAATCCTCCCGGCGCTCAAGGGCCAGATCATGGCGCGCGACGGCAAGGTCGTCATCCGCCCCGACTCCGGCGACCCCGCCGATATCCTGTGCGGTACCCGGAGCAACCCGGCGATCGCGCACGGCAACAAGCCCGCCACCATCACCGAGGATCCCGCCTACTTCGGCGCCGTGCAGATCCTCTGGGAACTGGCCGGCGGCACCGTCAACGACGCAGGCTACAAGGTCATCGACGGACACTACGGGCTGATCTACGGCGACTCGATCACCATGGACCGCGCCCGGGACATCACCGGGCGTCTCGAAGCCCTGGGCTTCGCCGCCGAGAACGTCGTCTTCGGCGTCGGCTCGTACACCTACCAGTACGTCACCCGCGACACCTTCTCCTCGGCCATCAAGGCCACCTGGGCGCGGATCAACGGCGAAGAGCACGACCTGCTCAAGGACCCGGTCACCGATAGCGGCATGAAGAAGTCGGCGACCGGCCGCCTCGCGGTGGCCAGGGACGAATCCGGCGAGCTGGTGCTCATCGAGAAGGCCACGGCGCAGGAAGAAGCCGACTCGCTGCTCGAGCCGGTGTGGGCAGATGGCCGTTTCCTGCGCACCCAGTCCTTCAACGACGTGCGTGCGGTGCTCGGGAACCTGCGGTGATGTGCGATGGAGAATCGAACCCTTGAGGAGCGGCTCGAGGCCGCCGAGCGGGAGCTGGCGGACTTCGAGCACCAGCCTCCGCTGGGGTGGCGCGCCTACCAGCGCGGCCGCAACGAGCGGATGGGCATCGTTCTGGCCCTGAAACGGCAGCTGGAAGATGGGTAATATCAAGGGCATGCCTACTCAGCCTTTGGTCTCCATCGATGCCGTGCCCGTGATCTTGCACGAGGGATCGTTGCACCTGGTGCTGGGCGTGCGCGAATACGATCCGTTCGCCGGTCGTGCGGCGCTGCCCGGGGTCCTGCTGAACGCCCACGAGCGCCTGGCCGAGGCCGTCGAGCGTGCCTTGCTGAGCAAGGCCGGAGTGGCGGCTGGCGCGATCTTGGCAAGCGTCGAGGCCGGGGTGTTCGATGATTTCGAGCGCGACGAGCGCGGCCCGACGCTCTCGATCGCCCGCCTCGTCATCCTGGATCCAAACACCGAGTTGAGCGACGAACGGGTGGAGATGGTTCCCCTCGACGGTCTTCCGGATCTTCCCTTCGACCACCGGGCGATCGTCGCCAGGGCCGCCACTGTCCTGCTTGATTCGCTGTGGATCAACCTGGGCACCACCCGGGCGCTGCTGGGGGACACCTTCGACACCGCGGAGTTGATTGCCCGCATGAAGGAACTTTCGGCGGCCGCGGGGTTGCCGGTCCCGGAGACCGCCAACATCGGCCGCGCCCTGGGCTCGAACAAATTGCTCGAGCGCGTGGCCCCGGCTGCTCCGGCCGGCGGCCGCGGCCGGCCGCCGGCCGTCTGGGAATGGGTCTAGGCGCCACGAGCGGCACCGAAAGTAGCAAAGCAACGGGACCTCGGCCCCCCCGGGCGATTTCCGACGTCCCGTGCCAGCGGTTGTTTGGATTGGCCCGGGGCCTACACGGCCGGCGGGGTCGGCTCGCCGAGCGAGAGCATCAACCGGTTCGCCCAGTTGAAGAACGCCGCGCCGTGGATGACATCGCTGATCTCCAGCTCGTCCAGGCCCGCCTCGCGCAGCGCCTCGAGGTGCGAGGCTCCCAGTGTGCTCGGGGTGTTGGTCAGCGCGGCGGAGGCGTCGATGATGGCCCGCCAACGCGGGCCCTGCGGTGCGGCCACACCGTCGTCCAAAAGGCGCTGCACGTCCCCGCTCTGCTTGGAGTAGTGCGAGGCGAAGCGCGAATGCACCGAGGCGCAGAAGATGCACCCGTTGGCGCGCGAGGTCGCGGTGGCCGCGAGTTCCCGCTCGGCACGCGGCAGGCCCTCGGAGGTGTTGTAGAAGATGTCCTTGTCGGTCTTGGTGCGGGTGCGCAGGATTTCCGGGTCGCGGACCAGCAGCCTGAAGTAGTCGTTCTTGGCCCGAGCCTTGTCCACAAGGGCATCGTAGTGAAGCTCGGTGAGTTCGTCCTCCGGCAGCGGCTCGAGCCATGGGACCCAACCGAGGTTTTCCTGGGTGAAGGCAAGTGGCGGCTCGTTGTGCGGATGCTCGATCAGGCCAACGATTGCTGTTTCGGTCATGATCAGTCCTTTGCGGTGGAGGTGGGAGTCGAGGCGAGCAGACGCAGGCCGGCAACGACGCGGACCTGGAAGTTGAGGAACGAGACGAGCTGGGACAGCGAGACTATTCCATCGGTGTCCCAGCCTGCTGCCAAGAGCCGTCCCAGGTCCTCGCGGGCCGCTTCCCGCGGACGGAACACCAGCAGGTGGGCATGCTCGAGTGCGGACGACAGCCTGGCACCAAGCTCCGGGTCCTTGACCCGCAGGCGCACCCCGTCCTCGCTCTCGCCGGCCAGCGGCCCCTCGGCCGGGTAATTCCCGTACGGGCCGGTGGTGGTGGACGATGCAACGTGGTTCGCTACGATCGCGGCAAGCTTCGGGTCCGCCTCGGCGAGCAGCCCCGCATAATGGGCGTGCGATTCGGGCTGGGCGTTGAGACCCGTCACGAATGCGGCCACGGCCAGGCGTTCGGTAAGCGTGAAGGCCTCGGTGCCTGCGTTGAAGAGGGCCGCGTAGCTTGCTTGGGCGTTGGCCTTGGTTTCGGGGCGCCGGTTGCGGTTGGCATCGAGTGCCGAACCCGGCGTGATGCCAACCAATTCGTCAATGACGTCGGTGGGGGTGGGACTCATGGGTGGACTTCCTTTTCCGTGCGGCTGGGTGGGCCAAGCTCGGTGCGCGGGCGCACCGAAACCGTGGTGATTTGGGTGTCTTCGGTGGCCGTGACGACCGTGCGGACGGCGGCGGCCACCGAGTCGGGCCTGATGTATTTGTGCGGTGCGTATTCGGAGCCCGCCGCGAGGTGGTCCTCGCGCAGCATCGGGGTGTCGGTCTGCCCGGGGTGCACCGAGGCCACCCGCACCCCGTGGATTTCCTCTTCCTTGCGCAGGGAATCGGCCAGGGAACGCAACGCGAACTTGGAGGCCGAGTACACGCTGTGTCCGGCTCCGGCGGTGAATCCCGCACCGGAGTTGATGAAGACCACCTGTCCGCGGGCCTCCCGCAGGGCGGGCAACGCCACCCTGGTCAACTCCGCCGGGGCCACTACGTTCAGCTCCAGGTGCTCGCGCCAGTCGGCGATGCTCGCATCCGCGACGCTGTGTCGGCGGGCAATGGCCGCGGTGTGCACCACAACATCGATCCGGGGCAGGGCATCAACCAGCTCCGGAATCCGGGGGTAGTCAAGCAAGTCCCAGGAGACGGGGAAGGCCCCGTCGATCGAGGCCAGGGCCGAAAGCCGCCCCGCGTCCCGGCCCAGGGCGACCACGTCAAAGTCCTTGGCCAAGTCCGCGGCGATGGCCCGGCCCATGCCACCTGTTGCGCCGCTCAGCACCACCACCTTGCGCTGCCCGGTGATGTCGCCGAGCCCGACGAGCGGCTCAGACATGGGTTCCGGAAGACGCGAGCTGCCGCGAGCCGAAGCCGAGCGCCGGGCCCACCACGGTGCCCATTAGTTCGGTGGAACGCAGGATGGCCTCGTGCGGCGGGTCGATGGAGTGGACCTGCACCACCAGGTCGGTGACATGCTCGAGGCTTGCATCCCGCGACAGGGATTCGGTGACCTCGTCCGGGGTGCCGATGTGCGAATCAAGGCTGGCAGCCAGTGACTCGATGCTGTCCTCGCGCAGGGTGTGCCCGATCTTGCGGAAATGGGCGGCGGCCTGGCGCAACCCGACTTCGGCGTGGGCCAGTGCCTCGGCACGGGTGTCGGCGATGAACACCGTGCGCGAGCCCATGATCCGTGGAGTGGCACCGGACGGCAGCGCGGCCAGGTACGCCTCGATGATGGGAATCTGCAGCTCGGAGAGTGCGACGTCGGGGGCCTCGGCGGTGCGTGGCTGGGTGCGCGAAAGCATCAATCCGTCCCCTGCTGCACCCGCACGTTCCCCGCCGCCGGGGGAGAATGTGGCCTGCCACAGGGCCTTGGCGAGCCGAGGTGCCGCGGGGTAGAGTCGGTTTCCTGTGCCCAGCAGGTCGCCGCCCGCAAATGCGGTGCGCAGGATTTCCAGATGCTCGGCAAAGATCCTTCCGCGTTCGGAGCTTTCGTGCCCGAACGCGGGGAAAGAGGTGGGGGTGCCGCCGCTGCCCACGCCCAGTTCCAGCCGGGAACCGGAGAGCAGGTCAAGCACGGCCGCGTCCTCCGCCACCCGGACCGCGTTCTCCAAGGGCAGCGTGATGATCCCGGTGCCGAGGCGTATCGAGCGGGTCTGTGCCGCCACGTGGGCCAGGAACACCAGCGGGGAGGGCAGTCCACCCTCGGTCTCGTGGAAGTGGTGCTGGGCCACCCATGCCGACTCGAAGCCGTGCTTCTCGGCATTCACGATTTGTTCGGTGGCCAGCGCGTAGCGCTCGCCGGCCGGGGCCTGGTCGAGGAGCCGGGAAAAGAAGCCAAGTCTGCGGTTGCTCATGCGAGTGACCTTTCGAAGTCGGGGGCGGGTGCCGTGGCGGGGGACGGGATGGCTGCCAGGAGATTGCGGGTGTATTCGGTGCCGGGGTTGTCAAAGATGTCGGCGGCGTTCCCTGACTCGACGACCTTCCCTCGGCGCATGACGCTGACGGTGTGGGAAATCTGCCGGACCACGGCCAGATCGTGGGAGATGAACAGGTAGCTCAGGCCGAGCTCGTCCTGCAGGGACACCAACAGGTCGAGTACCTGGGCCTGCACCGTGACGTCCAGGGCGGAGACTGCCTCGTCCAGCACCAGGATCGCCGGTTGCGGCGCCAAGGCCCGGGCCAGTGCCACGCGCTGGCGTTGGCCGCCGGAAAGCTCGCGAGGTTTGCGCTCGAGGATGGTGCGCGGCAGTGCCACGCGGTCCAGCAGGTCGAGCACGGCGTCCTGCTGTTCGGCGGGCGTGCCGAGAGAAAAGTTGCGCATGGGTTCGCGGATGATCGACCCGATGCCTTGGCGCGGGTCCAGGGAGGCGAACGGGTTCTGCTGGACCAGCTGGATGCGTCGGCGCTGCAGGCGCAGGGCTTCGCCGCGTAGCTCCGTGGTTTCCTCCCCGTCGATCTTCACGCTGCCGGAGCTCGGGGTCGTGAGCCCCAGGATCATGCGTGCCGTGGTGGTCTTGCCGGAGCCCGATTCCCCGACGATGGAGTGCGTGGTGCCCCGGGCCACCGTGAAGGAGACTTCGTCCACGGCGCGGAAGGGCTCGGTGCGCCGCCCGGTGGGGAATTCGCGCACCAGCGAGGTGACCTCGATGGCAGGTTTCCTTGCCTCGTCCGCAACCTGTGTCACGTGCGTCCGCGGCGAGCGTGGATTCAGCGCCGGGGCGTTGGAGATCAGCATGCGGGAGTAGGGAGTGCCGGGGGATTGCAGGATGCGGGAGGTGGGCCCGGCTTCCTCGATGCGGCCGTGGTTCATCACCACCATGGAGTCGGCGCGTTCGGCGGCGACGCCCAGGTCGTGGGTGACGAACAGGACCGCGGTGCCGTATTCGGTGCGCAGGTCATCGAGCAGGTCCAGCACCGTCTTCTGCACGGTGGCGTCCAGTGCGCTGGTGGCCTCGTCAGCGATGACCAGCGCCGGCCGCAGTGCGATGGCGTTGGCAATGAGCACGCGCTGGCGCATGCCCCCGGATAGTTCGTGCGGGTACTGGCGAGCACGCAGCGACGGGTTGTCCAACCCCACGCGTTCGAGCAACTCGTGCACCCTGGCACCCACGGTGGAGCGCGATTCGCGGCGGTGGATGCGTAGCACCTCGCCGAGCTGGGAACCGATGGTCCGCACCGGGTTCAGCGAGCTGCCCGGGTCCTGCGGAATCAACCCGATCTGCGCCCCGCGCACCGCCTGCAGGCGCTTGTCGTTCCACCCGGCGATATCGGTGCCGTTGAGTTCGATCTTTCCGCTCTCGAGCTTTCCGTTGGAGGCGAGCAAGCCGATCAGCGCGTGGGCTGTGGTGGACTTGCCGGAACCCGATTCGCCCACTAAGGCCAATACCTCGCCCGGTTCAATGGTAAAGGAAACGTCGTGGACGACTCGGGTGGCGTTCCGCCCCGTCAGGTACGAAACATTGAGGTTTTTGACATTCAACAGGCTCATCGGGTGCCTCCGTTGCGGGTTCCGCCGAGTGACTGGCTGATGCGGTTGGCCGAGAGGACCACCGCGACGACCAACAGGCCGGGAATCGAGGTCAACCACCAGGAGGTGGCCACGTAGTTGCGGCCCTCGGCGATCAGCAGACCCCATTCGGGGGTGGGCGGCGGTGCGCCGTAGCCCAGGAAGCCGAGGGTGGAAATGGCAAGGATGGCGGTGCCGAATTGCATGGCAGCCAGGGATGCAACCGGGCCCAGCGAGTTGGGCAGCACGTGGCGGGCCAACACGGCCCAGCGGCGCCCGCCGCTGGCATAGGCCGCCTCCACGTAGTCCAGGCGGCTCACCTTGAGCACCTCGGAGCGGGTGAGCCTGGCAAATGCGGCAACCGAGCCGATGCCCACGGCCACCGCCGCGTTCAGCGTGCCCGGGCCCATCAAGATGATGATACTCAGGGCCAGCAATAGTGCCGGGACTGCCAGCAGCACGTCGATGATGCGCATCAGCACGGTGTCGATCCAAGAGCCCAAGGAACCTGCCAGCAAGCCGATCAGCGTGCCAACCACCATTCCGAGGGTAACGGCGAGCAGGGCGCCGGAGAGCGAGTGGATGGAGCCGTGGACCATGCGGGCGTAGAGGTCCCGGCCGATCGCATCGGTGCCGAAGATGTGCTCGGCGCTCGGGGCGCGCAGCTTCTGGGCGGCGACCCCGGCCAGCGGATTCTCGGAGCTGAACAGCCCCGGGACCAAAGCCCAGGCAATGACCAGGCCAATGACGGCCCAAGCCAGCACGAGCCCGGGACGCAAGGAAGAGAGTATGCGCCAGGCCCGGCCTCCGGCCGCTGAAGGGTCCTGCTCAGCGCTCGCCGGGGGCACCGGAAATGCCGGTGCCTGCACTTCTGCGGGCGTGCTTTCGGTGAGGGTGGCACTCATGCGTTGACTCCAATCGGGGTTCTCAGGCGCGGGTCCAGCACCGGGTAGAGCAGGTCGACCAGCAGGTTGACCAAGACGAAGACGGCAGCGGAGAGGATGACAACTCCCTGCAGCACCGGGATGTCCTGGGCTGCCACGGCTCGTTCGGTGAGCCTGCCGATCCCGTTGCGGCCGAAGACGGTTTCGGTGACCACCGAACCGGCAATCAGTTCGCCCACCAGCAGGCCGGCCATGGTCAGCACCGGCAGCAGCGAGTTGCGGGCCACGTGTCGCCACAGGATCCAGCTGCGGGAGGCGCCCTTGGCGGCTGCAACCTCGACGAACGGCTGCAGGTATACGGCGTCCAGCGAGCGGCAGAGCACCTGGGCCAGCGGGGCGCTGATGGGGATGGCGAGGGTGAGCACCGGCAAGATCAGCGACTGCAGCTCGGTGCCGCCCACCGCCGGGACCAGCTTCCATTTGAAGGACACCAGCTGGATGAGCAGGATGCCCAGCCAGAACGTCGGGATGGAGATGAATAGGGCCGGCACCGAGGTGAGGATGTTGCGCAGCCAGCGGAAGCGGGTGTAGCTGGCGGTGAATGCGATGCCCACGGCCAGGACCACTGCCAGCACGAAGGCCGATCCGGCAAGCTTCAGGGTTTCGGGCAGTGCCGCACCCAACCGCTCGAGCACCGGGGTGCCGGTTTCCACCGAGTACCCGAAGTCGCCGGTGAGGAAGCCGCCCAGGGTTTGGATGAACTGGAGGAGCACCGGCTCGTCCGCCCCATACTGGGCCCGCACCTCGGCGATCTGCGCCGGGCTCAGGCCCAGTTCCGGGTTTTCGAACTTGATGAGGATCGAATCCCCGGGCATGGCCTGGAGCAGCAGGAACGTTGCAGCGAAGGCGGCAAGAAGCACGAGGGCTGCCTGGCCCAGACGGGAGTATAGATGCCTGCCCATGGGGGTCTCTCCTCGGATCGGTGTGGGTGGGGGTGTGCTTACTTCTGGTGGTCGGCCGGGAGCCAGGTGTCGTAGAAGCTGGGGCGGCCCACCGCCTCGAAGCCGAAGCCCTGCACGTAGTCGGCGGTGCCGAAGACCTGCGGCTCCTCGTAGAGCGGGATCACGTATGCCTGGTCGATCAGGTAGTCCTGGGCGGCTGCCACCTTGGCGTTGCGCTTGGCGGTGTTCGGCTCGGAGGCGATGGCCTCGAGCAGGGTGTCGAGCTTCGCGTCGGTGGAGAGCAGGGTGTCGCGGTTTTCCGTGTGGTACTGGCTCTTGATGACGTCCTGGTCCGCGCGGCCGACCATCGAGTGGAAGATGGCGGTCTTGGAGGCGTCCTTGATGTCGGTGGCGTAGCTTCCGGCATCCTGCGGCTTGATGTTCAGCTTCGCGCCGATCTTGCCCAGCTGCTGGGAGATCAATTCAAGGGTTTTCTTGGACTGCGGCTGGGCCAACGACTCGTAGACATCCAAGGCCAGGACCTTGCCGTCCTTGGTGCGGATGCCGTCGGCACCCGGGGTCCATCCGGCCTCGTCCAGCAGGGAATTGGAAAGAGCCGGATCATAGGCGAGCTTTTCGCTTTGGTCCTTGTATCCCAGGGCCTTGGAGGAGAGTACCGCGGTGGCCTTGGGGTAGTTGGCGCTGAAGACCGTGTCGACGAGTTCCTGGGTGTCCACGGCGTGCAGCAGGGCGCGGCGGACCTTCACGTCGCCCAGCAGCGGGTTGCCCGGGTGCAGCGAGAGCGAGTTGTTCACGCCGCGGGTGGCCGGGGCATAGAGTTTGTATCCGGCGGCCTCGACGGTGCCTTCGTCAAAGGCCTGCACGTAGCGCACGGCGTCGGCCTGACCGCTGGTCAGCGAGCCCACGCGGACGCTGTCCTCGGGGGTGACGATGATCTTGATTCCGTCCAGGTAGGCGCGTCCCGTGTGGGCGGCGGAGGCCGGAGCCCAGTCGTAGTCCTCGCGGGCCTTGAGGTCGATTTCCTTGTCGATGACCTGGTTTTCGACGGTGAACGGGCCCGAACCGACGATGTTCTTCAGCTGGCACTGTTCCTCGTAGGGCAGCGCGAGGGTCTTGGGGGAGACGAGGCCCGAACCGATGACGGAGGTGGCCTGCAGGAATCCCGGGGAGGGCTTGGTGAAGGTGAACTCGACGGTCTTCTCGTCGATGACCTTGCTGGCCTTGTAGTTGTTGACGGCCTCGGCGACCGTGAGCTTCAGCTCCTCGTTGCCCAGCCCGTAGGTGTCGAAGTTCTTGGCGACGGCAGCGGCATCCAGCGGGCTGCCGTCGGAGAACGTGACGCCCTCACGCAGCGTGAAGACGTACTTGGTGGCGTCCTCGTTGATCTTCCAGGACTCGGCGATCCACGGCTCGACTTCCAGTGTCTCGGGATTCTGGTGGGTGAGCTTGTCGGTGATCTGGTTCAACACACCGCTGTTGGGGTAGAAGCCGCCGGCCGGCAGGTAGAGGCAGGTCGGGGCCTGATACTCCAGGTAGGTCAGCGTGCCGCCGGCCACTGGCTGCCCGTAGTCGGCCGAGGTGTTTGCGCTCGCGCCCTGAGAGCAGGCGGTGAGCAAGAGTAGCGTTGCGGCTGAGGCTAGTGCACCGAACGTGCGCAGCGCCTTGGATGTCGGCTTCACGGCCTTCTCCTTCTGGAAGATCCAATGGGTTGATTTTCCGATGCTTTCATTGGGACGGTACCCACTTCCAATGCCGCTACACCGGGGGACATCGAACGTTACATGGAGCAATAATTGGAATTTGACGTCATGTTTTGCGTTGGCTGCGCCGTCACCTGGCTTCATCGGGCAAGGAGTACCAAGAGCAAATTTTCCGACTCCTGGAATGCCGTCCGCCGATAACCCGTGGCCGCCAGAACCTACCGCAAGACACGGGGTCGGTCATAGGCTTAAACCATGTCGCAGGAAGACTCGCGTACTGCCGACGACGGTTTTTTGGAACCGCAAACCACCGGCAAGGCGACGGTGCCCGATCCCGGGCGCCGTGCGTTCCTGCATGTACTGGTCAACACCGCCGTAGCCAACGTCGTGACGAGTTTCCTCTGGTTTGCCCTGACTTTCTGGGTTTATTTGGAGACCCGTTCGGTGCTGGCCACGGGGGTCATTGGCGGCGCGTACATGTTGCTAGTCTCGTTCTTCGGCCTGTTCTTTGGCGTGATCGTGGACAGGTACCGCAAGCATGCCGTCATGCTCGGCTCGACCCTGTTCACCTTGCTGTGCTTCGGGCTGGCCGGCACGATGTTCCTGCTGATCCCGGAAGCCGACCTGCTTGATATTTCCGGGTTCTGGTTCTGGGTATTTGCCGTGGTGCTGCTGATCGGTGCCGTGGTGGAACAGCTGCGCAACATCGCCCTCTCAACCACGGTGACCTTGCTGGTGCCTGCCGCGAAGCGGGCGAACGCCAACGGGTTGGTGGGCTCGGTGCAGGGCATCGCGTTCCTTGTCACCAGCGTCTTCAGTGGCCTGGCCATTGGCATGCTCGGCATGGGCGGCACGATCATCATCGCGGTTGTGGCGGTCGTGGCGGTGCTGGTCCACCTGCTGGCCATCAGGATTCCCGAGCCCAAGATCGTTCGTGCCGAGAAACGCGAGAACTTCGCCGAATTGAGGGCAGGCATTTCCGCGGTCCGGGCGACCCAAGGTTTGTTCGCGCTGATCCTGTTCACCACCTTCAACAACCTCACCGGCGGGGTGTTCATGGCGCTCATGGACCCGTACGGCCTCACGCTCTTTCCGGTGGAGATCTGGGGTGTGGTGCTGGGTGTGACGGCCACGGGTTTCATCATCGGAGGTGCGCTGGTGGCCAAGTTCGGGCTGGGCAAGAATCCGATCCGGACCATGCTGGTCCTGGTGGCCGTCACCGGCGTCTTGGGTGCCACCTTCACGCTGCGCGAATGGTGGTGGCTCTACCTGGTGGGGATCTGGCTCTTCATGATCCTGATGCCTGCGGTCGAGGCTGCGGAGCAGACGGTGATCCAACGCGTTACCCCGTTCGAGACGCAGGGCAGGGTCTTCGGCTTCGCGATGACGTTCGAGGCGGCGGCTGCCCCGATCACCGCGTTCATGATCGCGCCGCTGGCCGAGTTCTGGATCATCCCGTACATGGAATCCCGGGCGGGACAGGACGACTGGGGCTGGTTGCTCGGTGAGGGGGACGCCCGCGGGATCGCGTTGGTGTTCCTGGTGTCCGGGATCGCCTCGCTGCTGCTGGCGCTCGGTGCGCTGTGCACGCGGTCCTACCGTCGACTCTCGGTTGCTTATACAAATGCCCCCGAGAGTGCCCCCGTAGCGGTCGACGAAGAGGACGGCCTGGAATCCACCGAGGCCGAAGACCCCGCCTAAGAACAGGCAGGACCTTCGGCGGAGCATGGGTCAGTTGTTTCAAATGACGGTTTCGACCGGAACGCTACGCAGGCAGTCCATGAATGCTTCGGCAGCGGGGTTGGCGGATCCGCGAGCCATGTACAGGGAACTCTGCGGCCGCGTCGCAATGGGCTTGAACACAACAGAGGGCATCTGGAAGCGTGAAACGGATTCGGGCAGTATCGACATTCCGACGCCTGCGGCCACCAAGCCCAGGATGGGTTCCTGGTGGATGGCCTGCTCAACGATGCGGGGTTGCCGGTGCCCGTCGAAGAGCGATTGCACCACGGAGAAGAAGCCGCTCATGTACTTGTAGGGAAAGATCACGAAGTCTTCCCCGGCAAAGTCCTCGACAGCCACTGTTTCCAGGGCCGCAAGCGGGTGGGAATCGGGAAGCACCAACACTGTACCTAGTCAGCGCGCATTGACTATCGATGGTCTGGTGGAGCGCAGCAAGACGCCGCATAGAACTACACATCCAAGGAGCCAAAGCCCGAAAGTGGCCCAGCTGCCGCTCATATGAAGCAACGGACGGATTCAAATTTTTCCTTACGTGGGAAAAACTTAGGTACCGGCACGTTTCCCGGTTTCATATGTGCCGTTATCGGCGCATCTGACTTCATCCTGCATCTGATGCGGGACCGGCAGTGGCCGGCGGGGGAGCAGGCGGGCTAGGCCGCGATGGCCGCCGCAGCTTCGTCCAGCACGGCGTTGAACCCTCCCCGGTGGAAGCGGGTCCGCTGGATGTCGGCGCCGGTTCCGTGCTCCATCAATCGCTCAAGGCCCGCGGAAACATACTCGAAATCCCCGTTCTGCTTCAGCGCGTGCTGGATGTGGTCCAGCAGGCTGCGCATCATTCGGGTGGCCGAGGTCTTGGTCCCGTCGAGGGGGTCGAGGTGGTTGCCGTGCAGTCCGAACTTGGCCGCCTGCCATTGGGCCAGGTACAGGGCCTCGGCCGAGGGCTGCAGGACCGGTGTGGCCGCGTTGAGTCCGGTGTCCACCAGCGACCTGACAATCAGGGCCAGAAGGACCGAATTGGTGGCGTTCAGCTGTGTGTCGGCCACCCGCACCTCGAGGGTGGGGTGGTGGGCGGAGAGCCGTGCGCCCCAGCTGATGTGTCCCGCATCCAGCACGACGTCGGAGTCGAATATGAATTTCATGCGCCGCTCGTAGTCCTGCTCATTGGTGAAGTGGGGCGGGATTCCCTGGACCGCCCAGCGTCGGTAGTGGATGTTGCGCCAGGAGGCGAAACCGGTGTCGCTCCCCCGCCAGTAGGGCGAATTGGATCCGCACGCGGTCAGGACCGGCAGCCAGCGGCGGATTTCGTTCAGCGCCATGACGCCCGAAGCGGTGTCCTCGATGCCCACGTGCACGTGCAGGCCGCAGAGATAGTGCTCGGTGGCAATTCCCTCGCACAGGGACGTGATGGCACGGTACCTGTCGCCGGGGCTCACGACGGCCGGCGCCTCGGGGAGGCGCGGGGGAGTGCCCAGGGCCACTGCCTGCAACCCCATGTCCAGGGTCGCCCGGGCCAAGGCGGCCCGGTAGGTTCGCGCCGAGGCCAGCGCCTCATCCCGGTGGGTGCAGACGGGGCCGTTGCTTTCCACCTGGCAGGCGAGGAATTCGGCGACGGTGCGGGTCCCGTCCACGGAGAGGGCCAGCAGGTGGGCCCGCGCCGCGGCCGGCGGTGCGACCGGCAGGCCGGTGTACGGGTCCACAATGAAAAATTCTTCCTCCACCCCAAAAGTACGCATGGCGCGCACCTGCTTTCGCGTGGCGAGTGTGGATTCTTCGGGAGTGGCCCACACCTGACGGGCCGTTTAACATCGACGACGGGTTTCCTCACCCGGGGCCCTTTTTTCCGTGGGGGTCGGCCGCAACGAATGGTTTCACGGTATCCGGTGGAGGTGGGGGGGGCTCTAGTAGTGCCCGAACGACCCGGCAGCAGGGGAACGCCCCCTGACCTTGAGGGCCGATCGCACAACGTAGGGATCCTTGGGCGGATGGGTTGTCCGGTATCCGTAGAACGTTTCGCACTGCCCGCACCAACAATCGACCTCCCACACCGGCGGTGCCGCCGGATCGGGGCCCGTGATCACGCGGACGTGTTCGTAGACCAGGTAATCGTCCGTCTGGCAGAGGTCGCAGACGGGATGCGTTCCCGGCTGATGGACAAGGACGTGTGAGCGGTCAACTGGGGGCGAGGGCCGCAGGCCGGAATACTGGTCGTGGCGGCTGAGATGTGGGGCTTTCATGGGCTTGGTCCAGGATGATTCCTTCGCTATGAACGACGTTTTCGGGTCGCACCGCAGGTGCGCATATCCATGATGCCGCATGACGCAGCAGGTGTTCAAGACCCGTAATATGGGCTTTCTTGGACTACCAAAACACGTGTCGGCGCGGTGAGGGCCAAGGGGCCTGGGGGCGATTCCGTATGGCATGCTCCGTGTTCCGGCAGCCGCCAGCGGCCAGTCGGGTGCGCCTGCCGGCCCGGGGAACAGTGGAGTCTGCCGCTGGCATATCCGGCGGCGCAGGACGTGATCCTCGCCGGATCAGCCCGTGGCTTCGGCGTCCGGTGACGCTTCGGGATCGCGGGGCACATGCTTTTGCAGGCGGGGGCGTCCGGGTGCAAATTCGTCGTGGACCACCCCGGCAACACGGATCACGCGGCCCGTTCGAACCACGCGGACCGTATGATCCCCGGAACCCGAGGTACGTGTTGCCGCAGGCCGCCCGGGTTGCTCGTTGGCCTGCCGGGGGGCCGGACCTGCGGCAGGGCCCGGCGTTCCCGTCCCTTCCCGGGAAGGGTAACGGCCGGGGTGGTCTGTGCCCTCGCCGCTGAGATTCCTGAGCTCTTCATGGCGCAGCATGGTGGTGACCTTTCAAGGAAATCCCTGGCGTGCCGATTCCTCCGAGGTACCAGTGAATCGGTTCTGGGTACCTGTCCATCACACCACCGTGGAATGCGTCGAACAAGGCAGATTGCGCGGGGGCAAGAAATCCCTTGCCGCACCTGCCAGTGTCCAGGCATGTGGGCACTTGGGCGGGCTTCCGTGCCAGGGTGGGGCAGCCCTCGGTGGCGGGAGGCCGGGCCGGGGCTTGGTTTCCGGCCGGACCGGGGTTCCGCTCGCGGCGGCCACATGGTGGTCTTGATCGTGGGGGAGCTGCTTACTAGAATTTTTGGTGCAATCTTCTAGGCCCCTGAAAGGAAAGAACAGTGAGCCAACTGGATCTCATCCGAGCGGCAGCCGAGGATGTGGCCTCGGCACGGGTGCTGCTCCGCGAACGGACCGAAGCGCTGGAGGCCATCGTGCAGACCGCCCTGGAACACGGGGCGACCAAGGCCCAGGTCGCCGAGGCCAGTGGTCCGTCCCTGGCCGATTTCACCGAACCGGGAGACACTCCGCACGTGCTGGCCGCGGCCTGACAGACGGCGAAGGCCCCCACCTCCGAAAACGGGGGCGGAGGCCTTCGCGTTCCCGGAGGCTTCTTGGGGGAAGAATCCGCCGGGGAACGGCTGCGCAGGAACTTGGGGGACACCTGCGCAGCCGCAACCATACCAAGGTTTGAGGGGCCCGGCGAACTGGCAGGGCCGAAACCCCGCACACTTCGGAGCCCGGGCCCTGAAAGTCCAGGCCTTGAAAGCCCCGACCCAGAAAACCAAGGGGACACGCGTCGCTGTTCTGAGCTGGGCCGGTGTTCCGGGCCGGGTAGTGAAGGTTCCCTGCGGTGGTCCTTGCCTGCATGGTTCTGATGCCGTATGACGGAATTGTCAGTGAAAGGCGGTGAGGGGTTGACCTGGCACCCGGGCCAAAGCTGACCGAACCCCGGACGGGAATCCTTCGGGCTCCGGGGAGGGATGCTTTTGCTGGGAGCAGACCCGCGGCGCGATCCGGGAGGCACGGCGCAAGCCTTTCGGGCTTCCCAACCGCCGGCCTTGGCGGCAGCAAGACCTCGGCATGATGAAGCAGATACTTTACCTTCGGCTGTGGATCGGCATGTCGATCGTCGGGGTCGTCCTGATCCCCCTCACCTATTTGGTGGGTCCGGGGCATTCGGTCGCCTTTGCGGTCATCTGGTGGATCTATGTGGGGATCTTTGTCTCTGCGCTGCTCAGCCTGCGGCGGAAGCTGAACGGCCGGTGAGGTGCCGGGTGCAGGAGTGTTCAGGGGATGCAGGCGTGCCTACGGGAAGTCCACCCTCGCGATGCCCTCGACACCGCCCTCGTCCCTGATCTCCCGGTACCGGACCTCGAGGTAGGAGGGGTCGGTTTGCAGCCGGGATGAATGCAGGAAGATGAACTGCACCGCCTGGCCCGGGCCGATCAAGGAGTAGCCCTTCCGCCAATGCGACTCGCCGCCGACCGCCCCACCTCCACGAAGCTGAACGCGGACATCGACCCGGTCGTGGGGGCTGGTGTTTCGCAGCTCAAAGAGGTCGCCTCTGACCCTCGTGATGACCCATGAGTCGTCTCCGGGATGGTTCTCCATGAATCTCATTCAACCACTTGGGAGTTTGGCGGCAAGGCACTACGGGAGGACCCCGTGGCAGGTAACCTGGTCCTCCGGCAGGGCACGGCTCACCCAGGCGCCGGCGCCGGCGGCGCGGCCGCGCCGACGCCCAGCGGCCGAAGAATCAGTGTTTGTTCAGTTTGTCGAAGATTTCCTTGGCCTTCTCCTTCACGGCGGCAGGGCCCAGGACCCCGCCGACCTTCTTGAGCAACGACACCAACGTCTCCTCGATGTGCTGCAGGGAGTCGCCCTGCTTGAACGGGTGCTTGGCCACGAGGTCCTCGAACTTCTTCCCGAGCTCGGCTTCCAGCTTCTTCAAGGCGTCCTTGGTGAACTTGATTTCCATCTTCGCCACGGCTTTCCATGCTGTCCGATCTGCGGTGTCCGCAGTGCATGAATTATCCCACCGGCGGCCGGGAAAATCCCGGTACGCGCCCGGGCAGCAGCCCGTTCGTCCACGGCTTTTCGAAGACCCGGCCAAGGCGCGACAGAAGGGTCGGTGGCGACGGGGCCGTGATGCCCCGACGAACCCCAGCCGGTCGTGGAGTGTGCCGGGCGTCGGCACGATGCCCCGGGGGGGGCCCAACGGGATTGGGCCGGGACGGCCCGGCAGCAAGGTTTTCCGAGGGTTGGGCGGGGAACACATTGTTCCACGGCCGTAACCGGGGCCCACGGGTAGGGCAGATCGGCCCGGTTTCCGGGTTCCCACGCCCGCGCATTTCGGGCCGTTTGCCGCACCCCCAATGGGTGCGGTGCAGGCGAGGGGCCTACCCCCCGGCCCGGGCCCTCGTCGGTGTTCCCGGCAGTTCGATGTGGCGGACCCGTGGCCGCGGCCGGAATGAACGTGCCGCGGCCACGGGTCGGGCTTTCCCGTGCCCCAAGTCCCCTCGGTCGGGAAAGCCGCAGGGCTTTCCTCGAGCGAAACATGGATACAAGGGATACAGGGGGAGGGTGCGGGGATACAGGTTTTGCCGGTTCGGCTGGGGGTTAGGCCGTATGACCTGCCACCGGCGTTCTTCCACAAACACGCTGGCTCGCCCACCCGAGATGCCGCTGCTACTGCTGCCGAAGCCGCACCACGAGAGGCTCGTGGCGGTTCAGGACCCGGTGGCGGTCCGGCGTTCGAGCTCGAGTCTGAGAGCCCGGTTTTCAGCTTCCAGCCTCAGCACCAGGCCGATGCCCTTGAGGTTCAGGCCCTCGCCCAGCAGTTCGGTGATCCGGCGCAGGACGGCCACGTCGTTTTCGCTGTATTGCCGGGTGCCGCCGCTGGTGCGCACGGGTTCCAGCAGGCCCCTGCGTTCGTAGAGGCGCAGGTTCTGCTGGCCGATGCCGACCAGATCGGCGGCCACGGAGATGGCATAGACGCCACGGGCCAGGGGATCCTGCACGGCCATCGAACATCCCTCCAAATTTCTTGAATCACCTTCTTGCCCCAGTGTTGCAGCAGTGCTATAAAAAATCTATACCCGCCGCAATAGAAAACGGCGGGCCGGCAACACACACAAACACACAAAAACTGTGAAGGAGAGGGAACAATGTTGATGCGTTCAGACCCGTTCCGCGAACTCGACAGGCTCGCCCAACAGGTGTGGGGCACCGCGGCCCGGCCGACGGCCATGAGCATGGACGCCTGGCGCGACGGGGACACCTTCCAGATCGAATTCGACCTGCCGGGGGTCAGCCCGGACTCGATCGACCTGGATGTCGAGAACAACGTCGTCACGGTCAAGGCCGAACGGCCGGCGCTGGATGGCGAGGTGGAGATCCTGGCCGCCGAACGCCCGCGCGGGGTCTTCAGCCGCCAGCTGGTGCTGGGGGAGAACCTTGACACAGGGAGGATCGAGGCGAACTACGACACGGGCGTGTTGAGGTTGCGGATCCCGGTGGCCGAGCAGGCCAAGGCGCGCAAGATCGCCATCACCAGCAATGCCGAGGACCAGCACTCCATCAGCCCCTGATCCAGGCGCGGTTGTTTCCCGGGGACGGCTCCGCCCCGACCGCGATTTCCTCGCGGTCCTCGCCGCGGCACCGTTCCCGCAGAGGCAGGTAATGCTCCGGGGTCGTTTTCCCGAGGCGGCCCCGGAGTCCGCGGTGCATGGGGAAGAAAGGCAACCATCGTGGAATCTCCCGACCCCTACGGGGTCTTGCGCCTCGGCCCGGAGGCGACCTCCGCGGAGATCGCGCGTGCCTTCCGGGCCCTGGTGCGCCTGCACCACCCGGACACGCGGCCGATCGCCGGAACCTCCGGGGAGCAGGCAACCGAGCGGGCCAGGCTCCAGGAGGTCATGGACGCCTATGCCGTGCTGGGGGATCCGGTCCGAAGGGAATTGTTTGACCGCCAACACCCCGCACCGGCAGACCTGCCCGAAGCCCGATCTCGGGGCCGGGGCCGGAGCCGTGCCCGGTGCGCCGGATCGCAGCCACCGTGGTTGGCGGTTGGCCCGCTGTGGTGGGAACCGCCTGGAAGGAGGCGCATCTAAATGAATGCCTGGCACCGCTACGACGCCCCGCTGCTGCCCGAGTTCCTGGAACGGTTCGAGGCCCGGTGGGGGACGGGAACTGCCCCGTTCCTGGACCCGGAGCTCCACGACCTCGGTGAGCTTCCCGTGCCGCGGGCCCAATGGGTCAACGCGGACACCGGCGCGGCCCTGGCCGTGGTCCCGATGTGGGCCGAGGATGCCCGGGAACGGTCCTTCGCCGTGATCTACCTGCCGCCGGCCGGCGGGATCTGGCTGTTGCGCCCGGGGATCACCGACTACGTGGAATCGCAGCAGGAGAACGACGTCAGGCTGCGCAACGACGCGTTCCGGAAGGCCGTGGACCACGCACGGGCCTTCATCTACGACACCCGGACCTAGAGGCGCCGGGGCGCGAACGGAATGATCCGCCGGCCGAGGGCTGCGGCATGTGCGGCTAATGGAGTTCCGCTGAACCGGTCTTGCCGCCGGGTCGTGCACGCCATGCCAAACGGCTGGTTCGCAGCGCCCGGACAGCCGCCGGCGCCACCGCCAAGCACCGACACCGGCCGGGAAGCAGCAGAGGTTCAAACCCCCACCCGGCCCCGGCTACACTCACCCCAAGAGGGGAGCCACGCGCATGAGCAACGATTCGTCCTTGCACCCCCGGGCCTGCAGGCTCAGCACGCCCGCGTGGATGCCGCGGCGACGAAGTGCGGCGGCATCCTCCTGCGCAAGATCCCCCGGAGCACTTGGTGCCCTACCCCGGGGATGGGAACAGAACACGAACCAAGGAGGCCATGACCATGAATGAGGACCAGATCCCCGGGGCAGTCCGGGAAGCCGGAAACACCTCAGCACCTGCCCTCGCGCTGGCCAGCGGGCATCCGGCGGGAGCTGCACAGCCGGCCGGGCGGATGGGCGGGGAACCGGCCACTGCCCGGGGCGCCGTCGCCCGGCGGGGACACGGCAGCGCGAGCCAAGATCGGCTCGACACCGAAAAGGCCTGACCATGAGGCCGATGGACCCCGACAAATACCAGGCACTGCTCAATGAACGCGACGAACACGATGACGTTGCGGTCGGCATGAGCCGGTACCAGGCGCAAAAATGCGCCGCCATCATTGCGGCCGGGCAGGCGGGTCACACCGCCTACGCCGAGGCGACCGCCACCGTCGCCCGCTACCTTCGGGCCCTGGCCCTGGATGCGTTGACGGGAACGACGCGCTCATCCGCCGGCAGCGACGAGCTCTGGCAGGTCCTCGACGACCTGCCTTGGCCCAGGCCCGGCCGGCCGGCCACGCAACCCGACTGAGGCCCGCGGCCGCGGGAGTGTGAGCCGGGCGGGATTGCGAACCGGAACTCCACGGGCTGCGCGGCGGGCCGATGCGTCCCGTCGATGCCCGTGCCGGGTCCCGTTGCGGCCGGCCTGGTTTTCGGGTGCCCGTCCTGGCCTTTCTGACCTAGCGCCGCACCAACCTTCATGGTCCGGGCTTCCCCTGCCGGGGCCTCGCCGGTGTTCCCCGGCCGTTCCGGATGGGTGGCCACACGCCCTTGACCGATCGGAATTCGCTCCAGGTCAGGGCCAACATTCCATAGGTGCAGTTATCGGCGATTGCACCTGAATGTCTCTGGCGATTTCGTCTCGCGAAATGGCGGCATGAATACCGGGACGATTTAGTCTAGTGCGGGAATCCATCGAGCGACAGTCCGTTTGTAGATTGAACGAAATGGGCATTATCTCCATGCTGCGCAAGGAGATTCCCAACGATTTCGGGCAAGTTGCTAGAGCTCTTCACCAGATCTGTCATGTTGAAAGGAAGCGAGAGAACGCTGTTGGCCTGCAACTCCTGAACTTTCGAGGACCCGAGGGATCTGCTGTCGTTAGATAGATAGACTGGCAGCTCAACAAACGAAAGGCGCATCGTTGCGGGATAGTTTCAGGGCCTACTATGGCCCGAGCGAGCAAGAATTGGAAGACCTTTGGTCAAAGGGCGTGATTGTGCTTGACACCAATACGTTGCTGAATTTTTTCCGCTACACATCAGGTACACGAGACGAGTTCTTGAGCGTTTTGGAGAGTGTCCAAGACTCTCTCTGGATCCCGCATCAGGTTGGGCTCGAGTTCCACCGACGAAGGCTTGACGTTATAAGCAGTACTACTGAGGCTTTCGCCAAGGTCAAGGAGTCACTCGCAAGCGCCAAGAATGGGGTAGTAAAGACGCTCAACGAGTACAAGCACCATCCGTCACTGAATCGTGCGGAAATGGCGACAGAGCTCGATGAACTCTTCGATGCCTTCAGCGAAAAGCTCGACAACCGACAGCAGACGCACGAGGAATGGATACTTGGTGCGGGCGATCCTCAACAAACCTTCGTGAGGATCAGCGACCTATTCTCTGGACGCATTGGGGCTAGCTTTACTGGCGAGGAACTTTCCGAGATCTGCGAGGACGGCGCGAAACGCTACGAGCAAAAGATTCCACCTGGGTATAAAGATGCGAACAAGTCGAACGATAACAAGTTCGGCGACCTCATTATCTGGAAGGAGGTTCTAAAGCTCGGCGAAGCGCAGAAAAAGCCGGTGATTTTTGTCACCGACGATGCGAAGGAAGATTGGTGGCGCATCGAACGCGGTAAGACACAAGGACCTCGTGTAGAACTCATCGATGAGTACTGGGCAGCTTCGGAGCAACGTATCCATTTCTATGAACCGCTACAGTTTCTCAAGTTCGCGAAAGAACGAACACACATTCACGTCAGCGAGGATTCGCTAGATGAAGTCGAGGAAGTTTCGAGCGCGAGTGGGCGTGCGCAACGAGTTCTTCGCGAGAGACGAGATCATCTTCAGGCGCAACATGCACAGTATCTTCGGAGCATTGAACGTCGCAGCAGAGAATCACTGAACTCTGATCAACTACAGGCATTGTCTGACGAACTGGAGACGCTCAAAAGCCAAGAGCAGAAAATGGCACTACACGGTAAAGTGCGCAGACTCGAGGCTGATGCGTTGCTGAAGCATTTGTCCGCGATCGGAGATGAGGAACGAAATGAAGAAGAGTTTGAGCAAAATATTGCTCGCCTGCATGCTTTCTCCGAAAACCATGAACGTCTAGAAAAGATAGCTCAGCGCCGCAAAAGCCTTGAATCGCAGCTTAAGAAATCCGTGCGCGAGAACGACCAAATCTCCAAAATGTGGGATGAACGACTTCGTCGGGTCGATGAAGAGCTTCATGAGGTGAAGTTGGCTCTGGATGAATTAGAGAGCTGAGCTTAAGCATCCTCATCCAGCTTCAAAAAATCAATGATCGTCGAGAGTCCTGAACTGACCACGAACTGTCCCGCGAATCATGCCGCCGTTTTGTGAGTGGTGTATCGGGTAACAAGCCGGAGTTCTCATCGCGATAGACGTTCCTGCCTTCCTCCGCGGACTGGGAATCCCGGGAGGAAGGCAGGCTTCGAGATCACCAGGCCATCCGCACCACCGTTTGTTGTCGCTGTCTCAATAAGGGCGCCGGATGAAGAACCTCTCGTCTGACGTTCAGTCTTCGATTTGTCGATCGATGAAGCGGGCCATCCCGGGGACCGTAAATTGAATGGAGCCGTACTCGGGGGCGTAAACCACGCCCTTGGCTATAAGTCTTGAGCGGATGACGGCCAGCTTGTTCGTTGATTTTCCGAGCCTGGCAGCGACCTCGCCTGTCAGTGATGCGCGTTCGCCGTCTTGAGCCATTGCTCGCAGATACTTACGCTCGGCCGGTGTTGCCCGCTGCCACCTTGCTTCGAAAAAACCATGGTCAAGGTCGAGGGTTCCCGATTTGATCGCCAGCTGCGCATCTTCTTCGCCAATGACTGGGCCGGGTGTGTTGTCCCAGGCTGCGCGGCCGTATGTTTGGAGAAAGAATGGGTATCCATCCGCCGCTGCCAGTAGGGCGGACAAGGCATCTTCGGTTGTCGAGGCACCAAGCCTGCCGATGGGCACAGTGAGCGCATCGGCTGCTGATTTTTCATCCAGCTGTCCTATCGTTCGGTAAAGAAAGAGTCTCTCACCGTAGGTCCTGGCTTCGGAAATCTTTCCAGGAAGGTTGGGGAGCCCGGCGCCGATGAGGTAGAAAGGCCATCCTCGCTGTCCCGCGAGGTGTTGGACGGACAGCAGAACTGTTAGTAGTTCCTCGTCAAGATCCTGCATTTCGTCAATGAATAGACCGAATCCCGACCTGGCCTTCCTCATTGCCATGGACAGGTCCTCGACGAGCTCTTCAATGTCGATGTCAAGGTTTCCCGAATCAGCTCGGCCCTGCTTCGTCGTCACAGATGCGGAGAAGCCGGTTACTCCGAGGCTTCCGGACACATTGCTGATGCTTGCCAAAGAATCTTTGAGATATGACCAGGCAGGTTTTCCTCGTAGCCGTCGTGCACCGACTTCGAGTTCGCGCGCGAGTTTCGTGCGCGTCTTGGTTTTGCCCTCCACGCCCGGTTGGGCCTCGAGCTGAATGACCAGCCAGTCATGACGTCTTGCGTGCTCCGCGAATACATTCAGCAAGACAGTCTTCCCGACCCCGCGGAGCCCAGAGAGGACCATGCCGCGATCACCCACCGTGTTGGACTTGGCTCGGGCGACCAGGAGGTCGAAGGCGTCAATTTCGCTTTGCCGGCCAACAAGTTCCGGGGGCTTGACTCCGGAGCCGGGTGCGAAGGGGTTCAATGCGGGATCCATTGCCCAAGTATATAAGGATCTACCATCGGATAACAGTTTTTGTTATTAGTGGATATATGCGGTTATCCTTGTTCGCTCAATCACCAGATTCCTCAGGCTGCGGTTTTCAGGTGTTCTCGACAAGCCGTCTTTCCCGCACCGCGCAAGACCAGTGTTCGTGGGCTCTGTATGAGACCGCGAGCGCGGGTGCTGCTAACCGGGCAGTTATCCTACGGTATTGCTGAAGCCCATGCCCCCAGAATGCTGCCCAACTCAGGAAGCCTTCGAGGTGTCATGACCCGCCTCCAACGGGTATCCCGCCCAATGGAGCAGGCCTTCGCCTGACAGAGAAGCCAGGATTTCTGAATGGTGTGAACCACCAGGTTAGAACTGACGTCGCGACCCCAGAATGGATACAGCAGGCATGCGCGCCCGGGCATCGTCGAATATGGTCCCACCTCGGGTATGGGATGTGACGCGGATTGTTTTTGGGGCGTCAAGCGGGGTACCTGGTGCTCTGCGATAAAACTCCCGCACCTCATGTTTCTGTGGAGCGGCAGCCTTTGATTCGAAGAAGCCTTCCTCCAAGCCGAAGTACACGTCCCGGCCACCTTCAATGGTGATTGGAATGAGAAGCTTATTGTGGTCTCTCACAGTCACCGGGGTACCCAAATGAGCGTCCTTGGAGGTGACAGAACGTTCCGTGCGCCTCGCTGCCGGTTGCCTCGGGTTCCTTTTCTGCTTCACGAATTGGACCGACGTCCGAAGATTTTCAGCTGCAGCAACCATGAAATGGATTGTCTCCCAGTCTGTTTCACCGTCAGGTTTGAGAACATCGATGAAACTCGTGCGGAGTCGGATATAGCGCCCGGAAAGTAGACCCCTGATCCATCGTTCAAGATCTTCGAAGGCCACAGTCTGGAAGCGTCTGGTCTCTTGGTCAACATCCCAGGCAATGAATCGTCTGCCGACCATATCGGTCATCAGGCCGCGAACCATTGGACGCAGTCGGCATACAGCGTTGACGGTTTCGGATACATCAGTGGACGTGCGTTGGCGAGCATCCCGAGCGACAAGCCTGACGGATGGCGGGTACCCGAATATTCCGTACCTGTAGTCACAAATTGCCCGCAAGAACCTGAGTTCTTCGGGGCTGCTGAGTTGATTCGTATCAACCCCTGGCTGGCTCTTGAGAATCAGGGGACGCACCCGCAGATCAAGGTCGATGGCGTCGCCCAGATAGAAGAACAATCTTCCATAGTCGCGGGGGTGGAAATCACTAAGTAGGTCGAGGAATGACGTCACGAAGAGCAGGTCTTCATATGCATCCAACGCAGGCATTAGAAGCCCAGGCAAGGGGTCCCTGCTGCCGCGGGTTTGCGCATCTTCTGGAGTCAGAGCAGGAACCTTTCCTTCGCTCCAGCCAGTAGCAGATGCAACCACAGGTTTAGAAGCTACGGCAGGGATAGTGCGCGTTCTGGGGGGTTTAGGTGGAATCAGTGCACCCGTGGGGACGCCCTCGGGCGGGGCTTTAGTTACCAGCGGTGTCTTCCTCTTCGAAGATGGGTAACGGGGCGTCGGCTGTACCCTTTCTCGTCTTACGTGGAAAGGATTGCGTAGGGGAATCCGCTGTTGCACCTGCGGAACTGAATCGATCACAGCATCGTCTAGCGGATTCTTTTTAGCTGCAGGCCTTTCTGGTTTGGAAACCCTGACTCGTGGGAGCTCGGGCGCCGGGAGCAGTTGAGCGTGGATCCTTGCGGCGTCGCCTACTGAGAGGGAGGTACTTCGATCATTTGCAACTATCCCCAACTGGCTTGCAGCCTTCAGAACAGAATCGTGATCGGTTCCCGCAGTAGTAGCAATCTCGTCGATAGACCTCTTCAACGGGCTTCTGGGTGCTTCTTGCTCCCGCTCGAAATTATCCTTATGTTTCCCGATCATTGCTTATCCCCATTTCAAACGATCCCACGTCCCAAACCAAAGCTATCCTTGGCCACCGACGAAATGGTAAACGGCCCACATGCTTGCGGTGCCAATTTTCAGAAAGTCGCCTGCGGCAAACTTTCATGACCCGAAGTTTCGTGAGAAATGGACTTTGAAGCACCGCGACTTTTCCCCGGCACACAACCCTCTTGGATCGTGAATCAGCCATTGAACGGACCCGAAACGACAGCCGCCATGGGCGATAATCAGAACAGCACATGGTTGGCGATCTAGTAATGAGGAAATGAATTGATTTCTCGGCTTGTACTGAAAAATTTTCTTCAATTTGAGCATCTTGAGATGGAGTTCGATGAAGAGCTCAATATCTTGGTGGGGGACAACGACACTGGCAAGTCAACGATTGTCAAAGCACTGGAAATGGTCCTGACCGGCCGTATCGGAGGGCGCCCGCTAGAAACAGAATTGACTCCGCATTGGTTCAACCAAGAAGTTTGCCAGCGCTTCTTTGAAGCCATCTTTGCCGGAAAAGCAACGCCTCCACCGGCGATTGTTATTGAGGCCTATTTCCGCGACGAGGCATCACTCAGCGTGCAAAAAGGCAAGAACAACTCACTGGCGCTCGACGTTCCTGGGATCCGGGTGGAAATTGAATTGGATTCTTCTTACGCCGCAGAATATGCCACCTATATGGGCGAGCCTGACAAGGTCGTCTCAATTCCGGTGGAGTTCTACCGAATAAACCGCACAGACTTTGCCGGCCAGAATGTTGCCGGCACGCGCCCGTTGGTGACGACGGCGGTGATCGACGCTTCAACGCTGAAGCTACAGAGCGGGACGGACTACTACCTTCGAAGGACCATCAGCCAACACCTTTCCCCGGATGCACGAGCCAAACTCTCGTTGGCCTTTCGATCCCACCGCGAAGGCCTGATCAAAGACCCGGCTTTCACGGCGGCCAACACCTCCATCAGCGCTACTCGAACAACGATGAGCAAGAAGAATCTGACACTTGCGACGGACGCTTCGGCCAAATCTTCGTGGGAGTCCGGGCTCGTTCCCCATCTCGACGGCGTACCCTTCGACCTCATTGGGCAAGGTGAGAAGTCCGCATTCAAGATCTTGCTGGCACTCGACAAGGGCGGTCAGGACCGCCATGTGGTCATGGTCGAAGAGCCAGAAAATCACCTTTCACATGCCAACCTAAATACCCTGATCGAAAGGATCAGGGACAGGATCGTCGGTCAGCAACTGATCATCACGACCCATAGCTCATTCGTGCTCAACAAACTCGGCATCGACAAGCTTCGTCTGATGTCCGGTTCTACCTACACCACGCTGAGCGCTTTGAGCCTAGAAACGAAAAGCTACTTCTTGCGCCTGGCCGGCTATGACACGTTGAGGATGGTGTTGGCCAGAGCTGTCATTCTGGTCGAAGGCCCTTCGGACGAACTGATCGTCCAGAAGGCGTATCTCCAAAAGTACGGCCACTTGCCCATTGCAGATGGAGTTGATGTGATCAGTGTCCAGGCCCTCGCCTTCAAACGCTTCCTTGAACTTGGTGCCGCGCTGGGGCGCAAAATCGCGGTCGTCACGGATCTTGACGACGACAGTAGCGATGCCAAAGCGCGCAAGCGCTTTGAGGATTTCGAAGTCCACGGCCAAATCCAAGGATTCGTCGGGAAAGTGGAGCACGGACGCACTCTTGAACCACAGTTGGTTGCCTCTGCCGGGCCAGCGCTAAACACAGTCTTTGGCACCTCTTATGGAACAGCGGCCGAGATGGCGAAGGCCCTGACAGCTGGAAAGACTGAATCGGCACTGACCATTTTCGAATCCCCGATCAGTATCAACATGCCTGGATACATTGAAAATGCCATTGAATTTGTCCAATAAGGCCATCGTGGCGTCCGCCGGCTCCGGCAAGACGGAAGAACTTGTTGTTCGTGCCCTCTCCGTTCCACCAGTGCAGCGGGTGCTGTTAACCACGTTTACTGACAACGGCGCGAACGAGATCCGCGCGCGGTTCATCAAGAAGGCTGGCATCCTCCCAGCGAACATCGAAGTGATCCCGTGGCTCACATTCCTGCTTCGACATGGGATCAGGCCGTACCAGAACCCGACCCTGGGCGTAAACGTCGTAGGCGGACTTCACTTCGACCCGAGGCCAGGGCGTCCCAAGAAGACAGATGTCCACCGCTACTATCTCGACCCATCCGGCAATGTCTATCGCGAGTTCTTGGCGGAACTCGCGGTTCTCTTGAACGAGCAATCCGGCGGGGCCGTCATTGACCGGATATCCGGCATTTTCGATCACTTATATTTTGATGAAATTCAGGACATCTCAGCGCGGGATTTTGAATTCCTCGAACTACTTATGGGTTCCACCACAACGGTCACCGTGAGTGGGGATCCCCGACAAGGAACTTTCTCCACCACGCAGTCCCGGACCAACCGAGCCCTCACAAAGTCAAACATCGTCAGATGGATTGATGCACTGGAGGCCAAGGGAATGATCGAAAAGGAAGTTCACCGACATTCCCTGCGCTGCAACCAGTCGATCTGCGATTTCTCCGATGCGCTTTACCCCGACTTGGAGCAGACACAATCCCGCAATTCAAAATTCACAGACCATGATGGCATTTTTCTAGTTAAGAGTGCCGACGTGCCCCTCTACGCCGGCAGACATTCCCCACAACTCCTAGTGTGGGACAAGAATTCAGAAACGTATGGACTGAGGGGGCGAAACATGGGCGACGTGAAAGGCCTTACTTACGACCGCGTCCTAATCAACCCGACGACCACGATGATCAAGCACCTAACGTCAGGTGCCGAACTCAAGGACGGGACTCGAGCGAAGTTCTACGTTGGCATAACCCGAGCTCGCCATAGCGTTGCCATCGTCCTTGATAAGCCGGGCAATTCCGAGATTCCCTACTGGAATCCACCGTCAATTGATCCGTAGGACTTGGGGGAAGATTGGGGGAACGACTTACTTTCGCTGGTTGCGATCCTTTACGAGCAGGTTTCATTGAGTCCGTTGAACGATTCGGTACACCGTGCTCCGGGCGATCCCGAAGAGCTCGGCGATTTCCGCGGACGTGTGTTGTCCTCCTTGGTGGAGTGCGACGAGGTGTTTTTCCTGGGCGGGGGAGAGCTTGGGTTGCTTGCCGCGGAGCTTGCCCTTGGCCTTGGCGATTTGCATGCCTTCGCGGGTGCGGGCGCGGATGAGGTCGGATTCGAATTCGGCGACCATGGCCAGGACGTTGAAGAGGAGCTTGCCGACGGGGTCGGTGGGGTCGTGGATGGATCCGCCGAGGCTGAGCTTGACGTTTCTTTTGGTGAGGTCTTCGACGATGTCGCGGGCGTCGGGCAGGGAGCGGGCGAGTCGGTCGAGTTTGGTGACCACGAGGGTGTCGCCGGCGCGGCAGGCGGCGAGGGCCTGTTGGAGTCCGGGGCGTTCGCGGTTGCGTCCGGTGAGTCCGTGGTCGACGTAGACCAGGTCGTCCGGGACGCCGAGGGCCTTGAGCCCGGATTGTTGGGAGCTGAGGTCTTGGGAGTTGGTGGAGACGCGGGCGTACCCGACCAGGTGCGGTGACATGTCTCGAGTGTAGCGTTTGTGTCACCTTGGCGGGACGGTTTTGCGGGCGGGGCAACCGCGAATCGAGAGGCCAGGTAGATCCCCGGCTTTTCAATGTATTTGAATGTCTGATTTTTGGTGCTCGGATGTCGCGGTGGGGGATCCTTAATAAAGAACCCAGATAGGCCTCCGATTGCGCAATAACTAGATTCGAAGATGAGCGCCTGCACAAAACGATGGATTCCTCAAAAATTGAGGAACGCAGGACTGCCCATCAATAGTTGCGAGAACCCCCTAATGGATGCCTATTTCCAGTAGCCTGGCCACATGGAGATTGCCGGAACAAATAACCAGTTCGACTTGGGTGAAGGGGTTTTCGAGAGCCTGCTGACAGAGCGGTTGGCCAACCGGCTGGAATCGTTGGCTGGTTACAGGCGTTCGGTGGAGGCAGTTCGGGCTGAGAACGCACCGAGTGAACTGGCCTGTTTTCTTGGCCGGGCCATCGAAAACCGACTGAGTACGCTGGAACCAACTCAGATGATCACGCTGACCAATCAGCTGCTTGAACTCATAGGTCACGACGACGACATTCTGCCAGGGCCGCAGAAGCTCATAGAGCTACAACGCGAGGACGACGTCCGTGCGCGGTCATTCAAGAGACCACAAACCTCCATGAGTGCAGCAGCACTTCTCACGAACAGTCGCGAAGACCCACAGCTGGCCGCTGAACTGCGAGCCGAACTTTCCTCAGCGAATCGTATTGACCTGTTGTGCGCCTTCATCAAGTGGGAAGGCTTGAGGCTGCTTTCCGAATCGCTCGAGGCGCTCAAAGACCACGGCATCCCGATACGCGTCATCACCACGACCTACATGGGTGCCACCCAGCGCCACGCCATTGATGAATTAGTTCGCCGATTCGGTGCTGAAGTCCGGATCAACTACGAGACCAACGCGACGAGGCTCCATGCCAAGGCATGGATGTTCCACCGCAACTCGGGGTTTGATACCGCCTACGTTGGGAGTTCAAACCTCAGCCGCCCAGCTCTGCTTGACGGGCTCGAATGGAATGTGCGGCTATCGGGCGTCGCAACCCCCGGACTCCTGCAAAAATTCGCACTGACCTTTGACAGCTACTGGGAAGATGACGCCTTCGTTCCCTACGATCCTGACACGGACGCGGAGCGGCTGGATGCTGCATTGAAACGTGCCGGCGGAACAACTGCAGAGCGAACGCTCGGATCCACTGGCTTGGAGGTGCATCCGCTATTGCACCAGAAGGAAATGCTGGAAGAGCTTGATGCCGCACGGACAAACCGCAACGAGCACCGGAACTTGGTGGTTGCTGCGACGGGCACCGGCAAGACGGTTCTGGCAGCACTGGACTACAAACGCCTGTGCGAATCAGCGGGACGGGAACTCACTCTCTTGTTTGTGGCACACCGCAAGGAAATTCTTGAGCAATCCCTGAAAACGTATCGCAAGGTCCTGGGCAAAGGTTCCTTCGGCGAAATGTTTGTCGACGGGCAAAAGCCGATCGCTTGGAAACACGTGTTCGCCAGCGTGCAGTCACTGGCGGCATTCGGTCTCGGCAAGATCGACCCACGGGCTTTTGACGTCGTGGTGATCGACGAATTCCACCATGCCGAGGCATCCTCGTACCGCAAGCTCATTGAGCATTTGAAACCCATCGAATTACTGGGACTTACAGCAACGCCCGAACGAGGTGACGGCATCAACGTGGCGGACACCTACTTCGATGGACGGATTGCCTCTGAGCTGCGTCTGTGGGATGCCCTGGACGCCGATCTGCTGGTTCCCTTCCACTACTTCGGGGTGGCGGACGGCGTCGACCTTAGCGCGATCGAATGGAAACGAGGGTCCTACGACCTGGAGCAGCTGAGCAATGTGTACACGGGCAACGACATGCGTGCGCTGAAGATCATCAACGAACTTCGCGACAAGGTGCTCAGTACCCCCATGATGCGCGCGCTGGGTTTTTGTGTCTCGGTACAACATGCGATCTACATGGCCAAGGTCTTCAACGAGGCTGGTATCCCTTCGGTGGCAGTGTCGGGAAACTCGAGTACCGAGGAGCGCGAGGGGGCACTGGCCAAGCTACGTGCCCGGGAACTGAACTGCATCTTCGCCGTGGACCTCTTCAACGAGGGACTCGACGTGCCGGAGATCGACACGATCCTTCTGCTGCGTCCCACCCAGAGCTCGACCATATTCCTTCAGCAACTCGGACGTGGACTGCGTCGCGCCGACGACAAGGCAGTGCTCACCGTGCTGGACTTCATTGGCCAGCAACGCCGGGAGTTCCGCTTCGACGTCAAGTATCGTGCCCTGTTGGATGTTCCGCGCAAGAAGCTGGAACGCATCATTGACGAGGGCGCGCCAGGGCTGCCATCGGGATGCCAGCTCATGCTTGACCGGGTGGCGCGCACCATCGTGCTGGAGAACATTCGATCCCAACTCAAGCTCAACAAGCCGGCGCTTGTTCGTGAAATCAGGTCCCATGGACTGCTTGGGCTGGATAACTATCTTGAAGAATCCGGCAGGGACGTCAAGGACGTCTACCGCAAGACGGGGGATTCCTGGACGGACCTGCTCCGCCGTGCTGGGCTGATCTCAGCGCGTTCCCCATGGGAGGAAAGCCTGGTTGAGTTTGAAGTCGCCCAGCAGGACGAGGAGCGTGAGATGCTCAAGAGAGTCACTCGTTTCCTTCACATTGATGATGCCGAGCGCGCCGAGGCGTATTCAGACCTGCTTTCCATCGATGCTCCACGTTATGCGGAACTGGGGGATCGGAAACAGGTATTCGCGCGAATGCTGTTCTTCACGTTCTGGGACAACGGCGGAGGCTTTGCCACCTACGACGACGGGCTAGATCGTATCCGTGCCAACGGATACCTGGTGCAGGAGTTGCTTGCAGCATTTTCACGTGGCGTTGCTCGAAACCCGCATGCACCCAAGGGACTGCCACTGGGGTTGCAGCAGATTCCGCTGTACTCCCACGCCACCTACCGGCGATCTGAAGTGCTCGCGGCCCTAGATTATGGTTCCTTGGAACAGGGCAAGGGCGTTAACCACCGCGAGGGCGTTGCCTGGTGTCCGCAGGTAAGTGCAGATGCTCTTTTCGTGACGCTGAACAAGGATGAAGCCGTCCAAGGTCCCAATACGCTCTACAAGGATTACGCGATCAGCCCACGACTCTTCCACTGGGAATCACAGAACGCAACCGCTCCAACCAGCCCAACAGGACGGCGCTACCTGAACCGCAAGGAACACGACTCACATATCTTGCTGTTCACCCGCGACGTCGCAAAAGATGTAGACGGGATGGTCATGCCATTCACCTGTTTGGGTGCCGTCGACTACGTCAAGCACCAGGGTTCCAAGCCGATCGCGATCACCTGGAAATTGCAGCGTGAAATGCCTGTCAGCGTATTTACCACTGCTAATGCGGTGGCGCGCTAAGGCAAAAGCGGCCGAGGCTGCCAGTTTGTTGTCCACCTCAACGGCGAACGCGCCCCGCACCGTCCAATGAGCGTTTTCCCAGAAGGACGCTGATTTCACGGGCAGTCCGCGCCACCGCAGTGCCAAAATCTTCAAACTTCGCAGCGACAATTCGGCTGGAAGGGCCGGAAATCGACACGCAGCCGAGGGGCTTTCCGGATGAGCTGACGATTGCCGCGCCCACCGACGTGATGCCGCTACTCAGCCCCTCTTCGTTGATTGAATAACCGCGTTCCCGGGATTCCCTGATGAGCTGCCAAACGCTGCTGGGTTGGGTTTTTGTTTGGTCGCTGACCTTCTCGAGCGAGCCGCCCAGGATGTCGTGCACATATGCGTCCGAAGATGCTGCGAGAAATGCCAATCCGGTCGCCGAGGCGTGGAGCGGAATCTGGGTTCCCAGAGCCAGGAAGGCCCGCAGGACGTGTGGCGTATCGAGGCGTTCAACCACGACCAATGCGTCGCCATCGGGGACACACAAGTGAACCGTTTCCTGGGTGTCCAGCTGCAGGCCGTTCATGGGACCGATGGCCACATCGCGGAGATTCGCGCCTATGCTTGCCCTCGCGGTGACGGCGTAGGCGTGAATCGTCAAAGACCATGCCGCATCGCGCGACTCGCTTTGCGTGACCCAATTCAGCTCCTTCAGGGTGCTGAGCATGCGCAGAACCGTTGCCTTCGATGAGTCCAGCTGCTTGGCGATATCCGAGAGCCCGATGGGCTGGTGCAACGAAATCGTCTCGATGACTTTGATTGCCGTCACCACGCTCTGCGTACTCATTTAGATGTTTACCGATCTTTCCTTGACCAACCACGGGTTGTGATATAGCTTACATCCACATTCCAGAAATGAACCGTCGGTTCACTGGATGAACCATTCCCGTTGTTGTGAAAGGTTAGGCATGCTTTCTCAAGTTCTTGCTCTATTGATCTTCGTGGGGATTTTCGCGCTGGCAACCCTACGCAAGGTCCACCTGGGCGTCATCATGTTCGCCGCAGCAGCGGGCGTTGGTATCTGGCTGGCCGACATGAAGCTCAGTGAGGTGATCGACGGTTTCCCGATCTCCATCCTCGTGTTACTGGTGGGCGTCACCTACTTCTTCGCGATCGCCCAGGCGAACGGGACGGTCGATCGGATCATCGAAGCCGCCATCGCCAAGGTGGGCGACAACGCCTTCATCCTCCCGCTGGTCTTCTTCGCGCTCACTGCCGGTATCTCCGCCATGGGATCGCCACTTGCCGGTTTGGTCATGACGCCCATCGGAATGCCGCTGGCCAAGAAGTACGGAATCGACAGGATGCTCATGGGCCTGGCGATTGGCTGCGGCTTGAGCGCAGGCGGTTTCGCACCCACGAGCCTCTTCGGAATCGTCACCTACGGTACCGCACACTCGGTCGGCATCGACCTGAACCCGCTGGTTCTCTTCGGCGTGGCACTCGGCGCCAACCTGATCCTGCTCTTCGCCGCGTACGTGATGTTCGGGGGCTTCGGATTGCTCCGCTCGCAGAAGACCGGCGGCCTGGACAACACCGCCATGCCGCGCTTCAGCAACAGGAAACCACTGCCCGCCCATCCGTTCGAACGCGAAGGCCTGACCGAACGCAGTCGCCAGGCGGCGCAGGCCGGCGTCCGGGTCCTTGAGACCGTCGATGTCCCGGTTGAACCGCGCACCAAGATGAATGCCACCCAGCTCATCACCGTCCTATGCATGGCCGGCCTGGTGGCAAGCGTCATTGCCTTGGCCGTGTTCGACCGCAACCCGGACATCGGTGTGCTCTGCTTTGCCTTCGCAGCGGTCATGACACTCGTCGACCCGAAGACCGGCAAGGCCGCTGTCAGCCAGATCGACTGGTCAACGGTGCTGATGGTCGGAGGAATCATCACCTTCGTGGGCGTCCTGCAGAAGATGGGCGCCGTGGAGATGCTGGGCGACGCTGCAAGCCAGATCGGCACACCCCTGATCGCGGCGCTTGTTATTTGCCTGATCGGCGGCTTGGTCTCGGCGTTCGCATCGACCACCGGAATGCTGGCGGCACTGGTTCCCCTGGCAATCCCGTTGGTCGCCTCAGGAGACATCGCCGGATGGGCCGTCATCGCGGCACTCGGAGTTTGCTCCTCGATCGTGGACGTCTCCCCGTTCTCAACGGTGGGCGCAACACTGGTGGCAACCGTCGACGAAGAGGAACGGCCCCGGATCAACCAGCTGTTGACGCGCTGGGGACTGTCAATGGTGGTTGTCGGCCCACTGCTACTGGTTGGGGCACTCGTCGTACCGACGATGTTTTAGCGCCCTCCGCCACTCACCACTACCTTGACCAAGGAGCACCACTTGATGCCACTGAACGGAATCCGAGTCATCGACCTCAGCCGCGCGCTTGCCGGCCCCTATTGCACGGCGCTGCTGGCCGACATGGGTGCAGAGGTCATCAAGATCGAGACAACCAGCGGGGGAGACTCCTCGCGCGCCTGGCCTCCCTTCCAGGGGGACCACAGCCTTTACTTCGACTCGACCAACCGCAACAAGAAGTCCATCTCCGTGGATCTCTACAGCGAGGAAGGCCGGGACCTGCTGGACCGGCTTCTGGCCGATGCGGATGCGCTGGTGGAAAACTTCAAGCCCGGCACCATGGAAAAGATGGGGCTCGGCCCGGACCGGCTCCGTGAAATCAACCCGCGCCTGGTCGTCTCCTCGATCACCGGGTACGGCGCGGCCGGACCGTGGAAGGACAGGGCCGGACTGGACCAGGTGATCCAGGCGGCTTCCGGGCTGACCTCCGTGACGGGCAAGAACGCCGAGGAAACCTACCGCGTGGGGATCCCGCTGGTCGACATCGCCACGGGCATGGCCGCGGCCTTCGCGTTGGTGAGCGCACTCTACTCTCGGCTGAACGGCAACGGGGCCGCGCGGGTTTCCACCTCCCTGTTTGAAACCGCGCTTGGTCTCTCCGCGTTCCAGGGCCAGACCGCCCTCTCGCTGAACCGGGCGCCGGTGCCGCAGGGCAACAACCACCCGACGATTGCGCCCTATGGCGCCTATGCCACGGCGACGGAAAACATTGTGGTTGCTGTCGGCACGGAGGCCCAGTGGAAGGTGTTCTGCTCCATCCTGGACCGTCCCGAACTCTTCAATGACCCACGCTTCGGCACGAGTCGGGACCGGGCGATTAATAGGGATGAACTCAACGAGTGCATTCTGGAAGTCCTTGTTGAGCGGCCGGCGAGCGAGTGGATTGAAACGATCAATGCCGTTGGAATCCCGTGTGGCCCGGTGCTCGATTACCTGAAGGCGGTCAACAGCGAACAGGCGCAGGCGCTGAAACTCATTGCCGAGACCCAGCGGGCAGATGGTTCAAGACTGCGTCTCCTGCGCGGGCCGATCAGCGTCGACAACGAACCAACGCCTGTCAGGCAGGCGCCACCTGCGCTCGGGGAACACAGCCGAGAGATCCTGGACTCCATGGGGTTGTCCGCGGAACAGATAGATTTACTGGTCATCGAGGGCATCGTTCGCGAACCAAAGGCGCTGAGCCAGAGCGGAGTGGCAGCACGATGAATACGGAAACCCTGGTGGCCGCCACCGAGTGCGGGCAGATCAACCTCGAAGTTGACGGCTGCATCGGCCGGATCGTGATCGACAATCCGCGCCAACGCAACGCCATGACCCGGGACATGTGCATCTCCCTGGCGGAGGCCGTGCAACGGGCAGACGCCGACCCACGGGTCAAGGTCATCACCCTGCGCGGACGGGGAAAGGACTTCTCCGCCGGCGCCGCGATCAATGAACTGCACCAGGTGCTCTTCGACAACGGCCCCGACGGGCAGATGATTGACCGGCTCAGCGAGGCCGACGCTGCGCTCCAGTCGGCATCCAAACCAACCGTCGCGTTGGTGGAAGGAATCTGCATGGGCGGCGGGTGGCAGATCGCATCGGCTTGCGACATGAGCATTGCCGCCGAAACGGTGAAACTGGCGGTGACCCCGTCCAAACTCGGCATCATCTATCCACGCAGCGGCATTGAGCGGCTGGTGCAGCGCCTTGGTGCCGACAAGGCAAAATACGTGCTGTTCAGCGCAGATCTGATCCCCGCCAAGAAAGCGGCAGATTGGGGTCTGCTGACCGAAACGATGCCGGAGGCAGAGTTCGAGGAGTCCAGCCAGTCATTGGTTCTGCGAATCGCCGAACGCTCTCAATACTCGGTCCACACCATGAAAGCGCTCATTGATTCCATGGTTGCCGTAGATGGTCGGGGCAGTGAGGCATTGTGGGATGCCGAATGGGCGCAACTGCCGGATAGTGAGGACTTCCGCGTAGGACAGGCGGCATTCCTGGCCGGGGGGCAACCGAATTTTACGTGGAGCGCACTATAAGATCAGTGCCGTGGTGGTCGCCGCCGACGCAGTACTGATAGAAACCAAATGGGGGCATGGCATCCGTATTCGGACGCAATGCCCCCGCACTGTTTGAGCCTAGTTACACGTCGGCCGGCGAAATGCTGCGGGCAATACAGTGACGAGACCTCTGCAATCTCTCAGTGGTTCGCGCAGCTGATCTTTTGATTCAGCCCGGAGAATGGAAAGTTCTAACCGTCGAGTGCCAAGGATCTGCGTAATCTAGCGGGTGTCGCTCTTGCCGGTAAGTAGCCCATAATCTTGCTCTTCGGCCATCTGTGATGTTATCTGCGTACGTGACCTTGAGATGCTCTCTTCGGTGATTGCTCTGGCACGATGTGGATCACCGCTCTTGATGGCGTCGATGAGTTCAGTGTGCCTGTGTCGCGGCGGCAATGGACCACCTTCGGCGGCACGAACCGACAAGAACCAATGCATTTGGTCCTGCAATTCGGCAATAATTTTGGTCATCTTTGGAATTCCCGCAAGCGCAGCAATGCCAACATGGATGGAACTATGAGTATCCAAGTCCGGGGAATTTTCATCGCTCCGTTGGAACACTTCATCCAGGTCCTCTAGATAAGCAATCTGGGCAGCCGTGGCTTTCAATGCGGCTATTTCACTTGCGGCTGGCTCCAGGAGTGCACGAAGCAAGTAGACGTGACGGATGTCGTTTGCAGAAATTCGGTTTACCAAGGTTCCCCGTTGGGGGAGTATCCGAATGAATCCCTCGGAAGACAGTCGGACCAGTGCTTGGCGGACAGGCGTTTTACTGGCGCCGAGTTCGACGGCAAGGGCGTTCTCGTCAATGACCGAATCTGGCATGAGCTGTGCGCTGAGGATTCGACCTTTGGCTAGGTGGTAGGCACGGTCGACAAGCGACACCTTGGATGAGGTCATCATTTCGCAAGATTACCAATCTAATCCGAAAAATTCTACTGAAATTTAAGTTGGATTTTTGCTTGACACGACTCAAATTTTAGATTGGACTGTTACTCAGATCACACGGGCAATCGAGAGTCGGAGGTGAAAGTTGTCCATTCTAATTTTTGGAGACCAGCAAGCTGTCAACGTTGCTGGATATGTTGCATCCGTTTCTGGCGAGATGGTGTATCTCAGTGCAAGCAATCAAGTTCCAGTCGTAGCAGTAGAACGAGATGGCGGCGTGCTGGCAGTCGATGTCATTCCGCTATCGGTGAGGGAAGCAGCGAGCCAACAATTCGAGGCGGCAATCGTCGTCACGGAGTCGCGCAGGCTTCGAGAGGCCATCGAACCCCTTCGATTTGCGCTTTCCGGAAAGCCGCTGTTGCTTGCACCAGGCGGATTTGGTGGCGTTTTGCGGGTCAAAAAGTGGTTCGAGGAATGGTCGTTGGTTCCACCACGCCTGGCGGAGACCACCGGATTCCCAGTCTCGGGAACCATCGAAAACGGAAACCTTAGATCTCACACACTCAAGCATTCCCTCCCGTTCGCCGCTGAATCGCTTGTGGCGACACAGGAGCTATTGAGCTTGTTCGAGCGCTACCTGCCGGAACTTACCTTGAGCGACCTGAGCACGACGTCCCTGTCCAATACGAACCATATGATTCACCCCAGTGTGGTGCTACTCAACGCGATCCGTGTTGAGAACGGCGAAGAATTCAGTTTCTACCGCAATGGGTTGTCACCCGCCGCTGGACGTCTCATCGAACGAATAGATGCCGAACGAATCGAAATTGCTCGACGCGTCGGAGCCGAGGCACTCACCGTTCGTGAATGGATGATTCGTTTCTACGGCGAAGAAGGCATGATGGGCAACGGAATTGTCGAGTGCCTACTCAACTTCGCCAATTTCGAGCGGGTTCCATCACCACCAAGTCTCGACTACCGATATATCGCTGACGACGTCCCATTCGGCGTCGCACAGTGGGCTTCCTTGGCCAGGACCTTGGGGATAGAAACGCCCGCCATGGATGCGTTGCTGGGCAACATAGAACTTCTCGCGGTTGGAGTCCCCCTGGAAGCCGATCCGATCACCACCGAACTGTTCCTCGATCACCTCGCACTACCCAAAGGAGTCTGACAATGAATGCTGGAATGGAAAGCGAACACGCAACTCTGCGGAACCTCAAAAAACGTTTGGTCAATGGAGACCTTGGACGCCGAGGGTTTCTTGCCGGCGCCATGGGTCTTTCGGCCTCGGTGCTCCTGAGCGCCTGTGCCGGGGGCACTGCCTCAAACGCTGGTTCGCCAGGAAAAACCAGCAACGTCATTCCTCTGTACACGGTAGAAAACGATCCGGCCACGCTGGCCTTCTACAACCTGACAATTGAGAACTTCAAAAAAGACTTTCCCGACATGGACGTCAAGGTAACCGTCTACGCGGATGCCAACCAACTCCAGTACCTCACGACGGCATTCCAGAACAAGGTAGACGTCGGAATCTTCTCCCCGGCGGTGAGCTCATTCCCCGACTTCGCTCGGGCCGGTCATTTGTCGAACCTGGATGACCTGGTCAAAGAGATCGGGGCCGATGATTTCATGGACGGCACCCGCATCATCGTCGACGGACATGACGTCGCCATGCCGTTGCAATCCAATTCGTCTCTGGTCTACTACCGCAAGGACCTGTTGGAGGGTGCCGGTCTATCCGTCCCCAAGACCTTCGACGAGTACTACAACGCCATCGAAACCTTGCACGGCAAGGACGGGATCGCCGGCATGGCGATGGCGGTCGGCCCGACCCCGCAGCTGCCCCTGCAGTTCTTTGCTCCGTACATCTACCAGTCGGGCCACGACTACTTCGACCGTGAAGGCAATGTCACTTTCAACAACCCCGACGTCCTCGGCGCCGTTGAAAAATTCGTATCCGTCATGAAATTCGCACCGAAGTCCATGCACAACGCGGCATTCGGAGACATCGTTTCCGCATACACGGCCGGACAGGCCGCCTTCGCCACATTCCCCGGACGCATGGGAGCGGTCATCGCGGAGCGCGACCCGGAACTGGCCGCCAAGACCGGTGTCATGCGCATCCCGGCCGGCGACTTCATGACCGGAGATCTGCACTTTGGTTCGAGCCAGCAGTACGCGATCTACTCGAAGACGGCCAACCCGGAGATGGCCCGCGAATTCTTGAAGCGACTGACCACAGGTCCCGATGCACTCGCTTTCGCGAAAACGGTTCCCGGCCACTTGCTTCCACCGTTGAAGAGCGTCATGACGGAGTTCAAGAAGGAGCTGGCAAACCCCAAGGAAGAATTCTTCAAGAAGCATGGCGACTGGGTTCAGACCTTTATGGACTGCGCTCCAAACGCCATGACGGCTTCGGTCAGCATGGGCGCGGTGGTCGACGGAAAGTACGAAAAGAGAATCACAAACTTGGCTCCTTTCGGTTCTCAAATTTGGGCCGCACCTGCGGTCGACGGCGTGATGTTCCAGGAGATCCTTTTGGAGAACCGAAACACCAAGGAAGCATGGCAAGACGCCAGCAAGAAGATGCAAGACATCGTCGACAACTTCCGGAAGAGCAATCCGTCATGGAAACCGGAAATCATCTAGCCATGTTCCCGGTCTTATCCATACTCCGAAATGAGCGCTGACCCGATGAGTATCGACGTCAAATCACGAGCTGCACAACCTATTGCTCCAGAAAGCAAGGCAGCGGCAAGGAAACGCAGCCCCATGGCAACCCTCGGGCGGACATTGCAATATGCCGCACTTGTCACGGTCGTCCTAACCGCCATCGTTCCCATGTACTGGATTGTCGTGAATGCGATTCGTCCAGACTCGGAAATCGCCGCGTATCCGCCGACGATCTTCCCGAAGGAACTGACATTCAAGCACTTCATCGATCTCTTTGAGGTCTATGGATTCCAGCAGTACCTCACCAACAGCCTGATTGTTTCCTCGATAGCCACTGTGATTGCCCTGGTCTTCGGCATCATGGCGGCCTATGCGATGAGCCGGTTCGAATTCAAGGGGGTGCGTGCCGTTGGCGAGCTGTCACTTCTCGCCTACCTCTTGCCGCCCATCCTGGTCCTGGTGCCCATCACGCAAATTCTCTTCGGAAATGGCCTGGGCGATAACCGTGCAGCACTTGCGGTGCTGTACGTGGCGACGCTGCTGCCGTTTGCCTTGTGGATCCTGCGTTCGTACTTCTCGGGGTTGGGAATCGATACCGAGGAAGCGGCAATGATTGATGGTTGCACCCGCTTCGGGGCATTCATTCGGGTGGTACTGCCGCAAACCTTGCCGGGAATTGCCTCGACCGCGATCTTCACCTTCAATGCAGCCTGGAGCGAGTACCTGTTCGCTTCCACGCTCATGACGAGCAATGAAAAGCTGCCAGCCAACCCGGCAGTGTTCCTGCTGATGGGACATATGGGTACCGAATCGTGGGGCCTGCTCATGGCAGCAGCCCTCACCATCATTCTTCCGGTCATGATTCTGTTCTTCATGGCACAAAAGTGGCTGGTTGCTGGCCTGACTGAAGGAGCTGTGAAGGGTTGAGCACAACACTTGAGAAAGCGCCCAAGCAATCGTTGGTTGTTCGCCGTGGACAAGGCTCGGATCAACAGCCAAAGCCGAAGCGGTACCTTAGCGACAGGGCATTGGCCTACCTGTTGATATCGCCAGCGTTGGTTCTTATCCTGGTCTTCGCCGTCTATCCGTTTATTGTCGCCGTCATCAACAGCTTCAACATGGTTGACATCAACACCGGCATGAAAACGCCCGTTGGGATGGAGAACTATGTAGCCATTTTTGCCGATGCCAATACCCGGGACTCGTTCTTAAGAAGCATCAGCTGGACAACGTCGAACATGATCCTGCAGGTTGTTTTGGGCGTCGCGGTGGCAATGCTGCTGAACCTGAACCTCAAGGGCCAACGTATCGCCCGTGTCTTGGTACTGATCCCGTACATGGTTCCGGCCATCGTTGCTGCGCTGGTCTTTAGATTCATGTTCAACGACGTCACAGGCGTAGTGAACTTTGTCCTGATGAAAGTTGGACTCATCGATCAACCGCTCAACTGGCTTTCCGATCCAGCGATGATGATGCCGACGTTGGTCGCCGTAAATGTATGGAAATACTCCCCATTCTTCATTATCGTCGTCCTTGCCAGGCTGCAGTCGATCCCGAAGGATCTCTTCGAAGCGGTATCCATCGATGGTGGCGGCTGGTGGCACCGTTTCACGGCGGTAACACTGCCCTCAATCATTCCCGTGGTGCTTGCCGGCATGCTCTTGCGCACCATCTGGACGGCATACGATTTTGACGTCCCCTACCTGCTTTCAAACGGAGGTGGACCTTCTGGCTCCGCCGTCACCGTGCCGCTCCAAATCAGGGCACTGGCATTTGACCAGCAGCAGTTGGGGCAGGCCTCCGCATTGGCTGTGTGTACGGCAACCTTGTTGACTGGAGCTGCCTACTTCTACCTCCGGGGCTACCGCAAGAGTGAAAAGGCATCGGAATGACAGAATCTGATGCAGCTGCGATCCGCATAGCTATTGTGGGTGCGGGCCCGCGCGGAATCTCTGTGCTGGAGCGGCTCTCTGCAAATGGTGCCTTGGCCCAGGGTGCATCAACAAGTATCACGATCTTTGACCCTTTCGAACCTGGAGGGGGACGGGTGTGGGCCAGCGCGCAACCGCAGCATTTGCTGATGAACACCCTGTGCGCCGATGCCACACACTTCACGGATCGTTCGGTTCAGTGCGACGGCCCGATCGTCGAAGGCCCAAATCTCTACGAATGGGCCCAGATGGTAGCCAACGGGACTATAGAAACCGTGGACGCTGGCATCCTTGCCGAATCAAGCCGGATGGAACCCCACAGCCATCCTTCGCGAAAGATCCTGGGACACTACCTTGAATGGTGTTACGGCAAGGACCTCGAGCAACTGCCTGAGAACTTCACCGTGGCATTCGAACAACGCGAAGTGACGGGTCTCCATCGTGTTGGTGCCCGAACCATAGTGGAAACAGAAACCGACATCCACGAGTTTGACGTTGTCGTTCTCGCCACCGGGCACACGGATTCGCTGCCCAGTAAACAGGAGTCAGCGAATCGCGATTTCGCGGCGGATCATGGCCTCTACTATGGTTTGCCGTCCAACCCGATAAGCCAGGACTTGAGCAGTATCCAGCCTGGATCGGTCATCGCGGTGCGTGGACTGGGCATGAACTTCTTTGACTACGTCTCACTTCTTACCGAAGGCCGAGGGGGCCGCTTTGTGGAAGAAGCGGATGGGTCGCTGACCTATCTGGCATCCGGGCAGGAGCCAGTCCTTCTGGCAGGGTCACGGCGCGGGGTTCCATACCGGGCCAAGGGCGTCTTTGGTCAGATGACACCACAGTTTGTAGCCCGCTATCTGACACCGGCCATCGTTGAAGATCTCGCATCCCTGGAACGTCAGCTCAATTTCATGGAAGACCTTTGGCCGCTTGCGGTCAAGGACGCGGCGTATACCTATTACAGGGTCCTTTTCGAGCAGCATCCAGAGCATTTCGCCGGTACGTTTGAGGACATTGTTGGCGGCCTGGACAGCTTCAACTGGGAAAGCCCCGAGATGGAGAAGGTCTTGGCAAATGCCGTGCCAGGACAACAGCATCGGATTGACTTCGACGCAATGGACAAGCCACTGGCCGGGAAAACCTTTGGTACATATGACGACTTCCTTGACTGGTGGAAAACCGACTTGGCTGAGGACTACGCGGAAGCAACCAAAGGTTTCCAAAGCGCCACCAAGTGTGCGGCGGTCACCATTGGTGCAGCGAGAGGGGCGATTCGTAGGCTGGCACGGTACGGAGGGTTCACGGGGGAATCCTATGCCAAGGATGTGCAGGGATGGATGCGCGGCTTTGCCGGTTCTGTCGCAAGCGGTCCGCCGGCACAGCGCATCAACGAACTCAAGGCCCTCGTTGAGGCCGAAATCGTCTGCCCTCTGGGCCCCGACATGGTTGTTGAAAGATCGAACAGGTATTTCAGGGCCTTCTCGCCTGCGATTCCCGGAATGATCCATGAATGCGTTGGATTGCTTGAGGCCCATCTACCTGGCAACCACGCAAGCCGAAGCAGTTCATCGCTGCTTCGCCGAATTGTTGAAGACGGGACCGGACGGCTTTTCCACATCCCGAACCCTGGCCAAGAACCTTTCATATCCGGGGCACTCGAGGTAGGGCAGGAACCGTATGCCCTAATCGCCGCCGACGGAACCTCGCAGGACGGAATCTATGTGGTGGGAGTTCCGCTGGAATCCATCCACTGGGGTACGCAACTAGGTCCCTTAGGGCACACCAATTCCCGGTTCCTGCGTGACAATGACGCCGTGGCGCGAGCCGCAATAAATTTCGGAAGGATGAACATTGCTGCATTGGAAAGCGCCCAACGCGCTTAGAAGTGAAGTTGCGAGGCTGACAAGTGTTTCGCTTGAGGCGGCATTCGGCGAATCGAACACGGTGAAGGAAGCGTTGACTTCAATTTCGGTTGCTGACCGACTCCGAATTGCCATCTGCGTAGCCCCTTATTGCGGTGACCAGAGACTTGCAGATGAGTTTGGTCGTGAACTGGACTCGATAGCGGGAGCCGGCAGCTACGCTGCGATCATTGACGAATACGCTTGGGAGATTACCTTTGGTGCGCGCGAGATCTCACTCTTTGAGCATGCGATCGAGATGGCCGTGGATCCGACGTCAACCGGGGAAACCGCAATCATCGCCCTGCGCGAGGCAGGCCACAACGAGGCAGCGATTGTGGCTGCAAGCCAAGTCACCTCGTTTGTTGCATACTTTGGCAGGCTTCGCAGGGCCGCCGAGCTGTTGGACGTCGGCAATGCCGAGGTCGAGCCACAGCGGATTCCCTATACCGAAACCAGCGAGCAGACGTTCGGGCATCCCCGGCAGGAATACCCGTTGATGGATTGGCGTGGATTTGTCGTTGGCGTCCGGACTATGCCCGAAGACGTGCGTGCGGACCAGGCCAAGGGGGCCTCGGACTACTACTCGGTGCTCAGGCACGAGGAAGGTTTCCTGGGAGTCCGCACCGAGCTATACGACACGATCATGACCGGGGAGGGGCAACTGGAACGCGCCGAACGCGAATTCGTCGCCCTGGCCACCAGCTTGGAGACCGGCTGTGAATTCTGTGCCACGGTGCACGGCCGTCGGCACTTCTTCCTATCGAAGGACACCATCTCCAGCCCGAGGCTCAAGCATCTTGGTATTGCGGGACTCGAGTCATCGCGCGAGCGTGCACTTGCGGGATTTGCCAGCGCCATGGCAACCTCACCATCCTCGGTTGAAGCCGGCCACCTGGAAGCGTTGAAGGAGCAGGGGTTGGACGACGGACAGATCTTGGATGCCGCGGCAGTCTCGGCGATGTTCAGCTGGGCCAACCGGCTCATGCTGACGTTGGGCGAAGGGATCTCGAACAACTAGGACTATTCGCCACTTGGCCTTGACGGCCACGTGGCGCTGGCGTTCGGACTGGCAGCGTCCGGGATCTTTCTTCGCTGGATTCAGGGTCCTGACAGCGAACAGAGCTAAGCTTTCCTCAGGATAGTTTGCGTCGTGAACCTTGAGGAGTCGGGCATGCCATTGCGTTCGGATTGGTCTGAGCGGCCGTGCTCGATCGCGCGCGGAATCGACGCCGTCGGCGATCCCTGGACACTGCTGATCATTCGTGAACTCATCTCCGGAGTGAGGCGTTTCGACGAGATCCGTGAATCGGTGGGAGTGTCGGACAAGGTCCTGGCCAACCGGCTGCGCCAACTCGTCGAGGGCGGTCTGGCCACGCGCATTCCCTATGGAAATGCCTCGACACGACGCTATGAGTACGAGCCGACGCAGGCCGGCATCGATGCGCTGCCGATTCTTCATGCGTTCGCCTTGTGGGCAGAAAAACACACCCCAACCGAGGGCCTCGAACAGCGCCTGGTCATCGTTTGCCGTGATTGCGGTCGGGAATCATCCCAAGGGGAAACCTGCAGTGAATGCGGTGCCCTCCTGAACATGGACAACGTTTCGTGGATCCGGCCCATCTCGAAGGACCGGATTCCCAAGCCGCTTGGCACTCGCGGCGAAGGTTAGATCGGCTCTGGCACTGACTCGTTGGTGTCTGTCTCTGCTTGTTTGGTTGCATCGAACGCCTCGGGCGCACCTGGCAGGAAGAACAAGCTGCCGGCGGCCATGAAGCAGAGCGCTGCGGCGGTAATCCACGCAATCAGGTAGCTGCCGGAGATGTCGCGTCCAATGCCGGCGGTCAGCGCTCCTGCTCCGGCTCCGACCATGTGGAAGGCGAAGACCCAGCCAAAGACCACGGTGGCACGCACCGGCCCGAAGTATTTGCGGCACAACACGACGGTTGGCGGAACCGTTGCCACCCAATCCAGGCCGTAGAACAGGATGAAGATCCACAACACGGGCTCGACCGTGGGACCCATCAGCGAGTGGACCGTCAGTAACGAGACCCCGCGCAGGCCGTAGTAGACGACAAGCAGCAGCCACGGGCGCACGCGGTCGGTCAGCCAGCCCGAGGCGATGGTTCCAATGATGTCGAAAACGCCGATAAGCGCCAGCAACCCGGAAGCGGTTGTTGCCGGCATTCCGTGGTCGTGGGATGCGGGGATGAAATGCGTTTGGATCAGTCCGTTGGTTGACCAGCCGCAAATCCAGAAGGTGAATGCCAGGATCCAGAAGGCCCGGAACTTCATGGCATGTCCTAGGACCTTGAACGTTTCGGCGACGGCACCGCCCGCGGGCCGCTGCGATGCGGCCGGGGCGCTCTCGGATGCATCGGTTTCATCGGCACCATAGGCGGTGGTTTTTGCCGCCGCGGGGGAGTTGGCAAAGGGCCAGAACAACAACGGCACGATGGCCAGAGCGAACCCCGCTACCAAGAGTGAAGCAACGCGCCAGCCATGGTGGCCGGTCAGGTGGACGATCGTCGGCAGGAAAATCAGCTGGCCGCAGGCGTTCGCGGCAGAGAAGATTCCCATGACAAGACCACGTCTGCGTACGAACCAGCGGTTGGCCACGACCGCGCCAAAGACCAGGGCCATGGCACCGGTACCGATGCCAACGAGCCCGCCCCACAAGATCCATAGGTGCCACACCTGGGTGATGAACACCGCCAGCCCGGCACCCGCGGAGACCAGCGTCAACGCTATGGCTGCAACCGCTCGCATGGAGAATCGTTCGAGGAGCGTGGCGGCGAACGGTGCAGCCAATCCATAAACGACCAAGTTGATTGTCACGGCCATCGACAGCTGGGACCGCGTCCAGCCGAACTCGGATTCCAGCGGTTCGAAGAACGCTCCGGTGGTGGAACGGAAGGCCGCTGCCGCGACGAGCGCCAAAACCGTCACCGCAACCACCAGCCATGCGCGGTGCAACCGCGGCCGTGGTCGGCTCGCGACGGCAAGCGCGGGTTCGGCGGGTGACGAAGGCAATGACATGGTTCAGGCTTTCTCGCGAAGGTGGTTCGTCGCACCACCCTTCCACGCTTTCCTTAGGAAAGTAAAGTGTTACGGGGGCGGACCTCCGCGATGCACCTCCAAATCGAGTGCTGCCTCGGTATAGGATCTGGCGGTATGGCACTGCGACTTGTACAGGTGAATTTCAAGGCCCGGGACGACTCGGCGCTCGGCCGCTTTTGGGCGGACGCGCTCGGCTGGGGCGTTTCCAGCGAGGGGCCCGGCGTGACCAACGTCGAACCACCGGACTTCACCTGGCCGGACCCGACCGCGGTCTGCATCGATGTCGTCACCGTCCCGGACCCCGAGACGGTGAACTACCGAGCGCACCTCGACTTGGCAACCACCTCGCTGGCCCACCAGGAGGAGCTGGTTGCACGCCTGAAGCAGCTCGGTGCGACACCCGCCGACATCGGACAGGGTGACGTGCCGTGGACCGTTCTGGCCGACCCTGAGGGCAACCTGTTCTGCGTGCTGGAACCGCGAGAGCTCTACGCGGACACCGGGCCGATTGCCACGGTGGTGGTCAACTGCGCGGATCCGCGGGCCATGGCCGCGTTCTGGAGCGAGGCGACGGACTGGACGTTGGACGAGGTGACCGATGACCATGCGAGGCTGCGTTCGGCCGCGGGTGTCGGGCCGTATCTGGAATTCCTTCGCACAGCCGACCCGGATAGCGCCTGCGGCCGTGTCCACCTGGACGTGATGCCGTACCCCGGCGACGACCAGAAGGCAGAGGTGGACCGGCTACTGGCGCTGGGTGCCACGGACGCCGACGTCGGCCAGGGAAATGTGCCGTGGGTGTGCCTCGCCGATCCGGAAGGCAATGAGTTCTGCGTCCTCTCCCCGCGATGACGCGAGGCAGCTTTGTTCTTGCCGACAGCGGTCTTCACTTGCGGCGCGAAGGCCACTAGCCTCGAAATCATCGCACGGTGGCGCACGAATTTTGGAGGTTACCCATGTCCGCAAACAAGGAGACCGTCAAGAAATACATCGACGGATTCAACAAGAACGACCACGAACAGATCTTGTCCTGCCTGACCGACGACATCGAATGGACGGTGTTCGGGCATTTTCACCTGATTGGCAAGGAAGCCTACGACAACGAGATCGATGGCCAGGAGTTCGCGGGTCCGCCGGTCTTGAAGGTCGTCCGGATGGTCGAGGAAGACGATGTCGTGATGGCCGAGCTTTCGGGCGAGGTACCCCGACCCGACGGCGAAGTCATGCGCATGGTGGTGGGCGAGGTGTTCGTGATGCGGGATGCCAAGATCGCCGAGCGGCGAGCCTTCCTGGTCGAGCTCAAGGAGAACGAATACAAGTAGTCGCGGCCCGGCGTGAACCGGGTGTGCTCAGCCGGTGATCAGGATTCTTCGCCGGGCTTGATCCCCATGTGGTGCTTGCTCAGGCCCGCCGGCGTACCCACGCCCCACCCGTATGCCAGCTTGTGTGCCTCGAGGACGAAGAAGGTTTCGGTGGCAACGACGCCGTCGATGAGCTGCAGGCGGTCGTAGAGCAGCTCGGTGTAGTGCTCGAGGTCCCGGCACACCACTTCGACCATGACGTCGTAGCTTCCGGTGGTCAGCACCACGTAGCTGGACTCGGTGAGCTGCGCCATTTCCTTGCAGACGCTTCTGGCCTTGCCCGGTGCGCAACGCACCCCGATCAGGGCCAAGCGGTCAAAGCCGATCGAGAGGGGGTTGGCGATGCCGACAATCTGCAGCGTCCCGGAATCCTCCAGACGTTGCACGCGGTAGCGCACGGAAGATGCGGGAATGCCGGTTTCCTCGGCAATTTCCTTGAAGGACTTTCGCCCATTGAGCTGCAGCGCGGCAATGAGCTGGCGGTCAATGTCATCGAGTTCGGTCATCGGATTCCTTCGGGGCAACGTCCATTGGTACCGTTCATTGCGAACACCGGGCAGGCACCTGATTCGGTTGGCCTGACCTTGGCACCACTGGTTCCTTGTTAAGTGGGTACGGCTGTGGCGATACTTCCGTATCGCCACAGCCGTACCTGTCTTTTACCTTAGCTGAGGTGGATGACGCCGGTGCGGAGGTCCGTCATGTCGAGCAGCGTGTGGACGCCGCCGATGCGGCCCCAACCGGTGCCCTTGCCGCCGGCTCCGCCGAACGGCATGTTGATGTCCCACCAGCCGTTGGAGTCGTTGACGACGACCTGGCCGGTCTGGAGTTCTTCCATGAAGCGGAAGGCGCTCTTCATGTTCTGGGTGAAGACGGCGGACTGCAGGCCCAGTGCGTCGCCGTTGGCGATGCGCAGGATGTCATCGTCATCCTGGCCCACGATGATCGGCAGGACGGGGCCGAAGGACTCTTCCTTGCTCAGCAGGCTGTCTTCGGTCACGTTGTCCACCACCGTGAATTCGTAGTAGAGATCGGTGGCGAAGTCCGGGCTGCGTCGGCCGCCCAAGACGATGTCCAGGCCGCGTTCGCGGGCATCCGCCATGTGGGTATCCATCTTGACCGCAACGAGTTCGTTGTTCAGCGGGCCCAGGTTGGTGCCTTCCGCGAACGGATCGCCGAGCTTCACGGTTGCCTTGGCGTATTCAAGGACTTCCTTGACGAAGGCCTCGTGAACGTCCTTGTGGACGATGACGCGTTCGGTGGCGCAGCAGACCTGGCCGGCGCAGAAGAACGCGCCGTCGACGGCGGCCTTGGCCGCACGCTTGAGGTCGGCATCGGCGAGGACAACGACCGGGCCGTTGCCGGAGGCTTCCATGATGGAGCGCTTGAAGCCTGCGGTCTTCTGGATCTTTGCGGCGGTGGCCGAGGAGCCGATGAAGCCGATGGCGTCGATGCCGTCGTGGGAGACCAGCTTGGCGCCGAAGTCGCCCTCGCCCGGAAGGATGGAGACGAGCCCCTCCGGAACGCCGGCCTCGATGAGGCATTCCATGGCGGCCAGAACCGTCAGTGAGGTGTTTGCCGGCGGCTTCACGACGTGTGCGTTGCCGGTGGCAAGGCCCGGAGCAACGAACTCCGCGAACATGAGCAACGGGAAGTTCCACGGGGTGATGATGCCCCAGACGCCGACTGCTGCGCGGAAGGTGAACATGCGCTTGTCGGTGTCGGAGGATGGGATGGTTTCGCCGTTGAGGCGGACGGCGTCTTCGGCGTGCAGGTGGAAGAGCTGGGCGGCTTCGGTGACGTCGGCGATGGACTCGGCCAGCGGCTTGCCTTGCTCCATGGACTGCAGGTGGGCGAGTTCGTCGATGCGACGCTCCATGGCGTCACCGATCTTGTGGCAGATTTCGGCTCGCTTGAAGACGCCGAGCTTCTGCCAGGCACCCTTGGCCTCGTGGGCCTTGGCCACCGCGTGGTTAAGGTCTTCTTCGGTGGGAACCGGGATCGAGGCGATGAATTCACCGGTGGAGGGGCTGATGACGTCGTAGCGCTCCTGGCCGCTTCCATCTGAGTACTCTCCGGCAATAAATAGCTGTGTGCGGGTCGGCACGGATACAGCGGTCATGGAATCAAAAACCCTTTCAAGAGGAATCCGTCGTTGATGATGTAGATCACTATAGTCGGGCTACGATTGGCGTCAAGAGTAAATTTGCAACATTTCTTGCTGAAAAAACAATCAAGAGCCAATCTATTGACTTTTTCGGCAATTTTGGCAGGCTTCTACTTGTCCTAATGACAGTGATCGATTTGGAAGGCACGAATGTCCGAGCAATTGACGCTCCCGGAGAGCGAAGAGCAATTACCCAAGAAGATGCGATGGTTCGACGGATTCGCAATGTCCATGACCATGCCTGCGGCGTTGATTGCCACGCTGGGAGCCTCGATTGCAGACCTCGGCGGCTGGGGAGCCGCCTTCCTGTGGGCGGTGTCAATGATCATCGCCATGGGCGTGAACTGGATCTACACCGAACTCGCCACGATGTTCCCCGAATCCTCCGGCGGCATCACCCACTACGCGGCCGAGGCCTGGAAGAAGCGAGCACCCTGGGTCGCGCCGCTGGCCAGCGTCGGCTACTGGTTCCCGTGGGGCACCAACCTGGCAACCTACGGCGCCATCACCGGCGCACTGATCCAGGCGCAGTGGTTCCCCGAATCGACCTGGGTTGTGAACCTCGGACCGATTGAGCTGAGCCTGCCCATCGTGATCGGCATCGGCGTCATCCTGTTCATGTACCTGATCAACATCGTTGGCGTGCGCATGACCATGGCCTTCGTCTACATCACCGCTGGCATCCTGATGATCCCGCTCTTCGCCTTCATCGTCCTGCCGCTCTTCAGTGGCCAGTGGGCCCCGGCCGAACTGACCTGGAACCTGCACGGCATGGAGGGCTTGCACAAGGCACTCGTCTGGCTCTACATCATGGCCTGGACCACCTTCGGCATCGAGGTCTGCGCAACGTTCGCACCCGAATACCGCGACTCCGTCAAGGACACCACCAAGGCCATCAAGGCCGCTGTGCTCTTCTGCATGGGCGTCTTCTTCCTCATCCCGATCACCCTCGGCGGCTACGCCGGCGAGGAAGCCATCCAGGCCAACCCGGCAACCTTCTTCGTCGACAGCTTCGGTTCCCTTGTCGGCGGCGCATCCGACGTCATGGTCCTGTGCCTGATCGCCTCGCTGCTGCTGATCATGACCACCTCCGTGGCGGATGCGTCCCGCGTGCTGTTCAACATGGGCAAGTCCGGCATCACCGTCCGCGCCGTCGGAAAGCTGAACAAGCGTGGCGTGCCGGTCCGGGCCCTGAACGTCATGGTCGTGCTGAACATCGTGGTCCTGGTGGTGCTGCAGTCGCCGCTGGCCATCATCGTCACGGGCAACCTGGGTTACATCCTCACGCACATCTTCGCCGTTTCCGGCTTCTTCATGCTGCGCAAGGACCGCCCGAACGCCACCCGTCCGATCAAGCTTGCCCCATGGTTCGTTCCGCTCTCGCTGGTCCTGACCGCCTTCATGGTCGTGATCCTGGTTGTCGGCGCCACGGGCTTCTCCGTCACCGGCTACGGCGGGTACAAGGAACTGGCCATCGCGCTGGGCGTGCTCGCCACGGGCGTGGTGATGTGGGTCTTCGTGCAGAAGGACGACGCGCGAAAGGCCGCCGAGCGGCAGCCGCAGGACATCCAAGAACAAAGGTAAACGGGAAGGTCGCACGCCATGCACTGGTTCCTGCTTGCTGCGGCCATCGCGGCGGAGATCGTGGCCACCACGCTGCTGAAGATGTCCGCGGGATTCACCAAGCCGCTGGCCACCATCGGCACGGTGCTCGGCTACGGCGTGGCCTTCTACCTGCTGAGCATGGTGCTGAAATACGTGCCGCTGAGCATGGCGTATGCCATCTGGTCTGCCGGGGGAACCGTGGTCATCGCGCTGATTGGCGTGCTGTGGTTCTCCGAGAAACTCACCCTCTGGCAGGTCGCCGGAATCCTGCTCGCCGTGGCGGGCGTGGCAATGATCAACCTGGGTGCGGCGCCGGAAGCCGCCGCACCGCTGGGGGTCGCCGGACTGGAACAACAGTCCAACTGACCCCGCAACAGGCGTGACGGGGCGCTGCGCGCAGCGCCTCGTCACGCGTTATCGAAAACGAAAGAAAACAATGAGTATCTACGAAAACGTGGCCGAAGCCTACGACGATGCGCTGATCGATGCGGCCCTGCAGGCCATCAGCCATGTTCCCTATTGGTTGGACGATCCGGAACGTCCCGCGGCGCTTCCCGCGCTGGAGGGGGCAACGGAAACCGACCTCCTGGTGGTCGGCGGCGGATATTCCGGCCTCTGGACGGCCCTGATGGCCAAGGAGCGCGACCCCGAACGCACCGTCACGCTGATCGAAAGCCACCGTGTGGGGTGGGCAGCCTCCGGGCGCAACGGCGGCTTCTGTGAGGCCTCGCTGGTGCACGGTGATTCCAACGGCCGGCAGCACCTGCCGGAGGAGAACGACCTGCTGCGCGAACTCGGGCTGGAAAACCTGCGCGAACTGGCGGAGGCCGTCGAGCGCTACGACATCGACTGCGAATTCACCTACTCGGGCGTCCTGAAGTTGGCCACTGAGGAACACCAGGTGCAATGGCTGCGCAATGAAGCCAAGCGCTACCCCGAGCTGGAATTCCTGGACCGCGAAGAGGTGCAGTCGAGCGTGAAGTCGCCGGTGTACCGCGCGGGACTCTGGGACAAGGAAGGCACCGCGATGATCAACCCCGCCAAGCTGGCATGGGGACTGCGGCGTGTGTGCCTGGAACAGGGCGTGCGGATCTTCGAGAACACCCACGCCACGGGCCTTGCCGACACCCCGGAGGCCATCACGGTCGGCACCACCGCCGGCAGCGTGAAGGCCCGGCGCGTGGCGCTGGCCACCAACGTCTTCCCGTCGCTGCTCAAGCGCCACCGGCTGCACACCATCCCGGTCTACGACTACGCGATCATGACCGAGCCGCTCACCGAGGAGCAGTTCGCGACCCTGGGCTGGGAAGACAAGCAGGGCCTGGCCGACCTGAACAACCGCTTCCACTACTACCGCAAGACCCGGGACGCCAACGGGGCCGTCCGCATCCTCTTCGGCGGCTACGACGCCGAGTACTACTACGGCGGCAAGATCAAGCCGGAGTACGACCAGAACCACGAGACCTTCCGCAAGCTTGTCACGCACTTCTACTTCACCTTCCCGCAGCTGGAGGGCCTGAAGTTCACGCACGCCTGGGGCGGGGCGATCGATTCCTGCAGCAGGTTCTTCGCCTTCTTCGACACCTCGCACAACGGACGCGTCGCCTACACCGCAGGTTTCACCGGGCTGGGCGTCGGCGCGACCCGCTTCGCCGCGAACGTGATGCTGGACCTGCTCTCCGGGAAAAAGACCCAGCGCACCGAATTGCAGATGGTGAAGAAAAAGCCGATCCCGTTCCCTCCGGAACCGGTGGCCTTCGTCGGGGTCAAGATGATGACCGGCGAACTGGCCAGGGCCGACCGCAACCAAGGCAAACGTGGACTCTTCTTGAAAACAATGGACGCACTGGGAATGGGATTCGATTCATGAGCAACGCAGCAGCAACCACAGAAGCACTAACCAACGACGAGCAGCAGGCCCTGCGCGGCGGCAGCAAGGTCGACGTCCCGGCACTGGAACTTGAGCACGAGGCGGTCGCGCCCGAGCAGGACGGCGGGGATGCACCCACCACCGGGGCGGTCGGGTTTGGTTCCCTGGCCGGTGTCGACTTCGGCGTCTGGGAGATGAGCACCGGAACCATGTTCGATGTCGAGGCCGAGGAAATTTTCGTGGTCACGGCCGGCCGCGGAACCGTGGTCATCGGGCCGTTCGCGGGCTTGCCGGCGCAGATCGTCGAGCTGTTCCCCGGGACGCTCATGCGCCTGAGCGAGGGAATGAAGACCGTCTGGACCGTGACCGAAACCCTGCGCAAGGTCTACGTCACCCCGGGTGCTCCCGGACCGGCAGGCAACGAATAGCAAGCTGCCTGTCGCTTTCCGCGGTCGCCAAGTCATCGCCGGAGGATTCCGGATCGGCGGCCGGGGGCAGGGCAGCAAAAACGGGTGGTTCGCATCCCTAAGGGGATGCGAACCACCTGGCGGAATCCGGGCCTTAGGCCTTCTTGGAAAGCGGCTGATGCTGGGTGATGCAGTGGATGCCGCCACCGTAGGCAAAGATGTTGCGGGCATCGACGCTGACGACCTTGCGGCCCGGGTAGACCTTCGCCAGGACCTCTGCCGCCGCGGCATCGTTCTCGTCGCCGAACGAGCAGGCAATCACGCCGCCATTGACCACCAGGTGGTTGACGTAGCTGTAGTCGACCCAGCCTTCCTCGTCCTTGAGCGTGGCGGGTGCATGGATGTCGACGATGTTCCACGGGCTTCCGTCCGGGGCCGTCGACTCCTCGATGGTCGAGCGGTGCACGTCGTAGAGGAAGTAGTCCGGGTGCGTCGGGTCCGTCTGGCGGTGCAGCAGGATGGTGCCCGAGTTCGGGATGGTTGCCACGATGTCGACGTGGCCGCGGGTGCCGAAGCGCTGGGAGTCGCGGTACAGGCCGCGCGGCAGCCAAATGGCGCGCTGCGCCCCGAGCGTGTGCTTGAGCTCCGCCTCGATCTGGTTGCGCGACATGTCCGGGTTGCGGAAGCGGTCAAGCTGGACGGTGTCGGTCAGCAGGACGGTGCCCTCGCCGTCGACGTGGATGCCACCGCCCTCGTTGACCATGTCCGAGTCGATGATCCGGGCGCCGGCGAGTTCGGCGACAAAGACGCCAAGCTTGGAGTCGTTCTCCCAGGATGCCCATTTCTGCTGGCCCCAGCCGTTGAACACCCAGTCGACGGCGCCGAGCTCGCCGGCTTCGTTCAGGACGAAGGTCGGACCCGAATCGCGCAGCCAGGCGTCGTCCAGGGGAGCGGTGAGGACCTCGATGTCGGCGTGCAGCATCTCCCTGGCCAGTGCCGCGTCGCGCGGGTCCGCGATGACGGTGACGGGTTCGAACTCGAGGATTGCGTGGGCGACTGCCACCCATGCGGCACGCGCGTCGGCGGTTTGTTCGTCTGTTTCGCCAAAGCTCTCGCCATGCGGCGGGAAAGCCATCCAGATCTTTTCCTGCGGGTCGCATTCGCTGGGCATCGTCCAGGTGCTCATGGGGGTGTTCTCCTTCAACTATTCGGTGGATCCTTTCCACCGAATGACAGATTTGTTCTCAAGGCCGGGGAAGCAGCGCTTCGATTCCCGCTTCGAGGGCAGAGTGTGCTTGTTCCGTCGTGATCTGGCCCGATAGCCAGCGTCCCGACAGTCCCTCGACCAGGGAGGTTAGCAGCAGTGAAATTTGTTGTGCAGCGGGTTCCTCCATGGGTCGGTGCGCCCGGACAAGATCCGCGACAAAGGTCTGCCACGCTGCGGTTGAGGCCTCCAAGTGCTCCGCCAGCGCGGGTTCGAAAACCGCAATCGCACGGATTTCGTTCCACACGATCGAATTGGCCTTGACCGACTCAATGTCCTCGAATTCGGCCAGCAGGTGCCTGCGGATTTCGACGTAGGTTTCGTCGTTCTTGGCTTCAAGATTGTGCCGTCTGCTCAGTGACGCATCGTTGACGTACCGCAGGGTTGCAGCAAGCAGCCCTTCGCGATCGGTGAAGTGGTAGTAGAGAAGGCCCGAGGAAACGCCCGCTTCCTTGGCCACGTCCTGTACCCGCATCCCCCTGACGCCGTTCTCCGCGATGCGTCGAGCGCATGCCTCGAGAATGCGTCTTTGGTTGTCAACTGCCATGCTTACCCCTCCAGGTGTTCACGCCGGGGCACCGACCCTGATGCCACATGCTCCGGCCACAACCGTAGCGACAGGGCATAAAGCGCGCCAGTCACCAGGGCGGCGGCGGGCAGGCTGATGTCGACTCCGCCGGCGATGTTTGCCCATGGTGCAGCGTAGAAGTTGTTGGAGACGATCATGAGCCCAACGCCGGATCCGATGCCGAAGGGAATCACCGCCCGCAGGTTCCAGCCGCCGGTGAACCAGTATTTGCCGCCCGTCTTGCCGTCCCCGAAGAGCTGCAGGTCCGCCGGGTCGTAGACGCCCTTGCGGGCCATGAAGAAGCCGACGATGTTGACGGCCAGCCAGGAGCCGGCAACCGCGTTGAGCACAACGGTCATGCCGGTGATCGAATCGATCGCGTTGGCCGAGACGACGCCGATGTACATGACAACCACGGCGATGCCGGAGGTGATCAGGGTGGTTTGCGTTCGGGTCAGGCGCGGAACGATCGACTCGAGGTCCAGCCCGCTGGCGTAGATGTTGATGACGCCCTGGCCAAGGCCGCCCGCCAAGGCGATGAGGATGATCGGGACGACGTACCAGGACGGGGCGTAGCTGATCAGGTCTGCAACGTAGGACGGGGAGAGCTCGACGAAAGAGGCCGCGGTGTAGGCCCCAAAGATTGCCGCGGCAAACAAGCCAAGGAAGATTCCCCCGCAGGAAGCCAGCGCTATCTGCCTGTCGGTGAAGCGTTTGTGGGAGATCCGGCGGGTGTAGTCGCCGACCGACGGGGCGTAGGAGATCGGGCCGCCCATGGAAATGGTGACCGCGAAGAGCCAGGTCGGCCAGAAGTCGCCCATTAGGTACTCGGCCCGCACCACTGTCGGGTCGAAGCCCGGCGCAAAGGCGAAGACGCCGATGACCAGAAGAAGAAGCGCCACGGGGATCACGTACTTCTGCATGGTGACGACGGTTCCGTGGCCGAAGAGCGCAATCAGGATGATTTCGGCGGCGATGACCGCATAGCCGATCATCATGGCATTCTGCCCGTCGGGTGTTCCGAACAAGCGGTTGAGTCCGACGATCAAGGCTTCGCCCGAGGTCCAGACGGCGATTGCAGCATAGGCAATGGCGAACAGGAGGGTCACGGCCGAGCCGATGAGCCTTCCGCGGACTCCGAAGTGTGCGCCGCTGGAAACGGGGTTGTTCGTTCCCGTCCTGGGCCCGAGCAGGGTCATCGGGTAGACCATCAACAGTCCGAGGACCAATCCAACGAAGCTGGCCGAAACCGCCTGGAACCAGTTCAGCCCGAACGTGATGGGCAGCCAGCCGAAAATGATGACGGAGAAGGCGAGGTTTCCGCCCACGAAGACGGCGAAAACATTCTTGGGAGTCGAATCGCGCTGCTCTTCCGGAATCAGTTCAACACCGGCACGCTCTACGCGCCCGAACTTGTCCGGACGTGCCGCTTTCAGCTCGTCCCGGCTTGGTGCTTGCATCTGTTGCTGTTCGCTCTCCATGGGCTTCCCCTCCTCGTTTTTTGCTGGTTCAGGATTGTTATGCGGATCACAAACTAGCATTAACTGAAAATCCAGTCAATAATGATTGAAGGCCCACAGTCCGCACCGTGGCACCCGCCGGATTCGGCCGGAGTCGCCAGCAACTTGAAGGAAATCAGACCCCATGGGAACCCCGTTTAGCCTCATTGAAGCCAGCATCGACGACATTCTCGAAGCGCTCGAAAACGGTTCGACCACCGCCGTCGAACTGGTCGGGGCGTACCTGGCGCGCATCGGCGGCTACGACCGTTCGGGCGTTCGCCTGAACGCAGTGCCGATCCTGAATCCCGACGTTTTTGCCGAGGCCGCGGTCTCGGACGAGCGCCGCCGCGGCGGCGAGGCCGGGCCCTTGGAGGGTGTGCCGTTCACCGTCAAGGACAGCTACATGGTTCGCGGTTTGACGGTGGCTGGCGGCTCCCCGGCCTTCAAGGACTTGGTGGCGCAGGGCGACGCCTTCACCGTGGCCCACATCCGGGAGGCGGGCGGAATCCTGCTGGGCAAGACCAACATGCCGCCCATGGCTGACGGCGGCATGCAGCGCGGCGTCTACGGCCGTGCGGAAAGCCCCTACAACACCAACTACCTGGCGGCAGCCTACGCGTCGGGCTCCTCGAACGGTTCCGGCGTTGCCACCGCGGCGAACCTGTGTGCCTTTGGCATGGGGGAGGAGACCGTCTCTTCGGGGCGAAGCCCGGCCTCGAACAACGCCCTGTGCGCCTACACCCCCTCGCGCGGGGTCATCTCGATCCGCGGCAACTGGCCGTTGTTCCCCACCCGCGACGTCGTGGTCCCGCACGCGCGCACGGTCGCCGACATGCTGCGCGTCCTTGACGTCATCGTCGCCGACGACGAATGCACCACCGGGGATTTTTGGCGCGACCAGGAAGCTGTCAGGCTTCCAATGGCCTCGGATGTCCGCCCCGCATCGTACGACTCCTTGGAGAATCCGCATGCCCTCGAAGGCAAGCGGTTTGGTGTTCCCAAAATGTATCTCGGCAAGGACCCCGCCTTCCCGATTGCCGTGCGCCCCTCCATCCTGGCGCTGTGGGAAAACGCCAGGACAAGGCTCGAGTCCCTGGGCGCCACGGTCATCGAGGTTGGGTTGCCTGTCGTGGAGAAGTATGAGGGCGACACTCCCGGAGGGGAACGGCTCAACGCGCTGGGCATCATGCCCGAGCCGTGGATGGAAATGGAATTCAACGAACTGATTGCCCACGGCTGGGACACGTTCCTGCGCGCGAACAGCGACCCGGCGCTCAATCGCTTGGCCGACGTCGACCACAACCAAATCTTCCCGACCCCTCCCGGAGCGCTGCCCGATCGCTACATCGAGGTCGAGGACTATGAGAACCGCTACCGCGACGTGGTGCGCATGGCGGCAGACGGCCTGGGCGACGTCTCATCCCTGACCGGCTTTTCTGACGCCCTGAACGCACTCGAAAACATGCGCAAGGAGCACTTCGAGGACTGGCTCACGGCGGAAGGCCTCGATGGCATAGTCTTCCCGGCCAACGCCGACGTGGCCCTCGCCGATGCCGACATCAATGTCGCCTCCGCCGACGAGGCCTGGAAAAACGGCGTGTTCTACTCCAATGGCAACTACGTCCTGCGCCACTTGGGCATCCCCAGCGTCACGGTGCCCATGGGCACCATGGATGACACGGGAATGCCGGTCGGCCTGACCTTTGCCGGCGCGGCCTACGACGACAACAGCCTGCTGGCCTACGGCTACGCGTTCGATTCCACGGCCGCACTGCGCAGCGCCCCGGGGCTGGCTCCCGCGCTGACCGGTGACACGTTCACCCGCGCAACCCCTGCAGTCTTCGGCGCCGCCGGCGGATGTCCTGCCATCACGGTGAGTGCGGCAATCGACCCAGTGAACTACAACGAGGGTGCGCGGCTGCTACGTGTCAGCGGCACCGTGGACGCGCAGGCCTGGGACGCGATCACCCTGACCGTCAACGGCGCCCCGGCGGTGGTGCGCCGCACCGGCGGCACCTGGGAAGCCTCGGCCATGCTGCCCGCCGAGGTTATCCCGGTGGCCGTCGGTGGCAACCCCGCCTCAAGCCAGGCTTTGGTTGTTGCGCACATCGTGACTGCCGACCGTCTTGCGGCGGGGGCCTTCGCCGAGATCTAGGCCCGGGGTTGTTGGTCGAACGTGGATGGCGGCCCGATGGCCTGCCATCCACGTCTTGCTTCGAGGTTCGATCGCGTGGCGGCCGGCGTGAGTTGGCCGTCCGACATTAATGGTTGAAGCTACAAGTAGTCGATGTATGCTGGAACGGAAGAACTGCCGATCCGCCGGGCGCCCGGGCCGCATGTTGGCGTCCGGATCCCGCAACCCAAGGAGTCGATCCCCGAATGACCACCACACTGCGCGACGTACGCTCGACCGGATGGACCGCCAGCGACGTTCCCGCCGCGGTCGTGCTCTTCCTGCACGGCTTTGGTTCGAACGAGCAGGACCTCAGCGGCCTGGCTCCCGCACTTGGCCTCGACCTTCCATGGGCCTCCCTTCGGGCGCCGCTTGAATTGGGCAACGGCGGGGCCGCCTGGTTCGAGATCACCACGCCCGGAAACCCGGATGCGGCGCCGGTCGAGGAAGCAACCGAGGCCATCTGGGCCTGGATCGAGGAAAACGTCGACCCTGCCACCCTGATCGTGCCAGTCGGCTTCTCCCAGGGCGGGCTCATGGCCAGCCAGCTGCTGCGCACCCGGCCCGAACGTGTCGTTGCCCCGGTGATTCTCGGCGGATTCGTCCTGGGCGCAACGCAGCCGGGAGACGAGACGTTGCGCGAGAACCTTCCGCCGGTGTTCTGGGGCCGTGGTTTCGAGGACCGGGTGATCGCACCGGTCGCGATCACCCGCACCGCCGAGTTCCTTCCGGTCCATTCCTCACTCATCGAGAAGGTCTACCCGGGGCTGGCGCACGGCATCAACGCCGCCGAGCTCGACGACGTGCGCGACTTCATCTCCGCCGAGATCGGCGCCAAGGTGCTGCCAGCCAGCCGGGCTGCGCTGACGCAGTAGGGGCGGCCGACCGGGAAACCGACAAAGGCAGAGTGTGGGGATCGGGCTTCATCCCGATCCCCACACTTGGTCGGAGGCTACTTTTCGACCTTCGCGACGGGATCCGGTCGCCATGTGTCGATCGCGCTTGGCCACCTGCGGGCCTCAGCGCTCCGAAAAACCGCTTGATCTAGCGCGCGAGGAACTCCAATAGAATCGAGTTCACCTCGTCTGCGTGCGTCCACAACAACCCGTGTGGTGCTCCCTCGATCTCGAGGTACTCGGCCGCGGGCAAGAGAGCCGCAAAGCGGCGCGCCGTATTGTCGATGGGCAGGATGCGATCGGCCGTGCCATGCACGATCAAAGCAGGCACATCGATATGGTCGATATCCGCCCTGAAATCCGTGAGCCATGTGGGTTGGGCCGCGATTGAGGCATACGCGGAAGCGCTATAAGCAAGGTTCTTGTTGGCCTCCAGCGCCTCCGGACTGAGTCGATTACCCAAGAACTCATCGGTGTTGAAGAAATTCTTGAAGAATTCAGTGAAGAAGGCGTAGCGATCCTTGGAAACTGCCTGAAGCATCGGATCAAAAACCGACTGCGGAATGCCCTCCGGGTTGTCCGAGGTCTGTAGAAGGAAAGGCTCGAGCGAGCCCAGGAAGACTGCCTTGGCGATTCGCCCCGAACCGTAGCGTGAAAGGTAGCGGGCCACCTCGCCGGTGCCCATGGAGAAACCGACCAAGACGGCATCGTTTACATCCAGCGCGTCCAGCACCGCTTTCAAGTCGGAGGCAAAGGTGTCGTAGTCGTATCCTGAGGCGACTTTTGAACTCTTGCCGAAGCCGCGCCGGTCGTAAGTGATGACACGGTAGCCGGCTTCCAAGAGTGCGACGGTTTGTTTTTCCCAGGATGAGCCGTCCAACGGATATCCATGGATGAGAACGACGGGCACTCCGCTGCTCTGGTCCTCGTAGTAGAGATCGATCGGTGCATGATTCTCGGTGCCAACAGTGAGTGTGGCCATGACGGTGCTCCTCCCGGGGTGGCCGGAATAATCGTTCCGGCTCGCGTGACCCACCCTAGGGAATAGGCAGCAGGCGTGCAAGGGATCGGGGAGCCAGAACGAATGCCGCGGAGAATCGATGGAACTGGCCATGTACATGCTTCGGGCTTGAGGTGTGGTGCCACGAAAAAGTGCATTCGTCGCACCACGCCACTTTACGACTGCCACTCACAATAGGAACTGCGGAGTCCGATACGTAAGGACAGCAGCTACTTCTCGACCTTCGCGATCGGATCCGGATCCCCGATGTGCCCCGCGGCGTTGGCGTCCAGGACGCGCTGGACGAAGGCCGCGTACTCGCGCATGTAGTGGGTGAGGAAATCGGCGGTCGACTCGTCCTTGACGGTGCCGTCTTCCCCGAAGATCGAGGGCTTGAAGTTGATGTAGGCCTCGGGGGAGTTCAGCTGCGGTGCGTCCAGGAAGCTGAGCACGCTGCGCATGGAGGACTGCATGACCGCGGTGCCGATGGCTCCGACGGATGCCCCGATGATGCCGGTGGGTTTGCGGGCGAAGGAGTTGGTGCCCCACGGACGGGAGCCCCAGTCGATGGCGTTCTTCAGCGCTCCGGGAATGGAGCGGTTGTATTCGGGGGAGATGAAGAGCAGGCCGTCGGCCTCGGCGATCGACTTCTTGAGGGCCAGGCCCGCGGGCGGGAAGTCGGCGTCGTAGTCGTAGCTGTACAACGGGAGGTCCTTGATGGGGATCTCGGTGAAGGCGAGGCATTCGGGCGCCAGCTTGATCAGCGCCTTGGACAGGATGCGGTTGATGGAGCCGGTGGCCAGGGACCCGACGAAGTAGCCGATGTTGTAGGTAGACATGGGGCTAGTCCAGCACTCGGGAACACTGCCGTCCAGAGGATTTGGCTGCTTATTTGGTGAACGTCTTGTGGGTTTTCTCCCTGATCCCGGTTGTCCCAAATCAGGTTCTGGATCCGCTGCAGCCGCGTCTCGGGTTCGTCGCCGGGGATGCCGATGCTTGCCGGTGAAATAGCGCGGTGGATTTGGCCCCCCGCCCCCGTCCGCCAAAGATGTTCGGTTTTTGTCCTCGCAGTTCACCCTGTCGGCATCGCGGACATGTCGAGGCCGTGCCCACCGATTATCTGAAACGGTGGGCACGGCCTTCCCAGCGAGCCCCTAGCCGGCCAGCACGCGGGGCGTGCGGCGCTGAATGCTGGCGGCGAAAAGCATCGAAACCAGGGCTCCCACGCAGGCCACGGTCAACATGGCCGTGAATCCGCCCGTGGCCTCGATGAGGATTCCACCGAGGAGCGGGCCAACCGCAAAACCGGTGCCGATCATCAGGTTGGTGGTGTTCATTAGCTGGCCGCTGGCATCCAGGTCGGAGATCGAGGACAGCAGGTACGGGAGGATGAACGTCCACGTGAATTTGAAGAGGATCGCTGCCAGAGCGAACTGGACGGCACCGGTGAGCCCGACCAGCATGGCGACGGACGCGGCGAGCCCGACATAGCCAAGGACCAGGAAAAGCGCCCGCTTGGGGTGGTCTCCCAGGAATGTCGCGAGCATGGACGAAGCGATTCCGGGCACGGTGGCCAGGGCGAGGATCAGGCTGGTGGTGCTCAGGCTTATATTCGCGCCGCCGGCGATTTGCGCCATGAAGGACCAGACCCCGCTGAGTGAGATGTAGAAGAGTATGACCGCCGCCAGTCCAAGCCCGGCCTTGAGTTTCGGCACGCGCACGGCCCGGGCGGATGCCGATCCCGGATCGGCGGCCTTGGAACCGGCGCGAAGCGCGTTTCCGTCGATGCGTCCGGAGAACAGCAGGCAGCAGAGTGCCAAGCCTGCCATGGACCAGTAGACGGCGGAAACATTGGCGTTGGCGAACACCGCGGGGAACACCGCCAGGATGATGGCTCCCATGACCAGCTGTGCGGTGACGAACAACCCGTAGGCTCGGCTCGGGTTGGCGGTCTTGCTGCTCAAGGTCAGGATGATGACGGTGATGGAGCCCGCGGCCAGGGACGTGACGATGCGGCTGGCCACCAGCAGCCCGTAGCTGTCGACGAAGCCGGAGGCCACGTTTCCTGCCACTGCAATCAGCGTGAACACCCGGGTGGCGGTGACAAGGTTGACCCGACGCAGCCAGAGGTACGCGGGCACGGTGGCCAGGCTGAACGCGCCCAGTTCCAGGGAAAGCAATCCACCGACTTCCGTGGAGCTCAGGCCGAACTGGTTCACCAGCTTTGCGGCGATGATCGGGGCAATGAGCAGGGTCATGTAAAGCACGGCGCTGTAGACGGCGATATAGGTGTAGGTTCCTCGATCGGTCGCCGATTTTAGGCGCGAGGTAGCCAGGGAGGTAGTCATGTGGCCTCTTTCAAGAGGGCGGCGGGGTGCCGCGAAGGGGTGGACGCCCGCCGTCCCGTTGGGGCGGCGGGCGTGCGGTGGGAGGGAACTAGCGGGTGGGGACCGCGCGGTCGGCCGCGCGGTCGTAGACCTTGCCGCCGGCGAACCAGGTTTGGGTTGCGGTGATGGCCGGGAGTTGCGCCGTGTCCACGGTGTACGGGTCGGCGGAAAGCACCACGAAGTCCGCGGACTTGCCGACCTCAAGTGAGCCGGTCAGCTCCGCGACACCCATGGCCTCGGCGCAATTGATCGTGTAGACACGGATCGCCTCATCCAGGGTGATGGCCTGTTCGGCCCAGAGCGTGCCGGGGAACTGCCCCGTGGGATCCTGGCGGGTGATCAATCCGTAGATTCCTTCCCAGACGTTCGGCGAAACGCTCACCGGCCAGTCCGAACCGCCGGCGATGCGCGCGCCGGCATCAAGCAGCGACTTGTTCGGCTGCATCCTTGAGGCGCGCTCGGGTGGAAGCACGGTGGTCATGGCCTCGGCGATCACGCCGGGGAACCACAGTGAGGGAGAAATGTCGGCGGTGACATCAAGTTCCGCAAAGCGGGGGATGTCGTCCGGGTGCACGAACTGCCCGTGGGCAATGTGGTACTTCGGACCCTCAAAGCCCGCCTCTCGCACCTTCTGAACGGTATCAAGGACCAGCCGCACGGCGGCATCGCCGGTGCAGTGGATCTTGGCCGAGATTCCCCGCTCGGCGGTGCCCATGAGCCAGCCTTCCAGGTCGGAGGCGTCCATGGTGGTGTGGCCGCGGTGGCATTCGGGGAACCCGACACCGTCCAGGTACGGCTCGATGAATGCGCCGGTGCCTGCCGGCGGGACCCCATCGAGGAAGATCTTGATGAAGTCCGGGCGGTGGTGTTCGGAACGGGTGGATTCGCGTTCAGAGATGATCCCCTCACCCAGGGGTTGGGTGCCAAAAATGAAGTCGTTGGCCTGCATGCTGGTGACAACCCATGCCCGAAGATCGCCTTGGTCATCCAATTCCTTCAAGGCCTGCATCAGCTGCAAGGACGTCGCGGCGTCCTGGAACCCCGTGATGCCGTAGGAGTGAAGGATTTTGATGCCGTGTGCCGCGGCCCGCGACAAGTCTGCGGTGCTCGTCGGATGCAGGCGTTCACGGGCTTGCTCAACCAGCACCCCGCCGGCCTCCAGCAGCACGCCCGTGGCTTTGCCGTTGGCATCGCGGAAGATCTGTCCGCCCTCGGGATCCGCGGTCGCGTCATCGATCCCCGCCAACTGCATGGCCCTGGAATTGGCCCAGCGGTTGTGTTTGGAGTCATCCTTGATGAGTGCCGGCCGTCCACCGCTTGCTTCGTCGAAGCGGGCCAGCGCCTCGGCGGAGTTCAATTCCTGAAGGAGGCCCGAGCCCCAGCTGCCGCCCACGATCCACTCGTCGGGTCCCAGCTCCGCGGCCCAGCGGGCGAGTGCCGTGAGCAGCTCATCGAGCCCGAGGGTCGGCACCGCGTTAAGTTCGAACAGGTCCATCTGTCCGGCGAGCATGTGGTGGTTGTGCACGTCCATCAGGCCCGGAAGGACCGCTGCCCCTTGGAGGTCGAGCACCTCGGTAGCTGTCCCTGCCAGCGCCTGGGCTTCGGCGCCGACGGCGATGATTTTTCCGTCGACAATGGCCAACGCGGAAACGTGGGGAAGATGCGTGTCGAGTGTGTGAATGATTCCGTTGATGAGAACCAATTCCGGCTGATTGTTCAAGAAACTTCGACCTCTCAAGTGGGAATGCGAGAAAAGGAGTGACCCACCGTAATCGCGGGTGCGCGCTTCATCACGAGTGACTTGATTCCATCTTTGCGCCTGACATGCCATCTGGCTTGGCTTTGCATGCCCGTACTTTGTTTAATCGCGCTTCGTTGGCGGGTGGGGGATTCACCTTCTGGAAAGAAGTGCCGCAGAGGCCGGGTTGGTGCCGGTTGGGTAGTCCGGCGGGGTGTTCCCGCACCTGAAAATCGTTGTCACGCGTGGGTTCAAGTCACCGGCGTTCAAGGCACGATCCTCTAAAACAACGGCCAGCAATAGGGCCAATTTCTGTGGCTGATGGCGCTAGGCTGAACCCGTCAGCCGGTCGGAACACCATCGCCGGCCCCGCAGAAAGGATTCCCCGTGTCCGAACAGCAGGTCGATGCGAAAGACCGTCAACCATTGGTGCCCGGCCTCATCGGGATGTCGGTGCACACGGATTGCGTGTACCTGCAGGAGATTAACCGGGCTAATCCGTTGAACTCCGTGGAGCCGCAAGTCAGCAGTGTCAGGATGGTCCTGCAGGCCATCGACTTCGGCCAACTGATCGACGACCTCAAGACCGGCCGCCGGGTTGCGGCCGAGGCCTCGATCCGGCAGGCGCTGTCCGCGGTCCAGCGGGCTGGGGCCGACTTCCTGGTGGTCACCGCGAACACCGTCAGCGCGATGCTTGGGGACCTGGCCGACGCGGTGTCGGTGCCGGTTTTGGACATCACCAAGGCGGTCTTCGCCGCGGCGCGGGAACAGGGACTGTCCCGGCTGGGTCTGCTCAGCACCTCGCAAACCGCACGGTCGGGCATCTACCAGGACGGGGCTGCGGCGTATGGCTGCTCGGTCATCACGCCGCCGGCCGGGATTGCCGAGGCCGTCGACGAGGCCATCTTCCAGCGCCTGATCCGCGGCATCTGCATCGAGCAGGACGTGACAACCATCCTGGATGCGGTGTCGTGGTTCAAGAGCCAGGGCGCGGATTCGGTGATCCTTGGGTGCACCGATCTGACGCTGCTGGCCGAGCAGTTCACGTTGTCCCCGTTGCCGCTGCTGGACAGCACGCTGCTCCACGCCAGAGCGGCCCACTACGTGGCGACCACCGGCGACCTGGAGCGTTACTGCGTGCGGTATCCGGCGGGCGCATAGCCTTCCGGAGCTGACGCGTTCACGGTCCGGCGGGGTAACTATTCGTCGTCGTACTCTCCGCTGAAACCGGGCTCGGGGTCTTCGATGGCCTCGACGCCGACCAGCCACCGGATGATAACCGTGCGCATGGCCGCGTCCTTGAACGCGAACCAGGCCTCGCGTTCGTCGGGGAAGGATCCGAGGATGTCCTTGAAGTGCCGGAAGGGGTGGCTGCGGATCAGCGTCTGTTCGAGCGCCGCGCGGGCCGGGCCCTCGGGCAGCGAAACCGTGAAGGCCTCCATGTGTCGGTAGGACTCGTAGGATTCGATGCGTTCGATCGGGGCGTAGTTGCCCTCCTCGATGTCCTCCATGGACAGGTCTTCCTCGAAGCCGGGAATCACGACATCGCCAGTGTCCAGGCTTAGGTAAAACTGGGCACCCATGGAACCGTCGTCCTGCATGGCCCAACCGATCCGTTCCAGATCGAGGTCTTCAAGTTTCAGCATGGTGTTTCCTTGCCGCGGGTCGGTGCAGTGTCTCTACCAGCCTTGCGCGTGGGTGGTGATCGCGCAAGGCTGGTAGAGATAGCGGTCCTTGTCCTAGTGTGCGGCGGCGGCAACCCGCAGCGGCGTTTCCGGTTCGGCACCCCGCAGGACGGCAATGGCGTTGCGGGCCGGCAGGGCAATGTATTCGCGCAGCGAAGCGTCGCTGCGGTAGGCGGTGTGCGGGGTGACGATGGCCGAGGGGTGGGCCACCAACGGGTGGTCTGCCGGGGCGGGTTCCTGGGCCAGCACGTCCAGCATGGCCCCGGCCAACTTCCCGGAATCCAGGGCGGCGAGCAGCGCGGTTTCGTCGACCAGTCCGCCGCGGGAAACGTTCACCAGGTAGGAGCCGTCGGGCATGGCCGCCAGCGCCGTGGCGTCGATCAGGTTTTCGGTGTTCGGGGTCAGCGGGGTGTGCAGGCTCAACACATTCGAGGTGGCAATCAATTCGTCCAGCCCGACCTGGCGCACGGTGGCGGGCCAGAACTCCGCCGGGGTGAAGGGATCGTACGCAATGATCTCCTTGAACGCCGGGGCGGCGAGCTCGGCCAGGTACTGCGCGATGCGTCCGAACCCGACCAGGCCCAACACCAGGTTGCTCGGGCGCGGCGGAACCGGGAGCCCGGTGCCGGTCCAGTCCCCGGCCCGGGTGAGCGCCTGGGAGCGGGGGATCTGCCGGATCAGCGCGAGCATCCCGGCGAACGCGTGGGTTGCCACGTCCTGGGTGGCCGCCGACGGGACGGTGCACACGGTGATGCCGGCGTCGGCCGCGGCGCGGACGTCGACCATGTCGAAGCCCGCGGACATGGTGGCGACGACCTTGAGCTCGGGCAGTTCGGCGATCATTCCGGCATCCAGGGAGGCGTAGCCCAGGATGATGCCGGAGCAGCCGCGGGCCGCGGCGAGGATTTCCGAGCGGTCCCGGGAGTTCAGGTACTCGGCCTGAATGCCGGCCGCGGAGAGCAGGTCCAGGGCAATGGTGTGGTCGAGGTCGGCGGCGTCGGTGATCAAGACCTGAGGCTTGGAAAGCGGTGTGGCTGACACGGAAAACTCCTGTTCGGGGAAGACGGTGGTGGCGGATATGCCGGTGGGGCTGCGGGAAAGCAGAAGTGCTTCCCCGCAACCCCACCGGTTTGTTGCCGCTTGGATATGCGCGGTTAGTTGAGCGGTGCTTGGTTGAACAGCGCCATCGGCACGTGGATGAGCTGGACGCCGCCGGCGGCAAGTGCCGCACGGATGGCCGGGGCCAGTTCGTCGGCGTCGGCCAGCTTGGTGCCGTTGCCGCCGAATGCCGTGGCGAGCGCCGCCCAGTCCGGCTGCACCAGGTCCACGCCGACCGGGGTGATGGCGCGGTCCAGCTCGTTCTGCTTGATCTCGCCGTAGCCGCCGTTGTCCGCGCAGACCACCACGAGGTCGAGGCGCTGCTCCACGGCGGTCGCAAGTTCCTGGATGGCGAACATCAGGGCGCCGTCGCCGATCACGCAGACCACCGGGCGCTCCGGGGCACCGATGCGGGCACCGATGGAGGCCGGCAGGCCGTAGCCGAGCGTCGCGTAGGCCGGGGTGTAGAGCAGCGAGTGCGGGGTGTCCTGCGGGACGAAGCTGGCCGTGCCCAGGTAGGTGGCCTGCGAGGAGTCCCCGCCGATGATGGTGTTGGCCGGAACGGCGATGGCGACCTGCTCGGCCAGCGCGGCGAAGGCGGGGGAGAGCGCGCGTGCGTCGTCGCGCATCCGGTCGCGCAATGCCGCCAGGTCCGGGGCGGCGGGTGCCCGGTGGTCGCCCAGCGCGGCGATCAGCTGCGGAACGACCGCCGCGCTGTCGCCGACCAGGCCGATGCCGGCGGCCAGGTTCTTGTTCAGCTGGGTCTCGAGGATGTCCACGCGCACCACGGTGCCGGTGGGCTTGAGCTCGTTGAACCAGAGCTCCGCCTCGCCGACCTTGGAGCCGAGCACCAGCAGGACGTCGGCCTGCTCGCAGAACTTCTGCGCGACGTCGAGGCGGATGTCAGAGCCCAGCGAGAGCGGGTGCGATTCGGGGATCGAGCCCTTGCCGTTCAGCGTCGTGACGACCGGGGCCTGCAGGGCCTCGGCCAGGGCCAGGACGTCGGATCCGGCGCGCAGCGAACCGCCGCCGGCCAGGATGACCGGGCGGGTGGCGGTGCGCAACGCCGCGGCGGCCCGGGCGATGGCCTCCGGGTTGGCCGCCTGCGGGGTGCGCGGGGCGACGGCTTCCAGCAGCTGGGCCGGGGCGTCCGAGGGGCCCTCGAGGATGTTCAGCGGGATCTCGATGTGGATGGGGCGCGGGCGGGAGTAGCGGAACAGTTCGAACGCGTCGTGGACGGCCTGGACCGCCTCGGCGCCCGAGTGCACGCGGCGGGACCACTCGACGATCGCGCCCACGGCGCCGGTGGCGTCCTTGGTCTCGTGCAGCGACCCGATGTCCGCGAACTCCTCGCCCACCGGCACACCGGGGGAAAGGATGATCAGCGGGCGGGATTCGCAGTAGGCGGTGCCCGCGGCGGAGAGCGCGTTGAGCAGGCCCGGGCCGGAGGTCGTGATGACCACGCCCGGCAGGCCCGTCTGCTGGGCCCAGCCGTCGGCACCGTAGCCGGCGCCCTGCTCGTGGCGGGAGGTGACCGGGCGGATGCCCAGCGGGGCCAGGTGGCGGTAGAACTCCAGGTTGTGGGTTCCGGGGATGCCGAAGATGGTGTCGATGCCGTAGTTGCGCAGCACCGTCATCACGTCCAAGCCGGCGTTGTTGGCCACGACGCCCTCGGGCAGCTCGATGGTGGCGGCGGTTTCCTGGTTAGACATGTGCCGGCTCCTGGGGTGCGTTGGTGTTTACGGTGTCGCGGTCGGTATTTCGATCGACAGTGCGGTCCGCGGTGAAGTGGCAGATGCCGTCCACCCAGGTTTCCAGGACGCGGATCCCGGCGATCTCGCCGGCCTCCACGGCCAGCGGGTCGACGGCCAGCACGGCGAAGTCCGCGCGCTTGCCGGCAACCAGCGAGCCCAGGTCGTCCTCGCGGCCCAGCGCGTGGGCGGCGTTGATGGTGTGGGCTGCAAGTGCCTGCTTGGCGGTGATGCGCAGGTTGTCGCTGCCCAGCTTGTGGCCCTGGCGGGTCACGCGGGTCGCGGCGGCCTGGATGGCCTCCAGCGGCAGCGGCTCGGCCACCGGTGCGTCGGAGGAGATGGTCACCCTCACGCCCGCGGCAATGAATTCGCCCAGCGGGTTGAAGCGCTCGCCGGGGGTGCCGATCGCTTCGGTGACGCCCTCGCCCCAGTTGTAGTAGTGCTGCGGCTGGTTGACCGGGTGGATGCCGGCCGCGGCCATGCGGTCGATCTGTTCCAGGGTCGGCAGGCCGCAGTGCTCGATCCGGTGGCGTGCGTCGGCGTCCGGGCGCTCGGCCTGGGCGGCCTCGATGGCGGAGATGACCATCTCCAGCGCGGTGGGGGACTGCGCGTGGGTGGCGGTCTGCAGGCCCAGGCGGTGGGCCTTGGCGATCAGTTCGGTGTACGCGGCGGGCTCGTGGTAGAGCTGGCCGGTGCGGCAGGGGTCGCCCACGTAGCCGTCGGGGAAGTAGGCGGTCCAGCCGCCCAGGGTGCCGTCGGCGTAGAACTTGAAGCCGGCGAAGCTCAGCTGCGCGTTGCCGAACGCCCCGTGCATGCCCATGTCGGCGGCCTCGTCCAAAAGGTGCGAGAGCAGGTACATGTTCACGCGGATCTTGAGCTGGTTGGCCTCGGCCATGCGCAGGTACATGTCGAACTCGCGGCGGGAGACCTGGGCGTCGCCCACGGTGGTGACGCCGCCGGCCAGGAAGCCCTCCTGGGCGATCTGCAGCTGGCGCAGGTGCTCCTCGGGGGCGTCGGCCAGGTGGAAGTTGGGGCCGTGGTGCCCGATCTTCACGCCCTCGAGGCCCGTGAGGATGTTGCAGGCCGCATCGGAGAGCTCGCCGGTGAGTTCGCCGTCGGCGTCGCGGAAGAACTCGCCGCCCGCCGGGTTGGGGGTGTCCTTGGTGACGCTGTGCAGCTCGAAGGTGTGGTTGTTGACGACGCCGCCGTGGCCCGACGCGTTCATCAGGTAGACCTCGCGGTCGGAGGCGACCTCGTCGAGTTCAGCGACCGTGGGGTGGCGCTGTTCGATGAGGTTGCTCTGCTCGTAGCCGTAGCCGCGCACCGGCAGGCCGTTGGGGGTCTGCTCCGCGCGTTCCTTCAGCAGCGCCACGATCTCCGGGATGCTCTTGGCCTTGTCCGGCCCGCAATCGACCCAGGTCTTCAGCTGCCCGTACATCAGTGGGTGGGCGTGGGCGTCGATGAAGCCCGGGACCAGGGTGGCGTCCCCGAAGTCCTGCACACGAGGGTCCGGCAGGCCCAGTGCGGCGCCGGCGGCGCGGCACTCGGCCTCGGAACCGACGGCCAGCAGGTATCCGTCATGCAGCAGCATGGCGGTGGCGGAGGGGTTTTTCGTGTCCATGGTGTGGATGTTGGACGCCGTGACCAACTGCGGGACGAAGGTGCGTGCCGGGGCGGCGAAGGTCTGCAGTTTTCTCATTTGGAGGCCTCGATCGGGTCGTTCATGGTGTTAGCTGGTGCGGCTTCGTAGGTCGGTTCCTCGTCGCGGTGCTGCGGGGCGATGGCCAGGCAGAAGATGCTCAGTGCGCCCATGGCCAGGAAGAGGATGAGGACCGGCCAGATGTTTCCGGTTGCCGCGTAGAGCAGGGTGGCCGCGAGCGGGGAGATGCCGCCCCAGAAGGCTGCGGCAACGCCGTTGGACAGCGAGATGCTGGTGTAGCGGGCCTGCGGCGGGAAGAGCTGGGACATGATCGCTGCCATCGGGGCGTAGGTTGCCGTCATGACCAGGCGCATGGCGCAGAAGGCCACGAAGATCAGCCATTCCGGTCCGGTGGACATGACCAGGAACTGCGGGATCACCAGGATCATGGAGCCGAGCAGGCCGATGAACATGACGCGCTTGCGGCCCCATTTGTCGCCCAGCCAGGCAACGCCCAGGGTCGCCACGAGTTCAATGAACGCGGCAGTTGCCAGGGCGTTCAGGATCAGGGTTTCGTCCAGGCCCACCGACGGATCGGTGCCGTAGGCGGTGGCGAAGGTGGTGGTCAGCTGGTAGCCGCCGGTGGACAACGGCAGCAGGCCGACGCCGATCAGCAGCGCCTTCCAGTTGCCGACGATTGCCGTCTTCAGCGGAAGGGACTGAACGGCGCCCTCGACCTTTGCCTCGAAGACCGGGGATTCCTCGACGCGGTTGCGGACCCAGAAGCCCACCAGGATCAGCACGAAGGAGATCAGGAACGGGATGCGCCAGCCGCCGTTGAGCAGGAAGTCGTCGCCCTGGGAGCTCAGGGCGCTGAACATCAGTGTCGCGAGCAGGGCGCCGGCGGGGTTGCCCAGCTGGGCGAAGCCGCCGTAGAAGGACTTGTGCTTTTCAGGTGCGTGTTCCACGGCCATCAGGACCGCGCCGCCCCATTCGCCGCCGACGGCCAGGCCCTGCAGCGCGCGCAGGACGATGAGCAGCGTCGGTGCCCAGACGCCGATGCTGGCGTAGGTGGGCAGCAGGCCCACCAGGGCGGTGGAAATTCCCATGACCAGCAGGGTGATGACCAGCGACGGGCGGCGACCGAACTTGTCGCCGATGTGCCCGAAGATGATGCCACCCAGCGGGCGGACCACGAAGCCCACGGCGTAGGTCGCGAAGGCCGCGGCAATGCCGACCGCCCGGTCTGCCTCGGGGAAGAACAACGGGCCGAAGACCAACGCCGCCGCCGTTGCGTAGATGTAGAAGTCGTACCACTCGATGGCGGTGCCGACGAAGGCTGCCATCCCGGCACGCCTTGCACGGGCGTGACTGAATTCTTTCACTGCGGCCCTATTTTGTTCCATGGGAGATTCCACCTTTTCCGGCTCTAGCCAGAACTTGTTTGTGATTTGGACAACTGTAGCCACGGATGAGCGTGACGGCAAACACAATAAATACGTAGTTTGTACGGTAATCTTCACTATTGTTTGGATCTTTCGATGTTTGTGCGCAAGAGAAAAACGAATCACGCAGTCAACAGCAGTTTTTGTACCAGAGTCGAAACAAACCTGAGATATAGAAGGTGCCATGAAAGACCCACAAAACTTCGACACGGCGATCATCAGGGCCCTGCAGGTCGATGGGCGCGCCAGCTTCCTTGACATTGCCAGGGACCTTGGTGCGCCCCGGGCGACGATCGCCACCCGGGTGCAGCAGCTGCTGGATTCGGGGACCGTACGGGTGATCGCGGCGGTGGACCCGTCGTTCCTGGGGCAGCGGGTGATCGCCCACGTGTCGGTCGTGGCGGAGGGGCCGGTCCGGGCCATTGCCGACGGCCTGGTCCGGGACTCGGACACCGTGCTGGTCTCGGCGGTGGGCGGCGCCCACGACCTGATCGCCGAGGTCCGGGTGACCAGCCACGAGGAGCTGCACCGGACCCTGGCGAACGTGCGCCGGCTGCCGGGCGTGGCAAAGATCGACACCCTGGTCTACACCTCGGTGCTCAAGGGTTTCTTCATCTCCAAGTACACCGGGGACGCGGCGATCGATCCCACGGACACCCGGCTGATCGCGCTGCTGCAGGCCGACGGCAGGGCCAGCTACCGGCGCCTGGCCGCGGAGGTGGGCCTCTCGGCCACCGCGGTGCGGGTGCGGGTGCAAAGGCTGCTGGATTTGCGCATCATCAAGATCAGCGCGGTGGAGGCGCGCGGCGCGCACGGGCGGCAGCTCTCCATGGGGGTCGGGCTGAACCTCAACGGCGGCCACGGCGAGGTGCTCGAACAGCTGCGGAACTCGAAGGACGTCGAGTTTGCCGCCGAGACCGTGGGCAGGTTCGACGCCGTGGCGACGCTGGTGGGCAGGTCGCCGGCCGCGCTGCTTGATTCGCTCGAGGAGCTGCGGGCGCTGCCGGGGATCAAGCGCACGGCATCGTGGTCGCACCTGGAAGTGCTCAAGGAAGACTACGCCAGACGGGTCTGACCTGTCGGGCAGGGAAGCGCATGAGGGCGGGGCGGAGAGCGGCGAATGATTCGCCGGCGGGTGTCGTCGAAGGTCCGGTTTGGCGAACCCCGCTCGATGATCCTGGCTCACGCGCCCGTGGCCCGCTGATTTCCCGCGTGGGATAGGTTTGGAGGGACAAATCCGGAGTCCCGCGGCGGGCGGTGCAAACGTTTTAACTGAGGATGGCCTTCTTGATGATTCACCGTGACTATGTGGGAACGGCGCTGGAAATCGTCTCACTGGCACTGGACTCCTTGGAGGCCGAAAAGCGCGCGGCGCGAACCGCGGCCGCCGGCTGGACGGGGCTGCTGGGCCAGCTCGACCAGGCGCTGGGGAGTCAAGCGCAGCCCGCGGCCATCGTTGACCTTTCCACACAATTGCGTGATCACTTGTCGTTTTCCGCTGATCCCGGGCCATCGACGGAGCAGGAAGCACGGACCCGTCGGCTGCAGGAAATCCACCGAATCTGGGAGAACGGCACGGCATTCGCCGAAGCGGACGTGCAGCGGGCGTTGGCAACCTGCGAAGATTTCCTGGCCGAACTGGACCTGGATTATTCGGCGGGCCAAGTGGCAGAGCTGGTTCAATCTTTCGCCGCGGGTGACCAGCCTCCGGCTTCCGGCCGCGTGCTGAGCGGACGATCCATTCTGGTCGACATCGCCCATAGTGGAAAAATCACCTATGCCTCCGCGCACACGCATGCCCGCATCATCGAACGGGTGGTGCTCGACAACCACGGCGAGGAGGCGCGCCAGGTCTTGGTGACGGCCGTGGTGATGAGCGGCAACCTGGCGGTCTCCGCGGTGGCCGAGCGCCGCATGGAATTGCCGACGGGCAAGACGACCCTCCACGACCTGGACGTGGCGCTGGACCCGGCGGCCTTCGCCCTGATCGACTCCCGCCGCCCGGGAAAACTCATCGTCCGGGTGGCCGAGAATGCGAAGCTCCTGGCCGAGAAGTCCGCCGACGTCGACCTGCTGCCCGCAAGCCATTGGCCGGGCGCGGGCAGCCAAGCCACCGCCGAGCTGCTGGCCGCGTTTGTGCAGCCGCAGCATCCCCGGCTCGCCGAACTGCTCTCCGAAGCCGGCGACCTGTTCAGCATGCGCGCCGGCGGGGAGAACGCCGACGTCCGACTGGGCGGCGCCGAGCGGGTGGACCAGTCCGTCGAGGCCCTCTTCGAGGTGCTGTGCACGCGCGGCATCCGCCTGGGCAACCCGCGGGCGAACTGGGATCTGGCCGAGGCCGGCGGGCAGTACATCCGCGGCGCGGAGGAGGTGCTGACCGAACGCTTCGGCACCGCCTTGGACACCACGCTGCTCATGGCGGCGCTGCTCGAGCGAGTGGGCATCAACTCGGTGATTTGGCTTGCCGGCGGGCACGCATTCCTTGCGTACTGGCGTATCCCCGACGGGGGACTGCCCAGCAGCAGCCTCGATGTCGAGGGCGCCCGCGCGTTGGTGAACCTTGTGGGTGCCGACCACCTGCGCATCGTGGAAACCACAGCCATCACCATCGACCGACGAATGTCCATCGTCGAGGCCTCCGACGCGACGAAGCGCGAGTTCGCCCAAAGCCCCGTTGACGAGGGACCCGATGCAACCGGGAAGCTGGCCTACGCCATCGACATCCGGCAGGCGCGCCGCAGCGGAATCAACCCGTTGCCGGCCCGGGGATTCACGGAGACGGGCAAGCCCACAGTGGTTGAGTACCGTGCGGCGCAGTCGGACACCCTTGAGCGCTTTTTCAGGGAGAAATCCGAGCGCCGGCAACAGGCCCCGGCCGCCACGGGCCAGACGGCACCGCCGCGCATCACTGCCTGGAAGAACGGGCTGCTGGATCTTTCCCTGCGCAACCGCCTGCTGAATTTCACGGACCGCTCCCGCCTCACGCTGGCGGTCCCCGACAGCGTGGTCGACGGCCTCGAAGACCTGGTCAACAACGGCAGGGCCATCGAGTTGCTGCCCGACGACGAGATCGGCGCATTGGACAAAGAGCGGTACAAAACCGGGCCGTTGTTGCCCGTCGAGCGCCGGATCGAACTGCTGCTTTCCCGGGGAAAGGCGTACACCCGACTGGACTCGGCCACCTATCTCTCCAAGCTGCGCAGGATGGCCGGCGCGGCGAAGCGGATCGTTGACGAGAACGGCGCCAACAACCTCTATCTGGCCCTGGGTTCGCTGAACTGGTCCATGGACGGTCGGGCCCTGCGTTCCCCGCTGTTCCTGGTCCCCGTCCATTTGCGACCCGCGGGGCGCGGAAAGCACTTCCGCATCGAGATGGATGAGACGGGGACCTCCACCCCGAACTATTGCCTGAGCGAAAAGCTGCACGAGCAATTCGGGCTGCGCATTCCGGGGTTCGAGGACCCGGTCCGCGACGAATCGGGCATCGACATCGAGGTGGCGCTGGGCGCATTGCGCGATGCACTCTTGGCGGCGGACCTCCCGTTCCACGTGGAGGGAAGCGCCGACCTGGCGATCCTGCAATTCGCGAAGTTCCGCATGTGGAAGGACCTGGACGACAACTGGGAAACCTTCATGTCTTCGCCGCTGGTCAGGCACCTGGTTGAATCCCCGACCAACGAATTCACCGACCCCGCCGGCCCCAATTCCGCGGAGGAAGCTGTCGACCTGGATCGGCTGGCAGCCGACTGCCCGGTGCCCGCCGACGCGTCCCAGCTTGAGGCCGTCGCCGCCGCGCGGGCAGGGCGCACGTTTGTGCTCGAGGGCCCGCCGGGCACGGGCAAGTCGCAGACGATCACCAACCTGCTGGCGCACGCCATGGCCACGGGGCAGCGGGTGCTTTTCGTGGCGGAAAAACGTGCAGCGCTGGAAGTGGTGAGCAGGCGCCTCAACGAGGTGGGCCTGGGCGAATTCGCGCTCGACCTCCATGACAAGGGCTCGTCCCCGAATGCCGTGCGCGCGCAGATCAAGGCGTCCCTGGACCACCTGGTCTTCGCCGACGAGGCCGGGATGTCGCTGGCCGAAAACGACCTGGCCGCCTCCACCCGCAGGCTGGCCGGCTATGCGCGGGACCTCCACGACGAGGGCCCGTCGGGCTACTCGGCCTACGGCGCCCGGAACGTCGCCCTGTCGATGGATCCGGGCATTCCTGCGCTGCCTGTCACCGAGGCATTCGCCGCGCGGGCAAGCGACGCGGAAGCGGGTGCGGTGCGCGAGGCGCTCGGCAGGCTGCCCGAAACCGCGGAACCCGCGCGCCCGCGGAAGGACCATCCGTGGGGATTCCTCGGCGGTCCGCTCGACGCTCAGGCACAGGCGGCACTGCGTGCAGCGGCGGATGGCCTGGCGTTGGCATGGTCCGGAGCCACGCACATCCATGCCGAGGCCGGGGTGGCCGCCTGGTTGGAGAGCGCTGCGGAACCGGAAGACCTGCGCCATCTCGCGGAGCTGCTGGAGGGACGGGTGCCCGCCGCGGTGCTCGACGCTGCTTCGACGCCGGAATGGCAGGCAACCAGCGGAGAACTGCTGTCCGAGGCCACGGCCCTGGTGCAGCGCATGGACTGGCTGCCCACCGTTGTCGACCCGTCGGTGCTGGAGAACGATCTCGCTCCGGCGCACCAGGCCGCCAGGGTCGCCGACGAATTCGGGTTCCTGGGCTTCGGCCGCAAGAAGCGGCGGCTGCGGGTCATCGCCGAGCACTTCGGCGGGGGCTGGAGGGGCGCCGAGGCCGACGCGAGGAAACTCGTGACCATCATCGGAGAACTGATCGAAGCGCGGGCGCAACGTACTCGCATCGCCACGGGGCTGGGCTCGCTTTCGGGAATCAACCTGCCCGGGCAGTGGAATCCGTTCACGGACGGCGACATCCAAAGCGTTGCGGAACAGTGCGACACGTTGCTGGACCTTGCGCGGATGCTGCCCAAGGTCGGGGATCCGGGCCGGGATGATTCCCACACCCGTTCGCTGCGCAAGATCCTCAAGGGGGCCCTCGAACAGGACCCGACGGCCGCAAAGGCGCTTGCCGGCGAGCTTCGCGGGATTGCCGGACGTTGGGAAGGACTCCTGGCAGTGATGCCCGAAGAACTCCGCACACACTCGGCATGGCCGGGCGACGAGGGCTTCCTGGGTGCGTTCCAACGCACCGTCGACGAGCGCGGCACCGGGCGGACGGCCCAGCGCGGACTGGAACGCTGGGCCGGGTTCGTCGATACCCTGGAAATCCTGAAGGCAAGCGGGCTGGAGGATGCCTGGTCGCTGCTGGCCACCGGGGAATTCGCTGCGGAGGACGCGCCGCGTGGATTCATGCGCGGCATGGCGGAGGCGGCCCTTGCCGAACGGCTCGCGGCCCACGGTCTGGACGAATTCAACGCCGATACCCATACGCGCGCCGTCGAACGGTTCACCGATTCGGCCACGTCCCTGCGGGGGCACCTGGCAAAATCACTGCCCGAACTCATCACCCGGCAGCGTGCCGAGAAGCTGAAGGCGGCCGAGAAACGCATGGGCGAGCTGGCCCGGCAGCTTGAACGCCGCCGGGGCGGGTTGAGCGTGCGCCGGCTCATGGATTCCTACGGGGACCTGGTCACCACGATCCTGCCATGCGTGCTGGTCAGCCCGGACTCCGCGGCACGGTTCTTCCCGCCGCGGGCCGGTGAATTCGACATCGTGGTCTTTGACGAGGCCTCCCAGATCCGGGTGGCCGACGCGATCGGCGCCCTGGGCCGCGCCAAGTCGGCGGTGGTCGTGGGCGACAGCAAGCAGATGCCGCCGGGCTCGTTCGCGGAGGTCTCGCTGGAGCCGGACGAGGACCCGGAGTCGGAGATGCTTGTCGCCGACGAGGAGTCGATCCTGACCGAGTGCGTCATGGCCCGGGTGCAGCGGCGCTGGCTGTCGTGGCACTACCGCAGCCAGGACGAGTCGCTGATCGCCTTCAGCAACCGGCACTACTACGACGGAAAGCTCTCGTCCTTCCCGTCCCCGCGCAACGGTGCTGTTTCCAACGGTGCTGTTTCCAACGGTGCTGAGTCCAACGATGCGGCAGATGCGGGATCGGACGGGTACGGCATCTCGCTGGTACGGGTCGACGGCGCCTTCCACCGTTCCGGGCCCGCGGGCCTGCTGCGCACCAACCCGATCGAGGGGCAGCGCATCGCCGATGAGATCAAGCGGCGATTTGATGCCTCGCCGTCGGCCATTCCCTCGATCGGCGTGGTTACCTTCAACGCCCCGCAACGGGACCTGATCGAGGGGCTGCTGCGCGACCACGCGGACGAGCGCCTGGGCGCCGCGCTCGAGACGGACGCCGAGGGGCTTTTCGTGAAGAACCTGGAGAACGTGCAGGGCGACGAGCGCGACGTCATCCTGTTCTCCACCGCCTTCAGCGCCAACCGGCAGGGGAAGCTGCCGCTGAACTTCGGCCCGCTGAACAACGTCGGTGGCGAGCGTCGCCTGAACGTTGCCATCACCCGTGCCCGCCGCCAGGTCGTGGTCTTCTCCAGCTTCGACCCCGCAGACCTGCGCGCCGAGGACTCATCGGCGCTGGGCATCAAGCACCTGCGCGCCTACCTGGACCTGGCCGCCGAGGGCGCACACACACTGGGCAACGGGTCGCTCTCCGCCATCGCGCGCGACAGGCACCGTGAAGAGGTTGCGGCACGCCTGCGGGAGCGCGGCCACGTGGTGGCCACGAACGTCGGGCTGTCCGACTTCAGGATCGATGCGACGGTGGCCCGCGCCGATCGTCCGGGTGAACCGGCGATGGCCATCCTGCTGGACAACGAGTCGTGGGCCGCGCGCAAGACCGTGGGTGACCGCGACGGCCTGCCGCGGGATGTCCTGCACAACCTGCTCGGCTGGGAATCGGTCATGCGGATCTGGCTGCCCGCGTGGCTGGAGGATCCCGCTACCGTCCTGGACTCGATCGATGCCGAGCTTGAGCGGGTGTTGGAAGCGCGGGTTGCCGGGGAAACCGGGCCGGCGGCAGGGGCCTTGCCCGGAGGAAAACAGAAGCCAGCGATGCAGGCGCCGGCCGAATCGCAGGTGCGCGCCATCCGGGCCAAATCCACCGGGTTCAAGCCCTGGGCTATCCGCATGGCGGGCAAGGCCGGGGAACTCGACGAACTTAAGAGCGCCGCCGGCAAGAAGAAGGCCGCGGCGCTGCTGGCGGAAATCGTGCAGGCGGAATGGCCGATCCTGGACCGTCGGCTGGCCAGGCTTGCCATCAACGCCTACGAGCTCGGACGCGTCTCGGCAGCCCGGGAAAAGGCCATGCTGGCGGCCCTGGACAAGAAGAACTACGTCACCGATGCCGACGGATTCGTCTGGCCGACAGGGCTGGACCAAGCCGGCTGGATCGATCACCGAACCGCCTTCGCGGCGCATGACCTGAAGGCCCAGGAGATCAGCCCGCGGGAGATCGCCAACCTGATGTGTGCGCTTGTCTTCTCCGCCGAGGAATCGGGCGTGGACGAGCTCAAGCGGGCGGCGCTCGGTGTCCTGGGGTACGGGCGCATGACGGAAGCGGTTTCCCGGTGCCTGCAGCGGGGCCTTGAACTGGCGGTGCGCGAGGGACGTCTGGAGTCCGCGGCAGGGAAAATCCGTACGGCGGGGTAGCCGGAGGCAACAGCCGGAAATAATGATCAAGTAACTTGATCAAGTTGGTTGTATGATTTAACGATGACCTCTGAACGTACACCAGACCCCGAATCCGCCCGGGAATTCCTCGAGGCGCTGCAACCCCTCGCGCGGAGGATGCGGGCCGAACGCAGCCTCTCCCCGGGCAAGATGGGAATCCTGCAGCACCTGTCGCTGCACGGCCGGGCGACCAGCAAGGAGCTGGCGGCAGCGATACGGGTCAGCCCCCAGGCCATATCCCTGGCAACACCCGAGCTCGAGGAACTGGGATACATCGAACGCGTTCCCGACGCCGATGACCGCCGCAGGACCTGGATCGAGCTCGCCGAAGCGGGACGGGTCAAACTCGAGGAGGAGGTGCGGGTCGGAGAGGTCTGGATTGCCCAGGCCATCGTCGAGCGGCTGACAGCCGACGAACGCGAGATCCTCCTGGCGGCCATCCCGGTCCTGAAAAAGATCGGAGTGGAGCCGCCGCGTGGCTGAAACCCGTTCCTACATGGTGCCAGCGCTGGTCTACGCGGCACTGTCCACGGCCATCGTCAGCTCGTTGGGCATGCTTCTGGTTCCCTCGATCTCCCAGGAAATGGGCGTATCCGTCAGCACCGCGCAATGGATGTTGACGCTGAACCTCCTGGCAGGTGCCATTGCCACCCCGGTGATGGGCCGGCTCAGCGACGGCCCGCACAAGAAGAAGCTCTTGCTGGTCTCGCTCACGATCATCCTCGCCGGGTCCGTCATCGCGGCCCTCGCGCCGAACTTCACGGTGTTCCTGATCGGGCGCACGCTCCAGGGCCTGACCTACGGAGTCGTCGCGGTGACGATCTCGCTGGCGCGCCGCTACGTGGCCGCCGACAAAGTCCGGGGAGCCATCTCCAGCCTCTCGGTCACGGTGGCCACCGGAATCGGCATTGGCTACCCGCTGACCGGAATCATCGCCGGTCTCACCGGATTCAGGTGGGCCTTCTGGTTCGCCGCGCTGTTCGTGCTCAGCGCCATCGTCGTGCTCATGCGCGTCATCCCTAACGGCCCCGACGAGCATGCGGCCGCGCTTCCCTTCGACACCCTGGGCGCGACGCTGCTGGCCTTCGGGCTCGGTACCCTGCTGCTGGGGATCAGCGAGGGCCCCCGCTGGGGCTGGACCTCGCCCCTGACCCTTGGGATCTTGGCGGTCGCCGTGGTGTTGCTGTCGCTGTGGATCCGGACGGAACTGCGAAGCGACCACCCCCTGATCAACCTGCGGGTGTTCGGCAACGGGGAAGTGCTGCTGGCCAACCTCACGGCCATCGGGCTCGGCGCCGCGCTGTACATCGGTCTGTCGATGGCAAGCCTCGTGGCCCAGGCGCCCGAATCCACGGAATACGGCCTGGCCCTGCCGGTGTTTTGGGCGGGCTTCGTGATGTTCCCGCTGTCCGTGGGCAGTTTTGCGGCGAACCGCCTGGTGCATCGCCTGGTCCGCAGGTTCTCCCTGGCAACGCTGCTGCCCATCGGGGCCGCGCTGATGGCCGTCGCCGGATCGCTGCTGTGGCTGGCGCACTCCCAGCTCTGGGAAATCCTGCTGGGCATGCTGGTCTTCGGGCTGGGTCTGGGCTCCGCCTATGCCGCCATGCCGGCCCTGATTGCCCGCAGCGTGGCGACCGAGGAACTGGGCAGCTCGGTGAGTTTCAACCAGGTCCTGCGCACCATCGGCAGCTCCTTTGGCACGGCCGTTTCCGGTGCCGTCATCGCGGCGCACACCTCGGCCGACCACCACGCCACCGCCGCCGGAATCAACATCACGTTCGAGATCGGCGCGGTGCTCTGCCTGCTGGTGTTCCTTGCACTGGTCGTCAACGGGTTCGCCACGCGATTCCGCTCCGCCACTTAAACGCCGGCCTGCACGGGGCCGCGAACCCGGTACAGGTGCCTTTGCGGGCTGCTGATTAGTCGACGGAGCGTTCGAACGGGGTCTTTTCGCCGGCCTCGATGGCCACCGCCAGACGGTTCTCCGCGGGCGGCAGCGGGCAGGTGGCCAGGTCTGTGAAGGCGCACGGAAGGTTCACCGCCCAGTTGAAATCCAACACGACGATTCCGTCCTCGCCGGGAACGTCCACGACAAGTGAGCGGTTTGCCGCATAGGTGGTCTTTCCCGACGTTGCGTCGGTGAACAGGATGTTCAGTGTTCCCTCGGTGTGGCCGTTGAAGGCGGTGAGTGTGTGGGTTTCCCCGTCGAGCTCGAACACCACTTCTCCGGGCGACTCATAGACGCGCTCGATGCCCTCCACCGCCGCACCGACCAGGGTCGTCCGCGGCTGGTCGAAACGACGGTAGGCGCCGGCGATGCGCCAGCGCGGGTCCGGTGTGTAGGCCGGGACGCCGTTGAATTCCTGCAGCAGCGGATTCTGCGGATTGCGCGGACGCAGAATGTATTTGCCGCCCCGCTTGGCTACCTCGATGATGGTTTCCCCGTGGCCGAGGTTGAATCCATCGCGCTCGGCGATGCTGCCCAGCCTCTGGACCCCGGAAACCGGCATGCCGTTCAGGAACAGGCTCTCGTCGGTGCCGAGGTCCACAAAGAGCCAATCGTGGGTGACCCACCATTGGCCGGGGATTCCGTCGTAGCGTGTGGGGTCGCTCGTCAGCCAGTGCAGGTCTGTAATCGCGAGGAATCCATGCGGCGCGGAGAGTCCCTGTAGTCGTTGCCGGTGCCAACGCCGCCAATCGGCAGTGAAGCCCGCCGCATCGGTCTCTTCTGTTGCAGTAGTGGCGGGTGCCGGTGCCGACATGGGTTCCTCGTTTCCGTCACGAACGGGACCGTCCAGCACTGTGGCCCTCTTCGTTGACTAGGCGTGCATGTTGCGTGGCCGCGCTAAGTGGCGTCCACCGGCTTCAATATAGGCATGGTGCGCGCAAGATTACGAGTGTTCCGAAACGCGGTGTCATTCTCCTTCGCGTGAGGTCATCCAGACGCCGTGGGTTCCCTTTGCGTCTTCTTCAGGCTGTGTCAAGACGTTTTGTGGCGACCGGAAGTTCGTGCCCGCAGCCTACGTGGCTGCGGGCACTGACATGTCCGCGGGCTGACTATGCGAGTGTGTTCGCGGTTGTCTGCACTTCGGGCCACCAGGAGGCCTGGGTCCACAGGTTCAGCGATTCCTCGAGCGCGGCGCCGAGCGTGAACACCGTGGCATCGTCATAAGTGCGGCCGACGATCTGCACGCCCGTCGGGATGCCGTTGGGGGCGAGTCCGGACGGGACGGAAAGCACCGGCACCCGGCCGATCAGGTTGAACGGCACGGTGATGTTCGCTTCGATCCACGAAAGGTGCTGCCCGTCGATCTCGATGGGCGCGGCAGGGTCCGGGAAGTCAGCAGCCAGGCCCGTAGCTGCGTTGGTCGGGCAGAGCAGCGCGTCGTAGCTTTCAAGGAGCTTGCCCAGAGGCGCGTAGATTTCGGCCTCGGAGAACAGACCCTCGGCAAAGGATCCGCTCTTGGCGGTGCTCTCGACAAAGTCGAGCGTGTAGGGCATCAGAAGCTCGCGCTGTTCGGCGGCAATTTCCGAGACAAAGGCTCCCATGATGCCTCCGAAGTGAGCCGATGCCGTCTCGACGATCTGCTTCCTGGTCCAGGGCAGCGCGACCTCGTCGACGATGACTCCCGCGTTGCGCAGGGCCTCGGCCGCGGCGCGGGTGTTGGCCTCGACCGCCGGGTCGATGGCGTAGTCGCCGAGGTTCACGCACAGGGCGACCCTCATGCCGACGGCCGCGGCCGCATTCGGCGCGCCCAACACGTAGGCCGGGCGAATCGAGGCCTGGTCGGCGCGGTGCGGTCCGGCGATCACGTTCTGCAGCATGGCCACGTCGGCGACGCTGCGGCCCATGGGGCCGTCCGCGCAGTAGGTGTCCTGGTTGAACGGGGCCATGCCCGGCACCCGGCCGAAGGGAGGCTTGAATCCGACCAAGCCGCAGAAGGAGGAAGGGATGCGAATGGATCCGCCGATGTCCGAGCCGGTGGCCAGGACGGTTGCGCCCGCGGCAAGGGCGGCACCGGAGCCGCCGGAGGAGCCGCCCGGGGTCAACGCGAGGTTCCAGGGGTTGCGGGTGACGCCCCAGAGCTTGCTATGCGTGTAGCCGGCTGAGCAGAACTCGGGGGTGGTGGTGCGTCCGTGCACCACCGCACCTGCTGCAAAGATCCGATCAACGATGGGGTGCGTTTCCTCGGCAATGTTTCCCTTCAGCGTCAGAGAACCTTCCTCGGACTTGTATCCGGCAATGGGCTGCTCTTCCTTGAGCAGCAGCGGGATTCCTTCGAGGGCGCCAAGCTGCGTGCCTGGCTTGGCGAAGCGTTCCTGTGAGGCGCGGGCAGCGTCGTAGGCCACCTCCAGCATTTCCTCGGTCAGCGCGTTGATGCTCGGTTCCACCGCTGCGGTGCGGGCCACGACCGCGTCCAGCAGTTCAACCGGTGAGAGTTCCTTGGCATCAAAAAGTTCGCGTGCCTTGGTTGCCGTGAGGTGGTGTAACTCCATTGGTGGCTCCATTCGAAAAGTGAACACTGACCTGCGGGCCGAAAGCGATCGGCCTTGGGAGGGGCGGGGAAAGAGGTCCCGCACGAACGAGACTAGGTTCGCGTTTTCATTAAGTCAACGATGATGACAATCTTATTGACAGCTGAAATGGGGACGCCTTTCCCGAGTTGGAGGAGTATCATTCGGCGCTTTTGGTCCCGATATCGAACTCGCGGGCAGCGTCTGGAGGGCTTCCGCTTTTACGGGGAGTCCCCAAGAAAGACACCAAACTTTCCGTGACGGATTGTGGGTCCACGAGCTCGCATTCCCACAAAACCAACGACTCCCAGCCGAGCTCCATGAGGGCCGCTATGGTGCGTTGGTCCCGTTCGCGTGTGCGAGTGCGTTTGGATTCCCAGAATTCTGCATTCGTCTGAGGCGAGTGTTGTCCTGCGGGGCAGTCGTGAAGATGCCAGAAGCAGCCATTCACAAAGACCGCCTTGTGGCGCGCCGAAAAGACGATGTCGGGTCGACCGGGGAGTTTGCCTCCGGGCAGGGGCGCATCGGGGTGGTCTTTGCGGATTCTCTCGAGCGTCCTTCGCGGGATCCTGCCCTGCAGCAGGAAACGGTATCCCGCGGCGTGCAGCAATCTGCGGACGAAAAGCTCGGGCTTAGTGTTTTTGCCCCTGATCTTCGACATGAGCTGGGAACGCTGCTGAGCGGACATGCTGTCCATGTCTCGATTGTGCACCCGGACCGTTCGGCGGGCCCATCGTCGATTCGAGGGTGCCGGCGCTGAATAGGACTTCCCCTGGGAAGGGCCGTTAAAAGTTTGAGCACCGGCCGGTTCCACGACGCGGGGGAATGCATCTTGGATCCAGCCGGTGCTCTCATCACTCGCACCTTCATGAGGTAGTAATGACTCTATGGGGCAAGCCTATGGATTCCATGTGTCAGGGCATGGCGTTGCATGGGAATGGCGCCGATCGCCAGCCGCCGAACGCCTCGGAATTGAGGCACAACGAGGAACGTGTAGGCATCAGCGAGCGCGGCCGGAGCATTGTTCGATCGGGCAACCGATGCGCATGGCCACTCACCGTGGCATGCGGAATCCGACTTCCGTGAACCCGGTGCCGGTCGGGATGGCACGACTGACGACAAGAATTTCGCTCCGGACCGCATTCCTTCCCGGAGGGGCCAGGGGATGGCTTTCCCTTGCGTGGGCGCCATGTTGTCTGGACGGGATAAAACGCCGATCCAATCCGGGTGCCGGTTGACAACCAAACGGTGGGAATTCGGATGCCGGTTCGTTCCGGTGCCGGTGGCAATTGATGCTGACCAGCTTCCCCACACCGACCTGAATGTCTTACCGGTTGGATGCTCCGGTTAGTTCATTCGGGGTTTCCGGCAAAACGATGCTTTGGGTCACCTCGCCCTTCTTGAGGTCGACGGTGTGTAGTTCCTTGGTGGCCGGGTTGGTGACAAAGGCGGTGTCTCCCTCCGCTAGCAGCGACGGTCGGGGCTCTTGCCAGTCCAAGGGCTCTTCCCACTCGTCAACAACCTTGATGGCGGATTTTTCTTTCCCCGTGGACGAGTCGTAGATATGAAGCTTTCCATCGGTGCCAAGCACGAGGGCGTCACCCGATTTGCTGCGTCCCAGCGAGCGGAAAGAATACGAAAAATCCGTGTCAACCAGCTGAAGCTTGTTGGTGGCAGTGTCGGTGAGCGAGAACGTCGTGGGGCGTTCCAACTCCGCGTCCCTGTCCTTCTTGTAGTCACCAAGAACCACTGATGAGTTTTCGCCTCCGGCTTGGTTGCCGATACGGCCATAGGCGTCGGGCGATGAAACCTTGGTGATCTTTCCGTTCTTCACCACGAGCAAACCGTCTTCACATCCGACGACCACGACCTCATCCTGTGCCATGGCTTCACCATGAACTCCGGGGCAGTCCGTACTTGTCGCAACCGTGCTTCTGCTGCCGTCCGTTTTTGCCTCATCCAGCAGCGTGATGCCGGAGCGGGATTCGCTGTTTCCTTCCGTCACGAGCAGCTGCCCATTTTTCAACGACACGGCGACCCCATGATGCGCTTGTAGGGTTTTGTAGTCCTCGGTCTTGGGCAGTGTTTCCTTCGACAAGGTTTTTGACTCGAAAGTGCTGACGTTTCCCGTTGCGTCATCGAAGAGAATCGTTTTCCCTGCGTGGTGGACTGCATGTCCAGGTTGCTGCGCCGGGAACTTCTGGTCTTTGAGCGTCGGATCGGAAACAAAATGGTGGGAATGATCGCCGTGGACTTCGGACCAAGACCCCGTGTCCAAGACTTGGAACCCTCCGGTCGTGGATACGAGGACATGCCGGCCGTCTCCGGCAGGGTTCACGCGGTTGAATCCGTCGATCCGAAAATCGGAGACGACCTTTCCATCCGTGGCGCCCAGAACAAGGACGCCGCCGTCGTACGTGACGGCCAGTCGTGGCTGGGCTGTTCGAGATTCCGTTGCCTGCGGGGATCCGTCCTTCGGGATGTCTGCATCATTCTTCGGATCGTGGCTTGAATTCGTCGCCGACCCCGGGTTGCTGGCGGGCGCCGGGGCGGTGGCGCAGGATGCGAGCGCCAGCATCGAGGCGAAAGCGGTGGTCACCGCGAAGGTGCGACGTACCCGACGATCCGTGGTCCGGGCTTCGATCGAGACGTTCTTGGTTTGGATGGTTTTCATGCTCGACATATTATTGCAAATAAGAATCATTCGCAATAATATGAAATGGTTCGACTGCAGAAGGAGCGTTTCGCTGCCTGGCGGGCACCGTCACTTTGTGTCAGCGGGATTGGGCCGTCCGGTGGCTTCAACCAGTTCCTTGGCCGGTGTCCGTGCTCACCCGCTATTTAGGAAGTCGTCGGGAGCCCCTTGGCCAACGTGCGGCGAGCCCTGCGCCGTGGTGCGGGGTCGCATGTGAAGCGAGCGGGTGGCATCAGGGTGCCGATGTTGGTTGTTTTTGAACGGGAAAATCGATGCGCATGACCACCCGCCGCGGGGTGGGGTGGCTGACTTCGCTGAAGCCTGCATCGGCGAAGACGTTGCGGCTGCCAACAAACATTTCGCCCCAGGCTGCCTTCTTCCCCGGAGGCAGGACCATGGGATAGCCCTCCAATGCGTGGGCACCATGTTCCCTCGCGAAGTCAACGGCGGCACTCGCCAGAGCACGCGAGACGCCCTGCCTGCGATATCCGGTACGCGTGACAAAGCAGACCACCGCCCAGATGTCCGGATCCTCGCGGTCCTCGTTGCGACCGCTCCACGGGATCCTGGAACCCAGCAAGCGCGGATAGGCGGTGCGCGGTTCGACGGCGCACCAACCCACCGCCTCGTCGCCCAGGTAGGCAATGAGTCCGCTGGTTTTCGCGGCACTCGCGTTCCCGCAGGCCGTTTGCGATTGCAGGCGGCTCTCGCGCACCTCATCCGACAGTTCGCCGAAACTGCGGCCGGGATTCTGGAACCACTGGCATTGACAGGTCGAGGGGTCGCCCCGCGTTCCGAAGACCTTTTGAATGTCCTCCCAGCTGGCTTCGTTGGCCGGGACTACTCGCGGGACAACCGCCGGGATATCCGCAAGCGCGACTTCGCCCGTGGTTACCTCGACCTGCTTCATGAAGCCCCTCCGATCGCCGGGCAGTCCCGTTCCGTGCCACCCCGTGTGGAAACGAGACTGCCAGCGCCGGCCGCGATGGTCAAGGACACCGTCCCGCATGCGGGGTCTTGTCCCCGCGGCGGTGCGGGTTGCCGCGGGGACTATCCGTTTTGCGCGGCCAAGGCAGTGGGCGACTCAGACGGTGGGGACCGGAACGAGTTCCTCGGCCAGTCGGGCGAGCCGGTCAACAGGTATGGGCATGACTCTTGCGAGCTGGTAAAGGCTGAGATCGGCGGGGATGTTGACCAGTTCGGTGGAAACGAGGTGTGGCAAGTGCCTTTCCAAGCTGGCGCGGCAGCGCGGGTCTTGGCTGAGTTCCAGGATGGGGATTTCCAGGGCGGCGCCTGCGGCATGGAATCCCTCCAGCGGCGGCAGCGGCTCAAGGGCCCCGGCGGCACGGTCCGCCTGCCGGCGAACCAACAGGTGTTCCCGGGTCGGTGCGGTGTCGAACGGGATTCCGAGCCGCTCGAACTGGCTGCGGGGGGCGTCGTTCTCGCGCATGAGGCCGACCAGCAACCCCAGCATACGCAGTTCGATCTCGTCATCGGTGAGCGGGGTGTCCTGCCCCGGGTCGGTCTGGAGGTCGAAGAGCAGGGTTCCGTGGGCCCACGGGTTCATGAAGGAGCTCGTCGGCACCTTGATCGTGCGCAGGCCCTTGGTGAAGGTGAACGGGGCGGCAGGCTCCCAGTCGGCGAGTTCGGAGACATCGAAGCGGGAGCGCATGCGGGTGGGCATGAGGGTGAAGTCCTCAAGCGGTGCGTTCGACTCGTCCGCGGCGGCGCGCATGTACACGTAGCGGCCGTCGGTGACATTGACGTGTCCGCCGTGGATGCCGAACAGCGCGGCCTCGCGCACCTCGGAGTCGTCCCGGAGGATTGCGGCGAGGTCCTGTCCCTGCATGTCGGGGGTCGGCTCGAGGTCGAAGTAGCGCAGCATCGTCGGGGCGATGTCGATGGTTTGGGCCAGCGCGCCGCGTCGATTGTCGCGCCCGCCGGTGCGCGGATCCCAGAGGAACATGGGCAGGTGGACAAGCTCGTTGAACCAGGGCTGGATGGACTTGGCCCACCAGCCGTGCTCGCCGAGCAGGAACCCGTGGTCGGTGTTGACCAGGAGCATGGTGTCGTCCCACAGGTCGTACTGGTCCATGGCGTCAAGGACGCGGCCGAGGGACTTGTCGCACATGGACACGAGTGCCGCGTACTCGTAGCGGGCATGCTCCACCTGCTCCCGGGGCTCGGTGACCTTCTGGTACCCGGGCCAGTCGAACTCCGGCCCGTCATACTCGTGGGGGTGCATCTCCTTGTAGGCCGAGTGGGTGAAGAAGGGTTCGTGCGGATCGAAAAGCTCGATCTGCAGCATCCAGCGGTCGGCGGCCTGGTTGGTGTCGATGAAGTGCAGCCCGGCATCGACCGTGCGGGTCTGGGAATGCTCCGCCTCCGTCGGCATGTAGCTGCGGTTGATCAGGTCCTGGCGTTTCATGTCGCCATGCAGGTCCTCGGTGCCGCCGGCGGGGTCCACGACGCCCTTCCAAGGATCGCCTTCCTGGCCGCGGAAGAACTCCCAGGTGGTGTACCGGGGGTGGTAGGTGGCACCGCCGTCTTCCCAGTAGTGGGGGTGGTCCGATGCCAGGTGGGTGTGGACCCCGGCCTGGCTGAGCATCTGCGGCATGGAGTCGTCGAACGGTTCGAGCGGGCCCCAGCTGCGGTGCAGGAAGTTGTAGCGGCCGGTGTGCATCTCGCGCCGGGCCGGCATGCAGGGCATGGAACCCGCATAGAAGTTCTCGAAGGTGGCCGTCTTGGCGGCGAGGCGGGCGAAGTTTGGTGCATCGACAATGGTGTCGGCGTACGGGGAGAGCATGTGCCTGTTCAGGCTGTCGAACATGAGGATGATGGCTTTCATCATGGCCCTTTCGAGTGGGTGGGTGGCCGGTGGCCAGGGATCAGCGGGAGCCCTCGGGGCTCGGGGTTGCCGGAGGGATGGTGGGGGAGCGCGAGGAGAGACGGCCGTCCAGGAGGTCCCGGCGCAATTCGACCAGCGCCGCGACGTGGGCGTCGGCGGCACCGGCTCCCATGAGGTGGAGACGTTCGCCCACCGCCGCGGAGAGCTCGTCGTCAAAGGGAATGGTCGGGTCCTTGGGGGTCCGGCGGTCGCGGTTCCGGTACCTGGCGATCTCGGCCTGCCGCGTCTGGAGCTCGACGTCGAGGATCCGAAGCAGCTGCTCGGCGCTCATGAAGCCCGCGAACGACAGGCGTACGGTCAGCTCGGGGTCCTGGAATCGCGTCGGCGGGTCGTAGGGGCCGGTCAGCCAGTCAAGGAACACTGCCGCCCCCGCGTCCGTGACCCGATACGTCTTGGCGTCACGTGCGCCAGGCCGCGGGTCGACGCTATGGCCAACCCAGCCATGCTTCTCCATCGATCCCAACGACCTGTAGACCTGGCTCATCGTGGTGTTGGAGCGCAGAAAGCGGCCGCTGCCGTCGAGGAACTTCTTCAGGTCGTAACCGGTGCCGGGGTGCCTGAGGAGCACGCCCAGGAGGATATTTTCCAGCTTCATTGCTCTCCAGGGAAGGGATGTCCGGCCCGTGACGCGGACCATGTTGAGTATGGCACAAGTGGAATGGTTTTGGTAGGCTCGCCTCACGGTCCACACCGCGACCGGCCCAGTTTCGAGCGAGGGAAACTCCATGGAACCCCAAGGGACGCCGGTGCATTCATCAGGCTGCTGTTCGCCGTCACGGGTGGCTGCGCCGCCCCGGACCGGGGAGCGCCGCGTCTTCACCTCCCCGGCGCTCGCCGGGCACGACGATGTCCTTGTGCCTGCCGGCGCATTCCTGATGGGGGATGCCTTCGGTGAGGGGTACCCTTCCGATGGCGAGCTCCCGGTGCATCCCGTGAAGCTGGAGGCGTTCCGCATTGACGCGACGGCGGTGACGAACGGGATGTTCGCGCGTTTCGTTGAGGCCACCGGCCACCGGAGCGAGGCCGAGGATTTCGGGACCTCGGCGGTGTTCCACCTACTCCTGAAGGCGCCCCGGTCCGCGGTCCTGGGGGCCGCTGCGGGTGCGCCGTGGTGGCTGAACGTGCGTGGCGCCGACTGGGCCCACCCCGCCGGCCCCGACTCGCACTGGTCCGAGGTCGCCGACCACCCGGTCGTCCACGTCTCACACAACGATGCCCTGGCCTACTGCGAGTGGGCGGGCCGGCGTCTGCCCACGGAGGCGGAGTGGGAGTATGCGGCCCGCGGCGGACTCTCCGGGAAGCGCTATGCCTGGGGCGACGAGCTCACCGTGTCGGGAGAACACCGGTGCAACATCTGGCAGGGCACGTTTCCCGCCCTGAACACCGCTGCGGACGGGTTCCCGGGCACGGCCCCGGTGAGGTCGTTCCCGCCCAACGGGTACGGACTCCACGAGGTCGCCGGAAACGTCTGGGAATGGTGCTCGGACATGTTCCATCCCGGGTACTACGGCATGTCCCCGGTCGAGAATCCGCAAGGTCCCCGGGCCGGTTCGGGGCGGGTGATGCGCGGCGGCTCCTACCTGTGCCATGACTCGTACTGCAACCGGTACCGGGTTGCCGCCCGCACTTCCAACACCCCCGATTCCTCCAGCGGGAATTGCGGTTTCCGCACCGTGGCCCTGGATCCCGTGAGTCCGGAGTGAGTGTGCGGGGCCCGTCGAACAGGGGCGCCCCTGGGCCCCGCTGGTTCGAATGGGGTCCAGGAGTTGTTCCGCCCCGCCTCCCGGATCTGGCCTCGACTTTCCGTAAGCCCCTTGATCATCCAGGTGTTTCTGCCATCCGAAGGCCATTGCTCATCCGTCGGCGCTGGCAGGATTCGGGGTCGAAGTCCGGTCGATGCGCCGGTGACACCAAAATCGAACACGACGGTGGTGCTAGGCGCCGAGATCAAGTTCCAGGCACGCGGTGCTGATCTCAGGAACGATGATGAGCGCGTGCTGCTCCAGCTCCTCGGTCGGATGGGTTCCCTCGACGCAGATGGCGATCATGCCGGCTGCGGCAACGGCGCCGAGACCCGGGACCGAGTCCTCGAACGCGGCGACCCGGGAAGGGTCGTCCAGGCCGAGGGCGGCTGCCGCGCGCTGGAAGCCCTCCGGGTGCGGCTTGCCGTTGACGACGTCCTCGTCAGTGACCACGATGCCGAACAGGTCCAGCAGGCCCGCGCGCTCCAGCGCCGGGAGCACCTGCAGGCGGCTCGCGCCGGTGACAACGCCCAGCTTGAGGCCCGCGGCGTGCAAGGCGTGGACCAGTTCGCGGGTGGCCGGGCGGATCAGGCTTTCGCGTTCGATGCGGACCGCGTATTCGGAGTCGATCAGCGGCAGGTACTTCTCCAACGGCCCGGCGTCGGCAGGAGCGAGGGCCAGGATGTCGGCCATGATTTCGCGGTCGCTGCGGCCGGCCAGGGTCTCCTGGTACTGCCGGGCGGTGAGGGTCACCGAGCAGTGGGTGGCGGCCAGGTCGATGAACAGGTCCCGCAGGATGCCCTCGTCGTCGGAGAGGGTTCCGTTGAAGTCGAAGAGCACGCCGTCGAGGTCCGTGAGTGTCAAGGTGGCGTTGGTGGAGGTGGCGCGCATGGTGCGTTTCCAATCTTGTAGTGTGTAGTGGAGTCGCCCAACGGTCTAGACCCTTGGATGATCGAGAGACCAAACTACCGAGCCGACATGTCCCCGACCGCCGCTTTGGGTGGACCGCAGCTTGGCTGCGGGTTAACGGAGCATGAACCCGGCCCGGCACATGAAAGCGAGCCGAAAATCAATACCGACGAATTGCTTGAGCGGGCCCAGGGGCTTGCCCTCGACCCGGAGCTGCCGGCCCACCAGTCGATCAGCAATTGGCTGGCAGGCATCATTGCCGATGGCCTGCTTCCGACCGCCAGCAAGCTGCCCGCCGAGCGGCAATTTGCCCAGGCCATGGGAGTCAGCCGCATGACCCTGCGCCAGGCCCTCGATACCTTGGTCCACGAGGGGCGGATCGTGCGCGCGGTGGGCAGCCGAGGTGGTTCCTTCGTGGCGGAGCCACGGGTTCCCGTGGACATCTCCAACCTGATGGGACTCAGCGCCCAGTTGCTCAAAAGCGTGCATAGTGCCTCGTCAAGCGTTCTTTCGGCGGTGACCATCCCGGCCGACCGGGTGGTGGCCGAGGCCCTGCAAATCCCCGCAGGGAACCCGGCGCACCGGATCCACAGGATCCGCTTTGCCGCATCGACACCCGTGGTGCTGGAAGAGATGTACTTGCCCGCGGTGCTGTTTCCTGGACTGCCAGAGCGCGACCTGACCGGCTCGATCTATGCGGTGATGGGCGAGCATTACGGCCTGGCGCCGTTCTCCTCCGTGGAGGAATTGAACCCGGCCGTGGTCGGCGAGGAGAGCGCGCGACACCTGGAAATCGCCCCCGCCACGGCAGTGCTTGGCATCAAGCGCACCGGGCTGGCCCGCGACGGGCGCCCGGTCGAATATTCCGAGGACCTGGTCCGGACCGACCGGCTGAAGATCGTGGTGTCGGGGCGCGTCGACGGGTAGTGCGAGGAGGCTGGATGCAATCCGTTCGGTCTAGACCATTATTCATCTCCGGGACACCTTGGCGTCGCTGCCCGTCAAGGTGCCGTCGTTAGGTTGGTGTTTGCAAGCAGGCCTTCCCCGGGCCTACTCACTCACACGGAGAGCATCCCGCCATGAATAAGCCACTCGTTCCGGCAGCAATACGTTCGATGAAAACGACCCGACGCACGCTGCTCCGCGGAGTCGCAGGGCTCGCCCTGCTGGCCTCGGTCGGCGGTTCGCTGGCCGCCTGCAGCCAGGCGCCCACCGCGGCGGCAAAGATCGGCACCACGACCAGCGAGCTCGCGACCCTGGCCAAGACCGAAGGCACCGTCCAGCTGATCGCAGTGCCGGCCGACTGGGCCAATTACGGCGGCCAGTTCGCGGCCTTCAAGGAAAAGTACGGCGTGGACACCCCGGTGGCCACCCCTGATGCCTCGAGCGCCGACGAGATCACCGCGGTCAAGAACCTGCGCGGCCAGAAGACGCAGCCGGACGTGATCGACATCGGGTATTCCTTCACCAAGAAGGCCGGCGACGAGAAGCTGATCGCGCCCTACAAGCCCAGCAACTTCGACGCCATCCCGGCGGATTTGAAGGACCCGAACGGCATGTGGGTGGGCGCCTACTACGGTGTGGTCCAGGTGGGCACCAACACCTCGGTCATCGAGGCCCCGAAGACCTGGGACGACCTGCTGGACCCGAAGTACAAGGGCAAGGTGGCCCTGCCGGGCGACCCGCGCAAGGGCGCCTCCTCCATTGCGGCGGTCTTCGCCGCATCGCTGGCCCACGGCGGATCGCTGGACAACATCCAGCCCGGCATCGACTTCTTCGAGAAGCTCGCCAAGTCCGGCAACCTGGTGAGCATCACCTCCCCGGTCTCCGCACTGAGCACCGGCCAGGCCGCGGTGGTCCTGGACTGGAACTACAACTTCCTGGGCATGGAAGAGGAACTGAAGAAGTCGAACATCACCCTGGAAACCAAGACCTTCGCGGACGGCGTCTTCGGCAACTACTACGCCCAGCCCGTGGTCGCCGACTCGCCGCACCCCAACAGCGCCCGCCTCTGGGTCGACTGGCTCACCAGCGACGAGGGCTCCGAACTCTTCGCCCGCGGCGGCGGCATCCCCGCCCGCTACATCGAGCTGAAGAAGGCCGGCAAGCTCTCCGAGGAGGCGCTGTCCAAGCTTCCCGAGGCCGAGGTGATCGAGAAGATCAAGTTCCCGACCATCGAGCAGGGCGAGACGGCCGGCAAGATGATCGTCGACCAGTGGGGCCAGAAGGTCGCCGCGCAGTGACGATCGAACTCGACAAGGCGGCCGAGAGGCCCGAGGCGGTGCAGACACGGGCGCCGCGTAAGACGATGCGTAATACATTGGGCAAGGCGCCCGGCACCGCCGTCGGCCGGGGCATCCGGATTGCCGGATGGCTGGGCGCGCTGCCGCTGCTGGCGTTCCTCTCGGTGTTCCTGATCGCCCCCATCGCCACCAACATCTTCACCAGCTTCCGGGTGGACGGCCAGTTCTCCCTGGAGCCCATGGCGAAGCTGTTCGAGCCGCAGTACCGCGATGCGTTCATGCAGACCATCAACCTGTCGCTGCTGACGGCGGCGGTGGGCGGCGTGCTGGGATTCATCCTGGCGTGGGCGCTGGCCTCCGGCGACAAGCCGGCCTGGCTGCGGAACCTGGTGCTTTCCTTCTCCGCGGTGGCCTCGCAGATGGGCGGGGTGGCGCTGGCCTTCGCGTTCATCGCGACCCTGGGCGTGCAGGGGTTGGCGACCCGCATCATCCTGTCGCTGACCGGCTGGAACCTCAGCGAGAACATCCAGCTGGCATCGTTTTACGGGCTGGCGCTGGTGTACCTGTACTTCCAGGTCCCGCTGATGGCCATCCTCATGCTGCCGGCGTTCGGCTCCCTGAAGAAGCAGTGGCCCGAGGCCGCCTACTCGCTGGGCGCCAGCCGCTTCCGCTACCTCATGGACGTGGCCCTGCCCATCATGTGGCCGCCGATCGTCGGCGCGCTGCTGCTGCTCTTCGCCAACTCGTTCAGCGCCTATGCCACCGCCTACGCGCTGGCCGGAGGCCGGGTGAACCTGGTGCCGATCCTGATCGGCTTCTTCATCTCCGGCGACGTCATGTCCGACGAGAGCTTCGCCGCCGCGCTGGTCACCGGGATGATCGTGATCGTGGTGGCGGCCATGGGCCTGCGGACCCTGCTGGAAAGAAGGACCAACAAATGGCTGCGCTAGAAACCGCACCACACCCGGTGCCTCGCACCAACCGCGCAAGGACCGCGCGCCGGCCGAAGCCGCAGGACATGGCGCGGACCGCGGTCTTCGCCGCGGCGCTTGTCATGTTCTTCATCCCGCTGGTGGCCTCCGCCGCGTTCGGCTTCACGCTTCCGGGCCAGGGCTTCACGCTCGAACCGCTGACCGACGCGCTGGCGGGCACCGACTTCGCCGCGCAACTGTCCACCACCCTGGAACTGGCGGTGCTCAGCACGCTGGGATCGCTGGTGCTGCTGGTGCCGACGCTGCTCTTCCTGCATTTGAAGGCCCCGAAGATGCTGCGGCTGACCGAATGGCTGTCCGTGGTTCCCTACGTGGTGCCGGCCATCGCGCTGGTGGGCGGGGCCAACCTGTTCTTCCGCAACGTGGCACCCGGCTTCCTGGTCAGCACCTACTCGCTGGTGCCCTTCTACATGGTGCTCACGCTGCCGCTGGTCTACCGGAGCCTGGACGCGGGAATCCGCGCCCTGGACGTCCAGACGCTGTTCGCCGCAAGCGCCAGCCTGGGCGCCAAGCCCCGGCAGACCATGCTGCACGTGGTGCTGCCGAACATGCGCGCGGCCCTGCTGGGCTCCGCGCTGCTCTCCTGCGCCATGGTGCTGGGGGAATACGCGCTGGCGAGCCTGCTGCTGCACTCGACCTTCCCGGTCTTCATGGTGCAGGTGGGCATGAGCCAGCCGCGCGCCGCGGCCGCCCTGTCCTTCCTCACCATCCTGGCCACCTGGCTGTTGCTGGCGTCCCTGTCCACCGTGACGGCGCGGCGCGGCACCAAGAAATCCACCATGAAAGGGGGATCCCGATGACCCGGGATTCTGCAGAAGTCTCACTGTCCGGCATCACCAAGGCCTTCGGCGGCCGCACCGTGCTGGATGACCTGGACCTCAACCTTGCCGGCGGCGAACTGCTGGCCCTGCTGGGCCCGTCGGGCTGCGGCAAGACCACGATCCTGCGCGTGCTGGCCGGGCTGGAAACCCCGGACTCCGGAACCGTGCGGATCGCCGGCAAGGACATGACCCGCACCCCGGTGCGCGAGCGCGGCATCGGGATCGTCTTCCAGGCCTACAGCCTCTTCCCGCACCTGACCGCGGCGGAAAACGTCGCCTACGGCCTGAAGATCGCCGGGACAAGCCTTTCCAAGCGCACCGCCCGGGCCAAGGAACTGCTGGAAACCGTGGGGCTGGGCGAACACTGCGCCAAGTTCCCCGCCCAGCTCTCCGGCGGCCAGCAACAGCGGGTGGCGCTGGCCCGCGCGCTGGCGATCGAACCGCGGGTGCTGCTGCTCGACGAGCCGCTCTCGGCCCTGGATGCCCAGGTGCGCGTGCACCTGCGGGAGGAAATCCGCCGCATCCAGACGCAGTCCGGGACCACCACGCTGCTGGTCACCCACGACCAGGAGGAAGCGCTCACAGTCGCGGACCGGGTGGGCGTGATGCTCAACGGGCGCATCGAACAGCTCGGTTCCCCGCAGGAGATCTACCAGCGCCCGCGCACCCCGTTCATCTCCGAGTTCGTGGGGGCGGTGAACCGGATCCCGGCGACCGCAACCAGCGGAGGGGTCGCGGTGCTGGGTCGCATCTTGCCGATCTCCAACCCCGCCTCCGCACCGGTCCATGCCTCGGGGCTCGAGGCGCTGATCCGGCCGGAGGACCTGAGTCTGCTGGCGCACGACCGCGGGGAGGGCGTCGTCAGCTCGATGGTGCTGCGGGGCCCCACGACCAGCGTGGTCGTCGAGCATGCCGGATCCAGCCTCCGGGTGGACATGCCCTCGCACGAGGCCGCGGCGTTCACGCTGGCCCAGCGCGTCGAGGTCCACACCCGCCGCTCCTCGGTGCTGGTGGATGCGGAGCGTGCGGCATGAGCGCGAAGATCCCAAACCCGAAGACCTCACGCCCGAAGATCGCACTGGTGGGAATCGACGGCCTGCGCATCGATTTGGCGCGCGGAACCGGCAGGATGCCGACGCTTGACGCGGTGATCGGGCAGGGCGTGTTCAACGAGCTGGTCATGGAGGTGCCCACCCTCTCCGGGCCGGGCTGGTCCACGCTGCTCACCGGCAGCACCCACGCCGAGCACGGGGTCAGGGACAACAAGTTCGTGGGCCACGCGCTGCTGCACCGCCCGGACTTCCTGAGCCGGGCCTACTTCGCCGACCAGTCGACCACCACGATGGTGGCGGCGGGCTGGCCCCCGCTGGTCGACCCGGCGGACGCGGGACCGGTGATCTGGGAACGGCGCGAACAGCAGCGCTCCGGCCACCACCGGGTGATCGCCCGCGACGGGGAAACCTACGGCTACCAGATTGCCGACGCGCAGGTCGCCGACCACGCCGTCGACGTCCTGGCGGGCAAGGGCCCCGACGTGTCGTTCATCTACTTCTGCGATGCCGACGACGAGGGCCACGTCTACGGGCCGCACACCCCGCAGTACGCGGCGGCCCTGGACCGGATCGAGGGCCACCTTTCACGCATCGCCGCGGCCATCAGGCGGCGCATGGAGGAACTGGGGGAGGACTGGTACCTGGTGCTGACCACCGACCACGGGCACCTGGACGCCGGCGGCCACGGCGGCGACAGCGCCGTCGAGCGCGCGTCCTTTGTGGCCGCGACCCGCTTCGGCGGCTCCCTGGAGCATTGGCCGGAGGCGCTCGCGCCCGCCGGGCTCACCCCGTTGCTGCTGGAGTGCCGCCAGGGGTAGCGCGCCCACGCACGGTCGCACGCACGGTCGCACGCCGCGAACCCCGGCCCGGGGTTCGCGGCATCCGGCGCTTCGGGCACAACGGATCCATCGCGGGATTGAAGGAAGGCAGGCGGGCCCTAGCCGTGGGAGAAATGCAGGGCGCCGCGCCGGCCCAGGAGCACCATCGTGAGGAAGATGCCGATCGCCGCGAAGCCGCACGTCATCCACCAGGTGGAGGACCAGCCGTCGGTCGCGACGGCCAGCCATGCCACCAGCATGGGTCCGGTGAAGTTGCCGATGTTGAAGATCTGCTGCATCAATCCCATGGCCGCCGGGGCCGAACCTCCCTCGGGCGCAAGATCCACGGCCATGCGGGTCAACGTCGCCGGGACCATGGCGCCGAAGAACGAGAAAAGCCCCACGCAGGCGACCTGCCAGGCAAAGCCGCCGGGGACCTGCGTCCAGTCGACGGCAAAGGTCAGCAGGCTGGTCAGGGCCATCAGCACGAAGGAGAGGACCAGCATCAGGCGGGCCGGCGCCCCGCGCTGCAGGAACAGGCCAGTGACGACGGCGCCCACGGCGTTGAGCCCGCCCACCACGGCCGTGACAGCGCCCGGACCCACCCCGGTGAGGCCGCTTTGCGCGTAGACGGTGGGCAGGAACCCGACCACCGCCATCCACTGGATCGTGTAGCAGCCAAAGGCCAATCCGGCGATCCACACCCGCCCCGAGCGTGCCGTGATGCCAATGCGGGCGAGCGCCGTGCGGGCGCCGCCGGCACCCGCAGCGGGGTCCGCCGGAACAAGGCGCAAGACCAGCGGGACGGGCAGCAGGGCGACAGCCGCCATCATCCACCACAGGGACTGCCAACTGGCGACCTGCAGGAAGAAGGCGCTGGCCAGCAGGCCCACCAGCGTGGCGGTTCCCTGGTAGGCGCTCCAACATCCCACGGCCAGGTTGACCCGCGGCGCCGGCGTGTGGGACCTGATCAGACCGGGCCCCACCACCGTCGCCACGATGAAGCCGACGCCCTCGATGGCGCGCGAGGCCAACAGCATCCCGGCCCCGGTGGTCAGTGCGCCGATCGCCGAGCCGGCGCTGAGGAACAGCAGCCCCAGAACCAGGGTCCGGCGCGCGCCGATGACCTCGGCCAGTAGGGAGACGGCCAGGCCGCCGACCATGCCGGCAAGCTGGACGATGCCCAGCAGCGCCCCGGCCGTCAGCAGCGAAAAGCCCAGGGTCTCCTGGATCAGCGGCAGCGCGGCGGGCAGCTTCCAGATGTGCAGCGCCGCGGCGATGCCGGCGACCACCACGGTGATCCACGCGGCGTTGCCGCCCCGGGTTTCCTGGAGGCGTGCTTGGGTAGTGGTCACCGGTCGGTCCTTCGTTGGGCAGAGCTTCGGATTGTTCCACGGCCGGGCCGTGACGCCCAAGAGGTGTCGCGGTGTCCGCGCGGCATGCTCAGGCCTTGTTCTTGGCCCGTGCCGCCTGAATGATCTGTTGGACGCCGGCCAGGAACATTTCCCGGTGGTCCAGGGCCAGGATCTCGTCGCGGATCGCGGCGACCAATGGATTGCGTGCCGGGTCGACAAGCAAGGGGCCCGCGAACCATTCGTGGGATTCCGAGTCGGAGGATTCCGCCAGGTCCCTGGCCAGCCCGGCTGCGCCGGCCAGCACGTAGGCGCCGAAGATCGCATATTGCTCGGCCAGGGCGCTGCCCTGCAAGCCGGCTTCGGAGAAGCAGGAGAGTATGAGCTCGATGCTGTCGAGTTCCCCCTGCCCGCTGGTGGTCAGCGTTGTCGCTGTCACGGCGATGGCGGGGTACTCCAGGAAGGTGTCGAGCGTGACAGCGGCGAATTGCGCCAGACAGTCTTCCCACTGCGAAGTCGACGTGGTCATCCTGGCGTGGGCCATCTTGAAGAGCCTGTCCAGCAGCTCCTGCATGAGGCTTTCCTTGCTTTGGAAATGCCGGTAGATCGCGGTGGGGTCGACGCCGACTTCCTTGCCGAGGTCGCGGTAGGTCAGGGTCAGCGTGTGGGGTCGGGAAGCCAGGCGAAACGCCGCTTCGACAAAGACTTCGCGATCCAGCGGCGCCTTGGCTGGCTTACCCGTGGATGATTTGCCTGACACGCGGGCCTCCGTTCTACCCGCCGGGGCGGGATCAGTTGGTTTCTCCGATCATCCTACATTCGATGCTGACAACGTATATGTCAACATCATTGACAGCGACATTGACGGCACCTAGTGTCATAGCTAGCACTCTAAGGAGACGGGGGTCACATGCGTGGGGATTCTGTGACGCGGCGATTTGGGCACGGGGATTTCCTGCGGTTCCGCGGGGCGGCGGGCGGCACCATGGCCTGCTGCGTGGCGAATTTGGCCATACCCATTATGTTTCCCCCAAGGGTTGCCGACCTTGGCTGGATCCCGTACGTCCGGGATCGGTGGCCATTGTGTTTGCTTTGAAGACGACCGATCTGATCCATCTGAGCAAGGAGCCTGAAAAATGAGAAACAAGTCCCTGAAGCTTGCGCTGGCGGCGAGTGCCGTCCTTGCACTTGCTGCTTGTTCGGCCTCCCCGGGCGGTGGCGGCGGCGAGGCCGTCAAGCCCAACTTCGAACTGACTGCCAATACCCCGGCTCCGTCCGGCGAGCTGGACAAGCTCACCTGGGCGACGTACGCCGAACCGTTCTCGCTGGATTACGTCTACGCCTTTGACTACGCGGACAACCAGATTCTTTCCAATGTGTGTGAATCCCTGGTTCGCCTGAATGACGACATGTCGATTTCCCCGGGTCTGGCGTCGAAGTATGAGAACCCGACGCCGACAACCTGGGTCTACACCATTCGCGAGGGCGTGAAGTTCCACGACGGAACCACGCTCACCGCCGACGACGTGGTGGCCTCGATGGAGCGGCACCTTGACCCGAAGGTCGGTTCCTTCTGGTTCTCGGTTTACGACAGGGTAAAGAGCATCGAGAAGACCGGCGACAATGAAGTCACCGTGACCAGCAAGGTCCCGAACGCGCTCTTCAATGAATCGATGTCCGGCGCCGCCGGTGTCATCGGTTCGGCTGCGACCTTCAAGAAGCTCGGTGCCGACTACGGCAACTCCACCGGTGGCGTGAACTGCACCGGGCCGTTCCAGTTCAAGAAGTGGCAAAGCGGCGAAAAGATCAGCCTCACCCGCTTCGACGACTACTGGGACAAGGACCTGAAGGCCAAGGCCAAGGAGCTTGACTTCGTGATCATGACCGACCCCGTGGCACGCGTCAACGCCATGAAGTCGGGCGAGGTCGATGGCAGCTGGCTGGTTCCCACCAACGCCGTGGGCGAGCTCAATGCCTCGGGGGCTGGCGACGTCTTCTTCGGGCTGAACACCAGCGTGAACTCCCTGGTGGTTTCCAACCCCGATGGACCGTTGGGCAACCCGGAGGTTCGCAAGGCGCTGTTGATGGCCATTGACCGCACGGGCTTGGCCCAGGCTGCCGAATCCGGGTTTGCCAAGCGGACCAACTCGTTGACCAGCGAATCGGTGTGGAACCGAGCCGACCAGGCAACAAAGGACGCGGCGTTCAAGGAGCTTGTCGACTACCCCTACGATGTCGAGGCCGCTGCCAAGATCATCAAGGAACAGGGCGTGGAGGGCCAGGAGCTCACGTTGACCACGGCTCCCATGGGCGTCAGCTTCTCCGTTGTCGCACAGGCCACCGCGGCCGCGGCCGAGTCGATCGGCCTGAAGATGAAGATCAACACGGTGACCCCCGGCGCCTACACCGCGCTCTTCTCCGATCCCGAGGCCCGCAAGGGCACCGACCTGTACATGACCAGCTGGTACCTTTCGATCGGCGACCCCCAGGAGATGTTCAGCATCCTTCGCACCGGCGACTTCGCCAACTATGGCAAGTGGTCCGACCCGAAATTCGACAAGGTCGTCAATGAAGGGCTGCAGACCATGGACCCGAAGGAGCGGTTCACCAAGTCGCTTGAGGCCCAAAAGATCGTCAATGCCGAACTGCCGTGGCTACCGCTTTACGAGAACACGAACGTCATGTGGATGAACAAGAAGATCACCGGCGCTTCGCCGTCGATCAACTTCATGTACTTCCCGTGGGCGGCGAAGATCGGCGCGAAGTAACCACGAGCCGAACTGCCCGGATGGGTAGTCCACGCATCAAATGAAGAAGCTTCTCGGTCCGAAACGGATATCGGGCCGGGAAGCTTTTTCGTCGCCCGGCCATGGGTGCCGGGTCTCCTGTCGGTGGGGCCTTCGGGCAGCGTTGCCTCACGCTGTGCCTCACGCTCCCGGCGGGTCGATGGGCGGCCGGGCCATGCGGGCAGGACGCCTATGGGGCCGCTGCCTTTGCCGCGGCGATGATCTGCTTGACGCCGGCGAGGAAGATTTTCCGCTGCTCAAGGGCCAGAATGTGGTCGCGGCTCGAGGCGGCCAGCGGGTGGTGCGTAGGCTCCGCCAGCATGGGGCCCGCAAACCATTCGTAGGATCCGCCGCCCGCGGTGTCGCCCTGGTCCCGGGCCAACCCGGCGGCCCCGGCAAGGACGTAGGAGCCAAAGATCGCGTACTGCTCGGCCGCGGCCCGGCCGTTCAGGCCCGCTTCGGAGAAGCAGGAGAGCATGAGTTCCATGCTGTCCAGCTCGCCGGGCCCGCCGGTGGTCAACGACGTCGCCGACACCCCGATGGCGGGGTACTCCAGAAAGGTATCGAGGGTCGACGTCGCGAATTCGACCAGGCGCCCCTCCCATGCCGTTGCGCGGCCGGTCATTCTGGCGAGGGCCATCTGGTAGACCCTGTCGAGCAGTTCCTGCAGGAGACTCTCCTTGCTTTGGAAATGCCGGTAGATCGCCGTCGGATCAACATCGAGCTCGTTCCCCAGATCGCGGTAGGTCAACGACAACGAGTGCGGACGCGAGGCGATGCGCAGTGCCGCATCGATAAAAACGTCGCGGTCAAGCGGGGCCTTGGTGCCCCTTGCCTTTGACGATCCGCCTGCCACGCGGGCCTCCGTTCTTCCCGTTGCTGACGGGCCTTGGTGGTTTCTCCATCAACCCTACATTCAATGATGACAACTGATCTGTCAACAGCATTGACAGGCGCGTTGACCTCCCATAGTGTTCTACCCAACAGACTATGGAGATGAGGGTCACACATGCAGGAAATCGCGGAGGTCGCATTCCACCGGGGCAGTGTCTTTACCGGTTCCGGGGAACCACTCACGGGACAGGTGGTGCTTGTCCGCGACGGCCGCATCGCGGCCGTCGTGCCCGAAAACGAGCTTGAGGCGCACATCGGACCCGGCACCGAAATCATCGATCTGGACGGCGCCCTGTTGCTGCCCGGTTTCCAGGACTCGCACATCCACCCGACCGGTGGAGGCACCGAACTGCTCCAGTGCAGCCTGACCGAGGCCGACAATGCCGAGGAAGCGGTCGCGCTCGTCGCCGCCTACGCCGCGGCAAACCCCGAGGTCGCATGGATCCAGGGTGCCGGCTGGTCCATGGACCACTACGAGGGTGGCGCACCGCTGGCCTCGCTCATCGACGCCGTTGTCCCCGACCGCCCGGTCTCGTTGACCAGTCGCGACCACCACTCCATATGGGTCAACAGCGCCGCATTCCGCGCCGCCGGCCTGGACGCAAACACCCCGGACCCCTCCGACGGACGCATCGAGCGCCTGGCCGACGGCTCGCCGGCAGGTACCCTGCACGAGGGGGCCATGGGCCTGGTTGAAGCGCACGCCCCGGCTGCCACCGTCGACCTTCTGGTGGCCGGGCTGGCCCGCGCCCAGGAGGAACTGATCGCCCAGGGCATTACCGGCTGGCAGGACGCCATGGTCGGCGCAGGTGCCGGCATCCCCGATCCCAAGGACGCCTACTACCGCCTGATCGCCGACGGCCGGCTGAAGGTCCGCGTCCGCGGCGCCCAGTGGTGGAAGCGCGACCAAGGCCTGGAACAGGTCGAGAAGATGATCGAGGCCCGTGCCGAGGCCGAGGCGCTGGGCCTGCCCGACCGGTTCAACCTGGGCACCGTGAAGATCATGGTCGACGGCATTGCCGAGAACTTCACGGCCGCCATGATCGAGCCCTACCGCGACAAGTGCGGCCACAGCACCCACAACAAGGGGCTGTCCTTCATCTCCACCGAGGACCTGGCCACCTATGTGACCGCCCTTGACGCCGCCGGCTTCCAGGTGCATTTCCATGCGCTGGGCGACCGTGCGGTGCGCGATGCGCTGGACGCACTCGAAGCCGCCCGAGCCGCCAACGGACCGAGCAAGCAGCGCCACCACCTGGCCCACCTGCAGGTCGTGTCCGAGGTCGACGCGGCACGCTTCGCCGACCTCGATGCCGTGGCAAACCTCCAGCCGCTCTGGGCCTGCCACGAGGACCAGCTGGACACGCTGACCCTGCCGTTCATGCCCGAATCCGCCCAAGACCGCCAGTACCCGTTCGGCGACCTGTTCAACGGCGGCGCCAAGCTCGCCGCCGGCAGCGACTGGCCCGTCTCCAGCGCCGACCCGATCGCCGGGTCGCACATCGCCGTGAACCGCATCTCCCCGCAAAACGACAGCGTTCCCCTCGGCGGTGAAAAGCAGCGCCTGGACCTGTCCACGATCCTTGCCGCCTACACCTCCGGCACCGCGTTCGTGAACCACCGCGACGACGTCACCGGGCACATCGCCCCGGGCTACTACGCCGACCTCGCGGTCGTTTCCCCCAACCCCTTCGAGGTCCCGGCGCAGGAGATCCACCGCAGCCGTGTCGTCTCCACCTGGATCGACGGTGAATGCGTCTACGCAGCAGCCGATGTCCCCGTTTCATCCAAGTAAGGCCCTGAAGAACATGATTAAGAAGCCTCTCAAACTCGCGTTCGCGGCAAGCGCCGTCCTGGCTCTTGCCGCCTGCTCGGCCTCCCCGGGCGAGGCCGGAACCAACGCGGCGAAGCCCAGCTTCGACCTCACCGCGAACACCCCGGCCCCGTCCGGCGAACTCGACAAGCTGACCTGGTCCCTCTACGCCGAGCCTTACTCGCTGGACTACGCCTACGCCTTCGATTACGCCGACAACCAGGTCCTGGCCAACGTCTGTGAATCGCTGCTGCGCCTGAATGCAGACATGAGCGTCTCCCCGGGCTTGGCCACCAAGTTCGAGAACCCGACCCCGACCACCTGGGTGTACACCATTCGCGAGGGCGTGAAGTTCCACGACGGAACCACGATGACCGCGGACGACGTCGCTTACTCAATGAACCGCCATCTGGACCCGGCCGTTGGTTCGTTCTGGTACGCGGCCTACTCCAACGTCAAGGACATCAAGAAGACCGGCGACCACCAGGTCACCGTGACAACCAAGGCTCCGGACGCCTTGTTCAATGAAACAATGTCCGGTGCCGCGGGCGTCATCGAATCGGCGGCAACCCTGAAAAAATCCGGGCGCGACTACGGAAACTCCACCGGCGGCGTGAACTGCACGGGCCCGTTCGAGTTCAAGGGCTGGCAGAGCGGCGAGAACATCAGCCTCGCCCGCTTCGACGGCTACTGGGACAAGAAGCTCTCGGCCAAGGCCAAGGAGCTCGAATTTGTCATCCAAACCGATCCCGTGGCCCGCACCAACGCCCTGAAGTCCGGCGAGGTCGACGGCGGCTGGCTGCTTCCGCCCAATGCCATCGGCGAATTGAACGCCTCCGGTGCCGGCAAGGTCTTCTTCGGCCTCAACTCCTCGGTGAGCAACCTGGTTGTCTCCAACTCGGAGGGCCCGCTGGGCAACCCGGAGGTCCGCAAGGCCCTGATGATGGCCATTGACCGCAACGGTCTGGCACAGGCCGCAGAAGCCGGCTACGCCACCCGGACCAACTCGCTGACCGCCGAATCCGTCTGGGGATCGGCAGATGCCGCAACCAGGGAAGCGGCGTTCAAGGACCTGGTCGACTACCCCTATGACATCGAGGCCGCCGCCAAGATCATCCAGGAACAGGGTGTCTCTGGCCAGGAAATCACCATCACCACCGCGCCAATGGGCAACGCCTTTGCGGTGGTGGCCCAGGCGACCGCCGCCGCGGCGGAGTCGATCGGTCTGAAGGCCACGATCAACACGGTGACCCCGAGCGCGTACACCTCGCTCTTCTCGGATCCGGCGGCCCGCGAGGGAACCGACCTGTTCTACACCAACTGGTACCTCTCCACCGCGAACCCGCTGGAGATGTTCAGTATCCTGCGCACCGGGGACTTCTCCAACTACGGCAACTGGTCCAACCCGGAGTTCGACAAGACTACGAACGCCGGACTGCAGAACACCGACCCGGCCAAGAGCATGGCCAAAGCGGTCGAAGCGCAAAAGATTGCCAACAAGGAACTTCCCTGGTTGCCGCTCTATGAGAGCCCGACCAATATCTGGATGAACAACAAGATCACGGGTGCCTCACCGTCGGTGAACTACCTGTACTACCCATGGGCGGCCCAAATTGGCGCAAAATAACCTCGCCGTGGCGACCCCGCCGGCGCCCGGGGGTACCAGCCTCCGGCGCCCGGGCCTCGCGGCGCTGAAGCTCGCGGCCGGCAAGATCGGCGCATTCCTCTTCACCGTGTTCGTTTCCTCGGTGATCGTGTTCTTCTCCCGCTGGCTGGTGCCAGGGGACCCGGTCAGCTTCCTGCTGCGCGGGCGAAGCCCCAACCCGGAGGCGATCGCGGAAGTCACCGCCATCTACGGCTTGGACAAGCCCCCGTTGGAGCAATACTGGCACTGGATCACCGGCGTGCTGCAGGGCGACTTCGGCCGCTCGTTGCAGTACCGCCAGGACGTCACCGACGTGATCCTGAACCGCCTGCCCGTCACGCTGGGCCTGGTGGTCATGGCCGGGTTGATGATCGGCTTGCTTGGCCTGACGGCAGGCATCACCGCCTCGCTGTTGCGCGGCAGCTGGGCCGACCGCGCCATCGTGGCGTCCATGTCGGCGCTGGCGGCCATCCCGTCCTTCGTGGGCGCCATCGTCCTGGTCGCGGTCTTCGCGGTGCAGCTTGGCATCTTCCCCTCCTTCGGATCGGGAACCGGGTTCTGGGACATGGTCTACCACCTGGTCCTTCCCTCGCTGGCGCTGGCACTGTCCTTCATCGCCGTGGTGGGCCGCGTGACGCGCTCGGCCATGGTGGAGGAATTCTCCCGCGAGCACGTCGAGGTCGCCCGTTCCCGCGGGATCACCCCGGTGGCTGTGGTGACCCGCCACGTGCTGCGCAACGCCACCGGCCCGATCCTCACCGTCAGCGGCCTGCTGGTTGCCGGCCTGCTGGTGTCCTCCTCGATCGTGGAGCAGGCCTTCGGCCTGGCCGGACTGGGATCCCTGCTGGTTGCCTCCGTGGACCGTCTGGACTTCCCCGTGGTGCAGGCGATCGTGCTGATCGTCGTCACCGCATTCGTAGCCATCAACACCCTGGTTGACCTCCTGGGGCCCGTTATCGATCCACGCCTCAAGGCGGGGGAGGGAGCACGATGACCATCCAAGTTGCTCCGCGTTTGCCGATCAAACGCCTGTCGCTGAAAAACCGTCGGTGGGGGCTGATCCTCGCCACGGCATTCCTGGTGATCGTCGTGGTCTCCGCCGTCTTTGCCCCGCTGCTGGCACCATACCCGCCCGCGGCAGTGGACCTGTTGCGGGTCAACTCCGGGCCGACGCCCCAGCACTGGCTGGGCACCGACGCTCTGGGTCGCGACATCTTCTCGCGCATGATCCATGGCTCGCGCACCGCGCTTGCCGGCCCGGCCTTCGTGGTCCTGCTTTCCTCGATCCTTGGCCTGCTGATCGGCCTGTGGGCCGGCTGGGCCGGCGGCATGGTCGATGCGATCATCAGCCGCGTCTTCGACATCGTGCTGGCCTTCCCGGGCCTGCTGCTGGCAATCCTCGCGGTTGCCCTCTTCGGCAAGGGGCTGATCGCCCCGGTCCTGGCGATGTCCATCGCGTACACCCCGTACATCGGCCGGCTGACCCGCCAATTGGTGGCCACGGAAAAGAACCGCCAGTACGTCTCGGCCTACAAGGTGCAGGGATTCTCCGCGCCATGGATCGCCACCCGCGCCGTCATGCCCAACGTATTGGGTGTCGTCGGATCGCAGACCACACAGAACTTCGGTTACGTCTTGGTTGAACTTGCGGCCTTGTCCTTCCTGGGACTTGGCATCCAGGCGCCACAGGCCGACTGGGGCAACATGATCAACGAAGGCCAGACCGCATTGGTCAGCGGCAACTTCATGCCGGCAATCATCCCGTCGGTGGCCGTGGTGCTCGTCGTCGTGGCCGTGAACACCGTTGGCGGCTGGCTTTCGGACAAGCTGGGAGATCCCTTCGCATGAACCTCTTAAACATCAGTGACCTGAGCATAGAGATCAACCAGCCCACGGGCTCGACCCTGCTGCTGGACAAGGTGTCCCTGCACATCGCGCGCGGCGAGACCGTGGCGTTGGTTGGCGAATCGGGGTCCGGAAAGTCGTTGACCGCCCGTGCCGTGTTGGGCCTGCTGCCCTCCTCGGCCGACGTCACCGGGGAAATCGACCTCGAGGGCGTCCAGGTGCTCAAGGCCTCCCCGGCCGAGCTGCGCACCATGCGCCGCACCCGCGCCGCCATGGTCTTCCAGGACCCGCGCTCGTCCATCAACCCGGTGCGCACCCTCGGCGCCCACCTGATCGAACCGATGATGCAGGTGCCGGGTGCCGACAAGGCCGCGCTCGAGGCGCGAGCCGTGGAATTGCTCGGATCCATGGGGTTGAGCAATCCCGAGGCCCGCATGAAGCAGTACCCGCACGAATTCTCCGGCGGCATGCTGCAGCGCGTCATGATCGCCGGCGCGTTGATGAACGACCCGGAACTGCTGATCTGTGACGAATCGACCACCGCCCTGGATGTCACCACCCAGGCAGCGGTGATCCAGCTGCTCTCCAACGCGGTGCGCGAGCGCTCCATGGGCATGCTTTTCATCACCCACGACCTGGCCCTGGCCGCGTCCATTGCCGACCGCACCTACGTGCTGCGCCACGGCGTGGTCCAGGAGCACGGCGAGACCCGCCAGGTCTTCGAACGCCCCGTCTCGGATTACACCAAGCAGCTGGTTGCGGCAACGCCCAGCATGCAGGGTGCCCCGAAGACCGGCGCGCACCGTACGGAGTCCACCGAGGCCCCCGTGCTGAGCGTGGACAACGTCTCCAAGACCTACCACATCCACGGGCAGCCGCCGGTGGAGGCGCTGAAGTCCGTATCGCTGGCCATTCCGGCCGGCGGCGGCCTGGCGATCGTTGGCGAGTCGGGGTCCGGCAAGTCGACCCTGGGTCGCATCGTGGCCGGCCTGGAACACGCCGACAGCGGCGAGATGACCATGGTCGGTGGCGGGGTCACGGGCGGCAGCGCCAAGGAACGCCGGCTGAAGACGGCCTCGCGCGTCCAGATGGTGTTCCAGGACCCCTACCAGTCCCTGGATTCCCGGCTCACCCCGGCCAAGGCACTGGAAACGGTCCTGAAGCTGCACTACAAGCTCGATGCCAGGGCCATGAAGGCCCGCATCAAGGAACTGCTTGAATCCGTGGGCCTTGAGGAAAAGCACGCGAATCTCTACCCGCGCAAGCTTTCCGGCGGCCAGCGCCAGCGCGTCGCCATCGCCAAGGCCATGGCCCTGAGCCCCCGCCTGCTGGTGCTCGACGAGGCAACCAGCGCACTGGACGTGTCGGTCCAGGCGCAGGTGCTTGAGCTGGTCAACAAGCTGCGCAAGGAAAGCGGCGTCGCGGTGCTGTTCATCAGCCACGACCTGGCCATCGTCGGGGAAATCTGCGACGAGCTGCTGGTGGTCCAAAACGGCGCCATCGTGGAGAGCGGCCCGACCGGCGCGGTGCTGAACAACCCGCAGCACCCCTACACCCAGACCCTGCTGGCCTCGGTGCCTCGCCCGCGTTGGGAAACCACCGGCGGCCATGGCGTCAACGACCAGGACCCGCTCGACGGGGACCTGGAGCCGGCGCAGAACAACAGTCTCTAGAGAAACAGGCAATGACTACATCAAAACCGACGTTCTTCGAGAACGCCGAAAAAACCATCGACCCGGCACTGTGCGCCGCATCGTTGCGCGACACCAAGCGGGCCGTGTACTGGCTCGATTCCCCGTTGCGTCCCGGCATCCGCGAACCGCTGCGCGCCTCCGTAACCGCAGACCTGCTGGTCGTCGGCGGCGGCTACACCGGGCTGTGGACCGCACTGCAGGCCAAGGAACGCAACCCGGAAACCGACGTGGTGCTCCTCGAGGCCGGCTGGGTCGGTTCCGAGGCCTCGGGCCGCAACGGCGGTTTCTGCGAGGCCTCGCTGGTCCACGGCGAATCCAACGGCGAGCAGCACCTGCCCAAGGAAAACGCCCGGCTGACCGAGCTCGGCAACGAGAACCTTGCCGAGCTGATCGAGACCATCGAACGCTACGGCATCGAATGCGACCTGTACCGCGAGGGCGCGCTGGCCGTCGCCACCGAACCGCACCAGGACGCCTGGCTGCGCGAGGAAGCCGACGGCGAGGACACGGTCTACCTGGACCGCGAAGAGACCTCGAAGATGATCAAGTCCGACGCCTTCATCTCGGGTGCGTGGAGCCGCGGCGACACCGTCCTGGTGAACCCGGCGAAGCTGGCCTGGGGCCTGCTTGCCGCCTGCGAAAAGCTCGGCGTGCGCATCTTCGAGCAGTCCAAGGTCACCGAGATCGAGGAAAACGGCGGAAAGATCGTCGCCAAGACTGCCATCGGCCAGGTTGTCGCCTCCAAGGTCGCCCTGGCCACCAACGTCTTCCCGTCGCTGCTCAAGCGCAACGCGCTGATGACCGTCCCTGTCTACGACTACGTGCTGGTCACCGAGCCGTTGACCGAGGCGCAGCGCGAAGCCATCGGCTGGGAAACCCTGCACGGGCTCGTGGACCTGAACAACCGCTTCCACTACTCGCGCCCGATCGTCGACGAGAACGGCGATTTCCGCATCCTCTACGGCGGCTTCGACGCCATCTACCGCTTCGGCGGCAAGGTCAACCCCGAGTACTACGACAGCGAGACCACGTACAGGAAGCTTGCCGCGCACTTCTTCGCCACCTTCCCGGAACTGCAGGACCTGAAGTTCTCGCACGCCTGGGGCGGCGCGATCGACTCCTGCAGCCGCTTCTTCGCATTCTTCGACCTGGCCTACAAGGGCAAGGTCGCCTACTGCGCGGGCTTCACCGGCCTGGGCGTCGGTGCCTCGCGCTTCGGCGCCAAGGTCATGCTGGACCTGCTCGAGGGCAAGGACAACGAGCTGACCAACCTTGAAATGGTCAAGAAGAAGCCGCTGCCCTTCCCTCCGGAACCGGCAGCCTGGATCGGCGTCAAGATGATGACGACCGCCCTGGCCCGCGCCGACCGCCGCGGGGGCGAGCGCGGACTGTTCCTGAAAACCATGGACGCCGTGGGCATGGGGTTCGACTCGTGAGTATCATCGAAAACATGAATATGACCAGTTTCAACAACCCCACACTCCATGCACCCTCCGCGGTGCTGGAACACGAGCTCGTTCCGGCGGACCAGTCGGTTGCCGGAGATCCCACCACCGCCGCCGAGCGGCTCGGGGAGATCTTCGGCGTGGAATTCGGCCTCTGGGAAATGAGCGCCGGAATCATGACCGATGTCGAGGCGGAGGAACTCTTTGTGGTGCTCAGCGGTTCCGCCACCGTGCAGATCCACGCGGCCAACGGGTTTGCCGCGGACGTGCTGAAGCTCGAGCCGGGAACCGTCTGCCGCCTCAGCGAGGGCATGCGCACCACCTGGATCCTGGATGCACCGCTGCGCAAGCTGTACCTGACGCAGGCTTAGCGAACAACCAAAGCTGAGGCGGTGACCGAGGGATTTGAACCCTCGGTCACCGCCTTTTGGCAAGGCGCCGGAATCCCTTCCTTCACCAGAAATCGAAGCCGCCTTTTGGCTCGCCCCAAGAGACCACACGCAAGGAATAGTGGTACCATATCTAGTACAACTAGGAGGAAGTCGTGGCGATAACAACGAGCGAAGCGCGACGTGACCTTTTCGGCCTCATCGAGCGGGTCAATCTCGATCACACTGAGGTTGAGATCATGTCGAAGCGTGGATCTGCCGTGCTGATGTCGAAGGATGAGTACGACGCGCTGGTGGAAACGAGCTACCTGCTGCGCTCACCCAAGAACGCGCAGCGACTGCTCTCTGCTCTTGAGTCCGCTCGTGAAGGCCAGGTTGTCGAGCGTGGGCTCGTAGAACCTTGAGCGGACGCATTCTCGCTTGGGCGGCTGAAGCGTGGGAAGACTACCTGTACTGGCAAAGTCAGGACCGCAAAACGCTCAAGCGAATCAACACCCTCATTGAGGACATCCTTCGGGATGACCCTTTCGACGGAATCGGAAAACCGGAGCCGTTGAAACATGCATTAGCCGGCGTCTGGTCTCGTCGAATCGACGAGGCCAACAGGCTTGTTTACATTGCAAACGATCACTACGTGACGATCCTGCAAGCCCGCTATCACTACTGACCTTATCTAACCTCGCAATACTTTGGCGGTACCGAAGCCGGATCGAAGCGTCTGCGATACTACCCGTCGGGGCCTGACGCGAACACTGCTCGAGTGTGCGCCCTCAGCCCTTCAGTGGCCCTGCTCGGGAGGTATGGTCAGCAGGGACAGCGGGTGCTGCTGACCGATCCGTTTTGGGCGAGCGGTCTGGGTGCCGCGAGCTGGAGCGCGCAGGCAGCATTTGAACTTGGCATCCACGTATTGCTGGATGGACTCGTGGCAACGCTCGAACGCAACGGCGCTCGCGTCGCCCGGTAGCCGGGCGCAAAAATGGATTGGCAGCGCCCCCACCCGCCCCCACGGCCAGAGGGGGACCGCTGCCAATCCCGTCTAGTGTGCCGCTGGTCGTCTTAGGCGTTTGCCGCGGCATTCATGGCGGGCCACCACGAGTCGGAGGTCCACAGGCCCAGGGCTTCCTCAAACGCCTGGCCCAGGGCAAAGACGGTCGCGTCGTCGTAGGTGCGGCCAACCAGCTGCACGCCCGTCGGCAGGCCGTTTGGCGCCATGCCCGAGGGCAGCGCCAGCACCGGCACGCGGCCGATGACGTTGAACGGCACGGTCAGTGCGGATTCGATCCAGGGAACCTGGGCGCCTCCGACATCGACAAGCGCGGCAGGGTCCGCGAAGTCCGCGGCCATGCCCTGGGTGGCAAGCGTCGGGCAGAGTAGGGCGTCGTAGGTTTCGAAGACCTTGCCCAGCGGTTCGTAGATGGCGGCCTCGGCCACCAGACCCTCGGCGAAGGAGCCGGCCTGTGCCGCGCGCTTGGCGAAGTCCAGGGTGTAGGGCATGAGCAGGTCGCTGTTCGCGCCGGCGATTTCGGTGATGAACGGGCCCATGATGCCGCCGAAGTGCGCCCAGGCGGCCTCGACGATCTGCTTGCGGGTCCACGGCAGCGTGATTTCCTCGACGATGACGCCGGCGCTGCGCAGGGCATCCGCCGCTGCGCGGGTGTTGGCCTCGATGACCGGGTCCACGATGTAGTCGCCGAGATTGATGCACAGTGCTACCCGCATGCCCACGGCCGCGGCGGCGTTCGGTGCCGGCAGCGTGTAGGCCGGGCGCAGCGAGGCCTGGTCGACGCGGTGCGGGCCGGCGATCACGTTCTGCAGCAGGGCCACGTCGGCGACGCTGCGGCCCATGGGGCCGTCCGCGCAGTAGGTGTCCTGGTTGAAGGGCGCCAGTCCCGGGACGCGTCCGAACGGCGGCTTGAAGCCGACGATGCCGGAGAAGGAGGAGGGGATGCGGATGGATCCGCCGATGTCGGAGCCCGTGGCGAGGATGGACTCGCCCGCGGCCAGTGCCGCGCCGGAGCCGCCCGAGGAGCCGCCCGGGGTCAGGTCCGTGTTCCACGGGTTGCGGGTGACGCCCCACAACTTGCTGTGCGTGTACGGGGCGCAGCAGAACTCCGGGGTGGTGGTGCGGCCGTGCACCACGGCGCCCGCATTGAAGATGCGGTCGACGATCGGGTGGCTGGCCTCGGCGATGGTGCCCTTTTCGGTCAGTGAACCTTCCTCGTTCAGGCGTCCGGCGATCGGCTGCTCTTCCTTGAGCAACAACGGGATGCCTTCGAGGGCGCCAAGCTGCGAGCCGCCGGCGGCAAAGCGTTCCTGCGAGGTGCGTGCGGCGGCGTAGGCGTCGTCGAGCATTTCCTCGGTCAGCGCGTTGATGCCGGGTTCCACGGCCGCGGTTCGGGCCACGACCGCGTCCAGCAGTTCGACGGGCGAGAGTTCCTTGGCTTCAAAAAGTTCGCGTGCCTTGGTGGCCGTGAGGTGGTGCAGCTCCATGAATGGCTCCAATCGAAAGGTGTGCGGGGGCGTGCGGGCAACGGGCGCATTGCTTGGATGCAAGGGCGCGCGGCGTGACCCTCCGCAATGAGACTAGGCTCACGTTTCGATTAAGTCAACGGCGATGACAACCTTGTTGACGAGAATGGTCGAATGGTTCCTTGGAAGTGCGGGGGCCGCCGCGCGGGACGGCGCGGTTTGCTGATTCCCAGGCATGGCGCAAACCGGTTGAAGGGCCGAGGCGAGTGTGGAAACGGCACCACCCGCAGTGTCGGGGGTGGTGCCGTTTCGACGGGATGTTCTCGGCTACGCCAGCGGCCGGGGCCGTTTTCCGTGCCCGTGCCGATGCCTAAAGCGCGGCCCCCGGGCGCAGGGCCCGGACGCTGGCGTAGCCGTCGGCAATGGTTCGGGTGTGGCTGTCGAATACCCGCGTGTTCTTGGCTTCCGGGGTGTAGGTTCCCCAGCCCGGGTTCGAGTCCCTGATGAAGCCCAGTGCCGAGGCATGCAGGATGTCTGCCAGTTCCTGCGGGGGATTGGGGCCGGCCAGCGGCTCGACCTTCTCCGAACCCAGGCAGTCGAAGAAGAACGGCACATCCAGACAGTGGACCGCGGCCGAGAACACCGGGGAACGCCAGCTGAAGCGCGAGACCCAGGTGGGTGTGCCGCTGCGCAGGTCGGCGAGTTCGGCCAGGTTGACGCGGAACATCCGGTCGGTCAGGAATCGTCCCATGACCGAGGCGGTGCCCAGCGCCTTGACGTCCGCGTTGTGGGTCATCCAGGCGCGACGGGCCTCCTTGGTCCCGCCCATCTTGGTGATCATGCGGCTGGCCGGCAGGAAGCGCAGGAACTTGGCGGCCTTGGTGAAGGCCATGGCGAATTCGTCGTCGGTGGCCGAAAGCCACAGTGGGACGTCGTTGCCCTGACCGTCCGCGAGCGCCTCGGTGGTCGGGCGGGGGAGCAGGTCCCCGTCGACGATGGGGCCGAGCGAGAGCCCTTCGTCGAGCATCTTCTGCAGGGCGCCCTTTGCCGTGAGGCTGGTGTTCTTCAGTTGCAGTTCGATGAGTTTTTCCTCGGGCACCGAGCCGAAGCCCGCCAGGTCGGGGCTCACCCCGGCACTCTCGGCCAGGGCGGTGGTCAGTTCCTTGGCCCGAGGCAGGCTGACGTCGGCCAGCGCGCCGGAGAGCGAAATGACGCCGCGGAACAGTCCTCGGGCGGCTGGCATACCCAGCAGCGTGAGCGCCGCACCGCCGCCTGCCGACTGGCCGGCAATGGTGACCTTTTCGGGGTCGCCGCCGAACGAGGCGATGTTGTCGCGCACCCATTCCAGGGCGCAGAGCCAGTCGCGCACGCCGCGGTTCTCCGGGGCTCCGGGAATGTGCCCGAATCCGTCGAAGCCCAGCCGGTAGGACACGACGACCGTGACGACTCCGTCGCGGGCGAAGCCCGTGCTGTTGTACCAGGGGCTGGCGGGGGAGCCGGAGAAGAAGCCGCCGCCGTGGATCCAGACGAGCACGGGGAGCTTGGCGTCGTTGTCTCCCGCCGCGGGGGTGGTGACGTTGAGGTTGAGTGTGGATTCGCCGGGCACGCTGGGCTCGGGGATCAGTGTCACGCCGGGGTCCCCGCGCTGCGGCGTGGGGCCGAAGGCGAGTGCGTCGCGGATTCCGTCCCAGGGGTCGGCCGGCACCGGGGCGGCGAAGCGGAGATCGCCGACCGGGGCCTGTGCGAAGGGGATGCCCATGAAGGACGTGATGTCATCGCGCCCCTCGACGGGCCGGCGGATGCCCCGTATCCTGCCCAGCGGGGTGTCGATGATCAGCTGGTCCTGTTCGGTGCTTTGTTCTGCTGACATCGTGGCTCCTGATCTGTTGGAACAAAGGTTGTTGGAGGGGCGTTCGAGACGTCCCAGCGCAAGACTATCCGATGCTTGTGGAGAAATTCCGAGTGTTGTACGGTATTTCTCAATGCGGTGTTGAGGCCGCCGGAACAGACAAGAGGACAGCATGAGCGCACAGATCCCAACCGAGCTGACAATCCAGGAAAAAGCATCGTTGACAACGGGCCGCGATTTTTGGAGCACTTCCGGCCTCGAGTCCGCGGGGCTGCCGGCCGTGATCCTCACCGACGGACCCCACGGACTCCGCCTGCAGGCAGGCGCCAGCGACCACCTGGGGCTCGAGGATTCCGTGCCGGCCACCTGCTTCCCGCCGGCTGTGACCCTGGGATCCAGCTTCGACGTTTCCCTGCTGGAGCGCGTGGGTGCGGCCATCGGCGCCGAGGCGCGCGCCCAGGGCGTGGGCGTGGTGCTTGGCCCGGGCGTCAACATCAAGCGCTCGCCGTTGTGCGGCCGCAACTTCGAGTACCTCTCCGAGGACCCGCTGGTCTCCGGCATGCTGGGTTCGGCGCTGGTCGACGGCCTCCAGTCCCAGGATGTGGGTGCCTCCGTGAAGCACTTTGCCGCGAACAACCAGGAAGCCGACCGCATGCGGGTCTCCGCGGACGTCGATCCGCGCCCGCTGCGCGAGATCTACCTGCGCGCCTTCGAACGCGTGGTGCGCAACTCGCAGCCGTGGACCGTCATGTGCTCCTACAACCGCATCAACGGCGTCTCGGCGGCGGAGAACCGCTGGCTGCTCACCGATGTGCTGCGCAAGGACTGGGGCTTCGACGGCATCGTCGTCTCCGACTGGGGAGCCGTCACCGACCGGGTGCGGTCCCTCAACGCCGGCCTCGATCTGGAAATGCCGGGTAACCCGGGTAACAGCATCCAGCGCATCTCCGACGCCTTCGCCTCCGGCGAACTCGAGGAATCGGTGCTCGACGAGAGCGTCGTGCGCCTGGCCGAATTCGCCAAGCGGGCCCGGCCCGCCACGGGCCCCGCGGACCTCGACGCGAACCACGCACTTGCCCGCGAGGCCGCCGGCAAGGGGATCGTGCTGCTGAAAAACGAGGGCAATGTGCTGCCCGTGTCCGCGGGAACCAACGTCGCGGTGATCGGTGAGTTCGCGCGCACCCCGCGCTACCAGGGAGCAGGCTCCTCGCAGGTCAACCCGACCCGCGTGGAAAACTTCCTCGACGAAGTGCGCGCCGTCCCGGGCCTCGGAACCATCGAGTTCGCCCCCGGCTACTCGCTGGCCGTCGACGCGGCCCCCGAGGCGGAGCTCTTCGCCGAGGCCGTTTCCGCAGCCGGCCGGGCCGACACCGTCATCTTCCTGCTGGGCCTGCCCAGCGCCGTCGAATCCGAGGGCTTTGACCGGGCGGACCTGCAGCTGCCTGCTGTCCAGCTGGCACTGCTCGACGAGGTTCGCGCGGCCAACCCGAACCTCGCCGTCGCGCTGGTGGGCGGCGGCGTTGTCGAAATGCCGTTCGCCGACGACGTGCCCGCCGTGCTTGCCGCCTGGCTTGGCGGCCAGGCCGGCGGCGGCGCGCTGGCCGACGTCGTCACCGGCAAGGTGAACCCCTCCGGCCGGCTGGCCGAGACCATCCCGCTGCGTCTCGAGGACACCCCGGCGGCCTTGGACTTCCCCGGCGAGCACGGCCACGTGCGCTACGGCGAGGGCATCTTCGTGGGCTACCGCTGGCACGACGCCCGCAAGGCCGCGGTGCGCTACCCGTTCGGCCACGGGCTGAGCTACACGGACTTCGAGTACACGGACCTTGCCGTCGAAAAGTACGACGACGGGCTGCGCGCCACGGTGACCCTGCGCAACAGCGGCAACGTTGCGGGCCGCGAAATCGTGCAGCTGTACATAGGCCTGCCGGGCTCCGGCGTGGCCCGTGCGCCGCGCTCGCTTGCAGCGTTCGCCTGCGTCGAACTTGCCGCGGGCGAAAGCACCGTCGTGGAGCTGCTGGTCGACCGCTCCGAGCTCGCCTACTGGGACACCCGGGTCGAGGGCTGGACCGTCGAGCCGGGAACCTACGAGGTGACAGCCGCGTCCTCGAGCCGCGACGTGCGCCTGAGCGCGGACATCGAACTGGCCGGCGACGTGGTCCAGGTTGCCATCAACTCCGAAACCACGCTGGGCGAATTGATGGCCGACCCGATCGGCGGCGCTGTCATGGCCCAGTTCGCCGGCGACGCGCTCTCCGGGATCACCGGCGGCTCGGGCGACGACGAGGCCTCGGCGATGATGACCTCGATGCTCGGCTCCATGCCGATCGGGCGCCTGCTGAACTTCCCGGGTTCCCCGATGACCCAGGAGGGCCTGGACCAGCTGATCGGCGCCATCCACGGTGCGCGTGCCGCCGCCGCTGCGGGAGTTGCCGTCCAGCAGTAGGGCCAGACAAACGAACAACGGGCCCCGCGCGTTCGGCAGATTCCAGCAGTTGTAGCACCTGATGCCTACCCGCCCCGGGGCAAAGCCCGTTTCCTTGAGGCATTCGAGCGGCTGGCCAACGTCGCAGCGGCGGCGAAAGAAGCCGGGATTCCCCCGGCATGCGTGCTATTTCTGGGCCAGCGCCGCGGGGAAACCACGGGACACACCAAGTAGAAGCACGCGCAAGAACAGTAAGGACAACATCTTCGCAGTGCTGGATCGGGTCGGCAGCGTCACGGAGGCCGCCAGGAACTCGGGTTGAACGGGAATGCCGCCTTCCAATGCGCCCACAAATCCGGAGCCGTGAACGGGCACTCATGGACAAGCGAAAGGCCGTAGTGAGGGGGCCCAGTAAGACCTTTTACCCAGTCAGCGACCTCTCGCGTTGAGTACCGCAAACGGCGTCAGGTTCGGAGTGAAGCCCGCGTCCTGGGGGGAGTCTGGCTAAGGATTTTCTGACAGCCTGGCCACTGCGGCAATATCCTGTGGTGTCGTTCGACAGCACCCTCCAACGAGCCGAGCGCCAAGTTCCCGCCAGACGGGTGCTCCCTCAGCAAGGCTTGCGGGCTGTTTGTTATCGAGCCTCGCAGGGCTGCCCCCAGCCGCGGACGGCCCCCACGTTTTGGTGACTGCGTCATAGATTTCGCTCGAATTCGGATATGCGATCAGGGGCATATCGGTGGCTTTACCCAGGATCTCCAGCGAGGGGGAAACCAGCTCCAGCGGCACACAATTCACGCCGATCGCGACCGCGAGCGGCTGCTCCCTAAAGAGCTTTGCGACTTGAGCCAGCGGCGTACCGTCGCTGATGTGTCCTCCGTCCCGTAGCGTGAAGGAGAGACAGGCTTCGACGTCGAATTCTCTCATGAGCGCCAATAAGGCCTCGGCCTCGGGCAGTGAAGGCAGAGTCTCGCAGGCAAGGAAATCCGCTCCGGCCGCCACCAGCGTTGCGATTCGCGGCCGGTGGAACTCCAAAAACTCGTTTCGGGTGAGGGAGTAGTCGCCCCGGTATTCCGATCCGTCCGCGAGATACGCACCATAGGGGCCGACCGATCCTGCTACCAGCAAGGGGCCCGCATCCGGGTTTTCGCCCAAGTACTCTTGACGCGCTTCGTCGGCCAGGTGCACACTCGATGCCACTCGCTCCAAGGCGTCTTCCTCGCCGATGCCGCGCCGCGCAAACCCCATATGCGTGGCCTGATAGCTCGCAGTGATTGCGACCGTAGCTCCGGCGCGGAAGTAATCGCGGTGTACGCGTTTGACGAGGTCCGGCTGTTCCAAAAGGACTTTAGCCGACCACAAAGGGTCATCCAGATCGCAGCCGCGCGCCTCAAGCTCGGTGGCGAGTGCGCCGTCCACGGTCAGGTTCGCTCCGGCGTCGAGCATGCGGGAGAGTTTGGTGTTACTGGGCATCGTGTAGGGCTCCAATCGGTTCGGTTCGTTCTTGATTGCCGTGGGTGGACGCGGCGCCTCCGGCAATGCAAGATAGCGCAAGTGCAGGGACGCAAGAGCGGTGTACCCCCTGGCTGGCACATGACCCAAGCAGCAGTCGGCGTCTCGACACTCCGCCACATTCCAACTCTGGCTGACTTGGCAAGCGAACGCGGACAATCCATCGAAAATGTTCTTAATAAGCATTTTTAGATGCTTGTAACGACCATCACTATATGCCATCATGGCATTCAGACACCGTTTGTGAACCCTCAGGAAGAGGCCTCCCTTGAAGATTGAAATGAAATCACTACGTAAGTTGCGTGTGCATTGGCCCATAGCAGTGGAATCCTTCTCCCGGCTCGCCAAGGGTGACGCCGATGCGTTCAAGGATGATTCCGGCCTCGTGGCACTGCTTCAGGCCGTGTCCGAATCCCCTGCCTTAGGGGATTTCGGCAACTACAGACATGTCTTCGAATCGGGTTTGGGTTTCGAGGGGTTCACTTGCACGGAGGGTGCTAACCCTACGTTGGGGCAGGTGGGCCAGCGCACAATTTCGCCTACGTTGGTCTTCACAACGTATTTCGACGCGGCGCTCGATGACGCTGCCGTGGAAGGCATCCTGCAGTGCATCGTGGATATCCATCCCTGGGAGGTGCCGGTCATCGAACTGACTGGGCCAATCAGCGTCTCCAACACTGCCCTTCCGGCAGTCTTTGAGAGCGAGGCTGCATCATGATTGAAGCCACACAGACTGGACTTTGGAACGGGCTGCAGCCGCTACTTGCCGGCAGGGCATTTACTGACTTGACGCATGCTTTCCACCCTGGCCAGCCCCATTTCCCGGCATTCCCCGAAGAAATCAGGGAGACCGTATTCGATCTTGACAGAGGCGACGGTTTCACCGCTCACCGCTATTCGATCATCGGCCAATGGGGAACACACGTGGATCCTCCATCGCATTTCATCCGAGGGGGACGGACTTTGGACCAGATTCCGGTGGAGGAGATGGTTCTTCCGTTGGTCATCCTGGACATTACCGAGCGGGTCATCGCAAATGCGGACGCCACTCCCAAGATGGAGGACGTTCAGGCTTGGGAGAGCCGTAATGGAGCCATCGCACCCGGGGCCTTTGTGGCGTTGCGGACAGGCTGGAGTCAACGTTGGCCCGACACTGACGCCATGGCAAACAGGGACGATGAGGGGGTCAGCCACACGCCAGGCTGGTCGCCTGAAGTCCTTTCCTACCTGATTGAGGAGCGGTCGGTTACTGCCGTCGGTCATGAACAGACGGACACTGACCCGGGGCTGGCCACGTCCCGTCAGGATTTCACTTTGGAAACCTATGTCCTGGCGCAGAACCGGTGGCAGATCGAGCTGATGGCGAACCTAGAAGGAATTCCAGAAGCGGGCGCGGTCCTCATTGCAAGTTGGCCTAAACCCCTGCGAGGCAGTGGTTTTCCTGCCCGGGTCTTCGCCATCCACTAAGACGCGTTCGTCCAGTGACTATAATCGATCCATGTCTAAGACAACCAGCATGGGTCGGGGAATCATTGCTGTCCTAGCGGTCGGCTCCCGCAACGCCGGAGACCTTCCTGGCGGAACGGTCGCTGATATAGCCGCCGACCTGGGCAAGGATCGCAGCCAGGTTTCGCGCAGCCTGCGGACCGCCGAGCATGAGGGGTTTCTTGCACGCGGCGACCATAAGTCCTACGCCTTGGACTGGTCGCTCCTGACAGATGCTCAGCTGTTGACAGAGCAGCGACTGCAGAGCGACGGTGCGACCGCGTTGGAAGGCTTGTCCCGTGAAACTGATGAAGGATGCTTCCTTGGAGTTCTGAGCGGAGACAGTACGATCACCATCGGTGAGCGTGTTCCGGCAAGTAGCAATATGGTCGGCTCGTGGCTGGGCCGGCCCTACCCGGCCTTCTGCAGTGATGCCGGCCAAGCCCTGCTGTGGGAAGCGTCGGACGCCAATGTCCGAACCATTTTCTCGGACGTTGCGTTCGTGCGTCATGGGCCCAATACACCGCTTGACGTCGAGGACTTTCTGTCACGACTGCGCGGGGCGCGGGTACGGGGGTACTCCATCGTCGATGAGGAAGCTGAGCCAGGGTTGTATTCCCTGGCCGTCCCGATTCGGGATTTCAAGGGCGATGTGGTGGCAGCGTTGCAGGTCGTAGGCGCCAAAGCACACTTGGAGCCGCGGCGGGAGTTCTGCGCCACGGCTCTGCTGTCCTGGGGGCAGTGGCTTGAGTCGACGCTGGGTTACTCTTTGCCGCAGAACCGGCTCTAGCTGGTCTGGTCCTTCCGGCCCGCGTCGCCCCGGGTGCGGCCCACATATAACCCCAGCCGTTCGGCTGCTGCCGTGAGAGCTGTTGCAATGTCATTGGCGCTCGAATTGATCTCGGCCCGGCTGCCCAGGACGCTTAGCGCGGCAATAATGGATCCTTCAGCGCTGCGGACGGGAACCGCCAGTTCGTAGACTCCGTGCTCGAATTCTTCCTCCGCGAGGATGAAGCCACGCGCCCGGTCCCGGTCCATCAGTTCGACGACTTCGTGTGGCGAATGGGCCGCTCCCGGGCCGCCTACGCCGATGAAGTTGACATCCTGGAGGAGGGTTTGAACGGCAGGTTCCTTGTCGTCCCACAGCAGGGCCCTGCCGGCCCCTGTACACCATACGGGCGTCACCATGCCGGGTTTCACGAAACTGCCGGGAACCGCGTCATTGCTGGAAGCCCGCAGGAGAATGACTCGGAAGCCCTCGCGGACGGAAACTCTGGATCTAAGGCCGAATGAAGCCACAAACGCCTCGAGTTCGTTTCTTGATTCACGTACCCATCCGGAATTCAACGTCGCTGCCAGGTCGAAAAAACGTGGGCCGGTTCGGAAGGGGCCACGCTCGACACGTTCCAACAGTCCCAGCTCACACAATTCCTGCGTCAACCGGGAGACACGGCTTTGTTCCATATCCATCTCGGATGCGAGCTGGGAAACGCCGAGAAGCCGCCGGCCCCGCTTCTCCCGGTCCACGACCAGCCGAACTATTCGAAGTCCTTGGGCCATGGATGACGCTTGCGAAGAAGAATCCATGCTCCATGCTCCTTCCGCCCGATAACAACGCCTAATTCTTACATATCTTCGTCCTTGACTAGGACGCGGTTTCCTTGCGCCCACACAGTGTAGAGGTCCGCGAGTATGGCAGAATTCGCGGTTTCCAGTTCGGCGGGAGCGATTTCTGCGCTTCCCTGCCGCCCGAAAAGCACGACTTCGTCTCCAGGAGAGACTTCCGCTAGGTCGGTGACGTCGACAACCATGGAATTCATCGAAACGATGTCGACAATGGCAGCGCGACGGCCGCGGACAAGAACGGCGCCCTGGCTGGCCAGTGCCCGCCGGTAGCCGTCTCCGTAACCTGCTGTCACTGACGCCAGTCGGGAGTCCCGGTCCAAGGTGTAGGTTAGTCCGTAGCCGACCTTGGTTCCTGCTGCGTAGCTGTTAATTGAAGCGATCCGGGCTTTGAAGGCCAAGCACCGTCGAAAATTCCCTGCTGTCGGATCGGAATCGCCGTAGAGGACTGCGCCGGCACGGACCATGTCCAGCCAAGATCCGCGTACGTGCAGAGCGGCGTAGGAATTGGCGCAGTGGAGCAGCACGTCCTCCCGGGGGATTCCGGTCAGCTGGAGGAGCTTCAACGCTTGGCTCTGAAAACGCAGAAGCGCGGTTTCGATATGGCCGTTGTCGTCCTTGGGAAAATGTGTCATGATTCCGGCCAATTGAAGCCCTCCGTGGCTCACGATCCCTACTGCGGATGCCAGCCCGAGCGCGGATGAGACGTCGAGGCTGTGCCTGCTGATCCCGGAAGAGTTGATATCGAGGTGGATGCGGACCACCTTCCCGGCTTCGGAGGCGATCTTGTGTATTTCCCACGCGCTCTGCGGGTCGGCAATGAGTTCTTCAATGTCGTGACGCAGGCCGGCCTGGACCTCCTGAGGCGCCGCGGCACGGACACGCAGGATGCGGCCCTCAAAACCGCAGCGGCGCGCGATGGCTGCTTCCTCGTTGCTTCCTACTCCGACGAATGGAACGCCTAGACGAACAAGGGAGGGGAGGAGGAGGTCGGCTCCGTGTCCATAGGCATGGGACTTGACCACCGCGCACAGGAGCGCCCGGTCATCGAGCATGGACAGGATGTTGCGGACATTTGACTCGAAAGCGGCGGCGTCAATCTCCAGCCAGCTGCCGGAGTCCTGGACTGAACTGGACACGTGTTGCATCAGGTCTTGTGAGTTCATGATCTATCCGTTGGACAGCTTCGTGGCCGGGGAATAGAGCCCCCCGGCCACGAAGCTGAGTTGATAATGGAGTTAGGACGACTGGTCTGCGCGCAGCTTGCGTCCGTACTTGAAGTAGAAGAAGGTGTAGCAGGCACCGACGAAAGAGACTCCGAAATAGAGGGCTGCTACCTGGTTCGGGTCAAACGCGATGCCGATGAGCGAGATGAGACAGAGCGAGAAGGCTAGGATCGGCACCAGCGGGAACAGCGGGGCTTTGTAGGAAAGGGCCGCGACATCGCCGCCATTCCTGACGAAGGACCTCCTGTGGAAAAAGTGTGAGGCGGTGATGGACATCCATACCCCGACGACGGCGAACCCTGCCACCGAAACGAGAGCCAAATATACCGTTTCGGCCGCAACGACGCTGCTGATGAGGGATGCCAGGCCACCAAGCATGCTGACTGAGAGCGCCGTCAAGGGGATACCGCGTCGGGTTAGCTTCTTCAGCGCCCGGGGGGCGTGCCCCTCGTCGGCAAGGGAATACAGCATTCGTGCACAGGAGAAGAGACCACTGTTTCCGGCGGAGAGCAGTGCGGTGATGATGACGAAGTTCATCATATCGGCGGCAAAAGGAAAACCGATGGATGAGAAGACCGTCACGAACGGGCTTTCATCCAGTCCGACTTGCTCGAACGGGATGGTAGCGGCGATGACAGCGATTGCCCCAACAAAGAAGATCAGTAGACGGATGACCGTGCTTCGCATGGCTTTGGGAATGTTGGTGGCAGGATCAGCAGTTTCGCCCGCTGCTACTCCGATGAGTTCGGAGCCGGAGAAGGCGTAGAACACTGCAAGTGCGGTGACGAGGATGCCGCTGAACCCGTTGGGGAAGAGGCCGCCGGAGGTATTGAAGTTCTCAAACATGAAGGGGTGGTTGACCCCCTCACTGAGCGGATGGAAGCCGAATAGCGCAGCGCCTCCGAACACGATGAGGGCCACGATGGCGCCCACTTTGATGATGGCGAACCAGAACTCGGATTCGCCGAAGAACTTCGAGGAGACTGCGTTGAAGCCGAAGAGGACCGAGGCGAAGATGATGCACCAGACCCAGACATCAACACCAGGGAACCAGCGCTGCATCAGGAGACCGGATGCCGTGAACTCCGATCCGATGGCCACTGCCCAGCAGAGCCAGTAGAGCCAGGCGGTGGTGAACCCGGTGGCCGGCCCGATCGACCTAGCCGCGTAGATATGGAAGGCGCCTGAGACCGGATACGCGATGGCAAGTTCGCCGAGGCATGCCATCACCAGGTACACAACGAAGGCGCCGATGAGATAGGCAATGACCGCCCCAAGTGGCCCGGCCTGGGAAATCGTGTAGCCCGAACTCAGGAACAGCCCGGATCCGATCACCCCGCCCATGGCGATCATGATCAGATGTCGTGCCCCCATAGACCGCCGGAGCCCGGAATCGGTCGACGGGGGAGTTGTTGGTTGCGGTTCTAGCTGAACAGGGGGTGAGGCTTCCATGGATTCTCCCAGGTGAGTGGACAGGTCTGATGCGAAGGGTGGGCACGTTGCCCCGGCATGCGGGACGGGCCACCTCGAACCGTGCAGTATCGCTAGTGATGAAGGTAACACGAAAACGGTTATTTGGTCATTAAGGCCATCTAGAAATGTCTATGATGCACGTAAATTACTCGAGGTGTCGATGTCGAATCGGCAGTCAGCTGGTCAGTTCGCCCTGTGTTTCGGTCACAATCACATGCACTGACTGACATGGAATGCGGAGAGTATGGGAGGACCGATGTAACTGACTGAAGGAGCACCATGACCACCTACGACATTGCGCTGATCGGCTTCGGCGGCGTCAACAGGACGCTGGCCAATCTGATCGCAACACGCGGTGAGACACTTCGTTCCGAACTTGGCTTCGGCCTGCGGGTTGTGGCCATCACTGACCTGCGACTCGGATCTCTGGTCCAACCCGAGGGTATCGACCTCGACCTCGTCCTCAATCTGGACGGTGGCAGCGAAACCTTTGCCGCGCATGGCGGATCTGCGGACACCAATAACGAATCGGTTATCCGCAACTGCACCGCCGACATCATCTGCGAGGCGACTTTCACGAATCCTGAAGACGGCGAGCCGGCAGTTTCCCATGTGAGGTGGGCACTCGAATCCGGCAAGAGTGTCTGCACTACTAACAAGGGTCCGGTTGCCCTCCGCGGTGCCGAGTTGACCTCCATGGCCGAACAGAACGGCGTGCACTTCGAGTTCGAGGGCGCTGTCATGAGCGGCACTCCCGTCATCCGCCTGGCCAAGAAAATGTTCTCGGGACTGAAATTGAACGGCTTCGAAGGCGTCCTCAACGGCACCAGCAACTATGTACTCGGGCGGATGGAAGCCGGACTGGACTTCGAAGCTGCCATCAGCGAGGCACAGGAACTCGGTTACGCCGAGGCAAACCCTGCAGCAGACATCGAGGGTTACGACGTTCAGCTCAAGGTCCTCATCCTCGCCAACGAGCTACTCGACGCCGGCATGGAACTCAAGGACGTTCAGCGGCAGGGGATTTCGACCGTGACGCCGGAGAACATCCAGAAGGCAGCCCGCGAGGGACGCCGCTGGAAGCTCGTCGGTGCAGCACGGCGGAACCTGGACGGCTCAGTGACAGCAGGCGTGTCGCCTGTAGCGCTTCCCCTCGAACATGGGCTTGCAGGGGTGTCCGGGGCAACCAATGCCGTGTCCTTCGACACCGACCTGTTGGGTGCGGTAACCGTCTCAGGACCTGGCGCCGGCCGCGTGGAGACGGCCTACGCGCTGCTCTCTGACATCATCGCCATGCACGGAGCCAAGACGGGAGTAGCTGCAAATGTCTGATTCCACGTTGTTTTCGACGGAAACGGCCCTGCCGCAGTTCCTTGAAGTGACGAGCCCCTACGACGGCAGAGTGGTAGGCGCGGTTTCGCTGCTCGACGCCACCGACGGCAATGCCGTGATTGAAACGGCCCGCGTCGGAGCCAGGAAGGCAGGGGCACTGTCCCGCAGCGCACGCGGGAAGATACTGGACGGAGCCGCGACTGAAATTGAGCAGCGCAGCGAAGAGTTCGCGCAAACGATTGTGTCCGAGTCAGGAAAAACGATCCGCCAGGCACGGAAAGAAGTGCTCCGCGCGGTCAACACGCTCCGCCTCTCCGCTGCCGAAGCGCGCCGGAACGCGGGTGAAGTCATCCCCTTTGACTCATATGAGGGTTCCGAGGACCGCACCGGATGGTACTCGCGCGAACCGCTGGGTATCATTGCCGCGATCACTCCTTTCAATGACCCACTCAATCTGGTGGCACACAAGATCGGCCCGGCAATCGCTGGGGGAAACGCCGTGATCCTCAAGCCCTCTGCGCTGACTCCCATGTCGGCCCAGCTGCTCACGGACGCCCTCATATGCTCCGGGCTCCCGCCGGAGGCCCTCACGATTGTGCATGGCGACCGCGAGGTGGCCGAATCAATCATCAGTTCCCGGGATGTGCGAATGGTGTCATTCACCGGGGGGTTCTCCACTGGTGAGAGCATCGCCCGCACGGCAGGCCTGAAGAAGTTATCCATGGATCTTGGCGGAAACGCACCTGTGATCGTCCTGGACGATGCCCACATCGAGAACGCGGTGGAATCTTGCGTCTCGGGAGCATTTTGGGCCGCCGGCCAGAACTGCGTGGGGGTGCAGCGAATCCTCGTTGCCGCCCCGGTGTACGGTGCGTTCCGCCAGCGCTTTCTGGAAGCAACGGCACGGTTGGTTGCCGGAGATCCAATGGATGAACGGACGGATGTCGGGCCAATGATCAGCTCCACTTCATTGCAGACGCTCCAGGCCAAGCTGGACGCGGCCCTGGACGCCGGAGCCGTCCTGCTCTCGGGCAATGTCACGGACGGTAACGTGCTTCAGCCGACCGTCCTGGAAGCCGTCCCGGCGGACAGCAGCTTGTGGAAGGAAGAGGTTTTCGGCCCTGTGGTCATGCTCCGTAAATTCAACACCTTCGAAGAGGCCATCGAAGTCGCCAATGCCATCGAGTTCAGTCTTCATGCGGGCATATTCACCGACTCCTTGGCCAAGGCCATGGACGCAGCCCGTCAGCTTGAAGCAGGCGGTGTCATGATCAACGATTCCTCTGACTACCGGTTCGACGGCATGCCGTTCGGCGGGGCTAAGTACGGAAGCATGGGCAGGGAGGGCGTCCATTTCGCGTACGAGGAGATGACCCAGCCAAAGGTCATTTGCATCAAGAACTGATCGAATTGGAGGGGCGCGACCGGGACCCGAGCCCCTCCAATTCCGCCTAGCAAGCGGCACGCAACTACGCAAACTTCCACACAACAGAGGACAGAAAACCAATGACCACGCGCATCGAGACGGACTCGCTCGGGGACGTACTTGTACCGGCCAAAGCCTATTGGGGAGCACACACGGCCCGGGCCTTGGACAACTTCACCATCAGCGGGATTCCCGTCTCCCGCCACCGGCACCTGGTTCGTGCCTTGGCGATGATCAAGAATGCTGCGGCGCAGGCCAACTGCGAACTGGGCATCCTCAGCCCCCGGGAAGCGACAGCGATCCGCGAAGCGTGCCAGGAAATCCAGGACGGACATCACCACGAACAGTTCTGTGTGGACGTCATTCAGGGCGGTGCGGGCACGAGTACGAACATGAATGCCAACGAGGTGATCGCCAACCTAGCGCTGGAAAAACTGGGCTACCGCCGCGGGGAATACCAGCACCTTCACCCCATTGATCACGTCAACCGGTGCCAATCCACCAATGACGTCTATCCAACGGCGATCAAGCTGGCACTCATTTTCGCCACCGCCGAACTCGACCACGAGTTGGGCAAACTTGCCGAATCTGCCCGCAACAAGGGTGCTGAATTCGCCGACGTCGTGAAGATGGGCAGGACCCAGCTTCAGGATGCCGTCCCGATGACCCTTGGGCAGGAGTTCGATGCCTTCGCCGCGACGCTGGAAGAAGACCGCTCCAGGCTGATGGAATCCACAGCGCTGATGCTCGAGTGCAGTCTAGGTGCCACCGCCATCGGGACCGGCATCACCGCCGAACCTGGGTATCAGGAACACGTGCTTCGGGCCCTGTCCGAGGTATCGGGCGTCCCGGTCTTTCCGGCCGCCGATCTCATCGAAGCGACGTCCGACGTGGGGTTTTTCATGCACATGTCGGGCATGCTGAAACGCACTGCCATAAAGCTCTCCAAAATCAGCAGCGACCTCCGGCTGCTGTCGAGCGGTCCACAGAACGGCTTCGGCGAGATCATCCTGCCCTCGCGTCAGGCAGGGTCGTCAATCATGCCGGGAAAGGTCAACCCTGTCATCCCGGAGGCCATGAATCAGATTGCCTTCGCGGTCGCCGGATCTGACACTACGGTAACGATGGCTGCAGACAACGGGCAACTCCAGCTCAATGCCTTCGAACCTGTCATTGCCCATGTCCTTCTCCAGAGCATTTCATGGCTCGAACAAGGATCACGCATTCTTCGTCGATACTGCATGGAGGGCATTGAAGCGAACACCGAACGCCTCTCCCTCCAGACGGCAGCCTCAGTGGGGCTTGCAACGGCCTTGATACCGGCTATCGGGTATGCCGCAGCAGCGACAGTGGCTAAGGAAGCCCTCCGGGACGGATCAACCATTCTGGACATTGTCACCCGCAGAAACCTCTTGGACCGGGACACGGCTCAGTCACTGCTTGAATCCGCCGTACTACCTGTCAGAAGTGCGGGAATGCCCGGAGTTTGACAACTTTCACTCGGTGGTTCGGGCGCCTCCGGCGCCTCGGCTGATGTAGTTGGAAAGCGTCATGGCCGTCACTGTGTCCCTGACGCCGGGAATAGCCGCGATCTGTTCCCATATCTCCTGAACCCGTTCCAGCGACCGTGCCTCGACCCGCACCAGAAGATCAAAGTCACCGCTCACGACATCACACAGAACCACTTCCGGAATCGACCGTAGTACGGAGACGACTTCCGCTCCCCGAACCCGGTCTTTCCTGTAAACCATCAGGAAAGCGGACACCGGGCGCTGGCCCGGTGGGCCGGCAATAATCGTGTACCCCTGGATATACCCTTGCCGTTCCATCCGTTCTATCCGCTGGCGCACAGCATTCCTCGAAAGAAGGACTTTGGTAGCCAGCTGTGCATGGCTCATACGAGCATTTTTCGTGAGCTCCGCAAGTATTCTCTGATCTATCTGATCAAGACTCACTCGATCCATCCCTACCCTTCACCGCGATAATCCTCCGGGCACCACCGGAACGGAACCAAACTTCAAAACCGAGAGCCTTCGAAAAATGACACTTCTGCACCAGACCGGGCCCTCACTCACGGGCGTAACCTGCATTCTGTTCGACATGGACGGAACACTCCTGGATTCAGCACCCGGCGTTACAGCAAGTGCTGCCCAGGCCTTGGCAGCTGTAGGCGCGCCAGTCCCCCCTATGGACAAACTGCGCCGACTCGTCGGTCCGCCGATGATCGAATCATTCAGAACAGTCTTAAACCTGGACGAAAAAACCGCTCAAAAGGCCCTCCAACACTACCGCAAAGCGTACGCCGATCATGGCGCTGAACAATCCAGCCCATACGCCGGGATCATGGACCTGCTTAAACACGTGCACTCGGCCGGCATTCCAATGGCTGTGGCCACTTCCAAGGTGGAAGACCAAGCAATAAGACTCGCACGGAGGTTTGGAATTGAAGGCCACTTCGTCAACGTATGCGGAGCTTCAGACGCCGAGGGAAGATCGAGCAAGGCAGACGTCATCGCCGAATTGTTGCTCCGACTCCAATCCGAAGGCGTAGACATCTCCAAACCCGCAATGGTCGGAGACCGAAGCTACGACGTTGCTGGAGCAGCCGAACATGGAATCCCCACGATATTTGCACTCTGGGGGTACGGTAAAGCCGAGGAAGCGTCACATGCGGCCGCGGTGGCCACCTCCCCTGCGGACCTGCTGCCGCTGATCTTGAACAACAGTCGTTGGTCAGTCGTCCAGCAGGACAATCCTCCCGTGCGATGAGTCCAAGAATTCAACCAACAGACATCGGCGATCCGCTCTTTGCCAGAGACTTCAGGTGAGCCGCAGATCTGACCCGTTGCCCTGGCCCCGTTGCACCTACCGCGTATGCCGATCCCCCGTCCCAACGCGACACCCAACCAGCAAAACACACACAACTAGATACGTTGGAAATCCGCGGCACTCCGATTCGCGCATGCCCCGCCCCGCAAAAATGCGCGGTGAAGGGGCGGCGGATTTTATCGGTCGACGAAACAAAAGGACTGCGCGGGGTCCATTTTCCCCGCACTTGAGAGGCTGACCCAAAGACGCTGTTGGCGGTTTATCTTCGGCCCGCGGGGCTGACCCAGGGGCGTATGGTGCCGGTGGATGTGAACGACGTCGCTCCCGGTTGCAAGATGCCCTGCGCCGTGCAACCGGGAGCGGACCGGACAGTCCCGCTCCGCGGCGTCAGCTCAGCCGATCTGCGACCGGAACAGCCGAGGCGAGGGTCGGCTGTGGGGGATTCCCGGGGCTAACCGGTGGTTCGCTCCGGCTGTATGCCGACGCGGACGTCGGCACCTGTCTTCGCGATCGCGAGCGCCTTGTCGAGTTCGTGCAGGAAAAACCGGGGGCCGACGAGGTCCGCAAAGGGCATCTTGTTCCAATTGAGGGACATGAAATCCACGGCGGTGGCCAGGTCGTCGGCCGTGTAGTTGTGCACGCCGACGATCGACTTCAGCCCCCGGATGATGGCCTCGGGGTCGATCCCGACCTCCGGGCCGGGCGAAACGCTTCCCACCAGCACGGCGATCCCGCCGATGCCCAGCGAGTCGATGGCGGACTTGACGGCGGCCGGGGCGCCGGAGGCCTCGAAGACCACCAGCGGGTCACCCAGTTCCGCCGCCACGAGGGCGTCCGCGGCGTCGCCGGCCATCGGGTCAAGGGCAAGCACGGCCCCGAACTTCAGTGCCATGGCGCGGCGTTCCGGTGCGGGGTCCAGCGCCACCACCTTCGCTCCTGCAGCCACCGCCATGGCGATGATGCTCAGGCCCACCATTCCCGCGCCGGAGACGACGACCGTCGCCCCGGCGATCGGGCCACGTCCGGTGGCGGCGCGCAGGGCCGCCGCGGCGGTCGCGGTGGCGCAGGAAACCGGCGCCAGGATGGCGGCGGGAATCCCCTCGGGAACCCGGGTGATTCCGGAGCCGGCCTTCACGTGCACGTGGGTGGCAAAGCCCCCGTTGAGTTCCCATCCCCGGCCGATGCGCTCGTGCCCGTACTTCAGGATCTTCTCGCACTTCTGCGGAAGGCCCCGGTTGCAGGTGCCGCAATCCCCGCAGCTGACGGTGACGGTCCAGACGACCCTGTCGCCGACCGCCAGCGATGTGCCGTCGTGCAGCGCGGCTTCCGGGGTCGCGGCGACCACGCGGCCGACCTGTTCATGGCCCAGCACCAGGGGAGGTGCGGCGCTTCTGTGGCCCGAGGTCGTGTGGATGTCGGATCCGCAGATCGTCGCATACTCGACCTCCACGAGGGCGTCGCCCGCGTTGAAGTGGATCTGCGGTACGGCGACTGTTTCGTGGGGGAGACCCGGTCCCTTCCACGCCATGGCGATGGGCGTCGGGGCGAACCTGAGTGTTGATGGCATGGGGTTATCGGCCTAGGGGTAGGGGGCGGCGGTAGGGGAGTGGATGTGTCGGGGTGCCGGGGAAAGGGCCTAGCGCAAGACCTTGCGCACCCACATGGCGACGCCCTCGACGGCGAGCCCGGTCACGAGGATCATCAGCACGATCGAGCTGACGAGCTGGTAGTTCGACCCCTGGCCCGCATTGAGCAGGTAGTAGCCGATGCCGCCGCCGCCGACGATGCCAAGGACGGTCGCGGCACGGATGTTGGAATCCAGCAGGTAGAAGCTGTGGCCGATGATGGCGCGGGCGCCCTGCGGCAGCGTGGCGGACACGTAGGTCTGGAAACGGGTGGCGCCGGTGGCGGTGAGCGCCTTCTGCGGACCGGTCTGCACCTCCTCGAGGGAGTCTGCGATCAGCTTGCCCAGCAGCCCCACACCGGCGAAGGCCAGGGCGATGATGCCTGCCTGGCTGCCCAGCCCGGTGATGACGATGAGCAGGATCGCCAGGATGATCTCGGGGACGCCGCGGACCATCACCAGGGCCAGACGCGAAACCGTGCGCACCGAATCGTTCGGTGCCACGTTGCGTGCGGCGAAGGATCCCAGCACCAGGGAGAAGACCAGTGACAGGATCACCGCGGCCAGGGCGATGGCCAGTGTCTTGCCCATGGCAGAGGCCATGGTCGCGAAGTCGTAGGAGCCGAAGTTTGGCGGCCAGAACTGGGCCATGATGGCCGGAAGCTTCGGCCAGACCTCGAGCAGGTCGCTCCACTTGATGTCGCAGACCCACACGCCCGCAACGGCCGCGGCGACGGCGCCCCAACCCCAGGCGAGGTTGCGCACGCGGGCCATGGTCCATGGCCTGCGCGAGTGGGCCGTCAGGGGTGCGGCGGCGCGTGCCGCACGGCGGGCCGTCGCGCGCTTGGCGGTGCTGCGCGAGGTGTCCGACGTGTGTCCCAGCAGGACCTTGCGGATGGCGCCGGAAACCAGTTCCATGGCCACGCAGAGGATGAACATCACGATCGCGATGCCGACGCCCAGCGAGTAGTTCAGCGACTTGAACGCATGGGACATTTCCAGGCCCAGGCCCACGACACCCACGTAGCCCAGGATCACCGAACCGCGGAGGTTGATGTCGTTGCGGTGCAGCACCGTGGCGATCCAAGACGGCAGCACCTGCGGCAGCACGCCGCCGATGAATTCCTGGGTCTTGGTGCCGCCGGAGGCACGGATGGCCAGCCGCGGCCCCTCGTCGATCTGCTCGATCGCATCGGCGAAGAGCTTGGAGATCATGCCGATCGAGTGCAGGCCGATGGCCAGGATGCCCGGCAGCGCGCCGATGGAGAACACCAGGATGAACACCATGGCGAAGACGACGTCGGGGATGGCGCGGGTGAAGACCGTGATGAAGCGGCCCACGGCCTGGAAGACCGGGCCGGGGGTGGTGTTTGCCGCGGCGATGTAGGCCACCGGCACGGACAGGGCGGCTGCCAGCAGCGTGCCGGTCAGCACCAGGCCCAGGGTGAGCCCCGTGAGCTCCAGCAATTCCGCCAGGGGCGGGAACTTGACGGTGCCAACGCGGGCCAGGAAGCGCTCGGCATTGGAGATGCTGCCCAGCATGTTCGAAACCGAGATCTCGGCCTTGGCCAGCGAGTAGATGGAGATGCCCACGATGGCCAGCAGGGTCAGCACCACCGCGGTGCGCTCGGGCGTGGGGCGGGGCAGGGCCCCGCTCCGGGCCGTCACGGCGGTGGGCGCCGGTGCCGGCTTCGGTGCGGGAATCCGGGTGTCGACGCTCATGAGGTGGCTGCCCCGCTGTAGGCCAGGGATGCGGCGTGCTTGGGTTCCGCGTCGGCCGTGGCGGGTGCCGCCGCGGTCGCGGGTTCGACCGAGACCTTGCCGTAGATCTCCATGACCTCCGCGCGGCCCAGGCCGGCGGTCGGCGTATCCAGGACCACGGCACCCTCGCGCAGGCCGATGATCCGGTCGGCCCAGGAGAGTGCCAGATCCACCTGGTGCAGCGAGCACAGGACCGTGAGGTTGCGTTCGCGGGCGATTTCGCGGATCAGCGACATGACCACCCTGCTCGATTCCGGATCCAGCGAGGCGACGGGTTCGTCGGCCAGCAGGATCTCGGGTTCCTGCATGAGTGCGCGGGCAATGGCGACGCGCTGCTGCTGCCCGCCGGAAAGGGTGTCGGCGCGCGCGTAGGCCCGCTCGAGCAGGCCGACCCGCTCAAGGGTTTCCAACGCCTTCACGCGCAGGCGGCGCGGGTAGGTGGCCAGGCCCAGGCGCGGACCCCTGAGCGTGGACAGCGCACCGGTCAGCACGTTTTCGAGTGCCGTCAGGGATGGAACAAGTTCGAACTGCTGGAAGACAAAGCCCACCTTGGAGCGCAGCTTGCGCATCTCCTTGCCCGAGAGCGTGGTGAGGTCCTGGCCCAGGACGTTCAGCGTGCCGCTGGTCGGTGTTTCCAACCCGTCCACGTGCCGCAGGAAGGTCGACTTCCCGGATCCCGAGAGGCCCAGCAACACCACCATTTCGCCCGGTTCTATGGCCAGGTCGACGCCCTTGAGCGCCGCCTTGTCGCCGAATACCTTGACCACGTTCGTGGCCGTGATTGCATGTCCAGACACCTTGTTCACCTGTTCCATCCCTCGATCTACTTGGTAACTACTGGCACTGCGCGGCGTTGGTGCTCTTGCAGATGTCGCGGATGGTGTTGTAGTAGGCATCGTCCACCGGCTTGGTCTCGAAGAAGACGGCCTTGAAGCCCTCGGAGTCGGCGCCCTTGATGCCGGCTGCGGCGATCTCGTCGATGGTCAGGTCCTTCATCAGGCCTGCGACCTCGGTGCGCAGTTCCTCCGGCAGGTTGTCGGAGACGACGATCGGCGCGCCCGGAACCATGGTCTGGTCGATGACCTTGACCTTGTCGCTCTTGGCGACCTCGCTGTCCTCGGCGAAGCCTGCCTCGCACTCCTTGCCCTCGCCGACCTTGGTCACGGAAACATCGTGCTTGCCGGCGAAGACCTTCTCGATGTCGGAATCCACGTTGATGCCGGCCTTGCCCAGGTTGTAGGACGGGAAGAGGTATCCGGAGGTCGAGGACGGGTCAACGAAGCAGACCTTCTTGCCCTTCATGTCGGCGATGCTCTTGATGTCGCTGTCCACCGGCACGATGGCCTGGGAGAAGTAACCCGGCTCCTGGCCTTCCGAGGTGACGATCGAGGAGACCGGGGTGATCTTGGCGCCGTTGTTGGCCGCCGTCACGTAAGTGAAGCCGGAGAAGGAGGCAACGTCGATCTTGCCGGCGATGGAGGCTTCGATGAGCGCTGCATAGTCGGTGGACTCGTGGTACTCGACGGTCTTGCCGGTTTCCTTGGCCAGGTAGTCCATCAGCGGCTGATAGTTGGTTTCGGTGTCGACGGAGTCCGGAACCACGCCGAACACCAGGGTGTTGGCGTCCTTGGCGAAGCCGGCTGCGGCCTCGGGGGTCTGTGCGTTTCCGGCGGGAGTCGCCGAGCATGCCGCCAGGGAAACGGTGGCGAGGAGTGCGAGGGTGAGGGCCGAGATCTTGGTGCGAGTAGACACGGTGCTGGTTCCTTCGGGAGTCATCATCTTGTGTGCACAGGAGCCTGTGCCGAGTGTCGACGATATTCATCAAGTTCAACCATCAACCACCAAATCGGTGAACTGCCGGTGAATGGACCCTGCATTTCTGGTGTTGGTTTTCGAGTGGGCGTTGTCCCCTTGACCTGCGTGGTGAGGCAAAAGTGTCGTGAGGCGACATGGACATGTTCGACCGAGTCTGGTGCCGGACAAGGTGGCGGCTCCCGTGTTGAGTTGACCAGACAACTCTGCACCGGTCCCGCCCTTGAAGTGGGCGTTCGAGGATTCCTGCGTGCGGATGGGATGGGCTGTCCCAAGTACTCGATTTCATCGACAACGTCATTGTCAACTTCGTAGACAACAGTGTTGACGACTGTTAGCGTGTGACGCAATGCACAATTGCCGGTGGGGGCTGGCTAATGGCAGGGCACTTTGAAACCCCGCATCGTCGCGGACTACGAAAGGAAGCTCTATGCAGTCAGAAAACCTTCGGCCTCAGGACAAGGCCACGGGAAATGTTTCCCGACGAACCATCCTCGGGGCCGGCGCGGCGGCCGCAGCCGGCATGTTGCTCACGGCCGGGGCCAGCCCGTGGTCGGCAGCGGCGGCATCCACCTACACCTGGGACGCGATCGTCGTCGGCGCCGGTGCGGCAGGGCTCGGTGCTGCCCGCAAACTTGCCGATGGCGGCAAGCAGGTATTGGTGCTCGAGGCCAGGGCCCGGACCGGTGGTCGACTGTGGACCGACCGCACCTCGCTGAGCATCCCGCATGAGCGCGGCGGGGAAATGGTCCACGGCAATGATGTCTCCACCTGGGACCTGATCCGTCAGGAGAACCTGACAACCCACCGCTGGGAAGACAAGTTCGCCAAGATCAACGTCAACGACAGCGCCTGGGGCAGCGCAAAGAACTATGAAACCTTCCATTTCCCGCAGGGCGTACCGTCCTTGCCTCCGAGGGTTCCGCGGCCGTTTGCCGGGGAGACGGCCGAGGTTTGGCTGGCGCGGCTCGGGATTCCGCGTTCGAACTACCCGATCTACTTCTGGGTGCTGGAGGGCGACTACGAGCAGTTCGACGTCCTGCCTGCGGACTTCCTCGTCGAGGAGCTCGAGTTCGTCATGGACATGCAGCGGTACTCGGGCACCATGCCGCCGGAAGCCTACGGAGACTACCGCGTCATCGGCGGGTATGACCAGGTCCTCAAGCCGCTGATGCGCGGCGTGACCATCCGAAAGTCCACCGTGGTGCACACCGTGGAATACGGCGCCGGCCGCGTCGATATCCACACCAACGCCGGTTCGTTCAGGTCCCGCGTGGTGGTCATGGCGGTGCCTGGGGGCGTGTTGAAATCGGGTGCGATCACCTTCGACCCGCCGCTGCCGCCTGCGCGTCGCGCGGCCATCGCCGGGATCAGCTACCTGTCGGTGTTCAAGGGCATCATGGAGTTTGCCGCGCCAGTTGTGCCCGCGGACGCGGCGCTCCCGCCCCGCTGGGACGTGACCGCGCTGTTCTCCGAGAATCCGCCGACCCTGTGGGACGCTTCGCGCGGCACCCCGGGGTTCGCAGGGCAACTCATTGTTACGTGGATGACCGGGGCCAAGGCCCAAGAGCTGCTCGACCTGCCGGTGGCCCAGCGGATCGAGGCCGGTCTTGAAACTGTCCAGAAGCTGGCCGGCGACCCGGGTCTGCGGCATCTGAGAGCCACGACGTACGACTGGTCCAAGGACAGTTTTGCGTTGGGTGCCTACCCCGGGCCGTTCTCGCAGACCGAGGGCCTGAGCGATCCCGTCGGCGGGGTCCTGTTCTGGGCCGGCATGATCACCAGTACCGTCCATGAATCGCGGGATTCGGGAACGGCGGCCGCCAACCTGGCGCTGACCGCCCTGCGGCGGGCCTAGCCGCAGGCGAAGCCCGCGTTGGCCGCCGCAGGGAGCGGCGGCCAACGCGGGCTTGTGCGTTCGGGCGGAATCATGCCCAAACCTTAATCAACAGCATTGTCAACATCATGGACAACTGTGTTGACGATTGTTAGGGTGTGACCCAATGCGCATTCGCCCGAGGGTGTTGGGTGATCGGCAGGCACTTTGAAACCTCGCAGCGTCGCCAATCACCGAAGGAATCCCTATGCAGCCCAAAAACCCTCAAGAAGTCGATCGCCCGCTTCGAAACGTCTCCAGGCGTACAGTGCTCGGAGCCGGTGCGGCTGCCGCCGCCGGCCTGTTGCTGACGGCCGGTGCAAGCCCGGGCGCCAGCCAGGGAAACGGCCTGGGATCACTGAACCGCATGTGGGACGCCATCGTCATCGGCGCCGGTGCCGCGGGACTCGGCGCTGCCCGCAAGCTCACCGACGCCGGCAAACAGGTCCTGGTGATCGAGGCCCGGGACCGGATCGGCGGCCGCATGTGGACCGACCGCACCTCGCTGAGCATCCCGCACGAGCGCGGGGGCGAGCTGGTCCACGGCCACAACGTTTCCACCTGGGACCTGATCCGCCAGCAGAACCTGAAGACCCATCGCTGGGAGGACAAGTTCGCCAAGGCCGATGTCAACGACAGCGTGTGGAACAGCGCCAAGAACTTTGACACCTTCCATTTCCCGCAGGGTGCTCCGACCTTCCCGGGCGAGATACCACGGCCGGTGGTCGGGGAATCGGCGGAAACCTGGTTGGCAAGGATCGGGATTCCGCGCTCGAACTACCCGATCTACTTCTGGGTCATCGAGGGGGACTCCGAGCAGTTCGACGTCCTGCCGGCGAGCAGGGTTGCCGGAGAGCTCGAGTTCGTCCTGGAGATGCAGCAGTACTCGGGTGAAATGCCGCCGGAGGAGTACGGCGACTACCGGGTCATCGGCGGGTACGACCAGGTCCTCAGGCCGTTGGTGCGCGGCCTGGAAATCCGCCACTCCAGCGTTGTCCACACCATCGAATACCGCAAGAACCGCGTCGACGTGCACACCAGCAACGGGTCGTTCAAGTCCCGCGTGGTGGTCATGGCGGTGCCCGGAGGGGTGCTGAAATCCGGTGCCATCAAGTTCGACCCGCCGCTGCCCGACACACGCCGCACGGCCATCGACGAGATCAGCTACCTGCCGGTCTTCAAGGGAATCCTGGAATTCGCCGAACCCGTGGTGCCCGCTGATCCTGCGCTCCCGCGCCGTTGGGACGTCGCCGCATTGTTCTCCGAGAACCCGCCGACCCTGTGGGATGCCTCGCTCGGCACCCCGGGATACAGGGGGCAGCTGATCGTCACCTGGATGACCGGAGGAAAGGCCCAGGATCTGCTCGACCTTCCGGTGGCCGAACGGCACCAGGCGGGACTTGAGACCGTCCGCAAGCTTGCGGGCGATCCGGGCCTGCAGCATGTGGGGGCCACGACGTATGACTGGTCCAAAGACAGGTTTGCGTTGGGCGCCTACCCGGGACCGTTCTCGCGCCGCAGCGGCCTGAGCGATCCGGTCGGCGGCGTGCTGTTCTGGGCCGGCATGACGACCAGCACCATTCACAGCTCGCGCGATTCGGGAACCAAGGCCGCAACGTTGGCCCTGACTGCTTTGCGTTAGGGATTGCTCCACGGAGGGGGGGCGTTGCCGCCACGGCAACGCCCCCCGCTGCGCATTATCGAATGGCTATTTTGCGCTCGGCAGGACGGGAGTCGGTTGGAGATGGCGGTGCGTTGGCAGGTGCAAAGGCCAGAATGACAAGCGCCGCTCCGATGATGGCCAATCCGGTCCAGCCCACGGGGCTGAGGGTTTCACCGACGACCGCCACCGCGAGGATCGCGGCGACCGCCGGCTCGCTCAGGGTGATGGTGGTTGCGGTGCTGGCGCCCAGACGGGCCAGACCGTAGCCGAAAAGCACGTAGCCCAGGAACATCGGGACCAGTGCCATGTAGGCAGCCACGGCAAACGCCTGGGTGCTGGCGACCAGCGGTGCACCGGTCAGCATGAGCACCGGGAGGAGCAGGACGCCTCCGGCACCGAACACCGCACCCATCGAGGCGGGGCGCCCGACGCCTCGGTCCATGAGGCGCCGGGCGCACCACGAATAGCAGGCATAGGTGGCGCCGGCGACAAGCCCGAGGGCCATGCCGGCGAGGGTGTTGCCTGCGTCATCGGGTCCGTCGGCCATCTTGGACAGGCACAGCAACACGCTGCCGATGATGCCGAGTCCGGCGGCAACCATCCACCACCGGCCGAGCGGGGTGCGTTGCACGAACCATTCCAGCACCCCGGAAGCCAGCGGGGCCGAGGCTAGCGACACGACGGTGCCCAGTGCCACCCCGGCCAGGTGCATCGAGCTGTAGAACGCCAGGGGATAGATCGCCACCGACACGGCGCCCACTGCGACTAGGGGCAGGTTGGCGCGCAGGCGACCGCGGTTGGCCAGCATTGCGGGAATAGCGATGAGTGCCTGCAGGATGCCGCCGATTCCGAGTGCCGCGGCTCCGATCGCCAGCGGGCCGGCATCGGGTGCGAACGTCGCTGCGGTTCCCGTGGTGCCCCACAGGATCGAGGTGATGGTGATCGCCCCGATGGCGAGCAGCCTCCCGCGGCTCATGCCGTGTCCTCCAACTCGGCATCCACCAGTGCGGCGGCGATGGTCCTGGCGCGAACCAGACGGTCGGATGTTCCTTCCAGTCCGGCTCGGGCCACGGCCCCTTCGAGCAGGAATGACAGTTCCTCGGCGAGGTCCGCGGCCAGTTCGGCGTCGAGGGCCCCGGTCAGCGACTCGGTCAGGATCGACTCGACCTGTTCCTTGTGTTCCCGCACCGCCGCCCGCCCGGGAGCGCCGGCGGGCAGCTCGGCCGCGGCGTTGAGCAGCCCGCACCCGCGGAACCCGTGGGAGTAGGCTGCCTCGGCGTGGTCGATGTAGGCGTCGAACACCGCCAGCACCCGGTCACGGGCCGTCCGCGCCTCGGCCGCGCGCAGCCTGTGCAGATCCAGCCATTCCTGGTGCCGCTCGGTGAGATAGGTGAGCACCAGCTCGTCCTTGGACGCGAAGTTGTTGTACAGGCTCTTCTTCGCCACGCCCGCCTGCTCGGTGATCGCGTCGATGCCGGTCGCCGCAATCCCGTGCGCGTAGAACAAGTCCGCCGCAGCCTTCAGCAGCCGATCCCTTGCCGGACGTTGCCGGCCCACAATTTCACCCATCACATTACAACTCTCGGTAGGTAGACCAGTCTACCTACCTGATCGCTGTTAGCCGCATTTAGGTCGCAGCTTTGCCAATCCATTTTTCGATGTCCCGAGCGTTTCGAGGGATCAAAATGGAAAGGTTTTCGGCGCCTTCAGCCGTCACTAAGATATTGTCTTCAATCCGGACTCCGATTCCTCGTAGTTCCTCCGGTACGGTGAGATCATCCGCCTGGAAATAGAGTCCCGGCTCGATGGTAAACACCATGCCGGGCTCGAGGAAACCTTCGAGATACATTTCGCGGCGTGCCTGAGCGCAGTCATGCACGTCGAGACCGAGGTGATGGCTTGTTCCGTGAATCATGTACCTGCGGTGTTGCTGGTTCTCCACCTTCAAGGCTTCCTCGGCGCAGACAGGCAACAGGCCCCATTCTGCAGTTCGGCGTGCAATGACTGTCATCGCTGCTTCGTGTATATCGCGGAATCTAATGCCAGGTCGAACGACGGCCAAAGCCGCATCCGCCGCTTCAAGCACAGCTTCGTAGACCTTTAGCTGGGCAGGCGAAAACTTCCCGTTCGCGGGAAACGTTCTGGTGATATCGGCAGTGTAATAGCTGTCCATTTCCACGCCGGCGTCGAGGAGCACGAGGTCGCCATCGGCAACCGGGCCGTCGTTACGGGTCCAGTGCAGGACGCATGCGTGTGCGCCGGCTGCGGCAATGGTGTTGTAACCGGTGGTATTGCCTTCGGCGCGTGCGCGGCAATTGAAGACTCCCTCGATGATCCGCTCTCCCCGGGCATGGCTACGGATACGGGGCATGTCGGCTAGGACATCAGCGAACCCTAGCCTTGTGGCGGCGATCGCTGCCCGTAGCTGTTCCACCTCGTAGGAATCCTTGATGAGCCGAAGCTCTGAAAGATCCCGGGCGAATTGCGCATCATGTTCCAACGCGTCTGGATGCCGGGCACCGAGTTTGATCGTCAGCGCGGGATCCGCCTCGATGAGGGTGAGCATTTGGTACCCCGCAGATGCTCCGTCTACCGAGGCCCGCTCGAGGACGGTGTCCAGTTCTGCGATTCCGCGGGTCTCGATGCCAAGATCTGCTGCGACTTGGGCGAGTGAGGGCCGCTGCCCGATCCAGAACTCGCCAATTGCGGGGTTCGAGTAGAACTCCGTGGACTCACGTCCCGCACGCTCATGAAAGTAGAGCACTACATCATGGCCATGGCTTGTCGGTTCGAAAACCAGAACCGAACCGGGCTCCGAATCACTGCCCCAACCCGTGAGCCATGCAAAAGCGGAGTGTGCACGGAAAGCGTAGTCCATGTCATTCGAGCGTGGCTTGAGCTTGCCGGCAGCCACGACGAGGCGAACACCAGGATAACGCCCGGAAACACGTGCACGTCTCGCTGCGGCGAATGCCGCCTGCTCCCGTGGACGCGGCAGCGCCATCGCTTGTTCGGCCCAGTTGCCGCCGATGTAAGACTTGAAGCTTTCGGAGCCCGGTGTGGTTGAACGGTTTGATGTGGGGCTGCTCGTAGTCGAAATGGCTGCTTCCGTTGAGGTCATTCGGTACACCTTCCAAGGGGTTTTTAAGTAAGTGGTGGGTTCGTTTTGACGAAACGGAGGGTAGCCGGGGCCTCCGGCACCTGGCTACCCTCCGTTCTGTTATTTGTCCGGCGCTGTCACAGGTCCGGCGACAGCCATGGCGCTGTCCAAGGCCAACCTATTCAAGGCCGTATCGGCCGATGCCTTCGTAGAGTCGAGGGGACCGATACTTCATCCACAATGCCCTGGACACCCCGAGGCCAAGTACAACGAGGTTGATTCCGGGAAGGATCCAGTTGATCGCTCCTGTCTGCGCGGTGTAGAACTCCATGTTCGCCAACACCAGGTAGACAACGACGGCAAGTGCTAGGGCCGATATCGCCGGCGCAACATACGTGACCCATGCCGACAGGCCCCGCCGGTCCTTTAGGAAAAAGGAAATTATGGCGATTGCGGTTAGGCACTCCATGGCCGGGATGCTCACGGCTACTGGCACGCTGCCAAGCACGAAGAGGTCCAGATAGGGGTCTAGACCTGCCACGATGCAAAGGATGATCAAGACAAGCGTGAATATGGCGTGGGTGAGGCTGGCAACCCATGGTGCGTTGGTGCGCTGGGAACGACGGGCGAACACGGCCGGAAGCACACGATCACGCGCAAGCGCATGAAGGTATCGCGTCGTAGCGTTGTGGAAGGCACTAATGGAGGCAAACCAGCTGCATACAACAAGGATCGTGATGAGATTCGCGAACCAGTCGCCAACATAATTTCGGGCGGCGATGGCGAACATTTCGGTGGGCGTAGCGTTTGCGACGTCCACAACAGTCGCACCGAACGCCTGAACAATTGACCAGGCGACAAACGATTGCAATAGTGCGATGACAGCTATCGACCCGAACGTTGCACGTCGAAGGGTGCGGACAGGGTGCTTCGCCTCCTCGCGGAATAACGCGGTGGCTTCGAATCCCGCGAAGGCGGCGAAGACGAAGAGGAGAACCACTCCAATTTGCCCCTGTGCAATAGTGCTTGGGCTCAATGCAGCCAACGAAAGTCCTGTGGCTCCACCTTGGAAGGTAACCGCCAAACCCAGGACACCCAAGACCGTCACCTCAGCGATCATGAAGAAGCCCAACACCCGCATATTGAGCTCAACGTTGAGTTGTCCCAAAATACCCATGACCACAACTCCGCCGATTGCCCATACAGGCCACGGCACAGTTACCCCAAAAAGCGACTGGGTCATCTGCTCAGCAAACACAGAGAATGGGCCAACTGCTCCCGCTGATACGAGTGCGTATGCGAGGGCGGCGACGAATGCCACCCCGATTCCGAGGGGACGTCCGAGGCCGGCTGAAATGTAGGAGAAAAGAGCGCCCGCGTTTGGGACGAATCGGGTCATGGCTACATACCCCACTGCGAACAACGCAAGGAATCCTCCTGCAACGAGGAACATTGCAGCGGTACCAATTCCGCCGCGACCGATAGCCAACGGAATGGACCCGACAGCGAAGCCAAGGGGCGCGGCGGCGGCGATCACGAAGAACACAATGTGTCGGGCGCTCAGCGTTCCCGAGGGCTTGCTCTTCATCTCTCCTCTATTTGGTGCGGTCGCAACATTCGCGGGTCGGTCAGTCATAGCATTGCCTTTCAATATGGGCTACACAATGGGATTGTTGGTGAGACTTATGGGTGTTTCTTGCTGTTTCCGGGATGAACCACGGTTATAGGGGAGTGCCAAATCCGCCGCCGCCACCGGTAAGGACCTTTAATTCGTCTCCGGCTTCAAGCCATAACCCATTGACCTTGAGGAGATCCGAGCGCTGAACGCTTCCGTTGATCTCCACTCGAGGCGCTTTTCCGGCAGATCCACCTGCTAGACCCCATGCGGGCGTGACGGAACGGTCTAGCCAAAGGAACAGCTGTGTCGCTTCCTCGAATCGGTAGCTGCGTACGATACCGTTTCCGCCTCGGTGCCCACCTGCGCCGCCGGATCCTTGACGTATCGAGTATTGGGTCACGGTGATGGGGTACCGGGATTCCAGCGCTTCGACCGGGGTGTTCCGGAAGCTTCCGTTGAGAACATTGATCAGGCCGTCTGATCCGTTGGCTCGGTTGGATGCCCCCCACCCGCCGGCGTGGGCTTCGACGCAGAGGTAGTCTGTCCCTCGCAGGTCCTTTCCGGCAAAATAGGTGATCATTGAGTCGCCGAACTGCGCAGCGGTTACCCGTTCGGGCAAGACCTCCGAGAAGGCACTGATGAAGAGGTCAACGAGAAGTCCCAGGGTGGTGTAGTACCAGCCGCAGGGCGCTGGCTCTTCCGCGTGGTGAACGGATCCCGGGCGCGTGAGAACCTCCACGTTTCGGAAACATCCACCGTCAAATGAGCGTTCCTGTGCGAACAGCAGCTTATAGGCGACGCGGACGGCGGCGACCGCCTGGGCCCGTCCGCAGTTGATCGGGCCGACAGTCGAGTCCGGGCTTTCCGTCAGATCAACGGTGAGTTTGTCCCCGGTGACGGTGATCTTGATCGGAATCTTGACGGGATGGCCAAGGACGATGCCGTCGTTGTCCATGAATCCGCTGCCGGTGTAGACACCGTCGGGTATTGAGCTGACGGTGTCCCGGTCGGATTCCTCGCTCTGGCGGAAGATCTCGTCGCGTGCGCTTTCTACGGCTTCGATGCTGAAACGGTTCAGGATCTCAAGCATGCGCCGCTGGCCGATCCGGCATGATGCGATCATGGCGTTGATATCGCCGACGATGAGCTCTCCGCTCCGGCTGTTGCGCCGGATGATGTCAATGATGTCGTGGTTCGGCCCGTGCGCGGTGTGGATCTTTACGGGGCTGAGCAGGAGGCCTTCCTGGTAGATCTCGGTCGTTTCGGTTCCGCCACCGGGATCTTTGCCGCCAACATCGGTCACGTCACCCCGGACGGCAACGTATCCCACGATTTTGCCTTCTATATGGACGGGCGCAAACAAGGTGACGTCGTTGACATGGGTGCCCTGGATGTAAGGGTCGTTCAAGATGACAACATCGCCCTCGTCGAGCCAGTCGGTCCCGCCCCGACGTCGGATCGTCTCTTTGATCGCTTCGTCAAGGTTTCCCAGGAAGAGCGGCAGGCCGCTGGATTGGCCCAGGACGTCGGCATTGCGGTCGAGGATGGCGACGGCCGCGTCCTCATTTTCGTAAAGAAGCGGCTGGAAGGCAGAACGCACCAGTGTTGCGTGCATGTCCTCTGCTGCTGAAAGGAAAAGGTTTCGGACGATCTCGGTCGTCACTACGTCGGTGCTCATTGGCCGACCTTTCTGAGAATCATTGTGCCGAAGGTCCCGCGTACTGCCTGCCACGACGGTGGGACCAGAGTTGTTGAACCGTCTTCCTGGATGACTGCCGGTCCGGTGACGGCGGTAGTGCCGAGGTCATTGCGTTGTACGACCCGTGCCTCGTGATCCACGCCGTCAAAACGTACCTTTCGGACCGATTCCTCGGGGAGGATGGAACCTGACACTGACGATTCGGCCGGGGCCGAACTGACGCGTCCAACGGCAGCAATCCGGAGGTTGACGAATTCGACCTGCGACTGCGGCATTGAATGCCCGTACCGCCGTCGGTAAGCGTCATGGAAGAGCGCAACGAAATCCTCGTGTTCCTTGATGCCCACGGATATTGCGTGTTCCTGACCGACATAGCGCATGTCGGCTGCCAGCTCGAATGACTGGTCTGCGGCGGGTACGCGCTCCGCGTCTAGCAGTGCCGAACCCTGGGCCCGCAGCTTCTGACTTGTCTCATGGAATGTCTGAAGGGTCTCAGGATGATTGGCAAGGCCCGCAAGCGGTGCAGAGACATCGTGCCGGATATCGGCGTGGAGCATCCCCCAGGCGGAAAGCACACCCGTCGCGAACGGGACGATCACTTCCCGAATACCGAGTTCGTCCGCGAGGGCAGCCCCGTGGAGAGGACCTGCACCGCCGAATGCGACAAGCGAGAAATCGCGGGCATCAATGCCCCTGCGCATGGTGAGCGTCCGGATGGCGTTTGCCATCATGCCGTTGGCGACCGCGATAATGCCTCCGGCCGTGGTTTCCATGTCGATTTCGAGGGATTTTCCCAGCCGAGCGAGCGCCATTTCGGCAGCATCACGGCTGAGCTGCATCCTGCCCCCGAGGAACCCACCCGGATCGATGCGGCCAAGGGCAACCTGGGCGTCGGTGACAGTTGGTTCCATTCCTCCCTGCCCGTAGCATGCCGGTCCGGGATCGGACCCTGCACTCTTCGGACCAACACGAAGGCCGCCTGCTTCTGCCCGTGCGATTGATCCGCCGCCTGCTCCGATGGTGTGCAGTTCGACCACGGGCATGCGCATGATTTGATCCGCAATTTCACCCTCTGTTGCAAGCGTCATCCTGCCATCAACCACCAAGCTCACATCAGAAGAGGTCCCTCCCATGTCGATGGCGATCAAGTTTGGCCGGTCCAGGGAACGTGCGATGGTTTCAGCTGCAACAACTCCGCCGGCGGGCCCACTGAGGATCGTCTGGATCGGCTGGCGTGCTACGAGCTTCGCGGAGCAAATGCCGCCGCTCGATCGCATGACCTGGAGGGGAGCCGTGCATTTTCGTTCGTCTAGTTCAACGCTGAGTGTGGAGAGGTAGCGGTCCACCGTTCGCGCAACGTACGCGGTAGCCAACGTAGTCGAAGTACGTTCGAATTCACCTTGCTCCGGCGCGACTTCGTGGGAGAGCACAATGGAGGCTTCGGGTACCAGTTCGGCGAGTCGTTCGCGCAAGCGGATTTCATTGGCCGGGTTCCGGTGTGCATGGAGGAACGAGACCGCGACGCTGGTGATGCGCTCGTCAAGCAGCCATCGCGCAACCCGCTGGATATCATCTTCCTGCAATGTGCGTTCTACCGACCCGTCGTACCGGGTCCGCTCATCGACAGTCACGATGTCCTGAACATTGACGAGCGGTTTCGTGCGCTCAGGATTCAGGTTCCAGATGTCTTTGTTTCCGCCTCGCCCCAGAATCGGAATGTCCTGGAATCCGACCGTGGTGATGAGGGCTACGCGCTCACCGGTGCGGGAAAGAAGCGCGTTCAGGCCCGCGGTTGTCCCGTGAACCAAAAACTTGATGTCAGCTGTGATGCCAAGCTCATCCAAGCCCTTGAGCATCCCGAGGCTGGGGTTTGCTGGCGTGCTGAGCACCTTGTGCAGCAGGGTGGTTCCATCGCGTCTATCCTGCACCACGATGTCGGTGAAGGTTCCACCGATATCCACGCCGACTCTTAAGTTTTTTTTCATTGTGAATCCTCTACATTTTGATTAAGTCCGGCTGAAATTTGGCCGTCAATGGAACTGTGTGAATGGGCCCGGATCGTTTCGTCGTGTACTCATGAATCTCGGAGATTTCGGCTTCGCCGAGTGATCCATCAGGATGATTCAACATGGGGGTAAGGTCTGCGACGTCGAGGGCGCGATGCGGGTTGTCAACCCACGCTTGGTAGGCCGCTCCGGACTCCCATACAGCACTGACGACAACAGAATCCCGATAAGGCAGATGTACTCGGATCTCGGTTGCCAAGCACCCCGGTTGGGCAAGGGATCTCGCGAGGATGCCGCGGCTAGCGTAGAAATCCAAGACGTCCTGAACGCGTCCATGGAGGGGCTTCAGAGTGAGCTGTGTCCTGATCAAGAGTTCTTTCCGTTCTTGTGTCTCGATATCCCGCATCCCAGGCGCGGGACGCACGAGTCTTGCTTCTTCGTCGGCCAATGAAACTGAAGGGCCATTCGGCGCCTCGACTTCCAGAAATGGGCCCATCGGTTCATGTCTTGACAGCGGCTACCAATTGACAGATCCATCCAGGGCTCCAGTTGAAACTTCAGACCCACTGTGATGTGGCCAACATTTGTTACTCAATGAGCGTTCCATCGAATGAAATATCTGTCAAGCGATAGGTATTATTGATTTTGGGAAGATCTTGAGTCCGGTTCGTGGATTTTTCGCGACGAAAGCGTCGTCACATGTGCTCGGCAAGCGCAAAGTGGGATGGTCCGGCTGAATGCGAGCATTTCAAGGAGGCCGAGTGTCAGGATGGCGGAACGGTAAGCGGGGGCAAGGAAAACCAGATGTCGTGAGGACGTACTTTGCTGAAGGCGCAAGCCCTCCGGATAGACGGATCCGATTCGCGACTATGGGCTTGTGGCGGTGGCTTGTTGCAGGAACCGCAGCGAACGGGTTGCGTCGGAGCACTGTCCATCTCAGGCATGAACCTGTGCAAAACGTGGACTGTGAGCGATCATTTTTGACCGCGCATTCAATGCTGAGTGGATGGAACCGGTTCAACGTGCCGTCGCTGTTGCAGCGTTTGGGGGCGACTCTACTTGCTGCCCTTTTGTGAATGGATGCATGGTTGACCGCTATGCTCGGCCCCAACTTGCCTCGCTAATCGGGGGTATTGGCAATTGCCCCAGCAGTGCATCTGCGGCTTGGCGCTTTCGACTTTCGGTGGGGGGGCGAGTTTGGCAATTTATTGCGCCGCACATCAGGCGTTGTCCCTAACCTTGGCTATTTGCGGCAGTGGTCAAAAGACGGTCTGATAGGTGGATCGTCGCTGAAACTCACATGAAAGGATAGGGGCATGTCTAACGAAGAAAGACCCGTACGCTCCGGGCGTCCACGCAGCGTCCCCAATTCCAATCTGAAGCAATCTCCACGCGAGCAAATTCTCGACGCTGCCGCGGAACTCTTCGTAGAAAACGGATTCAAAGCCACAACGACGCGTGCAATCGCGGAGCGGGTTGGCATACGCCAAGCGTCGCTCTACTACCACTTCAATGACAAGGAAGAAATACTTGCAGAACTCCTGGGAGCTTCCATACGGCCAACTGCCGAAGCTGTGCGCCGCGTCGAGGCCCTAGTTGATTCCTCGGAAAGCGCGGCCAGCGCTCTATACGCTTTGGTCCGTTTTGACGTTGAGACTTTGATCAAGACCACGCACAACATCGCCATACTCTGGTTGCTTCCCGAAATGCAGAATGAACGCTACGACAACTTCCGTTTCGAGCGACAGGAGCTTCTGCAGGCATATGGACGTCTGGGCGCGGCAGCAGCATCGAATGAAGTATCGACGACAGTCTCGGAGGAGCAGCTGGGCGCGATCATGGTTCACATGACGGAGTTGATCGCCCAGCTGCGCCGAGCCGGCGAATTGGATGCCAGCTTCGCGGACGTCATCGCAGCCACGTGTTTACGCGTATGTGGTTTAGATGCGGCCAGCATTGAGCTCGCAGTCGCCGATTCAAAACGCCTGCTCGTGTGAGCGTTGAGGTCTGCATAAAGGCTCCAAGCCTCTGTTGCCCTTTCGATGCAAGTCAAGCTGGTCTTTGAGGACGTTGTTGATGGATTCGATGACTTGCCTCAAGGACTTGAATACCGGGTACCTGACCGGGGCTTCTCGCCCTTTCGCGCCGGCCGCATCCACGGTTTCCTCGAAGTCGGCACCGCAGTTCCTGTCTGGGGCGCACCGGCTGATGGCCGACTGCCATCATCGCAGTTCCTGCCCCCGATTTATGGCCCACGCATCGTCAGTGCCGACATCGTCGTCCCGCGCCAGAGTGCCCATGAGCCAGGTCGTCGTCGGACACGGCATGCTCAGGCGTTTGCTGTATTCCGACTGGCCGGGTCGGTATGGCAACTTAGTCTCGAATTGTTTCCGTGTGTGGTGCACCCAGTGGGCCTCGGAAACGAAGCCCAACAATTCCTGCATCAACGACAGCGTCCGAAATCCATGGACGGATCCCGACCCGCGGCCTGTGCGGAACCCGTTCTCGATGGGCCTTCAGCAAGTCGTCCGCTGCGGCGTGGTGAGGCTGTGGCAAGGGTGTCCAGATTGGCTTCTCGGTCGACCTCCAAAAGTCTGACGTTGAGTTGAATGGATAGGCTGGACCTGAAACCCTTGCCGGCACTCTCACACCTTTGAATTATTCTCTACGACGCTGGGTATCCCGCTGGCCAGGCCTGGCCCTTGTCGAAGCGTGCCCCTGCCGGATTGGCCTGCATCAGCGTAAAGACCAGGACGGCCACGAACCCGACAAGCGGCACGAGGACGAGCAGGGACAGCCAGCCGCTGAGGTTGGCATCGTGGAGGCGGCGCACCGCCAGCGCCCAAGTGGGGATGAGTGTGGCAAGACTGTAGAGGTTCACCAGCAACTCCACGAGTGCGGCGCCCGGGGGCATCTCGGCGGAAGCCGGATCGACGTCCAATGCGCCGCTCATGATCATGGCGACCACCGCGACGATCCCGACCAGGGCGTTGAACAGCGCGACCCACCAGTACTCGCTGAGGCTGGCGCGGCCGCTGAAGGTCGCATACTTCCTGAAGTACCGCTTGACGGCTTCACCAAAGGTGGCGCCGTAACGGGGCAGATGCAGGCTGTCTGGTGCGGCCGGAGCGTAGGGGTTCCCGGGCGGGTAGGCGGGGTATGACATGGTGCGCGTTCCTCCATCGAAGTGATCTTTTGTCATTTTAGTTGACCCGCAACCCGGGCATCGTCAGTGCGGTGCCACATGTGGCGCAGCTGGCAACGCCTCTCCCGGGCGGCCGTGTCGCCGCGTGCCTCGGGCGAGGTGGCAGCAAAACGCAGCGGGAGGTCCCGGCCCATGGCCGGAACCTCCCGCTGTGCGTTAGGAGCTAGGCGCCCAGCTCGTGGGTGCGATCCTGGATGTGCCACGGGGAACCGTAGCCGGCCGGGGCCTCGGTGCCGAGCAGGTCGAGGAAGGGCTTGGCGTCGAAGGCTTCCGGGCCCAGCACGCCCGCGCCGGCCCACACGCCGGTGGCCAACAGTTCCAGGGCGATGACCGGGTTCAGCGCGGTCTGCCAGACCACTGCCTGCGAGTTGTCGCGGGCCATCGTCTCCTCGTTGTCGGCCACGTGGTAGAGGTAGACGCGCCTGGGCGCCCCGGCCTTGTCCCTGCCGGTGACCAGCAGGCCGGCGCAGGTCTTGCCCTTCATCAGGTGGCCCAGCTGTGCCGGATCCGGCAGCACCGCGGCAACGACGTCGCGCGGGGAAACCATCTGGCCCTTGACGTTGACGGGCTCGGTGGAATCCAGGCCGAGCATGTGCAGGGTCTTGAGCACGGAGATGAACTCCTCGCCCAGCCCGTACTTGAAGTTGACCTTCTTTGCATCGATCCAGCGCGGCATCAGCAGCACCTCCTCGTGCTCGACGTTCACGCACTCGACCGGCCCGATGCCCTCCGGGAAGTCGAAGACCTCCGGCTCGCTGAACGGGGCGGTGGTGAACCAGCCGCGGTCGGCCTCGTACATCACCGGCGGGTTCAGGCATTCCTCGATGGTGGTCCAGATGGAGAACGACGGGGCGAAGTCGTGGCCCTCGACGGTCAGGTTGGCGCCGTCGCGCACGCCGAGCTCGTCGATCTCGCTGAACAGCTCGTCCGCCGCGTAGCGGGCAAAGACGTCGGAGAGGCCAGGCTCGACGCCGATGCCGCACAGCGCAAGCACGCCGCGTGCCTCGAGGTCTTCGTGCGCCTTGAACTGCTCGTCCCCGAGCTTCACGCCGGTGAGCTCGTGCGGGGTTTGGGGGTGCGGGGTGGACAGGCTCATGGCCATGTCCAGGTAGGTGGCCCCGGCAGTGGTGACGCCGGTGAAGATCGGCATCACGAAGCGCGGGTCGACCGCGTTCAGCGTGTGGGTGATGCCGTTCTCGCGCACCAGTGCCTCGACGGCTGCGGCGTCGGAGGCATCGACCTGAGCCGCCTTGAAGCGGGGGTCCGCCAGTTCCGCGATGAGCTTCTCCGGTCGGGTCGGATCGTAGTCGGCGATCAGGCAGGAGGTGAAGAAGTCGCGGCGCTTGGCGATGCGGGCTGCTGCCGCGCCGACTCCGCCGGCTCCGATAATGAGGATCTGCACGATTGTGGCCTTTCTGATGGCGGTGTTGCGGTGTTCTCATCCGGCGGCGTCGCCGGATCGGGGGAGTGCGTGCGGGCCCACTTGTTCGGGCACGTGGTTATTCGGGGGCGAGGATCTCGGAGTCCTTGTTGATGGTTTCCCGGCGGAAGAACGGCTTGGACTCGGGGAAGATGGACCACACGAACATTGCGACGAGCCCGAGGGCCAGCGAGCCGATGCCGATCACGAAGGTGGAGCCGATCCCGCCGATGGTCGCGTACCCGTAGTCCGGGTCCGCCATGTCGACGGCCGACTGGACGAACGCCCAGGCCATGAACACCCCGCCGAGCAGCGGGAAGAGGAAACGGTAGAAGAAGTTGCGTGCGGAAGCGAACAGCGACGTGCGGAAGTACCAGATGCAGGCGAAGGAGGCGATGCCGTAGAACAGCGCGATGGCCAGGCCGATCGAGAGGATCGAGTCCTGCATCAGGTTGTTGCTGACCATGCTCATGCCCACGAAGTAGGCGATGGAGATGATGCCCATCAGCAGCGTGGAGAACGTCGGGGTCTGCGACTTCTCGCTGACCTTGGCGAAGCGTGCCGGCAGCGCCTTGTAGATGCCCATGGCGAAGGTGCCGCGGGCCGTGGGAAGGATGGTGGTCTGCGAGGAGGACAGCGCGGAGACCGCCACCGCGATGATCAGGAACCAGCCCAGCGGGCCCATGGCCTGGGATGCCAGTCCGTAGAAGACGTCGTCCGCGTTCTCCGGGTTGGCCAGGCCGGTGCCTTCTTCCCCGATTCCCGCGTACATCATCACGGCGAGGGTGATGCCGACGTAGGTGACAAGCAGCAGGAGGGTGGACAGCAGTGCCGCGCGCCCGGGGGTCTTCTTCGGGTCCTTGGTTTCCTCGGTCAGTGCCAGGCAGGTGTCCCAGCCCCAGTAGATGAACAGGGCGAGCATGACTGCCTGGACCATGCCGGACGTATCGGCGAGCATCGGGTTGAACCAGTCCAGGGAAACCGGGGTGGCGTCCGGTGCGTTGCCGGAGAAGTAGCCGATCAGGCAGCCGATGACAAAGGCGGCCATGGCCGCGTACTGGATGACCAGCAGCACCGCCTGCACCTTCTCGCCGAGTTCCACGCCGCGCATCGACACGTAGGTCATGGCGGCGATGGTCGCGGCGCCGAGCCCGACGACCACGGCCCGGTTGTCGACGAGTGATCCGTCGCCGACCAGGTGGAGGATGTAGATGGCGGTGATTTCGGCAAGGTTTGCCATGACGAAGATGCCGGCGACGGCCAGCGCCCAACCGGAGAACCAGCCGGTGCGCGGACCGAAGGCCTTGGCGGCCCAGGTGAAGACGGTGCCGCAGTCGGGCAGTGCGCTGTTGAGCTCGCGGTAGGCGAAGGCCGTGAACATCATCGGCACGAAGGCGATGATGAAGGCGATGGGCGCCTGGGCGCCGACTGCAAGCACCACATAGCCCAGGGTTGCCGCGATCGAGAAGAGCGGTGCGGTGGAGGCCAGCCCGATGACCGTGGAGCCGGCAATGCCGAGCTTGCCCGTGGCAAGGCCCTTGCCCTGGGCCGCCTCGATGGTTGGTTGCCCTGCAGGTCTCTGCGTTGTGGTTTGCATTCGGACCCCTCCGCGATGGTGTGATCCACCCCACGGGCGGCTGTGACCTAAAACCTACCATCTGGTTGGTAGGTGCGCAAAGGGACCCGGAGCACTGTCGTTGCGGACGTGTTTTGTTACCGGGTCAGGCCCTCGGCTCGGCCGTTTCCCGGAGTCTTTCCACTAGGCCCAACATGTCGGTGGCCGTCGAAGCATCAAGGAATGTTTCACTGGTTTCATCCACGCTGAGCAACACGTTGTGGTTGATGCCGTCGCCGGCAAAGAGCACCAGCTTGGCCAGCGCGGCGTCGCCCAGGGCCAGCAACAGCGCCTCGTACCAGCCCTTGCGGCAGACGCGCAGCAGCTCAAGCGCCGCCTCATCGCCGGTTTGGGCCAACCTGTGCACGGCCTCGATCAGCCGCTCAAGCAGGCTGTCGCGGCTCAGGGATGAGACGAGGTAGTAGTTTGCCGCGTTCGGCAAGTCCGCCAGCATCCGGTTTGCGTCTTCCGCGGCCTGGGCTTCGAGCTCGATAAAGATTGCCTGCCGCAGTGCGCCCATCGAGGAAAAGTGGTGCAGCACCCCGGCCTTGGAAAGCTGGCAGGCAGAGCTGACCGCTTCGAGGGTGGCGGCACGGATCCCCTGGTGTACGAGCAGGTTCAGGTACGCGGTGAGAATGTTCTCCCGCTTTCCTTGTTGGGTCAGCATGCGACAATCCTACTCAGGGTCCGGAAGCCGCCGGTGCAAGATGAAGGCTTCGGGCCCTGCCGGGTGTGGCAGCGCCGCACGAAGGGGCCGGTCAGCCGACCCCGTGCATGGCGTCGAGCAGGCGCTGGGCGCGTCCGGCAACGTCAGCATCGCGCACCGAGAGTACCGAGACCAGGTACTCGAGCCTGCGGATCTGCTCCAGGTAGTCCGGACCAAGGCGTTGGGACAACGGGCGGGATGCAAGTTCGTCGGACATGCGCCATGCCACCGCCAAGGCGCTTTCGAAGAGCCGTTGGTCCGCATCCGCCGCGGTGGGTGCCGAACCTTGGTCGAACATGAGAACCGAGTTGAGCCGGGAGTCGTCAAGGCCCAAGGTCAACGTTTCCAGGTTCCCGCGGACCGTGCGAAGCCGGGCTGCGCCGCGGCCAAAACGGCCGAGGCGCATCGACATGGTTCCGCCGTACCGCAGCACCTGGTAGCCGAGGAACAGCAGCAGCCCGAAAGTCGGGAAAAGCAGCAAGGACAAGGCTGCTTCGGACGAGTCTGTATCCCGGTAGTTGTTGGTTTGCAGCCCGCGGGCGATTCCTTCAATGCCGTTGACCACCGATCCCTCCGGGCTGCCGTCGATCCAGTACTTGTTGTTTTCCCAGTCGAACCTGTTCAGCCCGGTCGGTTCCCCGACATAGACCGCCGAGACCATGCGCACGGGCACGATGGTCCTCCCGTTGTCGAAGAACCACACGGGCACCATTGCCTGCCCGGGGAGCAGTTCCCCGGTTCGCGGGTCAACGAGCTCTGGGTGTTCGCGCTTGATCTCCCACATGGCTTTCACCAGCGGTTCGGGATCAAAACGGTAGATCGCGTCGGTGCCGCCGGCGTCGTAGAGTTTGGATCTCTCGTCGCTGTCCTGGGTGAGCAGCAGGTCGTCCTCCGCATCCCGTGCAACGACGGTCATGTCAACCGTTTCGGTGAACTTGTCCTCCAACGTGCGGCGGATTTCGTCCTCGTCGAATTTGCTGCTGTCGGGTTCGAAACGCAGCGAGTGCAATTGCTGGGTTCCCAAGAGATTGGTGTTATGCCACGGGTAGATCTGGGCGGAGGTCGCCGCGGTCAGTAGGAACGAGCCCACCACCAGGGCAATGCCGCCGAGTACCTTCAATCCACCGGTGACGATCCTGCGGAGCCTGGGCTTGAGCCTGGGCTGGAGCGTGGGCCTGGCCGGGGCCGCGCGGAGTGCCGGCTCCTGCTCGACGTCGAATTCGGGGAGTGCCCCGAATGCCTCGCGCGCCATCGCGTTCGCCACATCCACGGCGTTCAGGGACTGCAAGGACCCCCGGGGCGACAAGCCAAGGCTCGTGCGCAATACCGTCAGGTCTTCGGAGGGCCGCGGCGCCACCTCGGGCCGCCGCGGAAGCATGCGGCGCAACTTCCGCGAGATTGCATGCGCGTGGCGTTTGAGGAGACGCTCCGCGCGGTCCCAGACTTGCACCGCATGGTCCGTCCTGCCCGTTTCGCCGGTGCTTGCCGCAAGCAGGGCGGCCAATGCCGATTCAAGATCTGCGATCATCTTGGGCTCGACTGCGCCGGCGGGGGCCGCGCGCAGGCGGGCCAACAGTTCCCTGGTGGCGAAGGTTAGCGGTGCGGCAAGCCGTTGAAACGTGGTTTCGCCGCCGCCGAAGCCTCCAATGACGGCGCCCGCGCCCATCACGGCGTCGGCCGATGCGGTCAGGCGTGAAGCCAGGGATTCGAATCTTTCGAGCTTTTTGGCCGTTTCCGGCGTCAGTGCGCTCCGGCGCGCATACACCGCGGCCGTGACCCTTTTCTCGGTGCGCGCCAACTCCAACGACGCCTTGCGCACCTTGGTCCAGGATGCGGTGAAGCCCTGCGGGCGCCGGTCCGGGTCAATGGCAAGGTAGGTGACCTCGAGGGCTTCCAGCTCCAGCACCACGGACGCCAGTTGGCGCTGGGCCGCGGTGAGCCTGCGGAAGCGTGCCTCCCCCAGGGCGCGGCGGCGCAAGGCTTTTGACAGGGAGTAGACCGTCAGCGCAAGGCCCAACAGGGTGCCTGCGATCCATGGCCAGGGCGAACGGGTCGGGCCGTCGTAGAGCAGTAGCGAGGCCTCTTGTGCCGCGGCGACGACGGCCAGCGGCCCGTGGCCGATCCCGACGTTTGACTGGTAGGCGTCGTGGATGCCCCTGCCGATGTCGAGGTTCTCGGCGGGGTCGGTCTCAAGCGGGCGGATCGCGGCCTTGTCGAAAGGCTTCTTCGGGACGGCGGCATCGTGGGAGGGCTTGATGGGGTCCGGGAGCGCGGTGCTCAGCAGGACGTCAGTGCCCGGGGCCAGGCTCCCTTGCTGTTCCTCTGCCGTCAGTGGCCTGTCGATGACCCTGAGGGTGAACGGTTTCCACGCAGCGACGGGCCCATCGAGTGCGGCCTCCACCGTTTCCTGGGAAATGTTCCACGGCTGCTGGCCCTCGATCACGATCGTGAGCTCGTTGGTGGGCTGCGCGGTGACCACGGCGATTCCGGTGGTCCCGAGGACCAGGGTGGCTGCCCCGAGGAGGATTGAAAGCCAAGGGAGGCCGAAGTTCGGCTTGTTGCGGGCTCGGATCAGGGGCTTTGCTTTGCGGCTCATCGACTCGTTCAGGGCTTGGGGTAGGATCTCATCAATTCTAACGACACTTGACTAATTGCGTCCTCCCGCGAGGGGCTGGCGCCCGCGATAGCCGTAGTGTGTATGAACGCAAGATGCCAGGTGGTGAGTGGATTTTCTGCCTACCCCGGAGCGCAGCGAAGCGCCCCCGCAAAAATGCAGGGGCGCTTCGCTGGTCAAGCTAGTTCTGTTCGAATACCGGAGTCTCGACCGACGGGTCGATCACCTCAACCGGTGCGGAGACTCCGGCTGCGGGCTTCTCGCCACCGAGCAGGCCGGTGAGCATGTCACCGAGGTCCACGCCGGAGCCGGCCTTGAGCATGGCCAGGCCCTCGGTGACAATCCGGTTCGCCTGCTTGACGGCATCCGAGGCGCCGTCGGAGCTGATGACCGTGTAGTTGTCGATGCCGGAGACGGCGTCCGAGCTGGCCTTGACGATCTCCGGCAGGGCACTGATCGCCAGGAACGCCAGGCTGGCCTGGGTGTGGCCGGTCAGCGCGGTGGCCTTCGCGTCCTCGGCCGCAGCGGTTGCCGCACCGATGGCGGCAATCGACGCGCCCTCGGCCTCGCCGCGCAGGCGCACCGCGTCGGCCTCGGCCTTGGCGTTGTATTCAACGGCCGTCGCCTCGGCCTTCGCCTTGAGTTCCACCGCGGTGGCCTGGCCCTCTGCCTTGAACACCTCGGCGTTCTTCGAAGCCTCGGCCTCCACGGTCTGCGCTGCAGCGCGGGCCTCGGCGTCGGCAATGGAGGCGCGCTTGGCGCCGTCGGCCTCGATGGCCTTGGACTCGGACCGGGCCGTTGCATTGAAGACGTCGGCGTCCCGCTTGGCCTGGGCCTCGGTGCGGAGCTTGTATGCCTGGGCATCGGCCGGCTTGTGGACCTCGATGTCCAGGCGTTCCTGCTCCACCAGTGCCTTTTCGGCCAGCGCCTTGCGCTCGAGCTCTGCAACCAGGACGTCCTGCTCGGCCTTGGCCAGCTCATGGGCCGAGCTGGCGATGGCCGCTGCACGATCCTCCTCGGCCTTGAACTCGGATTTCTTGATCGCGAGGTCACGTGCCAGGGCCGCGGTGGCCCCTTCCTGTTCAATGCGGGCCGCTTCCGATTCCTGGAAGGCCTTGGACGTGGCGACGCGGGCTTCGCGCTTGGCTCGTTCCAGGCCCGGCTTGCCGACCTCCTCCAGGTAGTCGATGACGGTCGGCATATTGTCCGGGCCGATCACGGTGCGGGAAGGGGTGCTGACCGAGGAGATGTTGAACGCGTCGATCTGGATGCCCTGCTCGGCGAACTGGGTGACCGCTGATTCCAGGGACTGGTCCTGGAATTCCTTGCGGTTGTTGTTCGCGTCCTCGACCGACATGGCCGAAACAATGCCGCGAAGCACGCCCTCGGCAGACTTGGTCACCGAGGCGTTCAGGTCTTCCTTTGAGTGAGTGAGAAACCGCTGGACGGCCTTGCTCATGCCCTCGACCGAATCGTCGAACTTGAAGTTCAGGCTGGCTGTCACCGAGGTGGTGATGAAGTTCTTGTCCACGCCTTCCACTGCAAGCTCCACCTGGCGCTGCTCGAGGGACATCACATATTTCTGGTGAATGACCGGCAGGAAAAGCACGATGCCCTTGGTGAATATTTGTACCTGCCCCTTCGCCCCCTTGCCGGCGCGAATGACGGCCTGGTTGGGGGCCACCGTGACCAATCGGGTGGTGGCATACCAGATGAGGGCTACGAGGACAGCGATGATTGCCACGATGGCAATGACAGTTCCGTTTACGGCAAAGTCCATGGGGGTTAAACTCCGTTCAGTTCAGAGGTGGATGCGACCCTGATGCGGTCTCCAACAACAGCCACGACGGCAATTGGTGTGCCCTGCTCGATAGGGCTGCTTGAAAAAGCGAGGCGCTGGTTGATTTCATCGGGGTGGTTCAGTTGAACTTTCCCAATGATGTCGTTGATGTCTGTGGTGGCGACGCCCAGAAGGCCGATGACTTCGTGAGGCTGTGCGTCGGAAATGCTGGCCATCTTCTTGGCAAGCAGCACTACGCCGACGATGCCGATGACTCCCAAGAGTGAGCCCGCGATGTAGGCCAGCAACAGCGGGCCGTCGTTGAGCAACACAATCGCACCCGCGGCGCCGAAGAGCGTGGCTGCCGCACCGACGGCAGTGGTGGAGATGATTCCGTCGAAGAGATCGAAAATCTCTCCCAGGGTCATGGACACGATCAGGAGCAGGAGGCCAATGCCTCCGATCACTGCGAATGCGAGCATGTGGCTTCTTTCCGTCGAAGGGATTAACTCCCAGCCTACGTGCGGAGGTGGGACTCAAGGCGTTCGACGGGCCGATGCCGCGCGTAGTGTGCGCCAGAATGGCTTCATTGGTAAATGGTTTTGAGTTAGTTTTGAAGCAGTGCCGAGACCTGGAATCGAGGATCGTGGAACGGCGACTTCCGCTTTGGCTGCATGTTTTCGGGTGTGCCGAAATCGAAAAGCGTGACGTGGGAAGTGTTTTTCGCGGCGTCTTCCGGCCTCTGTCGGCGGTGTTTTGCTCCTCAGGTTCAGCAGCCGATTCGGGGGCTCAACAGAGGCAAGATACGGCAATGCAGCAAGGGCTCCGGACGTTTCCGTCCGGCGCCCTTGCTGCATTCGGTGTGTGCTGGTGGTCAGACGCGGCCGATGAACGGCACGGCACCGGTCCGTGCCGAGGCCAGGACCGCAACGCCGTAGCGCGGCAACACCAAGACGCCGTCCGCCACGGCGCCGCCCAGCAGGTCTACCGCATCATGCGCGGCAGTCACCGCAAGCGGCTCGGTCCCGTGGTTGAGCACAAAGGTGTAGTCGGTGTCCTCGCTGCTGCGGGTGACCGACTCCAGCACGGTGTCGGGAACCTCGCGTGCGGGAAGTCCTGCGGCCCCGAGGACCCGGCGGAAGAGCGCGTCCAACCCTGCTTCCTCCGGCACGACGCCCAGGTACCAGGCGGCGCCGGTGCCCGATGCGCGACGGGTCACCGCGGCGCGGCCAGCCAGCTCGCCGCTGGTGTGCGAGCCCAGCACCTCGGTGCCGGAGATCAGCTCGAGCCATTCGCTCCAGATGGACACGGCAAATGATTCGCCGGCAACCTCGAGCTTCTCGTGGATGCCGTCGGGGATCGGCCAGTGCTCGTCGACCTCGATGCCGAGCAGTTCGCGCAGCGGGCCCGGGGCGCCGCCGGTGTGGACCTTCTCCGTCTCGTCGACGACGCCGCTGAACGGGCCGACGACCAGCTGGCCGCCGCGCTCCACGAACGCGGTGAGTGCGGCTGCCTGCTCGTTGGACGCGATGTAGAGGTTTGGGACCACGACGACGTCGTAGCCCTCGAAGGAGTCGGCGGCACGCACGGTGTCCACCGGGTGGCCCAGGCGGAAGAACGCCGCATTCCAGGCGCGGGCCTGCACCGCGTAGTTCAGGCGCTGGGAGGGCAGGGACTCGGTGGCGGAGGAACCCCACCATGAATCCCAGTCAACGACCAGGCCCACCGAGGCGCGCACGCGCGTTCCGCGGACGGGTTCCAGCTTCTTGAGCTCGGCGCCCAGGGCCTTGGTCTCCTTGAAGCTGCGCGATTCCTCGCCGCGGTGCCCGAGCATTGCGGAGTGGAACTTTTCCTGGCCGAACTTGGCCTGGCGCCACTGGAAGAACATGGCGCCGTCGGAGCCGTGGGCGATGGCCTGCATCGAATCGATGCGCATCTGCCCGGGGGCTTTGGGCACGTTCACGTCGCGCCAGCTCACGGCGCTTGCCGACTGCTCGAGCAGCAGCCACGGGGCGCCGCCCTTCAGCGAGCGCATCAGGCCGTAGTTCAGCGCGGCGCCGACGTGGGCCAGCGGGTCGGCCGGGTCCGGGTAGGCGTCGTCGGTGACAAGGTCCTCCACCGCGGCGAAGTCCCAGTAGTTCAAGTCGCGCAGCAGCGACATGAAGTTGGTGGTGACGGCGATGTCCGGGGTGACCTCGCGCAGCACGTCGATTTCCACCTGGAAGAGTTCCAGCAGCGCGTCGGAGGAGAAGCGCTCGAAGTCCAGCAGCTGGGTCGGGTTGATGGGCCCGGTGGCGGTGCGCGGCGGCTCGATGTGGTCCCACTCGGTGTAGCGCTGGCCCCAGACGCCCACGCCCCAGGCCTCGTTCAGGCCCTCCAAGGTTCCGTAGCGGTTCCGCAGCCAGGTGCGGAAGTGGACGGCGGAGGCCGGGCACCAGCAGCGCGAGACGTGGTCGCCGTACTCGTTGGAGATGTGCCACAGGGCCAGTGCCGGGTGGTTGCCGTAGCGTTCGGCCATCGCGCGGGTCATCCGGGCGACGTTTTCCTTCCAGATGGGCGAGCTGGGGCAGTAGGCCTGGCGCGAGCCGAATTCCAGCTGCCGGCCGTCGACGTTGTGCGGGAGCATTTCCGGGTGCCGGCGGATCAGCCAGGACGGCGGGGTGGCGGTGGCGGTGGCCAGGTCGATCTTGATGCCGGCGCCCCAGAGCACCTCGATGACGCGGTCCAGCCAGCCCCAGTTGTAGACGCCCGGGGTCGGTTCGAGTTGCGGCCAGGAGAAGACCGGAAGGCTGACGATGTTCACGCCGGCCTCGACCATGAGCCGGGCGTCCTCGACCCAAGTCTCCTCGGACCACTGGTCGGGGTTGTAGTCCCCGCCGTAGGCAAGGGCGTCTAGCCGGATGGACCTGGGTTCGGTCATGTCCGTTCCTTTCTGTGGCGGCACCTGCCGCCGGGTGTTTGTGTCCGTGGGAGCTTCCCGCTCCATGGGTGTGCCGGCCCCCGCGTGCGGGGGCCGGCAGTGTGTTCCGTGCGTCCCCGTGGTCCGGGGTTACCAGTTTTCGTCGTTCGTCAGCTGCACGGCCAGGTCGATGAACAGCGCGGCGGACCAGCCGAACGCGGTGGTCGCCGTCTTGGCCTTCTGACCGGAGGACGGGTTGAAGTACTCGTGCGGGCCGCCGCCGTGGATGACCAGCTTCACCGTCTGCTCCGCGAGGGCGCGTGCGCGCTCGGGCTCGCCTGAGTTGCGCAAACCCTCGATGACCAGCGAGTTGGTGTTGATCCACACCGGTCCGCGCCACATGCGCTCGGTGGAGAAGTCGGCGTCGTCGGCGGAGACGGTCGGGATCGACCACTGCGTGCCGAACCTTTCCAGGTCCTCCAGGTCGCCGAGCATCCGTTGCTTGATGGGCTCCGGCAGCGAACCGGTCAGCAGCGGCATCAGGCCGACCACCGCGTGGCTGGACACCTGTTCCCCGGCGGCGCGCGCGTGGAAGAAGCCTGTCGATTCGTCCCACATGCCCAGCAACAGCTCACGGGTGCGGGCGGCACGGGCGCGGTGCTGCTGCGCCAGTTCCTGCGAGCCTGCACCGCCCCGGCGCTCGGCGAAGCCGGCCAGCTCAAGGTCCTGCAGCACCAGGTAGGCGCCGAGGTCCGGCGCGGTGGTGGGCAGCGGTCCGTCGAAGATCGGGCTGTCGTCCAGGCCCGAGGAGTACGGGTGGCCGTATTCGGGCATGCCGTCGCCGTCCAGGTCGGAGGCCGCAAACCACCAGTCCTGCGAGCGGCGCAGGGTTTCCAGCTGCGCGTCCACCCAGTCCTCGCCGCCGAAGCTGTCCGCGGGCTGGACCTCCAGCACCTTGCGCAGCGCCCAGGCCGCCAGCGGCGGCTTGGTCAGCGGCACCGGGGCAGAGGGGTCGGCGATCGCGGAGCCCGCGCGACGCAGGGTCTCGCGGTCGGAGGCCGGCAGGTCGTCGCTGGTGGCCAGGATGCCGAGCTCGTGCACCACGTCCGGCAGCTGGCCGTCGTCGCGCGGGAAGCCGAAGGCCAGGGACAGCTGTTCGCGGGCAAGTTCCGGGTCGCCGTGGCGCAAGCCCACGGCGATGAAGTAGGCGTCCCACTGCCACAGGCCGACGTAGCCGATCTTGGAGGGAACCACCGCGCGGGCGGAGCCCAGAGCCGGCATCTCGACGATGTTGGCGCCCAGCACCCACCAGCAGAACGCGGCCATGTCCCGCAGGTCCTCGCGGACCGGCGGGCACTTGGCGAACCATTCCAGCCAGATGGCTTCGGTCGCCGCCACGTGCGCGGCGTGCAGGTCCGCATGCGTCGCCGTGGCACGGCGATCGGCATCGATGGCAAGGTGCACGGAGCCGGCGGGGGTTTGCCCGGCCGACATCGAGTGCCCCAGGCCGTCGGGTGTCTGCCAGTGGATCGTTGCGTGCCCCGTGTGCCCGGGACCCGGGCCGATGCTCAGGGCCGAGGGCCCGGTGAAGCTCAGCGTGAGCGCGCCGCCGCCGAACTCGATCACGTGCGGCAGCACCCGGGTGACGGGCAGGACGCGGCCGTCGGCGCCGTGCACCCGGAGGTTCTCGAAGACCACGCACTCGGCCAGCCGCTTCTCGTACTCGGAGGTGCACACCCGCAGGCCCTCGCCCTGGGCGAAGATGATCAACCGCGAGCGCGGCAGCGTGAACGGCGCCTGGACCAGGTCCAGGTGTCCGCCGGCGGCCTCGAGGTTCTCTCGGGCGCTCGTGGTTTCGGTCGGGAAAGGCATTGCTTATTTTCCTCCCAGGCCGGAAGCGGCCATGCTGTTCAGGATGCGGCGCTGGCCGATGACAAAGGCGATCAGGATCGGGATGGTGGCGATCGAGGATGCCGCCATCACCAGGCCGTAGTTGACCGAACCGAACTGGCTGGTGAACGACGCGAGGAGCAACGGCACCGTGTAGAGCTCGGGGGAGTTCAACAGGACCAAGGGGAACAGGAAGCTGTTCCACACGCTCAGCGCGGTGATGATCACCAGCACGCCCAGGCCCGGCTTCAGGTTGGGCAGGATGACGCTCCAGAAGATGCGCAAGCGGCTCGCGCCGTCGATGACCGCCGCCTCCTCGAGCTCCTTGGGCAGCGCCAGGACGAACTGGCGCATCAGGAACACCGCGAAGGGGTTGACCATCATGGCCGGGACGATCAGTGCCAGGTGGGAGTCGATCCACCCCATCTTGCTCATGAGCAGGTAGAAGGGCACCAGGGTGACCTGCGCGGGGATCATCTGCGTGGCCAGGAAGACCATGAAGATCGACTTGGAGCCGCGGAACTTGATCCGCGCGAACGCGTACCCGGCCATCGACGCGGTGACCAGCGTGCCGAGGATGGAGAGCACCGCGATGTAGAGGCTGTTCAGGTACGCCTGCGCAAACGGGACGGCGTTCCAGGCGTCTGTGAAGTTGGACCAGGTCCACGGATCGGGCCAGAAGCTCAGCGGGTCCTGCAGCAGCTGCGGCAGGCCCTTGAGCGAGGTGGCGATCATCCACAGGAACGGGAAGACCATGGCAATGCCCGCCGCGAGCAGCACGATGTGCAGCGTGGAGGAGATGCCGATGGCCGCCAGGCGTTCGCGCAGCGGCGCCTTCTTGATCGGGCTTGGTGTGACGGGCCCGGCGACCGGCTTGGTGTCTTCAAGGTTCAGGGTGCTCATGCTGCATCATCCTCGTAGTGGACGAACTTCTTCTGGGCGCCGAACTGGATGGCCGTGATGACCAGGGTCATGACCAGCAGGATGACGGCGGCGGCGCTGGAGGGACCGAACTGGAAACGCCCGAAGCCCAGGTCGTAGATGTGGTAGACGATGGTGCGGGTTGCGTTGTCCGGGCCCGCGTTCTGGGTCAGGATGAACACCGTGTCGAAGGTCTGCATCGAGGAAATGAACGCCACGATCGTGGAGAAGAAGATGATCGGGGACAGCAGCGGCAGGCGGATCTTGGCGAACAGCGCCCACCACCCGGCGCCGTCGATGCGCGCCGCCTCGATGACCGAGGGGGAGATGTTCTGCAGGCCGGCCAGGAAGATGATGACGTTCAGGCCCAGCGAGGACCATATCGACACGATCGCCACCGCGATCAGCGCGAGCTTCGGGTCGCCCAGCCAGTCCGGCGGGGTGATCCCGAAGATCTTGCCGATGGTGGCGCTGAAGATCCCGTCGGAACGGAACATCTGCTGCCAGATCATGGCCACGGCCACGGTGCTGGTCACCACGGGCGCGAAGAACAGGATCAGGTACAGCGTCCGGGTCTTGAGCTTCTCCAGGGCCACCGCGATGACCACGGCCAGGCCCAGCCCGATCGGCACCGTGATCAGTGCCAGCAGCAGGGTGTTGACGATCGACTTGTGCAGCAGCGGGTCGGCCAGCTGGTCGGTGAAGTTCTTGAACCCCACCCAGCTCAGGTCCGTCAGGCCGTCCCATTCCGCGAAGGCCAGGACGAGGCTTGCCGCGAACGGGATGAGCACGAACAGGACCATGCCGATGACCTGCGGGCCGATGAAGACGTAGCCCCAGGCGCGGTCGCGCTTGCGCCAGCCGGCTTCCTTGCGCATTTCGGGGAGTGTGCCTTGGGTGGACGAGCGCCTGGTGTTCACTCGCGCGGGTTTCTCCGCGAGTGAGGTGCTCATTTCCCGGACTTCGAAGCGATGAGGGCCGCAACCTTGTCGAGGGTTCCCTGGGCGTTGTTCTTGCCCTGGTAGAGCTCGAGGAACAGGTCGGAGATGTCGGTGGACAGGGCCGGAACGGCGCCTTCGGCGGCGTAGTTGGCGAAGCCGATGTCGCGCATGTCCAGGAAGGTCTGGGCGTGCTTCGGGTAGTTGTCCTCGAGCACGACCTCGTCGGCGCCCTTGATGGACGGAACGGCGTTGCCGCCGCCGGTCAGGCGGAACGTCTGGCCTTCGGCGGAGAGGAACTCGGTCCAGTAGGTGAACGCGGCGTCCTTGTTCTTGGTGTCGGCGTTGACCGCCAGGTAGGAGGCGGCAATGCCGGTCGGTGCCGGCTTGCCGTCCAGGGTCGGCCAATCGACGACGTCGTAGCCTTCCTCGACCTTGGCGCCCTTGAGGGTGCCGATGGTGTAGCGGCCCTGGGCGAAGAAGCCGGCCTTGTGGGTCACGAACTTGCTGTCGGCTCCGGCGCCGGAGGGCAGGGAATCGGCGTCGACGAACTTCTTGTCCTGGAAGTACTTGCCGAGGGTTTCAACGGCGGCAAGGGTCTTGGGGTCCTTGTTGCCGACGAATGCGCCCGACTCGTCGTAGGCGGTGCCGCCCTGGGTGGAGATCCAGCCGTAGTGGGTGGCCCAGTAGTTCCAGAACATGGAGCCGATCAGGCCCTTGGCTGCGAGCTTGTCGTTCATTTCAAGGAACTTCTCGGTGGTCCACTTGCCTTCGGCTGCGAGGGTTGCCGGGTCCTCGGTGATGCCGGCCGCTTCCAGGGCCTTCTTGTCGTACCAGAATGCGTCGTTGTTGACGTCGTTCGGTGCGGCGTAGGTGACGCCGTCCTGCTGTGCGGCGCCAAAGGTGCCGGCGAAGAAATCGTCCTTCTTGGTCTTGCTGGCGCCCGATGCCATCAGGTCATCCAGCGGCATGAGGCGCTTGGAACCGACGAACTGGCCGAGCTTGTCATCGCCGACGTAGAAGACATCCGGTGCGGTCTTGCTGGTGAGCTGGGCAAGGAGCTTGGAGTGGTATTCGCCGTAGCTGGCCACCGGCTGGAGCTTGACCTTGATTTCCGGGTGGCGCTTCATGAAATCGGTGTTGAATTCGGTGAAGCGGGTCAATTCCTCGGGGGTGCCCCAGGTGCTAAAAACGATGGAGCTACTGCCATCGGCTGCCGGGCCGGCCGTGGTTCCGGAGCCGCCGCTGCATGCGGTCAGGACCAAAGCGGAGACCGCGGCGACGCCTAGGGACAGAACGCTTCTTCTTTTCAGATCCTTGGAATTCCACATGCCAATACCTCTTTCGGTGAGAACGGTCGATTCTTCGCCGCGACGGCTCGAAATGATGCGATCAATCCCGGGATACGGAGTGATCGACGCCACAGCAACGTTTGTATTCTGTATACATGAGACACCCTGTGTCAAGTGCTACTTTGTTTGTTTGTGTTCGAAACAAAACGTCGACATGGATTTGCAGGCGGTCGCGCGGCCGCTCAAGTGGCGCGAATCCCCACTCCCACCACTGGTGGTATTGCACATGGCACGTCACTTCGGTCGCTTTTGTTCGAAATCGAACAAAGTGTTTTGGGGCGAAATTCTGCCCCGAGGGCCGCCCGAAGGGTCTCCGCAACTTTCCCTCGTCCGCGCAATTGCACGCACGCACGCATGCGCTGCGCCCGAATTGTGCACATGCGGTGGCGCGGGTGGCCATCCGCCACCCATTCGCCCGCGGTTGGCTCGGGGACTTTATTGCCGGGCGGGCTTGTGGAACGCCTGGCGCTCGGGAGGTTGGGCTCATCAATATTCGGTCGTTGGATAAAAACAGTTCACCGCACTGTAATGGTCCGCGGATTCGAAAAGGGTTTCTGGCGGACTGCGATGTTGCCGACGGATTCGAAATCGGCCGTTTCGCGGGCCGCACGGTGCCCTGAGCGCACAAGCGAAACGGGCCGGAAAATCCGACCCGCTTCGCTTGTTTGGTTGTTCAGTTGGGCGTGCGTTTACTGGGTTCGGAAGGACGAAGCAGTCCCTCCGGCAAGCTCCCCGCCGTCCACCACCAGTTGCTGTCCTGTGATGAAGCTGGCGTTCTCCGACGCCAGGAAGAAGAACGCCTCGGCGATCTCCGAAGGGTCGGAATGACGGCCCATCGGGATCTTCTCATTGACCTCGGCCAGCATTTCGTCCGTGTATTCGCTGCGCTGCATCGGGGTGAGCACGTACCCCGGGCTGACGCAGGCGGTGCGGACCCGGGGCGCAAGCTCCAGGGCGACACTGCGGCAAAGCGCGAGCACGCCCGCCTTGGACGCGTTGTAGTCCGAGTACCAGGGGTAGCCTGCTGATCCGTTCGTGGAAGCGGTTGCCAGCAGGGTCCCGGAACCCGCCTCGAACATGATGCGGCCCGCCGACTGCCAAAGATTGATGACCCCGAAGAGATTGATATCCAGCAACCGGCGGATGGCCTCCGGTTTCATCTCGAGGAACGCGTGACGGGTGCTGATGCCGGCATTGGCGATGGCCGTATCGATCCTGCCTTTCTCGGCGGCGATACCTTCCACCACCGAGCGAACCATGACCGGATCAGTGACATCGCATTCGCGCCAGATAACACCAGGTGCGGGGTTCGCCGGAGGCTGCCTGTCCAGGTTGAAAACCCTTGCGCCCGAGGACGCGAAGCGTTGGGCGGTGGCTTCACCGATTCCGGAGGAAGCACCGGTGATCACAACCACCGCTGTCTGGTCTGTCGTGGAATCAGTCATGGTCGCTCACAGCACCTTGGAAAGGAACTGCTGGGTCCGTTCGTGTTGCGGGTTGGCGATGAGCTCGCGGGGATTGCCCTTTTCCACCACGACGCCGCCGTCGATGAAGGCCAGCGAATCCGCGACCTCTCGTGCGAACCCGATCTCGTGGGTCACCAACACCATGGTCATGCCACCCACCGCCAGGGACTTCATGACTTCGAGGACCTCGTCGACCAGCTCGGGATCCAGGGCCGAGGTTGGTTCGTCGAACAGCATGACCTGGGGGTCCATCGCGAGCGAACGGGCGATGGCGACGCGCTGCTGCTGGCCGCCGGAGAGCTTCATGGGGTACTTGTGGCCGTGGCCAGCCAGCCCAACGCGCTCCAGGAGTTCCTCGGCGCGTGCCAGTGCCAGCTTCTTGGGTTCGCCCTTGACCCGGGCGGGACCGCAGGCAACGTTTTCCAGCGCCGTCATGTTGGCGAAGAGGTTGAAGCGCTGGAAGACCATGCCGACGTTGAGGCGGAACTTCGCGTACTCCGTGGAATTCCATTCGTGGAACTTGCCCTTGCGGTAGTTGAATCCCACATCTTCGCCGTTGATCCTGATGCGGCCGCCATTGGGTTTTTCCAGCGCGTTGAGGCAACGCAGGAACGTGGACTTGCCCGAGCCCGACGGGCCGATGATGCAGGCCACCTCCCCGGCCTCGACGGAGAAGTCGATGCCGGAGAGCACCTGGTGGCTGCCGAAGTCCTTGGTGACCTGTTCGGCGAGGACCAGGGGAATGCGCCCGTCCGTCCCGGTCTCCGCGAGTGAAGTCGTCATGCTGGTCATGGAGTGCTCCTTGGCGGTTCGGTGCGCAGGCGCTGGCCCAGCACCGCCAGGTTGTCGCGGGAAATGAACGGTTTGGAGAACTTCTGGCGCTTGCCCGTGATCGGCCGGTCGGCCGTGCCGAACTTCCTTTCAAGCTTGCCCTGGAAGTACGTGGCGATGACTGTCATGGCCATGTACCAGATGCTGGCAACGATCAGCAGTTCCATGATCTTTCCGTTTTGCTTGTAGATCTGGCTGGCGTTGGTCATCAGGTCGTTGCCCGCGACCACGTAGACCAGCGAGGTGGTCTTGAGCATGGAAATGAACTCGTTGCCGATCGGCGGGATGATGATGCGCGTGGCCTGCGGAAGCACCACCACCCACATCCGCTTGAACGGGCTCATGCCGATCGAGGCCGCGGCCTCGGCCTGCCCCGGATCCACGGCCTGGATGCCCGCGCGCACGGTTTCCGCAGCGTAGGCACCCAGGTTCAGGCCCAGGCCCAGCATGGCCGCGGTGAAGCCGGTCATGACAACGTTGGTGTCCCACATGTAGCCGATGTTCGTGAATGGGATCCTGATGACCAGCTGCGGGAACAGGAAGGCCAGGTTGAACCAGAAGATCAGCTGGACCAGCACCGGGGTGCCGCGGAAGAACCAGATGTAGAGGTTGCTGATCCACACGGCAACCGGGTTGGCCGAGAGCTTCATGATGGCCAGGGCCACGCCGATGGCCAGGCCCATGATCGTGGCCAGGATGGAGAGCTGGATGGTGACCAGCACGCCGTCCAGGATCTTGGGGAACGTCAGGTAGTACAGGACGTCGCCCCAGATGATGTGGTCATTGGTGGCCAGCACCCAGATGAACCAGCTGATTCCCGCGATGCACAGCAGCGCCACGACGAGGCGTCCCGGGTGGCGCAGCCTGACGGTGTTTCCGGGCCCGGGTTGTTCCACCAGCCTCGGCGGTGCGGCGACTTGTTCCTGGGTCATTGTCTACTTGCCCTGGTTGACGGTGGCCTCGGGAAGCGCCATCTGGTCCAGGCCCCAGGCGCCGAGGATCTCGGTGTAGGTGCCGTCCTTGATGAGCTTGTTCATGGCGTCCTGGACCAGCTTCACCAGTTCCTCGTTCTTCGGGTCGATCGCGATGCCGAACAGGGAGCTGCCCGGGATCTCGATGGCCTCCAGCGCCCCGTTGGATTCCTTGGCGCGGAAGACCGCCACCGGGTAGTCGTTCAGGCCGGCAACGGCGCGGCCGTTCTGCACCTGCAACAGGGCCTCGGGGTCGTTGGCGAAGCCCAGGATCTTGATGGGCTTCTCGTTCTTGGCCTCGCAGTCCTTGCTGAACCCTTCGGCCAGTTGCATGTAGTACCCGTTGTCGAGCACCGCCATGGTCTCGCCGCAGAGGTCCGCCGGGGACTTGATGCCCTCGGGGTTGCCCTTGGCGACCATGATCGAGCCCGAGGACTTGGCGTAGTCGACGAAGGAGACCTTTTCGCGGCGTTCGGCGGTGTCGTTGAAGCCGGACATCAGCAGGTCGAAGCGGCCCGAAACGACGCCGGGCATCATGCCCGAGACGTCCGAGTTGTTGATCTTGGCCTCGACCCCCAGCAGGTTGCCCATGGCGCGGGCCAGAGACATGTCCACGCCGACCATAGTCTTGCCGTCGGTGTCGAACATTTCCATGGGCGGGTAGCCCTCGGCCGCCGCGATCTTCAGGCCGCCGGTCTTGATGGCGGCGGGGACGCGGGCCGCGAGGTCGGCATCGACGTTGATGGCCGCGATCTGGGCGGCCGCCAGGTCGCCTGCCGGTGCCGCGTTCTTGAAGGCGCCTGCCGCCGCGGCGCCGGAAGCCGAGGGGACCTCGGCCAGCGACTGGCCGCCGCATCCGGTCAGGGCTGCGGCACCGAGGGTGAGAACGGCAGTGAAAAGCATTCCTTGCTTGAAGGATTTCATGTGTTTCTCCTTGTGTTAGTCGGACCAGTGGATGCGGCCGTCGATGACTGTCATCAATGTGTAAGTCGAGTGAAGTTCCAGGGGCGGGCAGGAAACCGGGTCGCGGTCGACGACGATGAAGTCCGCCAGTTTTCCGGTTTCCAGGGTGCCCTTGAGGTGTTGTTCCCCGGTGGCCCGGGTGTGCGAGGTCGCTGCGGCGTGCAGGGCCTGGGAGCGGGTCAGGATCTCCTCGGGCTGCCAGCCCCCGGCCGGGAAGCCGTTGGGACGCTGGCGAGTGGTGCCGGCGTGGAGGCCGTGGAAGGGGTTGGTTCCCTCGACGGGGGCGTCGGAACTGAAGGAGACTGCCCCGCCCGCGTTCAGGATGCTGCCCCAGGCGTAGGAAAGCACGTCGTGGTCGCCCAGCAGGGAGTCGACCAGCTCGATGTCCGAGGTGCAGGACGCGGGTTGCATGCAGGCCAGCGCGCCGCTGGCGGCGAGCCGGGGCAGGTCGCGGCGGGCAATGTGCTGGACATGCTCGATCCGGTTGGAGCCGGCCAGCATCGGGGAACCGCCGCCGGCTGCCTGTTCGAAGGCGTCCAGGGCGTTGGAAACGGCGCGGTCGCCGATGGCGTGCACGGCTGCGGACAACCCGTTGTGGTTGGCCTGCTTGACCAGGCGGTTCAGCTCCTCCGGCGCGGTGACGGCCAGGCCCTCGGAGCTGGCATGGCCGTAGGGCGCATGCATGAGACAGGTACCCGATGAGAGGGAGCCGTCGGAGAAGATCTTCACGCCGCCGCGCCGCAGCCAAGGGTCGCCCTGCCCGGTGCGCACTCCCTGCTCGATGATTTGGTCCAGCACCGCGACGGGCATGATCTTGTTGACCCGCAACGGCAGTTCCCCGCGTTCATGCAGGTCGGAAAAGGCGTCCCAGGCATCCATGCCGTCGATGTCGTGGATGGAGGTGATGCCCTGACGGACCAGTGTGCGCAGCGCGGAGGGCAGCAGTTTCGCAAGGTCGTCGCGGGTGACCTCCTCCAGAGCCCGTCCCGCGTTGAATCCGGCGGCTTCGAGCAGGATGCCGGTGGCGGAACCGGATGCGTCGCGCACGATGGTTCCGCCTACCGGGTCGGGGGTCGCCGCATCGATGCCGAGGTACGCCAGTGCCGCTGAGTTCAGCCAGTAGGTGTGCAGATCCGAATGGTGCAGGGCCGTGGGATGGGCTCCCGTGGCGGCATCCAGTTCACGGCGATCGGGGAGCTCGGCATGATCCCATCCGCGGTGGTTCCAGCGTCCGCCGAAGATCCAGCTGGTGGTGTCTCCGTGATCGAGCTGAGCGACGCGTTGGGCAACCAGCGCGACGGCCTCCGAAGATGAGCAGGCGGGGGAGAGGTCGACCTCCGCCTGGCGCAGCGCGAGCTGGGCGGTATGGATGTGGCTGTCGGCCATGCCGGGCATCGCGTGAGCCCCGCCCAGATCGATGCGCCGCGCCTGCGGGGCAAACTCCCGCGCCTCGCCGACCGAACCAAGGAAGCGGATCCGGCCCTCTTCCGCTACCAGGGCGGATGCCGTGGGGTTCTGCGGGTCGAGGGTATGGAAAAAGGCATTTTCGTACACCGTGAACGTCATGCAGGCCCCCCAATTTTGCGGTGAATTGTCGCCATTCGAAGCTCCTGTGCATCGAATACGTTGCACTGTATACCGCATACAGTTTGCGTTCAAGGCATTTTGTGATCCATTCAACAAGTGCCGCAATTGTTACCTGGCGTGGGGGTTCGTGGGACGGCGGCCCTGCCGGGGAATGCAAAAAGCCGCGGCGGGAATCCTCTAAGGGATTCCCGCCGCGGCCTTGTCGCGCGTTGTACTAGACGGCCACTTTCGTGACTTCTTTGCTTGCCATGGCCTTGCCGATGCGCGAGGTGCTGTTGAGCCAGTTGGCGGTCAGTGCCGCCTGTGCGGCGGTAAGGTCCTTCGCGATAAGCGCCTTGGCGATCGCCGAGTGCTCGGTCGCTGCTCGCTCGACGCGGTCCTTTGCCCCGACGAAGAACTTCTCGTAGCGCCGCAGGGCAACCTTGTGCGAGGCAATCGTCTCGAGAAGCCGTCGGTTGGGGCACCTGGAGAGCAAAAGCTCATGGAAGTCGTCGTCGTGGCTGTTAACCTCTTCGGCCAGGGCCTCGGTGGCCGTGAATGCCTTCGCGGCATCCATGATCCGTGGTGCAATCACGTTCAGTTCTTCCGCGGGGCTGAGGGCCAGTGCGAGGCACTCGAGGGCGGCAATGATCTGCACGGCCTCGGCGAAATCGCGCTCGCTAATGGGGGCCCAGCGGAAGCCCTTGCCGGAAATGCGTGTGATGACGCCCTGCTGGGATAGTGAAATGAGCGCCTCGCGCAAAGGGGTGCGACTGACGCCGAGTTCCGCCGAGAGTGTTACCTCGTTGATACTCTCGCCCATGTCGAATTCGCCTGCGCCGACGCGGTTCATGATTTCTGTTTCGATCTGTTCGCGCAGTGATTGGCGTTGAATTGCCACTGTCGCCCCCTGGTTCTCGATAGATGAAGCACCGGATTTGATCACCCCTATTGTACTAGAGACTGGGTTCAGTATACTGTATACAGAAATATGAGAGGAAGTTCACACATGGACGTGACGATTGGCTTGCTGGTGAACCCAGTCGCCGGCCTCGGCGGTCGTTTGGCCCAGAAGGGCAGTGACGCCTCGGATATTCGCGATTTGGCCGAGCGCGCGGGGATCGATTCCCTGGCGCCGGAACGGGCCGGGCAAACGGTCTGCAGGCTATTGGACGGGTTGGAATCATCCCGGGTTGCCGTGCGAATCCTTGCAGGTGCCGGCGAAATGGGCGTCGATGCGCTCGACGCCGGCATTCCTCACGAGCCTGTCGCTTCTGACGCGGTTCACCCAGGAGCCTCGAGTTCCGAAGACACCAAATCTATGGCACGGAACATGGCGGACCGAGGTGTCGACCTGTTGCTCTTTGCCGGGGGAGACGGCACAGCGCGTGACATCCTCGACGCCGTCGGAACCAGTGTCCCGGTGCTTGGCATCCCCGCCGGCGTCAAGATCTACTCGGGCGTATTCGGCCTGACACCTTCGGAAACCGGCGCGTTGGCTGCGGGTTGGCTGGCCAACCCCAATCGTTGTAGCGACGAACGTGAAGTCGTCGATATCGACGAAGACGAACTGCGCCAGGGTCTTGCCACACCCAGCCTCTACGGGACGCTTCGGGTTCCCTCGGACTCGCGCCGGCTTCAGCCTCGCAAGTCCGGCAGCCCAGCCTCCGACGTCAATGCCGCCCGCTCGTTGGGCATCGCGTTCGCAGCCACTATGGTCCCGGACCGGCACTACGTGCTCGGCCCCGGCAGCACCACCATGGCCATCGGCAGCGCGCTGGATTTGGAACTGACACGACTGGGAGTCGACGTTGTCTGCAACGGCCAACTCATTGCCGAGGACGTCGACGCGGAAACATTGAACTCGTTGGTCCCTGAAGAGGGTGCCACCATCGTTGTCACCCCGCTGGGGCAGCAAGGTTTCGTCATCGGGCGCGGCAACCAGCAGATCGACTACCGCGTGCTGCAACGCAGCGAGCTGAGAATCGTTGCCACGCCCTCAAAAATGATTTCCCTGGGCGGACGACCGCTCTGGGTTGATTCGGGACATCCCGAACTCGACGCCACGATCTGTGGCTACACCAAAGTATTTACCGGGGCGAAAGCCGAAGTAATTTATCCCATCAGCAACACCGCTGATTCCCAGGTTCGAGCCTAAACACCACAAGGAGCAGTTCATGCGTTTGAAGGACAAGTCTGCAATCGTCACCGGCGGCGGATCCGGCATCGGCCGGGCCACCGCACTGGCCATGGCTGCCGAAGGCGCCAACGTTGCGATCTTCGACATCAACGAAGAAGCGGCAAAGGCCGTTGCCGCCGAAGCCGCGGCATTTGGCGTCAAGACCTTGGGTCTGGCCGTCAACGTTGCACTGGATGAAGACGTGAAGCGCGGGGTGGCCGCGGCCGCGGCCGAGTTCGGCACCGTCAACGTCCTGTTCAACAATGCAGGCATCATCCGCCGCGCCAACGTCATCGACACCACCCTTGAAGAATGGGACCAGGTCATGGGCGTCAACGTGCGCGGCCCGTTCCTGCTCTCCAAGTACGTGATCCCGCTGATGATCGCCGATGGCGGCGGAGCTATCGTCAACACCGGTTCCGGCTGGGGCCTCAAGGGCGGCGGCGACGCACTGTCCTACTGCACGTCCAAGGCGGCAGTGGTGAACATGACCCGCGCCCTGGCCATCGACCACGGACCGGACAACATCCGCGTGAACTCGGTAAACCCGGGCGACACTAACACCCCGATGCTGCGCGAGGAAGCCCGCCAGCTGTCCCAGGCCGAGGCCGCCTTCCTTGAGGAATCCAACGACCGCCCGCTCAAGCGCATGGGCACCCCCGAGGAAATCGCCGAGGCCGTCATCTGGCTTGCCAGCGATGCCAGCAGCTACGTCACCGGTTCGGCCCTGGTTGTCGACGGCGGCGGCATCGCCTAACCACAAATGCAAGAAAAGTCCCGCAGCGCAGAGCCCAGGCTTCGCGCTGCGGGACTTTTCTTGCTCTGTCTCCGGCGGGGCAAGTCGCACCACGTGAAGCCCGGCTCTACGGCCATTATGGATGAACTCATTGTTGGTCAGCCCCTGGCGAGTTGAAACGGGACGCAGAGACTTTGAAGTGTGGCGTTCAATGCTCAATGTGGCACAACCGGTTGCCGACGAGAAGTGAGCGCACTTCTGCATCGATCAGGAAAATCAAGGTTCCTGACGGGGAACTGCTGTTGTATCCGATACACCTGACGTGTAGCGAGCGGGCGAGCGCGCCGCACAACGAAAAACACCCACGCAACCGTGTTTCGGCTGCGTGGGTGTTTCGTTCGAATGGCTTCTAAGTTAGGACGTCGGCTGGCCCGCTGGCCATGCGTGGCCCTTGTCGAAGCGCGCGCCTGCCGGATTGGACGGCATCAGCACGAAGATGAGGACGACCAGCGACCCGAAGAACGGCACCAGGGCGAGCAGGTACAGCCAGCCGCTGAAGTTTCCGTCGTGGAAGCGGCGCACGACCAGCGCCAAGCTGGGGATGAACGTGGCAAGGCCGTAGAGGGTCAACAGCAACACGCCGGGCACGGCGCCCGGGGGCATCTCGGTGGAGTTCACCGGGACGTTGAATGCGCCGCCCATGGCCATGATGGCCACCGCGACGAGCCCGATCAGGGCGTTGAACAGCGCGACCCACCAGTACTCGCTGCGGCTGGCGCGTCCGCTGAAGGTCGCATATTTCTTGAAGTACCGCTTGACGGCTTCACCGAAGCTGGCGCCGTAACGGGGCAGATCCAGGCTGTCCTGCGCGGTTGAAGCGTCGTGGTTCCCATACGGGTTGGCGGGGTATGACATGGTGCGTTCCTCCGTTGAAGTGAGTTCTTTCCAGATTGTTCGACCCGCAGCCCTGGCGTCGACGGGGTGGTGCTACATGCGGCGCTGCAAGTATTGCGACACTTGGCGTTGAAGTCCACAGATGATGAGGGTCGTATGTCGGCCAGCAGGGTGCATCGGCAGAGCCAGGAATGCGGTGCCAGGTGCTTCGGACGCCGCGATCCTTGCTTCGCGCTAGGTCGTCATGCTGATCCCTGACGCCACCCTGTTGTTCAGGAACTCCTTGATTGTCTCCGGGGCGATCGCTACGGCGAAGTAAATGATGAATCCAACAATCACCGCAATCAAGACAAAGAAGGCGATCTTAACAAGTTCGCGGAAGGTGAAATCGAAATCCACATTAACTACTTTCTGGCTGCCATCTGTGGCACCTTATGGAATCTCGAATCCGGCTCGGAGGAGATCTCGGGAATTGAGCTAGCGACCGGCTGCAACCGAACATGGCCTCAATATGAAATTCGGCATGACAGGGAGTGCGCAGTAGCGGCTGTCCCGTCATACCCCGCGGGGCCTCGATTGTGCTGAGTCTGGCCACGCGGCAGGTACCCGTGGTTCCCCCCTCATGAAGAACCGTACGGAGACGAGTTGCCTGCTTCACGAGACTGACAACACGAATAGTGAAAGGTCGAGAGCCCTTCACCGCAGCTGCCCGCCAAAACTATCACCCGGTGCGGCTCTGGCATTCAACCGAAAGAGGTACTACCGGGGTATGACACTTCATCGGATTACTAGTCAGCGCATCCAAGGATGGCCCCGCTAGTGGGTACCCATGTCAGATGTCACGCCCAGGGGTTGTTGGCGGGAGCGATCGTTCCCACTGGGAGGCCTACGGATATCGGTCTTGAAGGTTCCCGGAGCGGTCGCGCTGCCCTTGGCCATCGCAGGATGGTCCTTCACCAAGTTGACGGGGACGCGGCTTGCCGATGACGGCTTCACGCACGTCGCCGTAAACGTTGCCCGTTCGTTGCGCGTGCGATTGCACTTTTCATGCAACCAAAACGCCTGGCTATCCGAAGAGTGGCAGTACGCCGGGCGACGCTATCAGGACCAATGCGATCGTGGTCGCGAACAAACGAAAGCCAGGTCGCGGCCATACGCATGTGGGCTGCCACCGGGAATCCGGCGACAGCCCACATGGGTTTTCCGTCAAAAATCAGGCTGGTTAGCCCACCGAGACGGGCTCTTCAGCCAGCTGCGCCTCGGCGCCGCTGAAGTACTTCTTCTGGTAGGCGCGCCAGGTGATGGCCCAGCGTTCCGGATCGTCCAGGTCGTCGTGGTCGATCTGGTGCACGGTCTGGTTGTGCGGGGCGGTGCGCACCAGCTCGGGGTTCTCCCGGGCCTCGGTGGCGACCTTGGCCAGCACCGCGACGTACTCGTCGATTTCCGACTTGGAGTACGACTCGGTCGGCTCAAGCGTGAACGGCTGCGGGACCAGGTACGGGTGGTGGCTGGTCCAGTAGTGCATGCCGTAGTCGCTCATGCGGATGCCGATTTCCTCGGAGCTGATTCCGGTGTCCTCAAACAATCCCTGCCACGAGTAGCGGACCTGCTCGATGCGGTGCTTGCCCTCGGCGTACGGTGCGCTGGCGCCCGGGATCTGGCGGACCAGGGCCAGCAGGTAGTTGTTGTTCAGCACGGCGATTTCCGCGACCTGGCGCAGGCCGGAGGCACCCAGTGCCATGATCCAGGCGTAGGCGCGGACCACGTTCGGTGCGACACCGAAGAACGGTGCGACCTTGCCGATGGACTTCTCGCCGCCGTAGTTCACGGTGAAGCCGGCCTCGGTCTTTTCGATGCGCGGGTTGGGCAGGAACGGGGCAAGCCGCTCCGAGACGGCGCTGGCGCCTGCGCCTGGGCCACCGCTGGCGTGCGGGGTGGAGAAGGTCTTGTGCAGGTTGAAGTGGCACAGGTCGAAGCCTGCGTCCGAGGCGCGGGTGATGCCCAGGATGCCGTTGGCGTTGGCCTGGTCGTAGGCAGCCAGGCCGCCGACCTCGTGGACGATCTCCACGAACTCGCGGATCTTGTCGTTGTAGATCCCGGTGTCTTCCGGGTTGGTGATCATCAGGGCCGCGGTGCGCGGGGAAACCGCCGCACGCAGGGCCTCGATGTCCGGGTAGCCGTTGGCGTCAGGCATCAGGGTGATGACCTTGAAGCCCGCCGCCTTGGCGCAGGCTGCGTTGGACGGGTGGGAGAAGATCGTGGTGATGACCTCGTCGCGCACCTCGCCCTCGCCGTTGGACTCGTGGAAGGCGCGGATCATGGAGATGTTGGCCCAGATCGCGGCGGAGCCGCCCTGGGTCTGCAGGCTCACCGAGTGCATGCCGGAGATCTCGGCGATCGCCTGCTCGGTGCGCCAGAAGATCTCCAGCACGCCCTGCAGCGAGGCCTCGTCCTGCATCGGGTGCAGTTCGGAGAGCTTCGGAGTGCGGATGATCGTCTCGTTGACCTTGGGGCTGTACTTCATGGTGCAGGTGCCCTGGCCGATGTCGACGTTGAAGTCGGCGCCCAGGTTCTCCTGGCTGATGCGCAGGTAGTGGCGGACCACTCGCATCTGGGCCAGTTCGGGAAGTGCCGGGGCGTTGGAACGGCGCAGCGAGGACAGCTGGTTCTCGATGCCGTCCAGGGCTTCGAGGGCTGCCGGCTCGGCCTGCGACACCAGGATGCCGCGCTCGCCCGGGGTGCTGAGTTCGAAGATGATCGGCTCATCCCAACGGGCCTGGTGGAACCGGCGGTGGGCTGGCTTGGGGCTGACTGGAAGGGCCATTGTTACTTCTCCTTCAGGAAATCGGTGAGGGCGGAGACCAGGGTGTCGATGTGTGCCGTGGTGATGCGTTCGGTGACGCAGACCAGCAGGTTGTTTTCGCCGATGACCACGCCCGGCTCGATGTCGCGTGCGCGCAGTTCGGTGACAACCTGGGCCGCGGTCTTGCCGGAAGCCGAGAAGTCGAGCACGAATTCGCGGAAGTGTGCGGCCGAGTCGCCCAGCGAAACGCCGTCGATGCCGGCGAGCTGCTGCTGGGCGTATGCGGTGCGTGCCAGGACGGTGTTGCCCAGGTCGGACATGCCGGTCGGGCCCATCGAGGCCAGGTAGACGCCGGCGGCAATGCCCCAGAGCGCTGCGGCGGTGCCGACCCATTCCTTGCCCTCTTCGCGCAGGGCGAAGGAGGTGCGGTCCCATGCGACGTCGCCGAAGCCGTACTCGCCCTCGACGGAGGTGCTGGCCAGGCCGAAGAGGCGCGATGGCATCTCCATGACGAACTTCGGGTCGTCGTGCACGGCGATGAAGCCGCCGCGTCCGCCGCCGAACCACTGGTGGATGCCCAGGGACTGGATGTCGCCGCAGACGATGTCAGCTCCCCAGTCGGCCGGGGGAGTGAGGCTGCCGTAGGCGATCGGGTCGGTGCCCACGACCAAGAGCGCACCGAACTCGTGCGCCAGGTCCGCGATGGCCTGGCCGGAGGTTTCCAGCACGCCGTGGAAGCTCGGGGTCTGGATCCAGACGGCCGAGGTCTCGGCATCGACGTGTGCCGCAAGTTCGGCGGTGTCGACCATGCCGTTGACGGGTGGCACGAAGACCAGCTCGGTGTGGCTGCGCACGTAGTCGGTGACCTTGGAAAGCAGGTCCGGGTTCACGTCGGAGGCGACGATGATCTTCGAGCGTCCGGTGATGCGTCCGGCCATGGCCAGCGCCGTGGCGGTGGCCTGCATGCCGTCGTAGGTCGGCACGTTGACCACGTCCATGTTGAGCATTTCGGCCATCATGGAGGTGTACTCGAACAGGGCCTGGAAGCGACCGTGGTCCTCGTAGGGTTCGCCCGCGTAAGCGGTGAGGAACTCGCTGCGGTTGATGACCTCGTCCACGACGGACGGAACGTAGTGGTTGTACACGCCGGCGCCCAGGAAGCTGATGACCTCGCGGGTGCTGCGGTTCTTGTTCAACAGGCCCGTGACGTGCTCTTCCAGCTCTGCCTCGGCAAGGAACGGCTCAGGCAGGTTCAACAGGCCCTTGACGCGCAGGCTCGGGGGGATGTCCTCGTAGAATTCCTCGATACTGGATGCCCCGGTGACTGCGAGCATTTCCTCGATGACCGAAGGCACCGTATTGGGAATGTAGGGGTGAACTGTGGAATTTTGCATGGAAGGTCGCCTCCTGCTTTTGTCATGACCCGGGTGCCTGAACCGAAGTTCACAGCGCGGGATAACTTTGGTGAAATTCTGTATACAGTGCACATTATGCGGATTCGAAGTGAGAGTCAATTGTGACCTACGCCGCTTTTGGCCCGAAGGTGGCCCGTGGTCCTTTTGTTTGGTTCTGGTGGAAAAAGTGAGAAAGCTATCCCAATTGTTCTGAATACTGTGTACAGTGTCGTCAACGAACGAGGTCTTCCTGATGACAAGGAGCTCCAAAATGATCAAACTCGCAAAGCTGGCCGTACCGGCCCTTGCACTCGCCCTGTTGACCGGCTGCGCCGGCGGCGGAGTCCCCGCGCAGAGTGGCGCGACGCTCAAGCCGAACGCCGAGGTGTCAGGCGAAATCACCGTCTGGAGCTGGGACGTCGCCGCGACCGCGCTGAAGCGGCTGGCCACCTCCTACTCCGCCGAACACCCGGGCACCACCATCAAGGTCGTGGACATCGGGTACGACAATGCGTACGACAAGATGTCGGTTTCCCTGCAGGCCAACAGTGGGTTGCCGGACGTCATCACCGTCGAAACCGACCGGATGCCGGCCTACGTCACCCAGTTCCCCAAGGGGTTCACCGACCTGGCACCACTCATCGACGGCGCAACCAAGGACTTCGACCCGTCGAAGATCGCGGCGTCCTCGGACAAGGACGGGCGCCTGTTGTCCCTGCCGTGGGATTCGGGAACCGTCGGGCTGTTCGTGCGCACCGACTACTTCGCCGAGGTGGGCATCGAACCGGCCTCGATCAAGACCTGGGGCGACCTGGTGACGGCCGGTGAAGCCATCAAGAAGAAGACCGGCCACACGCTGATCTCCACCGACCTGTCGGGCGGCGGAATCTTCTCCATGCTGCTCCAGCAGCAGGGCAAGGGCACCTTCAATGCCGCGGGCGACATCGACCTGAACTCGCCGGAGGCGGTGCAGGCGCTGACATTGATGAAGACCATGAACGAAAAGGGCCTGCTGCACAACGTCAAGGGTTGGGACGGACAGGTCACCGCAGCCAAGGACGGCAAGTCCGCGGTCAACCCCGAAGCAGTCTGGTGGATCGGCACGCTGACCGGCGAAGCCCCGGAGCTTTCCGGCAAGTACGGCGTGCAGCCGTTGCCGGCGTTCGCACCCGGAGGCGGAATCACTTCCAACAACGGCGGTTCGACGCTGGCCGTTCCCACCCAGGCCAAGAACCCCGAGCTGGCCGGGTCGTTCGTCAAGTACGTGCTGGCCAACAAGGACAACCAGGTCTCGATGATGAAGGACGAGGGCCTGTTCCCGTCCTACCTGCCGGCCTTCGCCGACCCGCTCTTCGCCGAGCCGCATGAGTACTTCGGCGGCGAGAAGGTCTACCAGCTCTTCGCCGAGCAGACGGCCAAGATCCCGGCCGGCACCACCAACAGCGACAGCGCCAAGGCCGGGGACATCGTGGCAAACGCCGTGGTCTCCGCCGTGCTGAACGGTGCCGACCCGGCGGCGGAGCTGAAGTCGGCCGCCGAGCAGATCGCCACCGCGACCGGTCGCAAGATCGCGCAGTAACACCATGACCACCACGTTGACGCGGCCCTCCGCACCCAAGGAGGGCCGCTCCACGGCCCGCGCGGCAGCGGGCCATGCGGCGCGGCGGGCCGCCCGCCGCCATCGTCCCGGCTACTTCTTCATCCTGCCGGCGCTCGCCCTGTTCGCCTTGTTCTTCGTCTACCCGTTGGTTTCGTCGTTCATCCAGAGCTTCCAGTCGATGTCCGGCGGGGAAACCAGCTGGGTGGGACTGGCCCAGTACCAGCGCCTGCTCGAGGACCCGCTGGTGGCGCAAAGCCTGTTCAACGTCTTTTTGATCCTGGTGATCCAGGTGCCGCTGATGGTGTGCATCGCGATCGGGCTGGCGTACATCCTGAACCAGAGCTGGGTTCGCTTCCGGACGGGCTTCCGGGCCATCTACTTCCTGCCCGCGGTGACCACGCTGGTGGCCTACTCGCTGGTCTTCCGGGTCATGCTGGCCACCGACGGGGGAGCGGCCAACCAGGTGCTGGGGATGTTCGGGATGGACCCGATCGACTGGCTCAACTCCGAGGGCTGGGCGCGGGTGGCGCTGATAGCCTCGATCACCTGGCGCTGGACCGGATACAACATGATCATCATCCTGGCAGGCCTGCAGGCGATCCCCGCCGAGCAGTACGAGGCCGCCCGGATCGACGGCGCCGGACGCTGGGCCATCTTCTCGAGGATCGTCGTGCCGCAGCTGCGCCCGGTGATCCTGTTCAGCAGCATCACCTCGACCATCGGGGCGCTGCAGCTATTCGACGAGAACTTCATCCTGACCGGCGGCGGACCCAACAACGCCACGTTGACCCCGGTGCTCTACCTCTACAAGGTCGGCTTCCAGCAATTCGACTTCGGCTACGCCTCGGCCATCGCCTGGCTGGTCGTGGCGATCATCGCAGTCATCTCCGTCATCCAATTCCGAATCATGAGGGACAAGTCGTGATGCAGACCCTTCGCCGCTCCCCGCTCTATGTCCTGCTGCTGCTCGGCGCGGTCGCCAGCCTGGTCCCGTTCCTGTGGATGGTCATCGCCTCGACCCACACCACGGCGGCGATCTTTGCCACGCCGATGCCCCTTCTGCCCGGGGGAGAGCTGTGGAACAACCTGGCCCGGCTGCAGGAAGAGACCGGCTTTGCCAGGGTCATGCTCAACAGCGTGCTGGTGGCCGTGATCTACACGGCGTTCTCCTGCATCGTCAGCGCGATGTGCGGGTACGGGCTGGCCAAGTACAGGTTCCGCGGGCGGGGCATCATGCTCGGCGGGGTGCTGCTGACCATGATGATTCCCGGCCAGGTGCTGCTGGTGCCGCTGTTCCAGATGATGGCCAGCGTCGGCTGGATCAACAGCTTCCAGGCGCTCATCCTGCCGTTCCTGGCCAACGCCTTCGGAATCTTCCTGATGCGCCAGGCGTTCCTCGATTTCCCGGACAGCCTGATCGAGTCCGCGCGGATCGACGGCGCCAGCGAGATCAGGACGTTCTACCGGATCGTGCTGCCGGTGGCCCGGCCGCAGCTGGCCGCACTGGTGATCTACACCTTCATCAGCCAGTGGAACTCCTTCATCTGGCCGCTGCTGATGCTCAACAGCGAGGAAAAGTACACGCTGCCGGTCGCGCTGAACACCATGGTGGGACTGTCTCGCGTCGACTACTCGGGGCTGATGCTCGGCTCGCTGCTGGCGACGCTGCCGCTGCTCATTGTCTTCCTGCTCTTCCAGAAGCAGTTCATCTCCGGGCTCATGGGCGGCGCGGTCAAGGGGTAACAGGGAATGCTCCACGGTCGTTTTGCGCCAGGAGGGTCCTGCGCCGGTCGACAGCAACGGTACACGTTGGGTATCCATGTAAAACGATATGGTCTCCGGACGGGGAGTGCCCCGTCACAGGTTTGGCCTGCAGTTTTTCGGCCGTGTCATGGCGGTGTCCGGCGTCGCTGGATTGGGCTGGGGTGCACCAGAATGAATCCATGAAGAATTTGCGTACCCAACACACGCTGCACATCCAGCTCCATGGCTCCGAGCCGTCGATCTGGCGGCGCATCGAGGTGGATGGGTCCATGACGCTGACGCGTTTCCATGATGTCCTGCAGGCGTCTCTGGGTTGGACCGACTCCCACTCGCACCTCTATATGGATCGCAACCCGTTCATCCGGGGAACGATAGTGCCTCGCGGAAAACCTCTCACCTGGCTGATGCCCGACAGCATCGACGAGGGGCTGGAGGGGGAGGATGAGAGCGGAGTGAGCCTCACCAAGGCCTTGGAGCGCTCCGGCGGGCAGCTTTGGTACGAATACGACCTCGGTGACAGCTGGATGCACCTCATTACCGAGGAATCCAGCAGGGTGCTTGACCCCCAGCTTCCGGCCGCCCGGGTGCTGGACGGGGCCTTGCGCGTTCCGCTGGAAAACTGCGGTGGATTGCATGGCTGGTATGAATTGCTTGAGCTTCGCCGTGCCAAAACGGTGGATCCCGAACGCGCTTACCTGCTGGATTGGGTCAAAGACCAAGACGGCTACTTCGGAAATGTGGATTCGGAGGCATTTGATGCGGGCGAAGCCAATATGCGCGTGCAGCTCAAACTGGAAGGACCTCGAACCGATAGCGTGGTGGGTGCTTGGCTGGGCACGCTCCCGGCCCACGCCCGGGTGCCGCTTGCCGAAACCCTCTACCGCGTGGGGGTGGATGTGTTCTCCTCGCCTGGCGTCGGCGTGATGCCGCTCGAGGCACCGCATTCCATGGAGTCGATTGCGTGGTGGATCAGGGCTTGCGAAGGCGAAGGGCTGCCGCTGACCGCCGCGGGCTACCTGACCCCGGCCACTTTAGCCGGGGTGATCGAGGGGATCGGCTGGGAGCATGAAGACATGGTGCAATTCGGCGGCAAGACCGAAGCCAACATCTACAGTCTGCTGGCCTTCCGAACCATGATGATGGACGTTGGATTGCTCAAGGCCAGGGGACGCAGTCTCGTGGCCACGCCAGCCGGCCTGCGGGTGGCGAAAGATCCCAACAAGCTGTGGCAGCACCTGGTGAAACGGGCCCGCAATTCCACCAGGGACAGGTCCGTCTACGACGCCACCATGTTGTGTGCCTTGGCCGTCGCCGGTGCCGGGGATGCCGATGCCGGAACGATCCGAAAGCGGATCAACGAAGGCTTGCGCATGTTGGGCTATGTCCGCTACGACGGCAGTCCCCTCGAAGACGACTACTACCCCTCGGTGGGTGAACGGTGGAACTGCATCATGAAGGCCTTCCGGATGGCATCGCTGGAGAACGGCGACAAGGGACGGGCAGCCGACCTCGAGCGTGCCTTCTCCCTGGGCGTGTTGCGCTCCTGAAACGCCGTACGGGCCCGATGCCCGACGCGAATTTCCTGTCCCGCGGCCGGGAGCGGATTCTTGCGACTGGCGCCATGGCCGAATTCAAGCAGCTCTTGTACTGAATCCAAGCCGTCCGGGTGGAGGAGCCACTCACCGAGGGGCGAACCAAGATCGACGCCGCGGCACTCGAGGTGTTGGAGACCCGGGCCGGGAAACAACCCGGGGCCGGTTTGCTGCCTACGGGCCAGCCCGCATTCGGCGGGACCGGTGGCAGAATCGAAGGCATGGAGATCCAACCGGAAAACCAGCGTCCCCCGGAGCTGGCGGAAACCCGCCTGCGCGTTGAAAACTGGGCGCTGTGGCTGGGGCTGGCCTGGACCGTGGCGGGAACGCTCGTCGGCTTCATCGGCTTTGCCAGATACCGCCCGAATCTGGCGGGCGCGGGTTCGGTGGCCCTCTACGCGGCCATCGTTGCCGGATTCGCCGCGACGTCCGGAAGCCTGACGGGATACCTCCGGATCCTTCTCCTCACGCAACCGTGGTTGAAGGGCTTCCCGCTGTACAGGCAAGTCACCAACGCCGTTGCACTGGTGATCATCCATGCGGCGATCTCCGTCATGGCGGCGCTGGTGACCTTCCGGATCTTCCAGAATTCGTTCCTGGGTCTCACGGTCGACCGCTACGCGGGCGGCCTCATGGTGGGGGTATGCGCCGGCATCGCCGCATATATCGCGCTGACCTCCGCCGCGCGCTTGACGGCCCAAAGCCTGTCCACGCTGCTGGCGGTGTTCCTGGCCACCGGCGTCTTCATCAGCATGCTGGCGGCCGACAACCCCCTGTGGTGGACCGGCATGTTCTCGACCCTTGGAACCTGGCAATCGGGGCTGACCTCGTTTTGGAGCTTCAACGTCACCCTGGTGGTGTCCGGGCTGGTGCTGAGCACCCTGACCGCATTCATCGTGCGGGACCTGGGCCTCATGGCCAGGCTGCACGACGACTATGCCAAGGCCATGGGCCGCCCGCCGGCGCGATTCATGCGGCCGCGCCCGGCGGTGGTGCGGGTCTGCCTGCTGGGACTAGGGATCTGCACCATGGGCATCGGGTTGGTCCCCATTGACGTGGCCGAACCCGTGCACTCCTGGCTGGCTCGGCTGGCCGTCGGATTCATCGCGGTGCTGCTCCTGGGCGCCGCATTCTGGCTGCCGGGATTCCCTGTTGCCTTCCACCTGTTCACGCTGGCTTGCCTGCTGGGCATCACCGGGGCCGGACTGCTGTGGCGCCCGCTTCGCTACTACGACCTGACGGCCTTTGAGCTGGCCATCGTGGGCACCATCATCGGCTGGCTGGCGGTCTTCGTGCGGACCACCTCCGCCGCGCTCGCCGTCGACGAAAAGGCGCTGGAACGGGCCCTTGCCGTCAACGGTTGATGGCCGGCGCAGAACAACCGCCGGTCGGTCCCGCTTGATGTGGCGGGACCAACCGGCGGCGGTAGATTCAGACCGAATGCCCCAGATCCCGCATCCGGTTCTGGCGCATGATGTGTCGGATGTGTCCGACCTTGCTCGGCGTCAGCACGGCCTGGATGTGTCGCTCCAAGGCCTTGGCTTCGGCTTCCCAGTCGAGGGGGCGCTCGCCCTTGCACCGCTGCCTGGCGGCATGGGCCGCCAGGGCGTCCTGCGCGTAGGCGACGAATGCCTGTGGCCTGGCCGCCCGGATCATGTCGAAGGCCTCGATGGGGGAGTGCCCGCGATCCAGCAGGATCGCGAATCCCATGGATGGTCCGCGGTTGATCCCCATGTGGCAGTGGGTCAGCACCCTTCCGCCGTCGCGCACCGCAAGCCGGGCGAAGCGGACCCCCTTGTCGAAGACCTGCGCGGGCACCACGTGTCCGTCGGCATCGGCGGTTCCCACCGAGAGGTATGCGATTTCGGCGGCCTTCCAGATCTCGGTGTCGTCGTCCTCGATGCGCAGGTCGACCACGTGGGTGATGCCTGCGTCGAGGATGTCATTGACCTGTGCGAGCGCAATGGCGTCGTCGGGATCCAGGTCACCGCCGACGGCTAGGTCGGCGGTCACCCAATTGAGGTCGGCGCGCATGTCACTTGCCCGTGGCCTTGCGCTGGCGTTCGGTGAAGACCGATCCCAGGAGAACCTCGTCAAGGTCGGCCCCGCGGCTACGGGCCCGGCGTGCCGTGCTGGTCAGCTGGCTGTATGCGTCCATGGCTTCCGCGGCGGTGTCCCGGGTGTAGGTCAGGGAACGCTCGGGGGAGATGCCCAGGCTCGCACCTACCTCGATGGCGTCTTGGTCGCAGCCCATGTAGGAGATGAGCCACTTGTCGACCTCTTCCTGGGTTTGGATCATGTCTCGGATGGCCCTGCGAGAGTACTTGGTGGAGGCATTCTCCAGCCCGTCGGTGGCGATGTTCAGGTGCACGATGCCCGGGCGCTTCTCGGCGGGCATTGCGGCAATGCGCTTGCGCGTCGCCGTGATGGTCCTGGCGATCGAGTCGAACAGTGCGGTGGAGCCGCGGGGTTCCAGATTGAAGCGCGGGATCTCATCCAAGGGCTTGTCCAGGTAGACGTCCTCATAGACGTTGTCGAACTGGTGAAGCGACGCGAGCGCGGTGCCCGCTTCTGCCCGCTGCTTGTCGACGTAGGCGTTCAGACCGCCCTCGATGTCTTCCTTGATGTCGTACATGGAGCCGGAACGGTCAAGCAGGAAGACGAGCAGGGCGGTGTCTTTGTTGGTCATGGCTAGTACCTTTCGGGAAGCGGCGCGTTGGTTGCCTGGAACGTTTGCTAGTTGGAGCGCCTTGGTTTGAAGGTCATGGGTTCCTTGGGCGCGGGGCGCCCGGTTTCCGAGTCGTAGCGGGCCCGCTCGATGGAGGAGCTTGACACCTTGCCGACCGAGTCCGTGTAACTGGACAACTGCGAGGTGCGGGCCAGCCGCGGGGGAACCGCATTGGGCGAAAGCCCGGCGCGGACGGCCACCGAACGGATCGAAGCTCCCTCGAGGGTGGCCTCTGCCATTGCCTCGTTCAGGGCCGTATCGATGAGTTCGCGGACCTCTCCCAGCCGTTCGACTGCAGCCAGCGGATCGGACGGGATGCCCGAAAGCAGCCGGCGGACTTCGTCGATCGGTGTGCGTTTCTTGTTGTTCATAAACACATCATGCGCAGTTTATGAGCACGCATCAATAGTGCGAACAAATTATTTTTGCGCAGCTGCCCCTCGAGGGTCGAAGCAAGTCGGGCGGGGCCAGAAGGCTGGAAAGATCTGGTTCGTTGGCGGTAGGGCCGTCCGGGGTGGAGAACCCGGGGTTCCCAAGAGGAGTCGCGCTGAGCATGCTTGTCGCACGGGATTTGCCGCGAAAATCGAGTAATCGTCGATTCCGCACCGTTCGGTTCTACCGAACGGTGCGACAGCAACTTGGCCGTTGAACGGCTCTTGGATTGAAGCTCTACTTGTAAGGGAGGTCGGGACATGTGCCTCAAGTCACGCCCACCTTACCGCTTCAACCATCATCTCAAGGAGACAGTCTTGGCCATCACCGCGATCCCCAAGCGCAGTGTCGCAACCACCAGTACGCCAAGCAGCCGGCGCAACTGGGGCATCGTCGTCATGCTCTTGATTTTCTTCATGCTCAACTTTGCCGACAAGGCCGCCATCGGACTGGCCAGCAAGCCGATCAGGGAAAGCATGGACCTGAGCGCAAGCCAGTACGGCCTGCTTTCCAGCGCATTCTTCTGGCTCTTCGCGGTCGGGGCGGTGGTGCTCACCGCGGTCTTCCGGAAGATCTCGTACAACTGGGCAGCCGGCATCCTCATGATCACCTGGATCCTGACCATGCTGCCGCTGACCACGCAGACCACGTTCGGCGTCCTGCTGGCCAGCCGCATTGCCCTCGGATTCTTCGAAGGCCCCGCGCACGCACTGTGCCAGTCGATCGTCCACGAACTCTTCCCTCCGGAGAAGCGCGCGACAGCCGGAGCCGTGGTCAACGCAGGTTCCTCGCTTGGCCCACTGATCTCCGCGCCGGTACTGACCTGGATCATCCTGACCTGGGATTGGCATGCGTCGTTCATCTTCCTGGTGGCCGTCAGCATGGTTTGGACCGTTGCATGGTTCCTCTACGCCGACCGCCTTCCGTTCAAGAAGCGCATCATCACCAACGAACCAAAGACCGCAAAGATTGATCCGAACGGCGACATCGTTGTTCCGTTCTACCGCCTGCTGTTGATCCCCAGCTTCTGGGGCCTGGCACTGCTGTCGTTCGCCGGATACCTGATCACCTCGCTTAAAGTCTCGTGGCTGCCCGCCTTCATGAACGAGGGCCTTGGCTACTCGATGCAAAGCGTCGGCGTACTGGTGACCATTCCCTACGTCGTCGCCGTGGTGGTCCTGCTCGGTGCCGGAATACTCTCGGGCCGCATGCTCAAGCGAGGATACTCCTCCCGCGTGGCACGTTCCTTCCTCACCGCGGCCTGCCTGCTCTTCGCCGGCGTCTCGATGATCATGTTCACGCAGGTCCAGCCAGGCCCGCTCCAGCTGGTCTTGGTGGTCGCCGCATTCTCCATCAACTCGGTGGCGTTCTCCATCGGTTTCGCCGGGGCATCGGACTTCCTGCCCGCCCACCAGCGTGCATCGTTCTTTGGCTGTATCGTCGCCGCCTACTCCGTCGCAGGCATGGTCGCCCCCTACGTGCTGGGACTCATCGTCGAGGCCGCAGCGACCCCGACCGAGGGCTACGCCAACGGCTTCCTGATCGTCGGCATCACGATCTGCGTCTTCGGCGTGGCAGGCGGCCTGATGCTCAATCCGGCCCGGGCCCGTGTCCGTCTTCTCGAACTCACCGCAGTATATGCAGCACGAAAGCAGGAAACCCGATGAGCACGCAATCGACCCAGGGACCGTTGGCAGGCATCAAGGTTCTCGATTTCGGGCAGTACATTGCAGGTCCGGGAGCCGGACAGGTCCTCTCCGATCTCGGCGCCACCGTCATCAAGGTCGAAAACGTCCTGGGTGACCAGGCCCGCAGCATCGGGGTCTTCGGGGAAGCCATGGTTCGCGCCTTCAACCGCGACAAGGAAAGCCTCGCCTTGGACCTGCGGAAGTCGGAGGCCCGGCTGGTCATCCACCGCCTGCTCGCCGACACCGATGTCCTGATCCACAATTTCCGCCCCGGAGCGGTAGAACGCCTGGGACTGGGTGCCGAGACATTGCGCGAGCAGTACCCGGCACTGGTCTACGGATCGATCACGGGCTTCGGCCTCGGCGGCCCGTCGGCAAGCCGTCCCGGGCTCGATATCGCCGCCCAGGCCGAGTTCGGGATGATGCATTCCACGGGTGAAGCCGATGGCGATCCCCAGCGCGTCGGATTCGCAGTGGTGGATGTTGCGGCCGCAAACGCCTTGGCGACGGGCATCATCGCGGCGCTCTTCACCCGCACCAAAACCGGGCTGGGCGCACACGTCGAAACCTCGCTTTTGGAATCGGCCATGGCCATGCAGGCAGCCACCTGGGGCGAATACACGATCACCGGCAAGCCCGCGGTTCGCAAGGGCAACGGCCAGGCTTACGCGGCCCCGGCCGCCGACCTGGTGCGCGTCAAGGACGGGATGATCGTGCTTTCGGCATACACGGCGGAGAAGTGGGCGGTGCTCTGCAACGTCATCGGGCGCCCAGAGTTCATCACGGATCCGCGCTTCGTGGACAACCCCGCACGAGTCAAGCACCGCAGCGAACTGCTCGCCGCCCTGGGATCCGCCCTGCAGGAGAGCACCCGGGCCCAGACGGTGGAGCTGATGCTGGCCAATGGAATCGTCTGCGGCTCCGTCCGCTCCTTCGATGAAATCGCCGTGGACCCGGACCTGGCCGCCTCCGAGGTCATGGTCACGGTCGAATCCGCAAACGGAAACTTCACCTCGCCCGGAGCGCCTTTCACCCTCGACGGGTGGCGCCGAACGTCCTCGGCAGAGGCTCCCGAAGTCGGCGCACAAAACACCCGGATCCTTGCCGATTTGGGCTACACGGATTTGCAAATTGAACAGCTACACACGGCCGGTGCGGTTTCCCTGCCACCGGTTGCCGCAGCCGCCCCGTTGCAGCACACAAGTAAGTAAGGAACGACTGTCATGATCAACCCAGAGATATACGACTACACCTTCGACGCATATCGAAAGCTCATCGCGGACTTCACCGAGAACGAACTGATACCGGCCGAGAACGAGATGGTCGAGGCCGGCGCCGTCCCCGAGCGACTGGTCAAGCGCATGGCCGAGGTCGGGCTGTTCGGCATCTCGATCCCGCGCCGCTACGGCGGGCTTGAATGGAACATGGAGCAGCAGGTCCTGCTGACCCTCGAATTCACCCGCGCCTCCTGCGTCTACCGCTCACGCTTCTCGACTGTTATCGGGCTGTGTTCCCAGGCAATCCTCGACCACGGAACCGAGGAACAACGCTCGGAGCTACTGCCAAAGATGGCCGCCGGTGAACTCGTCACGGCCTTCGCCCTGACCGAGGAAGCTGCAGGTTCCGATGCGGCCCAGCTGACCACCTCGGCCGTGGCCCAGGCCGGATCGTTCCTCGTCAACGGACACAAACGCTACATCACCAACGCCTGCTGGGCCGACGCCTACGTGGTCTTCGCCCGCACCGATGCCGCCGTCCCCGGCGCCAAGGGTATCTCGGCGCTGATCGTGGACTCCAAGGCCCCCGGTGTCTCCTCCAAGATGCCCTCGCGCATGAACGGGCACGCCGAGGCCCCGGTTGGCGAGATCATCCTGGAAGACGTGGTGGTGCCGGAAGCCAACGTGCTCGGCGGTGAACAGGGCATGGGCCAGGGTCTCACCATGGCGCTGCGCGGCATCAACCACGCACGCCTGCACGTCGCGGCGACCTGCGTGGGACAGGCAACCCGCATCCTCGAGGAAACCGTCACCCACGTGAACGGGCGCGAGCAGTTCGGCGCCCCGCTCGCCGAGCTGGGCGCCGTCCAGGCCGTGCTGGGCGAGTGCTTCGCCGAGGTCGAGGCCGCCCGGGCCCTGGTCCTGGAAGGCGCACGAACCTTCGACGAGGGCACAGTGCCCCGGCACCGCATCGCGGCAGCAAAGCTCTTCGCCTCGGAAATGGCAGGACGCGTGGCCGACAAGTGCCTGCAGCTGCTCGGCGGCGAGGGCATCGTGGGTGACCACCCGATTCCCCGCATGTGGCGCGATGTCCGCGCCCTGCGCATCTATGAGGGCTCGTCACCTATTCACGAGCGGAATCTTGCTGTCGCTATGATTCGACAAGGCAAGATCGATGGTCGGCTCCCCAACACCTACCGCGTCTAGGCCCAATGATCGATCCGGTGATGTGAGGCAAGGGGCAAGCATGGAAATCCGTCAGCTCGAGTATTTCCTGGCAGTGATCGAGCACAACGGCGTCAACCGTGCTGCCCAGCACCTGCACGTTGCCCAAGCCACCTTGTCCCAGGGAATCAAGCAACTTGAACGCGAGCTCAAGTTGGAGTTGTTCCACCGCACCGGACGCAATTTGGTTCTGAATTCTGCGGGCCGGCTCTTGGTTGAGCCGGCCCGCAGGATCCTCCACGAGTTGCTTTCGACCAAGGACATCATGCGTGGAGCCTTGGAGCTGTCGGTCGGTTCCATCACGATCGGTACCATGCCGGAAATGTCCAGCGAGGCGGTGGCCGCCTGGAGTGGATCGTTTACCAAGCAATATCCGGACATCCGAATCGACATGACCGAGTATGCGGATGTCGACGAGCTATGCGAAGAAGTGCTCAACGGCCACTGCGAAATCGGGTTCACGACGTTCCCGATACCCATGGAAAACCTTCAGGAAATCCACTTTGGAGTGCAACGTCTCATGCTCGTCATGCCACCGGGTACCGATCTCCCCGACATCCAACCGGTCCAGCTTTCCGGGCTTCGGGAACTCCCTTTGGCAGTCAGCAACATGGCGCACCGGGAAAACGACATTGTCGCGGAGACTCTCAAGGAACACTCGATCATGGGCAAGATCCGGGCGAATGTTCCTACACGGCACGCCCAGCTGGCACTGGTCCTGAATGGCAGCGCCAGTGCGTTTCTTCCGATCCGGATGGCCGTCTTGGCAAAAAAACTGGGAGCAGTCGTCGTTGAAACGACCCCCACCATTCGCACCCCGTTCGGCATCGTGCACCGTGCCGGTTCGCTGAATCCCGCGGCGGAGAGTTTCGTGCTTCAGAGCAAGGCCGCCTTGAACCGGTGGGTCGGACTCATCCAGCAGCATCAAGACGCGGGTGAACCGCTGCTCAATGCCGCGTTGCTGGCCGACGAGACTCTTCACGGGACGATCTAGACGAAGCGTCGAACGAAGCCGAATAAACAGGCATATCCGTTGAAGACGGATCACACACTTACTACGAACTGAGGAAACCAAGAATGAGTACAGCCACCGGCATCGAGAACATTTCCGCCATCCTGGTCATCGGCGCCGGGACCATGGGACGGCAGATCGCCATGACAGCGGCCCTTGCCGGCTACGCGACCACCATCCAGGACATCTCCGAGGACGGCCTGGCGGCTGCGCGCACCGAGCTCGAGGGCTGGGCCGCCGGACGCGTGGCCAAGGGCAAGCTGGACGAGGAAGCTGCATCGGCTGCGTTGGGTGCATTGACCTACAGCACCGGCCTCGACGCTTCCGCGGCGAACGCGGACTTCGTCATCGAGGCCGCCACCGAACGCCTGGACATCAAGACCCAGATCTTCGAGCGCCTCGGGAAAGTGGCCCCGGCGCACGCCATCCTGGCCACCAACTCCTCCACCCTCGGTTCGTCCAAGGTCGCCGAGGCCACGGGGCGCGCGGACCGGGTCTGCAACATGCACTTCTTCAACCCCGCGCTGGTCATGAAATGCGTCGAGGTGGTCCGCCACGAAACCACCAGCGACGCAACGGTCGACACCACCATGGAGCTGGCACGCCGGCTGGGCAAGGAACCGGTGCTGATCAACCGCGAAATTCCCGGCTTCATTGCCAACCGCCTCATGGGCGCCATCCAGCGTGAGGCCCTGTTCCTGGCCGACTCGGGCATCGCCAGCATCGAGGACATCGACACCACGGCGCGCACCGCGCTGGGCCACCCCATGGGCCCATTCGCGCTCATGGACATGGTGGGCCTGGACGTCATCGATTTCATTGCCCAGGCCACATACGCCGAAACCGGCGCGGACGAGGACGCCCCGAACCAGCGGATCGCGGCCATGGTTGCCGAGGGCAGGCTGGGCCGCAAGTCCGGTTCGGGTTTCTACGACTACAAGTAGTCAGGCTTCACTGACCGCTTCCGACCAACACACTGCGCATTGGTCGGGAACAGTCACTGCGGCTTTCTGCGTGAGAACAGTAGGGAATGTCATTGCAAGCATCGCTTGCAATGACATTCCCTACTTTGGTTTGGCGGGAGGGGCGCCCGGAGACGAGGGGGCCTGGAAGTGCTGCCGTTCGTGGATTGCGTGAACCCCCGACTTTTGGAGTCCACCAACACGGCAGCGCACGTGGCGTGCATGTTCGGTGCAAGCCACGTGCGCTGTCGCTGGGAATTTAGGTACCGTTCCGTGCGTCGATCTCCTAGAGCGCCCGCAGGATGACGGCGCTGCCCTGCCCTCCGCCGCCGCAGATGCCGGTGGCGCCCAGGGAGCCGGCGCCGAGCTCGGCGAGCTGGCGTGCCAGGGTGCCGACGATCCGGGCCCCGGAGGCGCCGATCGGGTGCCCCAATGCGATGGCACCGCCCTTGGTGTTCACGATGTCCGGGTCGATGCCGAGCTTCGCGGTCGAGCGAACGCCGACGGCGGCGAACGCCTCGTTGATTTCCACGGCCGACAGGTCCGCCGGCGCGATGCCGGTGCCCTCCAGTGCAGCGAGGATGGCATTGGCCGGCTGTTCGTGCAGCAGCACGTCCGGACCGGAGACGAAGGCGTGGGAGACGATCTCGGCCAGCGGCGTGAGCCCCAGGCGCTCGGCCGCTGCCTTGCTGACCAGCACCACCGCGGCAGCGCCGTCGGTGATCTGCGAGGCGTTCCCGGCGGTGATGGTTCCGCCCTTGTCGAACGCCGGGCGCAGCTTGCCCAGGGAATCGACGGTGGTCTCCGCACGGATCCCGTCATCGACCGAGACGACGGTGTCGCCGCGGCGCGAGGTGATCGTGAACGGCGCGATCTCCCCGGCATGGAATCCGGCGGCGTCCGCGGCCAACCGGTGCGAGCGGGCGGAGAACTCGTCCTGCTCGGCCCGGCCGATGCCCATGGCCGTGTTGCCGTCCTCCGTTGAGGAGCCCATGGAGCGGGCCTCGAAGGCGTCGGTCAGCCCGTCGAATTCGAGGGTGTCGAGCAATTCGATGGCACCGTACTTGGTCCCGGCGCGTGCCCGCTGGACGTGGGGTGCCAGCGACATGGATTCCTGGCCGATGGCCACCACCACGTCCGCCTCCCCGGCGTCGATCATGCGTGCGCCGGCGACCACGGCCTCGGTGCCCGAAAGGCACACGGCGTTCAGTGTCAGCGCCGGGACGTTCAGGCCGATTCCCGCACCGACGGCCGACTGGCGTGCCGGGTTTTGACCGGTTCCCGCCTGCAGCACCTGTCCGCCGAAGACGCGCTGGACTTCTTCCGCGGGGATGCCTGCACGCTCGAGGGCGGCCGCCGCGGCGTGGGCGCCCAGCACGGTGGCGGGCACGGCGGACAGCGTCCCGTTGAAGCGGGCAAACGGGGTGCGGGCATACCCGGCGATCAATGCGCTCATGCTGATTCCTCAAAGACTTTGGTTGCCATGGTTTTCCTATACTCGTCCATGATGTGGATTGCATAGTGTCGTACTTTTGACGGTACTGATTTGGTGCATTGATGGTCAACGAATCGGAGCAATTCGACATGAATTGCTCGAATGGTGGTGATAGCCAGTTTGTTCGTCCATAATGTGGACATGAATTCCACGTTTCCCGGGGCCCAGATGGTGGGCAGGATGGCAGCCGTGCTGCGCGCTGTGAGCACCGCGATGCCGCGGGGCATCTCCACGGCCGAGGTGGCCAGAAGCACGGGGTTGGCGCGCCCCACGGTGCACCGGCTGCTGGGGGCCATGGCTGCCGAGGGGTTTTGCGACCACGACCACCAGGATGGCCTGTGGATGCTGGGCCCGGAAATGTACCTGATGGGGACGGTGGCCGCCGAGCGCTATGACATCACCGGGATCGCCCGGGACCACGTCACGGCCCTCGCCGAGGCAACGGGCGAAAGCGCATTTCTCTCCGTGCGACGAGGGGAAGAAACCGTGTGCCTGCTGCGGGAGGACGGTGCGTTCCCGATCCGTTCCTTCGTGCTCTACGAGGGCAAGCGTTTCCCGCTCGGGGTGGCCTCAGCGGGACTGGCCATCCTCTCCTTCCTGCCCGAGAGCGCCATCGAACGCTTCCTGGACAGCCACGACCTGGAGCCGGCATACGGCAGTGACCACGGACGGGAATCCCTGCGCCGACGCATAGCCGAAACCCGGGAACGCGGCTGGGCCGAGAACCCCGCGCTGATCGTGGAGGGGAGCTGGGGGATGGGCGCTGCGGTCTTCGATGCGGCGGGCCAACCGGCCTGGGCGCTGAGCCTGACGGGCGTTGAATCGCGTTTTTCTCCCGAGCGTCGCCCGGAGATGGGCCGCCTGCTGATGCACCACGCCCACGAGCTGTCCAAGAAATTGCGCAGCGACCAGGCGTTGCCCGCCCGCTGACCCCGGCCGGAAATTCACGGTTAGCGGTGGATGGGCCACGCGGTTGCTCCCGGCCGCCTACTCGGGCACTTGCTCGAAGTGGGCCACGAACATGTCCGGGCGCACCAAGACGACCGACCCCTCGGGCAGCAGGTACGTGGCGGCCGCCGGGAAGACATGGCAGCCAACCCCGAGCTCCGTGGCAAGCTCGTTTGCCCGCGCCGAGGAGCTGCCTCCGTAGCCGTGGACCTGCCAGCTGGCGTCGTTGAGCACCTCGAAGTTGTCCGGGTACTCGCCGGTCCGGAAGGGAACCCACGGCAGGCGCCTGCCCATGACCTTCCCGCGCCGCCTGGTCTTGGCAAAGCCGCGGGCCAGGGATGCCCGGTCGCGGGCATGTTCGGTGATCCAGTAGTGGATGCGGATCTGGGACAGGTAGCCAAAGAACCGGCGGCCTGCCGGGATGCGGCCGATCATCCTGATGGCCATCGGCCAGATGACCGGAAGCATCCGTATCCGCAGGGTGCGTGCGAGCCACGAGGTGGAGGTGACGGCGCTGAAAACCCGGTCGGTGGTCTTGACCAGGCGAAGGGCCACGGGCCGCCGTTCGGCCTCGTAGCGTTGCAGGTAATCCCCGGGCATCCCGCCGGAGAGCACGTCGTTGAGCTTGCACACCAGGTTGTGGACGTCCTGGAGGCCGGTGTTCATGCCCTGTGCGCCGACGGGGGAATGGATGTGCGCGGCATCCCCGGCCAGGAAGATCCGGCCGCGGGCAAAGGTTTCGGCGACGCGGTGGTGGACCCGGTACCTGGAGAACCACTGGGCGTCGGTGTAGAGGACGCCGAACTCCCGGCGCAGCGCTGTGCGGGCCCGCTTCTCATCGACCTCGATGACATCGGTCCCCGCGGTTTCCGGCTCGTTCACGATGCCCAAGAGCCGGCGGCGTTCCCCGCCCTGCGCATCGGTGCCCATGGGGAACCCGAGCATGAAGTTTTCCTCCGCGAAGCGCACATTGATGCCCGAACCCATGCCCGTCACGCCGTTGGCATCAAGCACGTAGAACACCTGGTCCGCCGTCTCGCCCTCGAACGCGATGCCCAGGGCCTCCCGAACGGGAGACGAGGCACCGTCCGCGGCAATCACGTAGCGCGCGGAAATCGTGAGCGGTCCCTCGGGTCCGGTGCACCGGACCTCGACGCGCTTGCCGGTTTCCTGCAGCGAGTCGAATCCGTGGCTCCACAGCACCTCGTGCCCGGCTGCCTTGAGCGAGTCGGTCAGGATTTCCTCGTTGGCGCTCTGCTCCAGCATGGTCAGGCCGGCGTACCGGGTTTGCGAGTACCCCAGGCGGTTGAGCTTGATGCTCTTGAAGCTGCGGGCCCCGATGCCGGGACGCAGTTCCCCGGTGGGGATGGCCCGGCGCAGGACCTCGTCGACGAGTCCGAGCTGGCGGTAGATCTCCATGCTGCGTGCCTGGAGCGCCAAGGCACGGGACTCCCGGGTCGGTCCCGACTTCGAGTCGATGATCTGGGCGTCGATCCCGAACTTGTGAAGCCACGCCGCGGCCATAAGCCCCGTGGGACCTGCGCCGATGACCAACACGTCCGTCTGCAGTTGCTTGGAATCCATGTTTCTCACGCTACGCCCGAATCCTGTGCAAATCACCACCGGGCCGCCGGCTCGGGTCCTCGACCGGGCGGAAAGACAGCCGCACGGACCCCTGTTTTGCGGTGACAGTGCACGCTAGAGTCGAAATCAATTCCATCTAGAAGGTCGGGGTCAGCCATGGGTACACAGAAGCCTGCCAGCCAGTCGGTGGCCGACGCGAATGCCGCTCTGCTGGCGTCGCTGCCGTTCGATGACACCACCGATTTCGAAGACGCCGACCGGGGATTCCTCGGCGCCCTTGAACCGGGGATAGTGACCGCCTCCGACGGGACGGTGGTGTGGGACAACGACAGCTACGCATTTGTCGCGGGCGAGGCCCCGCCAACCGTCAATCCAAGCCTGTGGCGGCAATCCCTGCTGGCCACCCGGCAGGGACTGTACGAGGTGGTCGAGGGGATCTACCAGGTGCGCGGGCTGGACCTGTCCAACATCACCTTCGTCGAGGGGGAGAGCGGCGTCATCGTGATCGACCCGCTGATCTCCACCGAGACGGCAGCCGCGGCGCTGGGACTTTACCGGCGGCACCGCGGGGACCGCACGGTCGTCGCGGTCATCTACACCCACAGCCACGCCGACCACTTTGGCGGAGTGTTTGGCGTCGCCTCCCAGACGGATGTCGATGCGGGGCGCATCCAAGTCATTGCGCCCGCTGGTTTCGTTGAACATGCGGTGGCGGAGAACGTGTACACCGGTCCGGCAATGTCCCGGCGGGCAGGCTACATGTACGGGGCCAACCTCGGACGCGGTCCGCAGGGGTCCGTCGGGTGCGGACTTGGCCAGACCACCTCGGTCGGCGAGGTCGGGCTGATCGTCCCCACCCTGGAGATCGCCGCCACCGGTGAAACGCACATCATCGACGGCATCGAGATCGAATTCCAGATGGCGCCGGGCAGCGAGGCGCCAGCCGAAATGCATTTCTACTTCCCCGGGTTCCGCGCCCTGTGCCTGGCGGAAAACGCCACCCACACGCAACACAACCTGCTCACGCTGCGCGGGGCGCTGGTGCGCGACCCGCGCGTCTGGTCCGGATACCTCACTGAAGCGATCGAAACCTTTGGCAAGCGCACCGACGTGGCATTTGCCTCCCACCATTGGCCGACGTGGGGTGCCGAACGTGTCGTGAGATTCATGGCCACCCAGCGCGACCTCTACGCCTACCTGCATGACCAGACCCTGCGGATGCTGAACCAGGGCCACAACGGGGCCGAAATCGCAGAGATGATCCAGCTGCCGCCGGCGCTCGAGTCCGCCTGGAACGCCCGCGGCTACTACGGTTCGGTCAGCCACAACGTCAAGGCCATCTACCAGCGCTACATGGGCTGGTTTGACGGCAACCCCGCACGCCTGTGGCAGCACCCGCCGACCGCCGCCGCAACCCGCTACGTGGCGGCCATGGGCGGAATCGAGAACGTTGTGGCCCTGGCCCGGACGGCCGTTGGCGAGGGCGACTTCCGTTGGGCTGCAACGCTGCTTGACCACGCGGTGTTCGCCGATCCAGGACACGAGGGCGCCCGCGAACTTCAGGCCGACACCCTGGAGCAGCTGGCCTACGGCTCCGAGAACGGCACCTGGCGCAATTTCTTTCTCTCCGGCGCCACCGAGCTGCGCCACGGGAAATTCGGAACCCCGGCGTCGTCGGGATCCCCGGCCGTCGTCGCGCAGCTGACTCCCGCGCAGCTTTTTGACGTCATGTGCATCTCCGTCAACGGGCCCAAAGCCTGGGACCTGGACCTGGCACTGGACGTGACCTTCACCGACCTGGACGCCAACTATCGCCTGGCGTTGCGCAACGGCGTCCTGGTGTACGTCGAAAAACCGGCAGGCGCCGGCACCTCGGTGGTCGTCAGCCTGTCCAAGGCGCGGCTGCTGCAGCTGCTGGGCGGTGACACCGACGGTCCGGGGATCCAGGTCACCGGGGATGCATCCGTGCTGGGGAAGCTGATGGGCGTGCTGGAGAAGGGCGATGACAACTTCAGCATCGTGACGCCGTAGCTGGACCGGCTGGCGAAGCGTTTCGTTGCTCTACTTGGGTTTGATCGTTTGACGGATTTAACCCGTGGCATAACTGGCAAAGGCATTGGAACTGCGCGAAGGGGGGCCATGAGCCATTGGGGGCCTTGGCCCGCGGGGCTTCCTCCAGCGGGACTCTGGCCCGGTAGCGGTAAATGTTGCCCTTGGCATCAACCCGCGGTTCCCCAGCGGGCGACCCGGTGCGGCGGTGGAAAGCACTCGAGTGCACAACCATGCACTTTCAGCATCCCGAAAGATCTTTGGTGGCGTTGCTCTGGGAAGCTAGGGCCGCTGGGCTTTCCCGGCCGCGGCAGTCTCTTCTTGGTGGTTCCGTCCCGAACGGATCTGGCCAGGCTCTTCGGGCTCGAGCTTGGCTCCGACGAGGTGTTCGGCGACGCTGCAGATCAGGCTGATGACTTCCTGGGGAGCCTTGGCGCCGGTGAGGATGTCCATCACGAGCCCGTCCTCGAGGGCCACCAGGGTCCACGCTAATGCGTCGGCGTCGAGTACCGGCCGGAATGCGCCTGAAGCGGTCCCGTCCCGGATGATGCGCCCGTAGATGGCCACTTCGCGCTGGTCGAGGACGCGGTCGGCGTCATTCATGCCGGAATCACGCAGCCCGGTGGGCCAGAACTCGTACAGGATGCGGGAGTCGTTGCTGTCCAGGCCGCCAGTCGTGCCGGCAATGATGGCCGCCCGCAAGCGTGCCTCGGGGGTTTCGGCACGGTCGACGGCTGCCTCGATGCGCTCGATAAAGGCGTCCGACGACGCAAAGACGAGTTCGCGGAAGATCTCGGTCAGCCCGCCGAAGTAGTATAGCACGGCCGGCGGTTCCATCCCCGCCTGCGTGGCGATCGCCCGCAGTGTTGTGCCGGCGGCGCCGTCGCGCACCGCAACGCTCTTGGCCGCGGCGAGGATCTCGGCGCGGCGTTCTGTCTGTCGATTGGGGCGTCCCATCCTGCCATTCTGCCTTAAAAACGCGCAGACCTTGACAGACGCCGCAGGTGTTGTTTGAATGGCGTTCAGTAATCTGAATCACATTCAGATAAAAACCCGAAGGAGAGATCCGCCATGAAAGAGCCCGCCCCGCCGATGGCCTCGGTGATGTACCCGGCCGACAAAGGCCTCCGCCGCGATGCCATCGGGATGGTGCGGATCGTGGCAGTCGGCCTTGCCGCGGTCGCGCCCGCCTACAGCCTCGCAGTGACCCTTGGATTTGTCGCTGACTCCGTGGGCGTCCACGCCCCGGCCGCATTCTTGGTGGGATTTCTTCCGATCCTGTTCACCGCGTTCGCCTTCCGTGACCTCAACCGCGTGATGCCCGACTGCGGCGGCGTGTTCGTCTGGATTTCCCGCGTGCTCGGCCCGATTGCGGGCTGGTTCTTCGGCGGGTGGGTTCCCCAGGTGGCCACGTTCATCGCGACCGCGGCCCTGGCACAGGTGGCTACGGTGTACCTTCTGGACTCCGTCGGGCTCGAAGCGCTCGCGGAAAACCCCGCAGTCACGATTCCCCTTGCGATCGCGCTTATTGCGGCCAGCGCGGTGGTTGCGATCCGCGGGATCGAGCTTGCCGCCTGGGTCCAGTACGCCCTCATCGGCCTGCAGATCGTGGCGATCGGAGGGTTCTGCGCCGGCGCCTTCCTGGCGATCGGCCGCGGCACCGCACCGGCAAGCGCCGAGCCGGTGAGCCTGGACTGGTTCAACCCGTTTTCCACGGACCCTTCGGGCCTTGTCGCCGGGGTCATTCTTGCGCTGTTCATCTACTGGGGATGGGACTCGTTGATTTCCGTCAACGAGGAAACCACCCACCGTTCCCGCACCCCGGGCCGCGCAGCCATCGTTTCGACGGTGATCCTGTTGGTTCTCTACGTCATGGCCTCCGTTGCCGCACTCGGATTCGGCGGCGTCGACCTGCTCACCTCGGACGACGCGATCGGCGATGTTCTCTCGGTGATCGGCCCCCTGGCGACGGGCGAGTTCTTTGGCCGCATCATCACGCTGGCGATCGGCATGTCCGCCCTGTCCGCACTCTTTACTGTGGCCGTCGCCAGCCCGCGTTCCTGGCTGAGCATGGCAACCTACAGGGCACTTCCGAACGCCATCGGCACCGTGGACCCCAAGAGCCGCACGCCGAGGACCGCGACGATCTGGTGGGCGGGGCTGAGCATCGCCACCATCATCGTGCTTTCCCTCATCTCCCGGGACTTCGTCGGTCTTGCCATCCTTTCAATCGGCTTGATGGTGGCCGTTTACTACGCCGTCACGGCGATCGCGGCCATCGTCTTCTTCGCACCGCGGATGCGGGACCCGAAAACCCTGATGCTGGCCGGCATCCTGCCGGGACTCGGGGCATTGATGATGGCCATCGCGTTCGTCGTCAGCGCCATCGACATGGCCCGCCCCGAATATGCCGACGTGTCCTGGCTCGGCATCGGAGCCGTCTTTTGGATCGGCATCGGGGCGCTGGCCCTTGGCCTTGTCGTCACCCTTGCGGTCCGACCGCTCTGGCCCGAATTTTTCAATCGCTCCACGATTCCCGTGGGCAATGCAAACAGCACCGACTTCCATGTCATGGACCCCACCGAAGAAAAGAGCAACTGACCATGCCCGTCCTTAACATCGCCGCCATCCAGACCAGCCCCGTGCCGGGGGACCTCGACGCCACTTTCGAACGGTTCGAGTCGCAGGTGCGCACCGTTGTCGCGATGCGTCCGCACCTGGACCTGGTGGTTGTTCCCGAACTGCTTCTTGCCGCCCCGAAAGCGATGCTTGAACCGGACCCCGACTTCGATGAACGCGCGGCAACCACGGTGCCGGGTCCGCTCACCGACCGGCTTTCCCGCTTGGCACGCGAGCTCAAGATCTGGCTCGTCCCCGGTTCGCTGGTCGAACGCTCGGGGAAGCACCTCTACAACACCGCCATCGCTATCAACCCCGACGGCGAAATCGTGGCCAAGTACCGCAAGATCTTCCCTTGGCGCCCGTATGAGACCCTCGAGCCCGGCAGCGAGTTCACGACCTTCGACATCCCGGGCGTCGCGCGCATCGGCCTGGCGATCTGCTACGACGGCAGTTTTCCCGAGGTGGCCCGGCAGCTCGCATGGCTCGGTGCGGACGTGATCATCCAGCCCACCCTCACCACCACCCGCGACAGGGAAATGGAACTTGTCATGGCCAGGGCGAACGCATTCGCCAACCAGGTCTTTGTCGTCAACCTCAACGCATCCGACCCGGCGGGCGTCGGCGACAGCGTGCTGGTGGATCCCGAAGGCACCGTCATGCAGCGAGCCGGCGCCGGTGAGGAGACCCTGTTCGGGGTTCTCGACATCGAAAGGGTTGCCATCGTCCGCAAGTACGGAACCCACGGCATCAACCGGCCGTGGGACGAGCTGGAAAGCAAGTGCAACGGCCTCGCTTTCCCGATGTACGGAGGCGCCCGGATGCTCCCTCCGGTGTTCCGCGGCGGAACGGCGGACACGCTCGAAGAGCCGGCGGCCGAAGAACAGGATCCTCGTTTCGACGCCGATCCGGCGGACCGGGTTTCGCACTCGGACGAGGAGGCGGCCGTTCGGGTGCATGGGTAGACCGTCGGCGGCATGCGCGCCGACGCGCATGCCGCCGACGCACTGCCTTAGCGTTCCTTCATCCGGGCGTAGGCATCCAGCGCCCGCGCGCGCGATTCCTTCAGGTCCACGATCGGCTCGGAGGCCGCCACCGGCGCAAAGCGGGCAACGTAGGATCCCCGTGGATCGAACTTCCTGGCCTGCAGCTCCGGGTTGAAGACCCTGAAGTAGGGGGAGGCATCGGCGCCGCAGCCGGCGACCCACTGCCAATTGGCGGGGTTGGCTGCGGCGTCCGCGTCGACGAGCGTGTCCCAGAACCATTGCTCGCCGACCCGCCAGTGGATGCCGAGGTTCTTCACCAACAGGCTCGCGGTGACCATGCGCACCCGGTTGTGCATCCACCCGGTCTCCCAGAGCTGTTTCATGCCGGCATCGACCAGCCCGAACCCCGTCTCGCCGCGGCACCAGGCTTCGAACTCTTCGTTGGCCTGCGCCTCTTCGGGGCCACGAGGGACACCGCCGGATGGCCAGGCCCATTCGAACGCGTCGAACTCTGGGCGCAGGTTTTGCTCGGCCATCCCCGGCTGGTGGTAGAGCAGGTTCCAGCAGAAGTCGCGCCAGGCCAGCTGGCGCATCATGGCACGCGCACCGTCGGCGGCCGCTGGATGACCCTGGACCAGCGCGCTGAGGGATTCCCACACCTGGACAGGGCTCAGGTGGCCCCAGCGCAGGGCGGGCGAAAGCCGGGAGGTGCCGTCCGTGTCCGGACGGTCGCGGGTGTCGCCGTAGTCGGCGGCAATGTCCGCAAGCACCAGCTCCAGCCGCTCGCGGGCGGCTGGCTCGCCGGGTTCCCACGCCGCTGCAAGTCCGTGTGACCAGTCGGGAGCCGTGGGCAGCAACTCCCAGTCGGCCAACTTGTCGCTCGGCACCGAGGGGAGTCCGGTTGGTTCTTGCGGCGGTGGCTCGCCCAGCGCGGGGCGCAGCGGCAACCGCAGCAGCGCATTGAAAAACGGCGTGAAGACCTTGAACGGGTTGCCGTCCTGGGTCAGTGGAACCCACGGCTCCTGCAGCAGCGTGCCCGAAAAGCTCAGTGCCGTGCCGCCCGAGGCGCGCACGAGCTCCTTGACACCGGTGTCCACCGCCCGCTCGGGGCCGCCGTAGCGGCGGGTCCAGTAGGCGGATTGAGTGCCGCTCGCCGACAGCACTTCGGGCAGGATTTCCTGCGCCGCACCTCGGCGCAGGACCAACGGAACCCCGAGCCTTTCCAGGTTCGACCGAAGGCCCTCCAGCGCGTGGTGCAGCCACCAGCGGGCCGCGCCGCCAAGCGGGCGGATGCCCGGCGACTGCTCGTCGAAAATGTACACGGCAATGGTCGGCCCGGCCGCCATGGCAGCATCCAAGGCCGGGTTGTCGGCCACCCGCAGGTCGTCGCGGAACCACACCAGGTTTGTGGTGCTCGGACTCACTTCTCCACCTTTCGTGAATTTTGCTTGGGGCAGTCAGGTTCAGCGTTCCAGCGCATACCAAATCAGCGCCATGGTGACGAAGAACCCGGTGACGTAGTTCAACCAGAGGAACCTGACCCAGCCGGCATGGGCGCGCTCAGACTCCGCATCCGCGAGGTTGGCAAAAGGCAGAACATTGACCAGGTACGGCAGGGCCAACAACCCGGCCAGCGGACCGGGCCAGGTGGTGAACAGCAACAGCAGCCCGGACGCCAGGTAGGCCAGGGCGGCGCCCCGAACCGTCCACTTGGCCCCGAGCACCGTGCCGATGGAACCCAGGGAAGCGGCACGGTCGGGAACAATGTCCTGCACGGCACCGAAGGCGTGCGAGGCCATGCCCCAGAGGAAAAACGCGACAAGCAATGCCAGCAACGGACCATTGAAGTGGGCGCCGGCAAGCACCAAGCCGTAGACCGCCGGGGACACGAAGTGCGTGCTGGACGTCAGCGAATCCAGGAAGGGGCGCTCCTTGAAGCGCAGCCCGGGGGCGCTGTAGGCCAGCAGTGCAAACATCGACACCAGCAGCACCAGGTTCGCCGGCCAGGAACCGGCAACGCCCAGCACCAACAGGAACGGCGTGGTCGCGACGGCGCATGCAACCAGGATGCCGCGGTGCCGGGTGCGTTCCAGCACGGCGCCCTCGGCGCCGCCCTTGCGCGGATTGAGCAGGTCGGATTCGTGGTCGAACACGTCGTTCACGCCGTACATGGCCAGGTTGTAGGGGACCAGGAAGAAGAACGTCCCGACCACCCAGATCCAGTCGATCCGCCCCGCCGTCAGCAGGTAGGCGGCGGCAAAGGGGTAGGCGGTGTTCACCCAGGAAACCGGCCGGCTGGTCATGAACAGTTCGCGGATCATGGGCGGTCCTTCCCTGCCGGGGCGGTGCCGCCGCCAAGCCACCACAGCGCGGGCATGAAGAGCACTGCCGCGAGCGGATAGCTGAAGTCCTCGATCGGGGCCAGCCCCACGCGGATCCCCAGCAGCGTCTGGTCCCCGTAGCCAAAAAGCCCGGAGGCGATCATGACGTTGTCGAAGATGGCGGTCAGCACCAGCATGACGGCAGCGGCGCCACCGAGGGCCGGTGCAACGGCGCCAAACGGGATCCGGCGCAGCCGCAGGGCCACCAGGAAAAGCGCCAGCGAACCGAGCAGGAACCATCCGGAGAGAAGCGCAAAGCTCATGGTGCCTCGACCCCCGCCCGCGCCTTGGCCCGATGCGCACGCCAGGCCAGCGCCCCGTTGAGGAGCACCATGGTCTGGTAGCAGAGAAACAGCAGGAAGAAGAGTTCCTCCAGCGGCAGCTGCTCGCCGAGCATCACCCCGGTCATGAGCGGCGACTCGCGGTGCAGGAAGATTCCCTTCTCGATCGCGATCACGTCCCAGAGCAGGAAGATGCAGGTTCCCAGCGCCAGGGATGCGAGGGCAGGGAGCGGCCGGGCGAAGACGAAAAGCCTGTACCTGGCATCGAGCAGCGCCATGCACCCGATGAGCCCGAGCAACATCAATAGGTACGTCACGTGGCCATCCGCTCTTCCGGCACATTGCCTTCCGGTTCGCGTGCATCGAGGTTGTGCCCGTCCATGGAGAAGGGGCCGGAATCATTGATCCCGTTGACTGCCTTGGCGATGATTTCGGCGCTGATCAGGCACATGGGAACACCGATACCGGGGCGCACCGAGCTTCCCGCATAGTGGAGGCCCTCCACCTTGGCGCTCCGGTTGGCGGGCCTGAAGAACGCGCTCTGTCCCAGCGTGTGGGCCAGTCCCAAGGCACCTCCGCGCCACGCGTTGACGTTGTACACGAAGTCCCCGGGGCCGTAGCTTTGCCGCACCACGACGCGTTCGGCCAGGTCCGGGATGCCTGCCCAGGCCGCCAGCTGGGCGAGCGCCGCATCGGCGACGGCCTCCACCTGTTCGCTGCCGTTTCCATCGGCACCGCCGCAACCCCATTCGGGCAGCGCCGGGGCGGGAATGAGGATGAAGAGGTTTTCGTGCCCGGCCGGGGCGACACCCGGATCCGTGGCGCTGGGCATGCAGACGTAGATGCTGGTCTCCGTTTCCAGCGGTTCCCCGCGGCGAATGCGGCCGAAGTTCTCGTTCCAGTCTTGGGTGAAGAGCAAGTTGTGGTGGAGCAGTTTCGGCAGCTTGCCGCGGATGCCCAGGCAGACCAGCACGGCGCTGGGACCCGGATCGCGGCGCTTCCAGGACGCCTTGGAGGAGGAACGCAGCTTCGGGGGCAGCAGCCGCGTTTCAATGTGGTGCAGGTCGGCGGCGCCGACCACCACGCCGGCATCGGTTCGGTGGGCCTCTCCGCGGGCGTCACTCCAGCGCACCGAATCCACGCGGGTGTGCCGGCCGGTTTGCACGGTGTCGATGCCCTCCGCCGTGGCGCCGGTGACGATCCGGACCCCGGCCTTGGTACACAGCCCGGCCATGGCATCGACCAGCCTGGCGAATCCGCCGAGCGGATACTTGACGCCCTGGTTCAGGTCCAGGTGGCTCATCAGGTGGTAGAGGGCCGGGGTGCGTTTGGGGCTGCTGCCCAGGAAGACAGCCGGGTAGCCCAGGATCTGGCGCAGGCGGGGATCGCTGAACCGTTGGGCGACGAACGAATCCAGCGAGCGGGCCAGCAGCGGTGCCAGCCGGGGCAACAAGGCCGGCAGCCGGGGATTGAGCAGCGAGCGTGGCGAGGAGAAGCCGTCGTACAGGAAGTGTTCCAGTGCCAGCCCGTAGCTGGTTTCGGCGTCGGCCAGGTACTTTTCCAGTGCGGCCCCCGCGCCGGGTTGAACTGATTCGAAGGCCGCCACGGCGCCCGGCCCGGTGGGCATGTCCAGCGGATCGGCGTGCCCCTCGAACCAGGTGCGGTACCCGACATCCAGGTCCACCAGGTCGAGTTCCGCCGAGGTGGAGGTGCCCATGAGTTCGAACCAGTGCTCGATGACCTCCGGCATGAGGTACCAGGACGGGCCCGTGTCGAAGCTGAACCCGTCGCGGTTCAGCCGGCCGGCACGTCCGCCCAGGGTGTCCTGTTTTTCCAGCAGCGTGACCCGGTGCCCGGAGGCAGCCAGCAGGCCGGCGGTGGCCAGGCCGGAGAACCCGCCGCCGATGACCACCACGCGTTCGGGGGATTGGTGTTTCATGCTGCCGCCTTCCTGCGGGTGCCGATCGTCGAGCGCAGCGCGATCATGGCCTTGCGCCGCGCGGGAACGGAGATGCGTCGGAGCATCAGCTGCGCCGCGCTGGTGCGGTCCAGCTCCCGCACCAGCGCACCGAAAAGCCCGTGGGCCATGCGCACGGCCTGGGCCGCGCGAGGTGCCAGGTGCGGGATGCCGAGCGCCGCGGCGGCAAGGTCCGCACGGATTTCGGCGACCAGCGCATCCTTGTGGGTGTCGGAAAATGCGGCGGGGTCCAGGCCGGGGAAGTAGCTGCGGCCCAGCTCGCCGGTGTCCGCGGCGAGGTCGCGCAGGAAGTTGACCTTTTGGAAGGCGGCACCCAGGTGCCTGGCGGCGGTTTCGAGTTCCGCTTCGTGCCCGGCAGGGGCCTGCGGCATGGAGCGGAACACCCGCAGGCACATGAGGCCCACGACCTCGGCCGAACCGTAGATGTATTGGTCCAGCGTGGCAGCGTCATGGGTGGTGATGGACAGGTCGGCGCGCATGGAGGCGAAGAACGGCCGGGTCAGTTCGGTGTCGAGACCAACGCTGCGGGCGGTGCAGGCGAAGGCGTGGACTATCAGGTTGGTGCTGTAGCCCGTAAGCAGCGCCGCCTCGGTCTCGGCCTCGAGCCGGGCCAGCGCCTCGGCGACTGCCTGCGGCTCCAACCCCGCCTCGCGGGCCACCCCGTCCACCACCTCGTCGGCCAGGCGCACGAGTGCGTAGATGTTTGAGATGTGCCTGCGGGAGGTGCGGTCGAGCATCCGGCAGGCCAGCGAGAAGGACGTCGAGTATTGCGTGATGACCACCCGGGCGCTGCTGCTTGCGGCCTCCGTGTAGCGCTCCAATGCCGTGTGTTCCATGGGAGCTAGGCCCCCCTGTGCAGGATGAGCGAGGCGAAATCCTCCAGTGCGGAGCTCACGTGCGCCGGCAGCCGGAGCTGGTGGGCCGATTGGGTCGCGCCGTGGCAGAGCTCCTCGGCAAGCTGCCGGGCAAAGGATTCGGCGCCGGTGCGCTGCAGGCTTTCGCGCAGCGTCGCAACGTCCGTCCGGTGTTCGCGGAAGAGTCGCAGGTTCGCCGCGAACGCAGGCGTTGTGGAGGCCATCGCCGTGAGGATGGTGCTCTTGCCCTCGCGCAGGTCCGATTCGATGGATTTCCCCGTGACTTCCGGGTCACCAAAAGTCCCCAGCACGTCGTCGATGAGTTGGTAGGCCACCCCCAGCTGGCTGCCGATGTCCCCGAGCGCCGCGGCCTCCTCGGCGTCGGCTCCGGCGAGCAGCGCCCCGGCCTGCAGCGGCACCTGGAAGGAGTAGGCGGCGGTTTTCAGTTCCTCCATGCGCAGCACCTCCTGGACCTTGGCCGGGGAACCCGCGAGGGAAAAAAGCAGGTCCTCCAGCTCGCCGGCGCCCGCATTGTGGATGCCCTGGTGGAAGGAATTTTCGATGGCTGCTGCCGCGGGCAGGGATTCGGCCGCCTTGAGGGCCAGCTTGATGGATGCGGCCAGCAGCAGGTCTCCGGCGATGATGGCCGCCGCGTGGCCGGCGTGCTCGGCGTCGGCCGGGGATTTGCCCGAGGCGAGCGCCTCGTCGCGGTAGTGAGCGGAGAGGGTGGGCCGTCCGCGGCGCATGAAGTCCCTGTCGATCACGTCGTCGTGCATCAGCAGCGAGCCGTGGAGCAGCTCGAAGGCGCAGCCAAGCGTGATGGCTCGTCGGGTGTCCCTGCCGCCGAAAGCCTCGTGGCCCAGCATGACCAGGCGCGGCCTGGTGAGCTTTCCGCCCCCAAGGGCCGCGCCGATGCGGTCCCAGAGGACCGCCGTCGCAGGGGAGTACCCGGCTGCGGCCCGCTGGTACTCGCCGATGACCGAGTCCAGCTCGCGGCGAACCGAGCGTTCCAGGGACGGGATGCGGTCGATCGTCGTTCCGCCGCGGGTCCGCGCGGCGCTATGGGTTGGCAGGCTCATGATCGTCCGCTCCGATTCTTGGTGGTGGGGGTTTCCATGGTGTCGATCTGGGTATTCATGGCCTCGAGCATGGCGTCGAGGTAGCGCACGACTGCCTGTTGTTCCTCGGGTGCCAGGGCCTGGACGACGCGTTCGGCATCGTTGAAGAGCGGGCGCAGTGCTGTGAGTGTTTGGGTGATTGCCGCGGGGCTGGGGGAGATGAGGAAGCTGCGGCGGTCGGTGGGGTGCGGTGCGCGCAGGACGTGGCCGCGTTCGCTCATCCTGTCGATGACGGCGGTGGTGGCGGCCGTGGAAATGTGCAGCCGCGTGGCCAGCTCGCCGGGGGTCATGGACCGAAAGCGAATCAGGTGCTGGAGAGCCTGGAAGTCCGTTTCGTTGATGTTCAGGTGGCGGCACATCGAGTGTTCGAGGGCGTCGTTGAGCACCAATACCTCGTGCAGCAAGCGCGAGGCGGTGTGCAGTTCGGGGCTGTCGTCCGGGAAACCTTGAACCATCTTTTACCTCGAAGGGTTGATTGCTAGCCTATCTAGATACATCATGGATTAACAAGTTGCTGCTTGTCGAGTGGGACGGGCAACCAATGCAAGATTTCCCTCGAACAGGAGGACCGAGATGCACACCAAGGGGAAAGCGCCGCCGGTGATCCCGCTGCTGGTTGCTGTGGCGGTGTTCGCCGCAATCGGTGGAGCCTTCGTGGGCAGCGGGGCCTTTGGCGGTACGCCGATCAAGGACGCGGCCGACGGGTGGCTGGGAGCCGACTCGACGCTGCTGGCCCCGGGCACCGGCGCGTTTGTGATCTGGACCTTCATCTACCTTGGACTGGCCGTCTATGCGGTGTGGCAGCTGGGCCGAACGGCCCGCAGCTCGCGCACGCAACGCGTCTTGCGGCCGCTGGCTGCCGCCTCGGCGATCTTCAACGCCCTGTGGCTTGCGGTGGTGCAGCTTGGTTGGCTGGGGATCAGTGTCTTGGTGATTCTGGCGTTGCTTCTGGTGTTGATCCGGATCTTCATGCTGTTGGTCGAGGAACCGGTGGTCGACCCGACCGAGCGCTGGATCATGTGGCTGACCTTTGGCCCGTACCTGGGGTGGGTGAGCGTCGCGACGGTTGCGAACATCGCGGCCTGGCTGGCCTCGCTCGGGGTGGGACGCGGTGCCGGTTGGGCGCAAGCGCTGGCGGCGGTGCTGGTCGTGATCGCCGTGTTCATTGGCGCCGCAACGGTGCTTTACTCGCGCGGGCGGATGTCGGCGGCGTTGGCCATGGTGTGGGGCATCGCCTGGATCGGCGTGGGCCGCAGCGACGGCGGGACGTCTTCGATGGTTGTCGCAGTGACTGCATTCATCGGCGCCGGGACCCTGCTGGTGTTTACGCTCGGTGCCGGGGTGTCGCTCACTTCCCGCCGGAGGCAGATGCATGAGGTGCGGCCGTGAGTGTCATTGCCGTGACGGGAGCATCGGGCTACATCGGCGGACGGCTGGTTCCCCTGTTGCTGGAAAACGGCCACGAGGTGCGGGTGCTGACCCGACGGAAGGATGCCCTGCGCGATGTTCCCTGGCGCGCGGAGGTGGAGGTGATCGAGGGAGACCTCACCGACCTGCAGGCCGCGCAAGAACTCTGCCGCGGCGCCTCCGTCCTCTACTACCTGGTGCACTCCATGGGCGGCACCTCGGACTTCGCACCCCTTGAGGAACGCTGCGCGCGAACCATTGTCCAAGCTGCGGGGACCGAAGGCATCGAACGCTTTGTCTACCTTTCGGGGTTGCACCCCAGCGGGGAACTCAGCCGCCACCTGTCCTCGCGGGTCAAGGTCGGGGAGATCCTGGAGGCCAGCGGCATCCCCACACTGACATTGCAGGCGGGGCTGATCATCGGGTCGGGGTCGGCAAGCTTTGAAATGGTCCGGCACCTGACCGACGTGTTGCCGGTGATGCCGGCCCCGCACTGGGTGCTCAACAAGGTCCAACCCATCGCGGTGCGCGATGCGCTGCACTACCTGGGCCGCGCCGCGGAACTTTCGCCGGAGGTTTCCGGGGCCTTCGACATCGGCGGCCCCGACGCGCACAGCTACGGCGACATGATGCGGCTCTATGCGGATGCCGCACGCATCCGTCGGCCCGTCATCTGGGCGCTCCCGGTGCTCACCCCGTGGCTGGCGGCGCAATGGGTCAACCTTGTCACTCCCATTCCGCGCTCCCTGGCGATCCCGTTGGTTGAATCCCTGCAGCACGACTGCGTGATGCGCAACAGGGACATCGACGCGGTCATCGAACGTCCAGAAGGCGGGTTGACCGGATACCGCAGGGCCGTCGAGCTCGCTCTGGCAAAGATGGAAGCGGACACCGTGGAAACGACGTGGGCCACGGCCCACGCGCTGGAGTCCCCGGCCGAGCCGCTGCCCTCCGACCCCCAATGGGCGGGCCGCACCGTCTACACGGATGTCAGGGAACGGGAAACCACCGCCGCACCGAATGATCTCTTCACGGTGATCCAAGGGATCGGCGGGGACACCGGCTACTACTCGCTTCCCGGGGCCTGGGCCGTGCGTGGGTTCATGGACAAGCTCGCCGGGGGAGTGGGGTTGCGTCGGGGCAGGCGAAGCCGCCAGTCCCTGGCGTTGGGCGATGCGCTCGATTGGTGGCGCGTCGAGGAACTGGTTCCCAACGAACTGCTGCGCCTGCGTGCGGAGATGCGCGTCCCGGGCCGTGCCTGGCTGGAGCTTTCGGTGAAACCCATCCCGGGAGGCAGCCGCTACAGGCAACGGGCGGTCTTCTTCCCCCATGGGCTGGCGGGCCGCCTCTACTGGCTATCCATCCTGCCGTTCCACGGGGTGATCTTCTCCTCCATGGCGCGCAGGATCACCACTGCCGCGGAAAAGCTGGGAGAAACGAAGAGCCGGGGCTGACCTGTTGAACCCGGGAACCGTCTGGGTGGCGAAGGTCTATGAGTCGTCGTCGGCGCGCTCGCCGACCGAACCAATGCTGTCTTCCAGGTCGCGGGCGGTCTCGGCGAGGAAGCGGATGACGACTTCCCGTTCCTCGGGGCTGAGTCGCGCGGCGGCACCGAAGCGCGCAGCGTGATGGCGACCGACCTGCTCGCGGGCTGCCATGTGCGTTTCGGCAGTGACGGTGATGCAGAGCGACCGCCGGTCCGTCGGGTGCGAAGTGCGCACCACGTGTCCCGCGTTTTCGAGGCGGTCGATCAGCTTGGTCACCGAGGCCGTGGTGATCACCAAGTGTTTGGCCAACATGCCGGGCGTCACGGACGTCGAGGTGTTCTTGGCCGAGATCAGGAAACGGATGGCCCGCATGTCGGTCTCGTTCAGGTTCATGTAGCGCTGGGAAGCGCGCGAGATCTTGCGCTCGACCGCGCGCAGCCGACCCATCTCCGCCATGATGTGGTCGATCTGCTGAAGCGTTTCATCGCTCAGCCCGGACCTGTCGATCAGTTCGCTGTGCGGGTCGCTCGAGGCGAGATTGAAGATGGTGGGAAGCTCTTCGTGCTCCATTGGCTTCCCGTCCTTTCATCGATTCATGCAGATTTAGCTGGCATCTTCATAATACGGCTCTTGTGAGGACGGAATCCTGTCAGCCTGTTGTATCAGGGAGATTGCCTGCTGGCTTCATACCGATGATCGAAAGTCTCCCTGCAACGCAGACCCAACCTATTGGCGGAGGTCCCCCAATCAGCTATGGCGCTTGTATATTTCCCTCCGGTGACCCACCGCAACGACGATGATGAGGAGTTTGCCATCAATGACTTCATAGATGATACGGAAATCTCCTGTGCGGACTCTCCATAACGGGCGAGCTGATCCATGGAGCTTCTTCGCAGCAGGCGGACGCGGGGTCACTGCGAGGGTTTCGATTACACCCTGTATGCGCAATTGCGCATCTTTGGAGAGTTTGCCAAGCATCTTTGCCGCGGCTCGCTCGATGGCGATTTCATACATTATGCGAGGCCGAGGTCACGTTTCACGTCTTCCCATGGGATGAGGTCTCCTTCGGCCGCTTCGGCCGCGGCGATGTCCTCAGCGTCTTCATAGGCTTCGAGCATTGCTTCATAGAGTTCTGCACGAACGAGGACCAGCGGCGGGCGTTCTCCCTGGCGAGTGATGGAAACCGGTTCGGTTTCCGCCTTGTTGAGCGTTTCGCGCCAGTGCTTTCGAGCTTCGGTTGCTCCGACGTGCTGGATTTTCATGTACATAGTTTATCGACAAAACGTACGCTTTGGACATGAATAATCCAAGCGATTAATGCCGACAGTCGGGCACCGAAGTCTTGGAACAATCTAGATGCCATTCATACGTCGGCGGCCGAGTCTACGTGTGTGAAGACGGCCGCCGACTTTACTGGAGTGCCCGATTTTTTGGGCTGTTCCAGAGCTGCAACGGTAGCAAGGGAGGATCTTGAAGTAAATACATTATGCAGTGCTCTAACTATTCGGACCATGGGCCACGATTTCTAGAAATTGATGTTTGTTTACTTGGGACATGAAAAGGCGGCCCACATGAGATTGGGCCGCCAGCCCGGCAAACGCCGGGAGCTCGTCTTCTGCTGTGCTCTAACTGGGCTCAAACCCGCTTTGCAGGTATCAGCATGTTCCGAGTCTATGCCGGTGTGCGTCATCCACGGTCTGATTCAACTCACTCATTAGCAATGACCTCGTTCAGGCAAAACTTCTCAACGTCCGGTGGTTCTTGCCCGTCGGTACTTGCTCATGTTGCTCCAGCCTGGCCGAAGACCTGTTTGGCTTTCGGAAGGTTCTGCTTCCAGTGCCGGTGTTGGAAGGGTCGCGACGGTGGTGGAATTAGGCTTTGGCTCGCGAGGTCGTGCCATGAGTGAAATTCCGTCGAAATCTCTCACCTGCCAATGATGCCGATGAACACGGAATTTCAAGCGCTGCTCGTTGCGAGCCGTGAAAATCAGAATCGCGCGGCCATCCTTGCATAATAGCTTCACCTCGGCCCATATTTCGTCGCGGATTCGGGTCGAGACAACGCCAACAAAGACTCCTGCGCTGATCTCAAGGAACCAACGGGTGAGGAACCCGCGCAGCCCCACGGGACACGAGGACAATACCAGAACCGTCACGAAGCGTCGCCGCCCGTAGCGTAGTTGTTGCCGCTGGGAAGCAGCCCGGCTGCATAGTCCCAGATATTCACGACGTCGTTGTTCAGTTCAGTGTCCTCCGGAACTTCATCGGGAAGCAGCAGCTGCTGGATGTCCTGAGCACATTTGCCCATGAGCCCGCTGGAAAACACCGCATCACGCACCGCATGCCGCACGCCAGCGGTGACATCCGCGGGTTGGGACGCGGTGACTTGGAAGGCGATCGGAATTGTCAGCTGCGCCTTGTAAAGGTCCGCGATGTCGTAGACAAAGGACTTGTCGTGGCCGGTGTGGACAAAACCGAGTCCGGGTGAGCAACCCAACGAGACGATGACCGTGTGGATGATTCCGTAGAGGCAGACATGCGCGGCGGAGAGTGCCTTGTTGATGTCGTCGCTGGCGTCGAAATCATCGGGCCGGTAATCACGCCGAGTCCAGGGTACGTTCCACTTTTCGGATTGTTCGCGATAGATTCGCCGGATGCGTGCTCCCTCGCGTCCACGTAACTGCTGCATGGTCGACCGGGAGATATCTTCGCCCGGAAAGCGCAGCTCGTACATTTCCCTGGCAACACCCAAACGCAATTGCTGGTTGGATACGAGACGAGCCTGCGCCTCCAACATGCGCGAGGACCTAGCCAGCGAGCGCCCATGGGCGTAGTAGCGCACCCCGTTTTCGCCCACCCACACCGCGGTGGCACCGGAGTCGGCCAGAAGCGACATGGCTTGGTGTGTCACGCGGGTTCCGGGGCCGAAGAGCAGCGTCCCGATGGCGGCGGCCGGGACGTGGACCACCGACTCCCTGTCCGTCACGGTCAATGCATTTTGGTCGCGGTGTACGGTGCAGCGTTCAAGATAGAGGAACGAGATGCGATCGCTGACGCGGGTCAACGCGGGGAGTGCGACCGGGCGCTTCGAGGGAGTCGGTGCCGACATGTCAGGCCGAAGCCGGAGTCAGGGACAGCAGGCCAAGACCGTAGGCCTTGCCTCGTCCGATCCCGGAGACCATCGCCGCGCGCAGGGCATCGACATCGTCGACCCTCAGCGTGCCGTCGAACTGGGTGCTGTGCAGGGTCACCGTGGAGTGGTTGCGTTTGAATTTCCGGTTTCCCGACGGGCCGATGCGTACCATGGGGCCATGTTCGGAGGATTCCAGGATAGAGAATCCGTGGGATTCGCCTTGGCGCTGCAGCCACTGGATCTTTTGGTCGTCATGGATGATGGGTACGCGTTTGCCGCGCGTCAGCTCTGGGCGTTTGCTGTTGGGGGATCCCAGGTCCACAGCTGCCTTCATGGTGTTTGCGGTGAGCCTGAAGCCGTATATTCCGCCCGGTTTTACTTGGTTCAGGATGCGTGAGTAGTCCTGGCTCTCGGGTACCAGGTGCCCGAGGCCGGCTTCCTTATGAAAAACCTCGGTGGCCGGTTCCTCGGTGCTGACCACGTACAGCCAGGTACTGGTGGCGAAGGAATCAATCCGCCACAACACGCGCTGTTCTCCGGCTTGGCCGTGAGGTGCCGGCGAAAACATCTTCATGATGGCGCCGTGCAACCGATGCGGGTTGGTTAGATATGGCATGGCGCTACGGGAGGTCGGATCGATGGCGATGCGGGTTCTGAAGGTCATGGTATTTAGTCCAATCCGTCCCAAGTGTTGTGGTCGTCAATGCCCGGGTTTGTCTGAATCTGCGGCACATGGAATTGGTTGTCCCGGATGACGGGTTCCAGTGACGCGAAGGTCCTTGGCAGGTAGTGCCGATGAATCGGGCTGAAAGAGACAGGAAGGTCGCGAATCGTGATTCCCCGGGGATCATCCGGTGTGGTGTCTGCATGCAACGGGAGCAACAGGGTTTCCTGGTTTCGCAGTCTTTTTTGGAGCGCCGGATGCATTTGCGCCGGCAGGGCACGAAGCGCCTGCACAGCGTCGCCCTCGAGGAGCCCCGTGCCGTCGGTTCCGTCGTGAATTCCGCGCATGGAGACCGGACGCGCCGGAGGGCACGAACGTCGCCCCAAGAAGAGGGGATAGGCGGGGTGCGAGAGTGCATCGGCAATGTCCCGCACTAGCTTCTCGTCCCCGGAAAGCGCGGCAGTGAAGCGCGCGTCGGCGAGGTAATAGCGTCGGCTCAGCGGCATGCGCTCTGACTTGTCGAGCGTCAGGGAGACCTGCAGGTCTTCCAGAAGCGTGCCCTCCTGTTCGGTTCGCACGGCAAAGTTCAGTGCGCCCAGATCCTCGAGGGTGTCGCCACGGTCGCGGCCAAGTGCGCTGGCAACTAGGCCGAGGACTCCGCTCTTGGTTGGCTCCGTCCGGGTGGCGCGCACGGTGAATCTACTGTCGCTGCCCCAGGACTGAAGCGGTCCGGCTAGGGCGAGCAATACGCTTACGGTCACTCGGCACGTCCCAGGTGATCCAACACTGCTTGGCCGGCAATCTTGGTGAGCTCCGGCAGCGAGCCGCCTGTGCCGAGTTTCTTTAGGGCATGGGTTGCTTTGTTGGCAGCCGACACATGGCGGGTAGTGGTCAGGCCGTAGGCCTCGTCGAAGGACTGGACATGGGCCGCCAACTCGGTGGCAGTCTTTTCCAGACGGGATCCGCCGAAGTCTGCGGTGATGGCCTGTTCGAAGGCACCGACCCAGCTCAGCGGCTGTTCATTACTGAAGCTCAACACGATGGCATCGGGCAGTGTGCCGTTGGCAAAGGTGTTCTGTTTGCCGGTGGGCATCGCACGGGCAAAGCTATCGATGAACTGGGCGGTGGCTTCCGCCGCGACGGTTGCATCGCCCAAGGTCTTGTTCAGCGCACCGACATTGATCGTGGCGTAGCGGTACAGCGTGGACGAAGTGAATTCGACGGTGCCGATCATGTCGGCGCCGGCCTCGTCGACACCGCGCTTGTCATCCATGGCGGTGAAGTAGTCAAATTCGGGCACTGCCTCGTGCACGCTGATGGCGTGGGCCACTTGGGTGGAGGCGTCGACGGAGAGCTCTTTGGCATCGGCGAGCATACGGCCGAAGAGTGCCACGTCAATGGCTTGGTTGGCGTTCAGAGCAGCGATTGCAGCATTTTTGGATGGCTTGCCTTCGCTGTCGATGGCCAACTGGGCGAGGTTCTTGGCCTGCGCAGCACCCATGAAAATCAAGTAGGCACTTTCCGGAAGCGCTTCGGGCTCGGCCAGTTCCCCATCCTTGGCTTTGGACTTGGCGCGTGCTTTGGGCACTGCAACCTTGATCTTTGCCGCTTCCAGTGAAGTTTGCGCCCAGGTCAGTGCATTTTCCTTGTGCTCCGGGGCGAGTTCCGCGATTTCGTCGGCGACCAGCTTCACGACGTCTTTGGTACGGACCCCGAGCTTGCCTGCATCGAACTTCGTGGAGAAGTCGGTGCGGATGGCTCGCTTCCAGGCCTGGCTGGAGACGCGCTGACGTACCGTGCCGCCGTAGATGGCGGTCTTGGGTGAACCAGATTCGTCCCGGTTGATGTTGTTTGGTGGCAGGGTCTGCAGGACGTGGATGTCGACAAAGAGGTTGCTCATGGTGGTGTGGTTCTCCTTCTTGGGGAATCGATGGGCGAAGTGACGGGAGCGTTTTGGAGTCAGCTTGTGGCTGGTTGTTCGGAGGATGTCGTGGTCGTTGTTGGTTTGGAATAGGCGAAATCGCGTCCCCATTGGAGGAGTACTGGCTTGTGCTGGCCCGGGATCAACAAACGGCGCAGGTCATCCGCCAGCCGCACGTAGTCGATGGAAGCGTCGGCGTCGCGCAAGATGCGGACCAATGAGCCAAGATGGTGTTGGACTTCCAACGGTGATGAGGCCGTAGCGAGTGCGTCGAAACGTCGTTTCACGGCATCGGCTGACATTCCGTGGTCGCTCAGGCCACGAACGACCCGGCCGAAGCGAACGCTGGATTCGTGCATCCCCTTCGACTTTTTGCCCTGTTGATGCACTGAATAGAGCGAGAGGGAAATATGCGCGGCCCATTCTGCGGCGCTGGCATGCTGCCCACGGCCCTGATGGGCGGTGGGCAGATCCTCGAGGGTCACGCCCCAAAGCTCGGGGTCGGTACCCGGCGCCCGGTTGGTGGCCTTGCGCAGGTGCGCCATGGTGCGTACGGCCGTTGCCTCGTTGTTCAGGTATCCCCGTTGAAGCTGAGTGATTTTCGCTGCAATGAACGATGTGAATTGATCAGACATTGGCCTTCTCCTTGGCTGGTGGCGGGGAATTCGGTGGAACATCTGTGTCTGATGGGAAGTTCCTGCGAAGTGCCGCATTGAATCGGGCTAGTGCAGTATGTGCGGTGTTCCAGTGGCCGTCCTTGTCCTGCACGCCAAGGATGCTCCGCTCGCTGGCATGGGACATGAGCCGACTGGAATGCTTGGCCAGCAGTGTGCGTGCCCGTCGACCCCATTCAGCACGAATTTCATCGGTGTTGCTGGCTTCGGATACCTTGGCGAGCCAGTTGCGGAACTCGTGGTCGAAGTCGAAGTATGCTGCCGCCAGAACGCCCGTGGGATCGGAGGGGCGGTCGTTGCCGCCGGCGATCAGGATGTTCTTGGCGAGCTCGCCCAGATCCTTCACCGCATAGTCGGTGTGCCGGGCGGCAGCGAGGACTTCCTGCTGCTGTGCCTCGGCAGTGCTCATGAGCAAGGAGGCCACGATCGTCAGATCGTCGCTGTACAGATCGTCGAAAGACGAATCCTGAGTTCCGTAGTTGAAGCCCACCAGCGCGGTGGAGAATGAATAGCCTTTGGGGAGATATCCATTGTGGACAAGCTGCTCAATCTGTTGCAGAACGCGCGGGGATTCGTGGCGCCCACCCGCCGCAATCTGGGCCTGATCGCCGAGAATCGATCCCAACCCGCGCCAGGCAGCCTTGGCAGGGTCATGACGCCGAGGCATGAACACGGGGATCTTGTGCACCGTCGCCTGAGCAGGGCTGTCGCGCCAGAGGCTCATGGGCTCGAAAATATGCGCATTTTGCGGAAGCAATCGATCGCCGTTGGTCACCAAGGCTGCCGTTACGCCGTCGCTGTCATGTTGCAGAAGCACCCGGCGTGACTGCCAAGTGAAGATGTCGGAGTCGCCGACGGGCAGCGGGGGCGCTGGGTCTCCCTTAACTGGGGTTCGTCCGTCGCCGCGTGTTGCCGCAGACGTCGAGACGGTCCGTTCCCAGACTGCGGAATCCTCGTCCTCGTCGGTGCCCAACTTGGCGAAACGAAGGTTCAGCATCAAGGTCTCGAAGAGATTGGCGCCCACCGCATAGATGCCGCCAAGCTGCCCGGCCCACCCGGTGCCGATGGGGTAGCCCTTGCCGCCCTTGACCCGGCTGTCTCCCAGCGCGCCGGGTTTGATTCCCGAGTAGTCGAAAGCCTGCAGGTGAATCAACCAGCGCGCCGCCTCCCGGAAAGGAAGGCGCGAGGAACCGGAACCTGACCGAGTGGTGAAGTACTGGTGCCCAGCCGGGATGTCGGGGATCAACCGAGCGGGGGAATCGAATTCCCCTTTTTGGGTCTCCAACGAGGGAGTCTGCATGAAGGGCTGGGCAGGATCCAACAGATCGAAGCGCTGTGAGACCTTCTCTCCAACCAGATACTTTTCGATGCGAGCGTCGGTGAAATCCGTCCGCTCCCAGAGTTCTTTCCAAGTGGCAAGCGGTTGCTCGACGGCGCCGATTGCCTGCCGGGCCACCGCGAGCAGCACCCGCAGGATGGCGAAATCCAGAGTGGGGATCTCGTTGCTCAGCCCGCGGATTGAGTGGGCCTGGGCAAAAAGGTCCCGGATGCCCACCTCGCCAAGTGTTCCGTCCAGGAGCTGGACCGGGACCCAGGCGTCATCGATCAACGAGAATGAACTCCGTGTCGGTGAAACATCGTTCATTGGCTAGCGCCTTTCTGGGGTGGTGTGACGAGGAGACCGACCTCGCGGTCGTACAAGATGTGGTGACCGGCCAGCATTGCTTCCCGATTCTCGTTGAGGAAAAGCACCAGTTGGCCCTTGAGGACCGGATTTTCCTGCCAAGCCGCGACCCCTTGCCATTCAAGCTCGTTGAGGGTGCGTTCGAGCGTTTCAAAATCTCGCGAAAAGTTTAGTGGCAGCCGAACGCTGTTTCGCAGGATTCTGCGCGCCAGATCCGGATTGTCGATGCGGGCCATATCGGTCAGTGACAAATCGGCCAGATCGTCCTGCCAAGCGAATCCGGAGATGACGTCTCCAATCTTTCGCATGAGTAGGACCTCGAATGAGTCCTCGATGTCGCGTACGCGGGTGACTGCCTCGGCCTCCTCGCGGGCGGGTCCGGACTGGGTTTGTGTGGTGCCGTGGATGGGCGATCCGGTATCCGTCGGTTTTTCTAGAAATAGGTCCAGTTCGGTGTCCGCCCGGGGAATCAGTCCGCTCTCGGCCCGACGTTTCTTTTCTTGATGGCGGGATTTGGCAATGGTGCCAAGATCCGAGTGATCCTTGTACCATGAGTGCGGGTATTCCAGGTCGTCAGAGTAGGCTTCCTGCACCAGATCCGCTGCTTGGTGCGGATGCTCCAAAGGTGTTGACCAAGATGATCGATGCTCAAGTACGGCGAGGGTGTTCAGGAGCAGGTATTCGCCGTAGACGGCGGAGACAGAACGCAGGATAGCGGTGGCCGGGGTCGTCCAATCTTTAACGCCACGAACCCACATCTCAGCTTCCGCAAAGGATGGGCAGCGATTGCTTCGTTTGTGCCGGTGCAGTCGGCCGGCACGCTGCAGCAACAGGTCCATGGGTGCCAGATCGGTGATGAGTAGGTCGAAATCGATGTCGAGGGATTGCTCCAGCACCGAGGTCCCCACGATGACCCGTAGCTCCGGTCGGGTGGCTCCGGAGTGCTCGGGGCCGAGCCAATCAACCAGTTGGGCTTCCAGCTCGGTGCGGTCCGCTGTAATAAACCGCGAGTGAAGCAGCGAGGTATTCTCCGGCAGTCGCTCGGAAATGAACGCGTAGGTCTCTTGGGCGCGTTTTACAGTGTTGCAGATGATGCCGACGACGCCGCCCGAAGCAAGCCTCGGTACCAGCTCCGCCCACAGGCTCTCGAGGTCGTCTTTCAGCTGGACCGGGCGGATCGGAACAGATTCCGTGCTCAAAGCTCCGTGGGTAATCGTGATGCCCGATTCGGACACCTGGGTCACGCAGGGGTAGCCGAGGTGTTCGGGGATCATTTTTTCCATCATTGCCCGGACCGCGGAGGACTTTTTGCCGCGGAATTGTTGGGGCGCGGCCTTTGAATAGTAGGCCTTGGCCAGTTCGCGTCGGTGGCTTGCCGGCAACGTGGCAGACATCAGGATGACTGGAACTCCGTAGGAGGCCAACCATTCCAGGGCGCGATGCAGGAACACGAGCATGTGGGTGTCCGCGGCGTGCACTTCATCGATGATGACGACCTTTGAAGCCAACCCCAGATGCCGCAGGGCGTAGTGCTTGGTGTTCAACGCTGCCATCAGGATCTGGTCGATGGTCACCACTGCGACGTTGGGCTGCAGAACGCGCTTCCGGTCGGAAAAGAAGTCATGGACGACGAACGCTGGAGCACCATGGGGTGAATCGTCGTCGTGGATGATGGGTGAATTCAATGCTTGGCGGGGCAGCTGCGCAAGCAATGGGCTGTGTTTTGCCTTCCCGTGTCCCAACGTGACGGTGGGAAGTCCCTTGCCCTCAAGCTTCGCGGCTTCCAGCCAATTCAGCACGCGCGGCAGCATGGCGTCGGTGGTGGCCATGGTCGGCAGCGCAAAAGCGACGCCGTTCAGGCCCAGCCGGGAACCCAAAATTTCCGCTACGGACAGTGCCATCTCGGTTTTCCCGCTCCCGGTGGGGGCCTCGAGGATGTATAGCTCCGGTTTGGTAGCGGAACTTGCCAAGCGGAACATGGTTTCCTGCATCAACGATGGTGAGGCTTTCGGGGGCAAACGGAATCGGGACGCATAGTATTCCGTCAGTCCGCTACGTTGCACGTCGAAGATCCACGAGTCGGGAAGCCCAAGCGCACGCCGCGCTGTGGCAAGTCGCAGCATGCGGTTCCCGTTGTCGCCGGGAGTGCGCAGGTCGAAGACCGATGAGTTGCTCGCCGCCCAGTCGGCCAAGATCACCAAGCCGGTCAGCAGCAGTTGGCATTTGGGTGGAATGCCGAAATCGACGAGCGCTTTGAGCGCCGGGGTCGCGGCCAGGGACCGTTCCCAATCGTCGAGAAGTTCATCTTGAGCCTCGATCCACCCGGGAGTGCCGGGGTTGTTCCCGAGCTGATTGATCAGTGAGAGAGCGGGGAACCTGCCGTGGTGTCCGCCGGAAACGATGCCGATTGAGCCTGCTTGGAGAGGGGAATAGCCGTACTTTTTTTGCAGCCACCGGATAATGATCGCCATGCTGTGCACCGAATGCGGCAGGGATTCAAGGTCCCCCGGTCGATCACATGGAGGATAGCCGAGCTGTTCGGCCTTCACGTAAAGCGAGGGGACTTTGGCTTGAAAATATGGCGAGGCCTTGCCGATATCGTGGGACGCGGCAAGGAATGCAACAAAGGCCGTGAGCTGGTCTTCCGACAGGTTCAAAGCCGTCGATAAGTCCGCCTTTAGGCGTGGACTTTCGTGTTCGAGGATGATGATTGCGGCATCTGCGGCGTCGAGACCGTGGGTGTGCAGAGGCAGAAACAGGATGTCTTGGGGCGTGTCGAGTCTGTTTGTTTTTGCCCAGAGCTCGGAGCGCAATGTATTCGACATTTGCAATGTCTCATCCCCCAATGGTTAGTAACACCCTTTGACCATATCTGTGAGGTGAGACACTTTATGGAATTGCGTGCGCGTGTCTCCGGAACTGCTGAGTTTGCCTAGGCTCCGTTGTTTCATTAGTCGGTGCCGAAATTCGTTGCAGACAGGCGCGCTTCGGCCATGACCGTTCGTAAAAGCTTGTCACAAGCTCATCCCCGCAGACGCGGGGAGCACCAGCAGATCGACCCAGATCATCGGACCCCCTCGGGCTCATCCCCGCAGACGCGGGGAGCACGATTCGGCCGTGAAGGATTCATGGTTGGGCTGGGGCTCATCCCCGCAGGCGCGGGGAGCACTGGAATAGCGCCACGATTGAAAACGACGATGAGGGCTCATCCCCGCAGGCGCGGGGAGCACCCGTACCCGCGCACGGCCTTGCCGGTGCATCCGGGCTCATCCCCGCAGGCGCGGGGAGCACGATTCCTTGTGATCCTCGCTAACGATGGCCACGGGCTCATCCCCGCAGGCGCGGGGAGCACGGTCCTCGAAGTCCCCTCGATTGTTCAGCGTGGGGCTCATTCCCGCAGGCGCGGGGAGCACTACTTCTCGATCTGGTGCGACGGCTATGGCGTGGGCTCATCCCCGCAGGCGCGGGGAGCACCTCTCGGCATTGCAGGGCTCGGAGCTGCCGTTGGGCTCATCCCCGCAGGCGCGGGGAGCACGCCTCAGGTGCCGGCTGCTGGGTTTGCTGCTCGGGCTCATCCCCGCAGGCGCGGGGAGCACAAATGCCGGACATGCGCCCGACCGTGGCACTTGGGCTCATCCCCGCAGGCGCGGGGAGCACTTGGCTGGCTGCCACACCCACAGTCGTTGCAGGGGCTCATCCCCGCAGGCGCGGGGAGCACCTCGTTATCACCCACGCCCTCAGCACGAACTGGGGCTCATCCCCGCAGGCGCGGGGAGCACCCACTGTCTCTTGCCGCTGCAGGGAACTTGGGTGGGCTCATCCCCGCAGGCGCGGGGAGTACACTGCTTGCGTAATCATTTGTACCCTCCACTTGGGCTCATCCCCGCAGGCGCGGGGAGCACCGAGCGGGTTAGGCGTGGCGGCGGCGGTTTGAGGGCTCATCCCCGCAGGCGCGGGGAGCACCCACTGTCTCTTGCCGCTGCAGGGAACTTGGGTGGGCTCATCCCCGCAGGCGCGGGGAGCACACTGCTTGCGTAATCATTTGTACCCTCCACTTGGGCTCATCCCCGCAGGCGCGGGGAGCACAAGGCTACCTGGCACAGGCCGCCGCCGCGGGCTCATCCCCGCAGGCGCGGGGAGCACCCACTGTCTCTTGCCGCTGCAGGGAACTTGGGTGGGCTCATCCCCGCAGGCGCGGGGAGCACACTTCCCACACACCGCGGGCCACGTCCGTGCCGGGCTCATCCCCGCAGGCGCGGGGAGCACGTCGCTCATGTGAAGATGCCGCGTACAAGAACGGGCTCATCCCCGCAGGCGCGGGGAGCACGGCAACACGTTCGCTGGTCATGAGGTGCTTTCGGGCTCATCCCCGCAGGCGCGGGGAGCACCTTTGGTTGGGGGCCTTTCTGTTGGGGATCGGGGGCTCATCCCCGCAGGCGCGGGGAGCACCCAATGGCGCGTTTCCAGCGACGACTAAGCATGGGCTCATCCCCGCAGGCGCGGGGAGCACAGCTCGATGCTCTGAAAATCGATTCGCAGACGGGGCTCATCCCCGCAGGCGCGGGGAGCACGGGGTTGTGTGACCTGACGAAACTGTCAAGTTGGGCTCATCCCCGCAGGCGCGGGGAGCACCACTGCGAATCCTTGTTGTACCGCTTGACCGTGGGCTCATCCCCGCAGGCGCGGGGAGCACGTCTCCGGTGCGCTGCACGGTGAAACGCCGCTGGGCTCATCCCCGCAGGCGCGGGGAGCACCGGTGTCGGTTCCGCACTCGGTTCCGCACTCGGGGCTCATCCCCGCAGGCGCGGGGAGCACCAGACCACCGGCTGATAAACCCACTCAATCGGGGGCTCATCCCCGCAGGCGCGGGGAGCACGCATTCTCGTCCTGGGCCTGCCGCTGGGCGGTGGGCTCATCCCCGCAGGCGCGGGGAGCACCCGCTCTATGTGCCGCTGACGGATTACTCCCAGGGCTCATCCCCGCAGGCGCGGGGAGCACGGTGCCGAGTGCTTTCGAGGTGGTCGTTCCGGGGGCTCATCCCCGCAGGCGCGGGGAGCACGGTGCCGAGTGCTTTCGAGGTGGTCGTTCCGGGGGCTCATCCCCGCAGGCGCGGGGAGCACTCTTTGGCAGCCGACGAAATTTGAGGGTCGATGGGCTCATCCCCGCAGGCGCGGGGAGCACGGTCGATGACTGAGGTCGTCGTGTCGTCCGGTGGGCTCATCCCCGCAGGCGCGGGGAGCACACCGCGGATGAAGCGGCCACCAGCATCGCTCAGGGCTCATCCCCGCAGGCGCGGGGAGCACGCACCACCTTCGAGTTCGAGCGTGACATCTTGGGGCTCATCCCCGCAGGCGCGGGGAGCACCTAGTCGTTGTCATGTACAACAAGTTCGCGTGGGGCTCATCCCCGCAGGCGCGGGGAGCACGCACACTCGATATCGTAGCGAACCATGTCGCGGGGCTCATCCCCGCAGGCGCGGGGAGCACTCAGGGTGTTCAGGGTGTGCCCGGCATTCAGGGGGCTCATCCCCGCAGGCGCGGGGAGCACCCATTGGACGCACACCCGCCGCTGATCATGTTGGGCTCATCCCCGCAGGCGCGGGGAGCACCCTCACGCTCAAGGAATTTGTCCGCGTGCGTCGGGCTCATCCCCGCAGGCGCGGGGAGCACTCGCGTCTGGTAGTTCCCTGAATCCACTCATGGGGCTCATCCCCGCAGGCGCGGGGAGCACCCGCGGGCTCTGAACGAGGCATTGAGGGCTTCGGGCTCATCCCCGCAGGCGCGGGGAGCACGACCAACCTGGAGCGGCGTTGTTGGGGTTGTCGGGCTCATCCCCGCAGGCGCGGGGAGCACTAATCATGACCGAGAACACCGTTGCCCCAGAAGGGCTCATCCCCGCAGGCGCGGGGAGCACGACTTGTTGAAGTTCTCTGACCGCCCGGACCTGGGCTCATCCCCGCAGGCGCGGGGAGCACGTTCTGCAAGGGTTTCAACGATGGTTCGGAGAGGGCTCATCCCCGCAGGCGCGGGGAGCACTACCCTGATCCCCCTTGGCTCCAGTCGCCCCAGGGCTCATCCCCGCAGGCGCGGGGAGCACCCGGCCTGCGTTCCCTGGCTGAAAGTTTTCACGGGCTCATCCCCGCAGGCGCGGGGAGCACTTGCTGCTGGCGGGGTGGCCGCGCTGTCCATTGGGCTCATCCCCGCAGGCGCGGGGAGCACCCGGTGATCATGCGCGGGTCAGCCTGGCCGCCGGGCTCATCCCCGCAGGCGCGGGGAGCACCAAACAGCCGTCCCGCATTATCTGCAAGTGGGGGGCTCATCCCCGCAGGCGCGGGGAGCACGTGAAGTTGATCCGTCGTTACACCAAGTCTCAGGGCTCATCCCCGCAGGCGCGGGGAGCACCTCCAAACGTTTTTCGGTGTTGGTGCGAATGTGGGCTCATCCCCGCAGGCGCGGGGAGCACGCCATGATGGAAGAGGGTGACCAGGCCATTGAGGGCTCATCCCCGCAGGCGCGGGGAGCACACCGTCGGCAGTGTTGGTAGTGGTGGGCTTGGGGGCTCATCCCCGCAGGCGCGGGGAGCACCCCTGCACCGCGCTGAGCAGGTAGATGCCGCGGGGCTCATCCCCGCAGGCGCGGGGAGCACAGCACGACAAAGACCGGCCCATTGGTATTGCGGGGCTCATCCCCGCAGGCGCGGGGAGCACCACTTATGAAGCCGACCCCAAGGGCCGGTGGGGGGCTCATCCCCGCAGGCGCGGGGAGCACTCCGTGATCGCTGCGGCAATAAACCCGTGGCGGGGCTCATCCCCGCAGGCGCGGGGAGCACCGGAAAACTTGTCGCCCGAAAAATCCACGCCCGGGCTCATCCCCGCAGGCGCGGGGAGCACCGGAAAACTTGTCGCCCGAAAAATCCACGCCCGGGCTCATCCCCGCAGGCGCGGGGAGCACCAATGCCAGCGGCAGGCCGAGCGCCAATAATCGGGCTCATCCCCGCAGGCGCGGGGAGCACCAATGCCAGCGGCAGGCCGAGCGCCAATAATCGGGCTCATCCCCGCAGGCGCGGGGAGCACATACCGACTCCCAGCGGTTGACCCCTTGCCCGGGGCTCATCCCCGCAGGCGCGGGGAGCACGGGTCAACCGCGCAGCGCAGGACACTGAGCCCGGGCTCATCCCCGCAGGCGCGGGGAGCACCCGTTGATGGTTGCAATGGTCACGGTTTCCGTGGGCTCATCCCCGCAGGCGCGGGGAGCACGATGGGCAGATAGCCACCTGCGCGCCACTCACGGGCTCATCCCCGCAGGCGCGGGGAGCACGTGTTCAACCGCTACTCGCAGAACCTTGGCGGGGGCTCATCCCCGCAGGCGCGGGGAGCACTCAAGACTGGGAAAAGGGCTGGTCAGACTATCGGGCTCATCCCCGCAGGCGCGGGGAGCACTGGCCCCATCGAATTTTGGAACATCGTAGACAGGGCTCATCCCCACAGGCGCGGGGAGCACTGATGAAACGGTTGATTTCTTGACTGCCGAAGCGGGCTCATCCCCGCAGGCGCGGGGAGCACGACGCAAGAACGGCGATTGATTCCTTGTCGATGGGCTCATCCCCGCAGGCGCGGGGAGCACGTCTCTCACCGAGCACTCACCACGCCCGATGCGGGCTCATCCCCGCAGGCGCGGGGAGCACACGACGCCCGTCAAGCCCATGACCACGCCCGAGGGCTCATCCCCGCAGGCGCGGGGAGCACACGCAATCGGGGTACTTGGCTAGTTCAGCCTGGGGCTCATCCCCGCAGGCGCGGGGAGCACGCTGTTCAACGGCCAACCGGCCGAGTTCTTCGGGGCTCATCCCCGCAGGCGCGGGGAGCACCCAGCTTTGAAAAATTCCGCCTATGTAAGAGAGGGCTCATCCCCGCAGGCGCGGGGAGCACCCGCCGAGTGTGCCGAGCAGGCCGAAGCCATGGGGCTCATCCCCGCAGGCGCGGGGAGCACCACTGGATCGCCGCGCTGATGCCCACGGAGTGGGGCTCATCCCCGCAGGCGCGGGGAGCACGCTTCGGTTGTGGCGGCTGAGTGGTTTGAAGAGGGCTCATCCCCGCAGGCGCGGGGAGCACTGGTGGTCCGTTCACGTCGATGTTTGGTCCTCGGGCTCATCCCCGCAGGCGCGGGGAGCACTACACACCACGATTGCCCGGATTGTCAATAATGGGCTCATCCCCGCAGGCGCGGGGAGCACGAGATGGAAACCACCCGGTAGTAATTGACCGAGGGCTCATCCCCGCAGGCGCGGGGAGCACGAACCCGTGAAATCGCCCGTAATCGAATAGCTGGGCTCATCCCCGCAGGCGCGGGGAGCACGGAGCTGAATGGTCGAAAACGAGTTTCCCATGGGCTCATCCCCGCAGGCGCGGGGAGCACTTTCGTGATTTTCTCCTCTGCCTCACCCAGCCGGGCTCATCCCCGCAGGCGCGGGGAGCACCAACACCGGCTCCGCCGCGGCAGCGCCCGCCGGGGCTCATCCCCGCAGGCGCGGGGAGCACCCAAGGCATACCGGGATCAGGCGGGCCGAGTTGGGCTCATCCCCGCAGGCGCGGGGAGCACCGTCGGGGCAACGGGCACGTCATCGAGATCCAGGGCTCATCCCCGCAGGCGCGGGGAGCACACGCCGGGTTGTTGATCAGGTTCGCCACCGCTGTGGGCTCATCCCCGCAGGCGCGGGGAGCACCATTCGTTGCTGTCTGGTGGGTTGACGAAGCGGGGCTCATCCCCGCAGGCGCGGGGAGCACGCTTGCGGACTGCGGGCTTCACGAAATCAATCGGGCTCATCCCCGCAGGCGCGGGGAGCACGCATACCCACGGATCGCCTTGAACAAGCACCCGGGCTCATCCCCGCAGGCGCGGGGAGCACTGCATGATCAGGGCGGTCAGTTGATGCCTGGTGGGCTCATCCCCGCAGGCGCGGGGAGCACTATGCCTTGTTCTTCTAGCCATTCTTCGACTAGGGCTCATCCCCGCAGGCGCGGGGAGCACGTGAATGCTATGTTTTGCACACGTCGATACATGGGCTCATCCCCGCAGGCGCGGGGAGCACCACCAGCTTGTCGGCACGGGCATCTTGCCACTGGGCTCATCCCCGCAGGCGCGGGGAGCACACCAAGGGGCTCAAGGTTGCTGCGGTTGCTGGGGGCTCATCCCCGCAGGCGCGGGGAGCACCGTCGCATACTTCGAGTGGTCTATGGCCGAAGGGGCTCATCCCCGCAGGCGCGGGGAGCACTTCCATGCGCTCCTTGAAATCGCCGCGCAGCAGGGCTCATCCCCGCAGGCGCGGGGAGCACAGTTTCGAAGCCAGGCTGATAATGACAGCTTCGGGCTCATCCCCGCAGGCGCGGGGAGCACGCTACTTCACGGCGGGTGGTGCGGTGGTGCGGGGGCTCATCCCCGCAGGCGCGGGGAGCACCAAAACTGATCGAATTCAGGGGATTTCGAAAAGGGCTCATCCCCGCAGGCGCGGGGAGCACCAAAACTGATCGAATTCAGGGGATTTCGAAAAGGGCTCATCCCCGCAGGCGCGGGGAGCACGGTTCAGGCGTAAAAGCGGAATTTGAAGGCTGGGGCTCATCCCCGCAGGCGCGGGGAGCACGTTGAAGAAATCAACGAAGCGGTGCACCCCGATGGGCTCATCCCCGCAGGCGCGGGGAGCACTATTATGCCCGACAACCTCGCTTTTCTTTACGGGGCTCATCCCCGCAGGCGCGGGGAGCACAGTCCGCTGCTGCGCTTCTGGTCCCTGCGCCTGGGCTCATCCCCGCAGGCGCGGGGAGCACTCGGTTCCGGCAGAGCACCACGGCAAGACGTTTGGGCTCATCCCCGCAGGCGCGGGGAGCACAGACCTCCCGCAACAACAACCCCAGCCCCAAGGGGCTCATCCCCGCAGGCGCGGGGAGCACTGCGCCGACGACTAGAACTACCCAAAAAATGAGGGCTCATCCCCGCAGGCGCGGGGAGCACAACGTCTTGGTGACGGTTTCCCCCGGCTGCCAGGGCTCATCCCCGCAGGCGCGGGGAGCACTGGGCAAGCGCCGTCGAGGAAGTGAAGGAAGCGGGCTCATCCCCGCAGGCGCGGGGAGCACTCGCTGGTTCGGGATCTGGGGATCTACGAGCGGGGCTCATCCCCGCAGGCGCGGGGAGCACGAGGTCGAAATCGACTTCACCATCCCGGCAGGGGGCTCATCCCCGCAGGCGCGGGGAGCACTGTCTGGCGTATTCTCGGCGATCTCTGCAGTGGGGCTCATCCCCGCAGGCGCGGGGAGCACCCGCCGCGCCGGGTCCAAGCCCGCGTCCGCCGGAGGCTCATCCCCGCAGGCGCGGGGAGCACATCAAACTACAACGAGCGTCACGTGGGTGGCAGGGCTCATCCCCGCAGGCGCGGGGAGCACGATCCGGCCGGCGGGCAGCGTGATGGGCTCATCCCCGCAGGCGCGGGGAGCACCCTTCGGGGCATGGTCAAGGGCTAAGCCCCTTGGGCTCATCCCCGCAGGCGCGGGGAGCACTGGATCACCCTGCCGTCCAGCGTCCACGCGGGGGGCTCATCCCCGCAGGCGCGGGGAGCACGGCGTAGCACCGCCGGAGGGCTTGACAACGAAGGGCTCATCCCCGCAGGCGCGGGGAGCACGCCGGCTGGCGCGAGTCCGGCGGTTCCAGGCTGGGCTCATCCCCGCAGGCGCGGGGAGCACCGCGCGCGATGACAAGACGCTCCGGCACGACGGGGCTCATCCCCGCAGGCGCGGGGAGCACGTCTGCGGTTGGGACGGAAAGAGGTGGCGGTGGGGCTCATCCCCGCAGGCGCGGGGAGCACTAATCGACGGTGAGGAACAGAGATTGATCGTCGGGCTCATCCCCGCAGGCGCGGGGAGCACAGAGCGCCTTCAAGATCATGGGTAACCCGAGTGGGCTCATCCCCGCAGGCGCGGGGAGCACTTCCCGAAGGATTTCGGATGATCAACATTCGGGGGCTCATCCCCGCAGGCGCGGGGAGCACGCCCAGAGCACGATACGCCCCTCCGCGACCTAGGGCTCATCCCCGCAGGCGCGGGGAGCACATCACCGACGGTGTCGTGGATTGCATGGAAGAGGGCTCATCCCCGCAGGCGCGGGGAGCACGGAAAAAAACCTCTACTCCGGTTAGCTGGTGCGGGGCTCATCCCCGCAGGCGCGGGGAGCACAAATGTTCTGGGTTTTCATGATGACTGAAGACGGGCTCATCCCCGCAGGCGCGGGGAGCACACCTGAGGCGGCTTGAGCCCCTGGGTTCGGTTGGGCTCATCCCCGCAGGCGCGGGGAGCACGCGTGACCTGGTAGTCGGATCGGGTTTGATCGGGGCTCATCCCCGCAGGCGCGGGGAGCACCATAAAGCCCTAATGACAGCGGTGGGATTCTCGGGCTCATCCCCGCAGGCGCGGGGAGCACAAGCTGGCGTCCTTCGAGAATGACGAATGGGTGGGCTCATCCCCGCAGGCGCGGGGAGCACCATCGACCTATCAACGTCCTACGTCAAATCTCGGGCTCATCCCCGCAGGCGCGGGGAGCACCCACCATACCGACCATGAACGACCAACTGACGGGGCTCATCCCCGCAGGCGCGGGGAGCACCACCGTTAGCCGTGTGCGTTGGTGCTCGTTGAGGGCTCATCCCCGCAGGCGCGGGGAGCACCGTGGTTCCCAGCCGCGGCGGTGCTGACAGTAGGGCTCATCCCCGCAGGCGCGGGGAGCACGCACCATCGAACCTTTCCCCATCTTCGATCGCGGGCTCATCCCCGCAGGCGCGGGGAGCACGCCGGCCACAAAGGCCGGCTACTGTGCGATCAGGGCTCATCCCCGCAGGCGCGGGGAGCACCCGTTTACCCCGTCACGGAACCAGGCGAATTTGGGCTCATCCCCGCAGGCGCGGGGAGCACTACTTGGTCGTCGTCGAATCACTGGTGGGAACGGGCTCATCCCCGCAGGCGCGGGGAGCACACACCTATGCGCCTGTTCTCATGGTCGGCACCGGGCTCATCCCCGCAGGCGCGGGGAGCACGAACCCTGGCACTCGCAAAAGTAGCTCGGAGCGGGCTCATCCCCGCAGGCGCGGGGAGCACTTTTTCGGGCGGTTCAGGCGCAAGTCCGGCCTGGGCTCATCCCCGCAGGCGCGGGGAGCACAGGTCGGCGCGGGGCCGGGGCGCTTCTGGGGCGGGCTCATCCCCGCAGGCGCGGGGAGCACTCGGGGTTCGACGGAATGGGCTGACCGTAATTGGGCTCATCCCCGCAGGCGCGGGGAGCACGATATTCATTCTCCCTCGACCTCAGCCGGGTAGGGCTCATCCCCGCAGGCGCGGGGAGCACATCATGGAGCAGGCGGGCAAGTACGCGGGCGCGGGCTCATCCCCGCAGGCGCGGGGAGCACGCCGACTTCGACGAGTGGGCAAGCGTCCGTGGGGGCTCATCCCCGCAGGCGCGGGGAGCACCCCTCGACCATGTCGTGGCTGGCGATGGTGCCGGGCTCATCCCCGCAGGCGCGGGGAGCACCATCGAGGGAGTCGATCGAGACGACGGTCATGGGGCTCATCCCCGCAGGCGCGGGGAGCACTCTATGCGCAAATCCCGGCGGGGTCAGGCGCGGGGCTCATCCCCGCAGGCGCGGGGAGCACCTGATAAATCTTGGTGACATTGCCATTGGCCGGGGGCTCATCCCCGCAGGCGCGGGGAGCACCCGCTTTTGATACTCCCACTTTTGGCCCGTCCGGGCTCATCCCCGCAGGCGCGGGGAGCACAGCTTGAATCGGCGTATGACACCCATGCACACGGGCTCATCCCCGCAGGCGCGGGGAGCACCGGGTGCGTCGGCAGGGTCGCGTGTGGACTGTGGGGCTCATCCCCGCAGGCGCGGGGAGCACCCGCTCTATGTGCCGCTCACGGATTATTCCCAGGGCTCATCCCCGCAGGCGCGGGGAGCACGTGCCCAGACGGTCGAGGGCATGGTGTGGCGCGGGCTCATCCCCGCAGGCGCGGGGAGCACGAAATGCCTGCTGACATGTGGGCCATTCGTCCGGGCTCATCCCCGCAGGCGCGGGGAGCACATGGGCCGGTCCTCATGGACGAAATTACCGGCGGGCTCATCCCCGCAGGCGCGGGGAGCACCTTCCGGTAAAGCCATTTCGGAATCCACCCACGGGCTCATCCCCGCAGGCGCGGGGAGCACGTTCACGTCCGCGGACAAGTACAGCAATGCCAGGGCTCATCCCCGCAGGCGCGGGGAGCACCGGTGCCGGCCTCGGCGGACTTGTCGCGGACCGGGCTCATCCCCGCAGGCGCGGGGAGCACCGTGGAGCGAATAACCGGGGCTTACGGCCCAAGGGCTCATCCCCGCAGGCGCGGGGAGCACGTCGCGGTTAGTGCGATCCACGTCAATTTGCGGGGCTCATCCCCGCAGGCGCGGGGAGCACAGTACCCCGGTGGTGCGGATCTTGCCCTTGGCGGGCTCATCCCCGCAGGCGCGGGGAGCACGGACACCGGACAGCGGGGAGTGGCCACCTCGGGGGCTCATCCCCGCAGGCGCGGGGAGCACTCCCGTCAAGGACCCCGTAGATGACCAGCCCAAGGCTCATCCCCGCAGGCGCGGGGAGCACGCCAACAAGTAGATGCCGAAGATCAACGCCAAGGGCTCATCCCCGCAGGCGCGGGGAGCACGAGTTCGACTACCCGCTGGCGAGTTGCGTCAAGGGCTCATCCCCGCAGGCGCGGGGAGCACGCGGCCATCGTTGCGAATCAGGCTTACGCCTTGGGCTCATCCCCGCAGGCGCGGGGAGCACCGATTACCGTATTTGCATTGCACGCTATCGGGGGGCTCATCCCCGCAGGCGCGGGGAGCACTGGAGTGGTTGGCGAACTTGTCAAATCGGCCCGGGCTCATCCCCGCAGGCGCGGGGAGCACTGCCATGTCTAGATTCCTGTCAGTATCGGTGAGGGCTCATCCCCGCAGGCGCGGGGAGCACGGCCGCCCAGGGGTCCAGCGAGGACGCCCAGCGGGCTCATCCCCGCAGGCGCGGGGAGCACTCGGTGCACCCGAAGCACTGACGCAGGCGGCGGGGCTCATCCCCGCAGGCGCGGGGAGCACTGCTGATGCCATGCTATTTATGCTCCCTTGATGGGCTCATCCCCGCAGGCGCGGGGAGCACAGTAGCAACCCAGGGGCGCGGGCCGGAGGCCAGGGCTCATCCCCGCAGGCGCGGGGAGCACGCCAAAAGGCGGCGGCTCGGCCCCCGGCATGGGGGCTCATCCCCGCAGGCGCGGGGAGCACGCTAGATGACATGGGTAAACCCAACAGAAGCGACGAACCACATTCAGTTTATCGCTGCAGCGGCCGTCAAATGTCCCACACTGTGCGGGAGAAATGGCCGTGCCCAATCTCACCGCCCATGCGCTGGACATGCATGGGAGAATGGTAGTGATGACTTCCCCCAAAGACACCCCAGAGACCGTGCCTGCCGAAACTGTGCCCAGCGCAGAGGACGTGGCCGCGCGCCGTGCCGCCCAGGCAACCGCCCAAGGCGCCCAGCAAATGCGCATCTCCGAATCCCGCGCCAAGGCCGAAGGCCGCGCGCAGGTTCGCCCGACCGCCGAAGGCTGGAAGCAGGCCATGGGTGACGACGGTCGTCCGCAGCTGCAGTTCACCGCCAAGGCCCGCGTTTCGCAGCCGCCGGTGCACCTCGCCGACCTGACCTTGGCTGAGCGTGCCGAAAAGCTCAAGGAGATCGGCCTGCCCGGATTCCGCGCCAAGCAGCTCTCCGTGCACTACTTCCAGCACTACACCACCGATCCCGAGCTGATGAGCGACCTTCCCAAGGACCGCCGCGCCGAGATCGCCGAGGTCATGTTCCCGAAGCTGCTCACCGAGGTGAAGCGACTGGCCACCGACGATGGCAAGACCATCAAGTTCCTTTGGCGCCTCTTCGATGGCTCGCTGGTCGAGTCGGTGCTCATGCGCTACAGCAACCGCATCACCCTGTGCATCTCCTCGCAGTGCGGTTGCGGCATGAACTGCCCGTTCTGCGCCACCGGCCAGGCCGGACTGACCCGCAACATGTCCACCGCCGAAATCCTGGACCAGATCGTCCAGGCCAACCGCGTCATTGCCGAGGGCGGACTGGGTGGACAGAAGCACCCGGAAGAGCGCGTGGGCAACATTGTCTTCATGGGCATGGGCGAGCCCCTGGCCAACTACAAGCGCGTGATGAACGCCGTGCACCGCATGGTGGCCGACGTCCCCGAGGGCCTGGGCATGAGCGCCCGCGGCATCACCGTCTCCACCGTGGGCCTGGTCCCGGCCATCAACAAGCTCTCCGAGGAGGGCGTCCCGGTGACCTTCGCGCTGTCGCTGCACGCACCTGATGACGAGCTGCGCGACGAAATGATCCCGGTCAACTCGCGCTGGAAGGTCGACGAGGCACTGGATGCCGCGTTCAACTACTACGTGAAGACCGGCCGCCGCGTCTCCATCGAGTACGCGCTCATCAAGGACATGAACGACCACGGCTGGCGCGCGGACCTCTTGGCCCGCAAGCTCAATGCCCGCGGCCGTGGCTGGGTCCACGTGAACCCGATCCCGCTGAACCCGACCCCGGGTTCCGTCTGGACCGCTTCCGAACCCGACGTCACGGCGGAGTTCATCGACCGCTTGGAATCCGCAGGCGTGCCGACCACCCTGCGCGACACCCGCGGCAAGGAAATCGACGGCGCCTGCGGCCAGCTGGCGGCAGCCGAGTAGTACACTCGTCCCTATCGGCGCGGGCTTCTCTTCGAGGAAGGTTTCACATGTCTTTGTCTGATCCGTTTTTCCTGGACAAGTCCGACGCCGATAGCTGGAAGTCGCTCAACGCGTTCTCCCTGAAGGTCAAGGCCGCCGGCGAAGCCGCGGGCCTTGAATACCGGCTCATTGAACTGCTGAATGTGCGCATTTCGCAGATCAATGGCTGCGCGTTCTGCTTGGACATGCACACCCGCCAGGCGATGGAGGCGGGGGAGAACACCCAACGTTTGGCGGTGCTCTCCGTCTGGCGTGAAACCGCGCTTTTCAACGACATCGAGTCGGCGGCACTTGCCGTCGCCGAGGCGGCCACGACGCTTCCCGATTCCGAGACGCGCATTGCCGAGTTGGCGGCCGCCCGGCTGGTGCTCACGGACGCGCAATTCTCCGCCGTGCAGTGGGCCGCCATCGCGATGAATGCCTTCAACCGCGTCTCGATCCTTTCGCAGCACCCGGTGCGGGCGCGCAAGGCCTGACCCAAGCCCTTGGCATGCCTTCGGCGCCGCTTCGGACTTGAAGCGGCGCTGTCTGTTCGGAAGCCTCCCCTGAGCCCTGCTTTTGTACCGCTCTGTACAAAAGTTCCTATTCAGGGCCAAAATCCTCCGGTATTCTTCGGCTGAAAGGCAAAAGCGTACGAGGGGGAGTTTTATGGAGACGGCGCGATTCATCATCGAGTTGCTGGTAGTCCTGGGTGCCATCATCATGGGTACGCGATCCAGCGGCGTGGGGCTGGGCCTGTGGGGCGGCGCGGGTGTTGCGGTGCTCGTCTTTGTCATGGGCCTGCCGATCGGTTCGCCTCCGGTCGACGCGCTGCTGATCGTGATGGCTGTCATCGTCGCCAGCTCGATGATGCAGGTTGCCGGAGGCATCGACTGGATGGTGTCGATTGCCGCCAAGCTGATCTCCAAGAACCCCAAGGCCATCACCTTTGTCGCACCGCTTGTATCATTTCTCTTCGCCGTTGGTGCGGGCACCTCGAACATCCTCTACCCGCTGCTGCCGGTGATCCAGGACCTTTCCTACCGAAACGGCGTGCGGCCCTCGCGCCCGCTGTCGCTGTCCGTGGTCGCAACCGGCGTCGCGCTTGCCTGTTCGCCGGTGTCCGCGGCGATGGCGGCCATGGTCACGCTGACGGCCGTGAACCCGTACAACTTCGAACTCATCGACATCATCAAGATCACCTTCCCCGCGGCGCTGATCGGCATCGTCGTGGCCGCGATCTTCGTGAACAAGCTCGGCAAAGACATCGAAAACGACCCGGAGATCCAGGCGAAGATCTCCTCCGGCGAGATCCCCGCACCGGATGCCGGGGGAGCGGTGGCCCAAGTCCAGGTGACCGTCACCAGGGCCGGCAGGAACGCCGCGCTGATCTTCTTTGCCGGCGTCGCTGCGATCGTGGTCTTCGGCCTGTTCAAGAACCTGCGCCCGCAGGATGCGGCCGGCGACCCCATTTCGATGACCCCGCTGATCCAGGTGCTGATGCTGCTGGTCGGCACGCTGATCTGGCTCGTCTGCCGCCCCGACGTCAAGGAAGTGCCGGGGACATCGGTGTTCAAGGCCGGCATGGTCTCCGCGATCGCGCTCTTCGGCCTGGCCTGGCTGACCGACACGTTCCTGGGCGCCCACACCGAGATGATCGCCAACGGCGTGGGTTCCATGGTGCAGAGTGCCCCGTGGATCTTTGCCCTGGGCGTGTTCCTGGTCTGCGTGCTCACCACCAGCCAGTCGACGGCAACCCGGACCGTGGTGCCGATCGGCCTGGCCGCAGGCATGGCGCCGGGACTGCTTTCCGGCATGTGGGCGGCGGCCTTCGCCGGCATCTACCTGCTGCCGACCAACGGGTCGCAGATCGCCGCCGCGAACTTCGACATCTCGGGTTCCACGAAGCTCGGCACCAAGCTCTACGACCACTCGTTCTTCGTGCCCACGTTGATGCTCACGGTGACCACGATCGTGCCGGGCGCACTCCTGGGCCTTGTCCTGGGCTGATGCAAGGGTATGAATTCGCCCGGAGACTATGCGAAACGCAAGAAACGCCTAAACGGGGTGCTGCCCGTCGACCATTCTGGCGACGGACGGCACCCCGTTTGCGTGGCACCCTGGGAGCGTGGTCCCTAAGCGGGCTCCGCTTCCGGCTCCTGCGAAGCGAACCAGGCACGGAATTCGTTCCAGCTGGCCATGCAGTGCCGCCCAAGCGTCGCCGTCCACTCGGTGTCTTCCTCGGGCCACCCGGTGCCCGGCAGCTGCAGCGCGGCGGTGGCCGTGGGCCCCAGCAGGTATTCGCGCAGGAACTCCGCCTGCACCGCGCCGAGCTGGACGGTCCCCGAGCCGGAGGCCAGCGTGAACGTGGAATCCGTGAGGTTCCTGAAGCGTTCCCCGGAGGCGATGATTTCCTGGCTGCCAAGGTACGGGGTGTTCAGTGCGACGTCGGCGTCGAACGCCACGTCGAACCCGGTGCGGTGGCAATCGGCCAGCGCGCGCAGCGCGTCCGGCTCCATGGTGATGACGTCCTCGCCGCGCCTGTTGCCCTGCGCGTCCCCGCGGTTGGAGAGTGCGACGACGTCCGGCAGCTGGTCGGCCGGCGCGCGCAGCACGTTCACTGCGCCGTCGCGGGTGGTCGTGTGGTTCATGGTGTCGTGGAAGGACAGCGTGGTGACCTGGGCCCGTCCGCCGTTTTTCACGCGCTCGGAGGCCGCGGCAACCATGGCATTGCGGATGGAATTCCGGGTTGATTCGTACACGCCCAGGCCGCGCTCGGCGACCGACTCAAAGGCCTTGACCATCGCCTCGAGTTCGGCGTCCGAGTCCGGAACCCGCAGCAGCGGGAAGAAGGAGAAGGTGACGGGGCGGATCGTGTCCACACCTGTCAGGTCGACCTTGTTCCAGGCCCCGGCGTCGCGCACCCTGGTGAAGGCCTCGCGCAATTGAGCCCCCAGGTTTGCGGGCCGCGGCCGGTTGGGATCGCGCAGCAGCCGCGGGTGGGGGTTCTCGACGTAGATGATGCGCGGATCCATCTGCGCCCAGGCACGCACGACGGGTCCGGTGGTGCGATCGGAATAGTCGAATTGCAGCCGCTGGGTAAACTCGGGCGCCAGGAATTCGGCAAGTTCCTCGGGTACCGCATCCCCGGAATGCGGGCAGGAAACCAGCAGGTCGGCCTCCGCGATGGCCTGTTCCAGGGTGCGTGTCCCCTTGTCCGTGAAGAAGGTGATCGCATCGGGCGTGAACGTCCTGCCGGCCGGGATGAGTATGGGTGCGCCGGGTTTGGCGGCTGCCGGCTGATCGGACTGCGACATACGGTTCTCCTCGTGGCGATGCTGTTATGCGGAGCTATTTCAGTGACTTGACATGAGCGTATCCGCTGGCGCGTCTGGCGGATAGCGATGAGGCAAATAATTCCGGAACCGCTTCCGGCTAACGGGACTCGCTCAGGATGACAAGACACAATGGGATCGGGATGCCGCACAAGCGGGGTCCCGCGCTAGCGAATGGAAATCAGATGAGCCAACCAGTTCCAGCGGCAGGCTCCGGGCCGGAATCGGTGTTGGGCAAGTATGCGCCGGAGAGCGTTTACTTGCTCGGAGCCGGGCGTGCGATCCTGCTCCAGCTGGCCCTGGCACCGGTGGGGCACGGCGTGGCACGTCATTCGGATTTCGCCACCAACCCTGTCGGGCGGTTGCACGGCACACTGACCTACGTCTACGCGCTGAGCAACGGCACCGAGGAACAGCGAGCCAAGGTACGGGACATGGTGAACGCCGCCCACGGACCGGTCCGCTCCCCAGCGGCAACGGATGGATCGCACCCTGCCTATTCGGCACGGGATCCGAGATTGCAATTGTGGGTTGCGGCCACGCTCTACGACTCGGCCATGCAGATCCATGAGCTCATCTTCCCTCCGATGGACGACGCCACCGCCGAGCAGCTCTACCGGGACTACGCGGTGCTGGGCACCGAGCTGGGCATGCCGGAAGAATTCTGGCCCGCCAGCCGTGCGGACTTTGCGGAGTATTGGAAGCGTGCCTGCGCGCAGCTTGAGGTCGATCGACCGGTGCGCAGGGTCGCGCAGGAACTTCTCGCGGCAAGGTATGCGCCGCTGTGGGTGCGCGTCTTGATGCCGTTGGCCAGATTCATGACTGTGGGGTTGCTGCCCGAAGAAGTGCGCGTCATGTATGGCTTTGGATGGAGTGAAAAGCAGCAACGGCAAATGCTCTTTGTGGTTCGCTGCGCGCGGTGCGCGGTGCGCATTCTGCCGCGCAGGATCAGGCATTTTCCGATGCGCTATTACCTTCGGCGTCTTGATCGCCAAGCCGCCTAACTATGGCCACCCAGCTAGTCTTTGACTTCAAATATGCCGAAAGACTAGTGCTTATGACACTTTTGGTTAATACTCTCTTCCTAGGGGATAAACAGCCCCCGAATTGCTTCAATCGTGCTGGTTTCGTGTGTAATTGCCGTTAGATTTCGAACGGCTATTCTCCGGTATCGGCGCATTTGAGGTCAGTTGGCTTTAAGGTTCATATCGTGTCATTGCTACTGAGGGGGAGCGCATGACTGAGAAGGAAACCAACCGCAAGGTCCGAGCCGTTTTGGCCGGAGGACTGGTGCTTGGCGTAGGGGCGGTGTTGACATTGGCTGCCTGGAACAGCTCGGATTTTGCCGCCGGTGTGTTCGGCACCGGCGCGTTCGTTCTGGAAGGCAGCACCAATGGCACGGTTTTCGCGAACCACACGGAAGCCAGCCCTGCGGCCCTGAGCTTTGGAATGGAAGCCGCAAATCTCAGCCCCGGAGAAAGCGTCAGCGCACCATATGCGGTGCATCTGAACGGGACGACCACCTACGACGCGACAGTTTCGATGAGCACGACCTTCGGCGCAGGACTGGACGGCTTGAGCTACAAGGTCTATTCCACCGCCGCCTTTGGTTGCACAGAGGCCAGCACCGGGGACGTAGTTGCCAGCACGCCGTTGGTCTCGGGAGCGGATGTTGCAACATTCGACCTGTCCAAGGGCAGCGGTGGCACAGCCGGGGACGCCCAGAACCTCTGCTTCGTCGTCACTGCCGGAGATGAAGCCGATCTCAGTGAGGGCGTAACCTCCACCGCGGTGTGGGAATTCGCCGGAACGCAAAAGAACTAACAAGATCCCATGCGCAAGAAGCCAGCAGGGACCATGCGCAAGATAGCCGCGGTGCTCGCAGGAGGTTTGGTATTGGGAATCGGTGCAGCAACCACGCTTGCGGCCTGGACCGACTCCCAATATGCGACAGCCACGTTCACCGCCGGCATCTTCAAAATCGAGAGCAGCATCAACGGCACGACCTGGACGGACCACACTGCCGGTGCACCTGCCCAACTAACGCTCAGTGCAGCCGGCATGTCGCCGGGCGTCTCGAGTTTTGGCTATCTTGACGTGCGCACCACTGATGCTTCCACCCTCGGGGGTACGGTACTGCTGCAGGCCGCCACGAAAGGTTCCTCCGATCCGCAGGACATGATCGATGCCCTGGAGTTCCGAGCCAAGGCGCTGAACGCTGGTCAGACCTGTGACGCGGCGGCGCTGGGGTCGGCGGCATTCGTCGACGTCACGGCGTCCCCGGTAGTTACAGGAAGCCAGAGCCTGTCGCCCAAGAAAGCCAATGTGGTGCGCTACTGCCTTCAAACACAGATGAAGACTTCGGCACCGAGCAGTATTCAGGGGAAAACAGCCAATCTGACCTGGACCGTTTTGGGAACCAGCTCATGACCACCCAACAATCTTTCGAACCCGAGGGCGGTTCGGACACCAGACAGCCGGACACCCTCAGGGTCCGGCCTCTCCGCGCCGCGGGTAATGTATTCCCCCAAGTTCATTACCCGCGGCGCACCCTACACGCCATCGGCGATGGATTCCTGTGGCTTGCGGCCATCGGTGGTTTCATCTGCATCGGACTGGTCATTGCCGCGAGTGTCTTCAACATTTCCCTGATCATGTTCAAGACGGGTTCGATGTCCCCGACCATCCCGGCGGGTTCGGTGGCACTGGTCCGTGAAATTCCCGCATCAGAGGTTGGTATCGGTGACATCATCACCGTGGATCGTCCGGGGAACCTGCCGGTGACCCACCGTGTCACCGATATCAAGGCCGTCGACAACGGGCAGTGGAGCTTGTCCATGAAGGGCGATGCCAACGAGCAGCCAGACCCGTTGCCCTATGAAGTGGTGACCGTGCGCCAGACGCTAGGTCATGTGCCTGGATTGGCGCCGGTTATCGTTTCGATGGGCTCACCTTGGGTGCTCGGGAGCTTGACGTTGTGTGCCGCAGCGTTGGTGACCGGGGTCTTTTGGCCGCGTCGCCAAGGTCGGCGCGTCGCTGAATGAACCGCTCGTTGTTGGTGCGCTCTGCCGCGATCGGAATAACTGCAATGATCGCGCTGAGCGCTGCCGTGCCCTTGACGATTGACAAGACAGACGCGAGCTGGACGGATCCGCAAAAAGCGCGAGCGACGTTGGTGGCGGCGACAGTACCTGCCCCCGTAGGTGTTAACTGCACATTCACCGATTCGATGCTTGGCGGACCCGTCGCAACCATTGACTGGTCTGCACCGGAATCGGTCAATGGTTCCGTCATTACCTACAAAATCGTAGGAAAGCAGAGCGCAAGTGATATCGAGTGGAACAAGATTGCTGACGTGCCAGGTAATTCCTATGCCTTTGGCAATGGTCTGATCGGAGGGCTTGTTGGCGGCATCTTAAATTTGCTCTTCGGCGGAGGCAACCAAATAACGGTTGGGGTTGTTGCCGTACATACGTTCCCGGGCGGACCCGTCTGGGAATCGGTTCCGGGGAAAACCTGGAAGGTTTCGAAAGCCCAAGGGGGAGCGCTGGGGCTCTTGGATGGCTTCAAATGCTGATGGCTGCCGGTTCACTGCTTAAACACGTTGGGCCCGGCAAAGTGCCGGGCCCAACGTTGAAAGCTCGTGGTTACTTGCAGGTGCAGCGATCGGCTACTGCAACGTCGCCGAGTGCGGCTTCGATGTGCTCGCCGCAGCCTTCCCAGGTTGGCTTTGCGCAGCTATTGCAGGTGACCTTCTTGCACATGTGGTGACTCCTTGTTGAAGATAAAGAAACATTCACTCGGAATAATACCCCTGTGGGTATGGTTAGGCTATTTGGGGATTCGTCCGGAGTCCACATCCACACTTCCCGAAGGGATGAAGCACCTATGGCTTCCGTTGAACTTAATGCAGCGAACTTTGAATCGATCATCTCCGCACCGGGCACGGTGCTGGTGGATTTCTGGGCTGCATGGTGCGGCCCCTGCCGCCAGTTTGCACCGGTGTTCGAGGCCGCCAGCGAAAAGCACGAGGACATCGTCTTCGGCAAGATCGACACCGAGGCCGAACAGCAGCTGGCCGCCGCCGCCAACATCACCTCCATCCCGACTCTGATGGCGTTCCGCGACGGCATCCTCGTATTCTCCCAGCCCGGCGCGCTTCCCGGCGAGGCGCTTGAGGACCTGATCGGCCAGATCGAGGGCCTGGACATGGAAGCAATCAAGAAGGACATCGCACAGCGCGCAGACGCCTGATTCCCGCATGGTTCTTGCCTTCGTGGCCTCGGCCGGTTTGTCATCCGGCCGGGGCCACGGCCGTTTTGCGCGCCGCCTGTGACAGGCTGGGGAACAACGAAAGAATCAACCGTTGGAGGAAGCATGCAGCGCAGTCTCAAGGTCGCCGGACGGGCGAAGGTTCCCGCCTTCGAGGTCATGAGCATTCTTGACAGGGTCTCGGCCCTGCGCGCCGCCGGGCGCGACGTGGTTTCCCTCTGCGCGGGGGAGCCGGGGGACGGGGCGCCGTCGGCCGTATCCAAGCGCGCCGCGGAGATCCACCTTGCCGGCACCCCGATGACCTACACGCCGGCGCTGGGCATCCTCGAGCTGCGCGAGGCAATCGCCGGGCACTACAAGCATTGGTACAACATTGAGATTCCGGCGGCCAACGTCGCAATCACCACCGGCAGCTCCGGGGCCTTCATGCTGATCTTCCTGGCGGCATTCAATGCCGGGGACAAGGTGGCCTTGGCGCGGCCGGGCTACCCGGCGTATGCAAACATCCTGCGCACGCTCGGCATCGAGGTCGTGGAACTGGCGGCCGGTCCGGAATCCCGATACCAGCCGAGCATCGAACTGCTCGAGGCCGCATGGGCGGAACACGGCCACCTCGACGGGCTGATGCTTGCCTCCCCGGCAAACCCGACGGGCACCATGGTCTCCGGGACCGAACTTGGCGAGCTCGCTGCATGGTGCAGCGAGCGAGGTGTCCGGATGATCAGTGACGAGATCTACCACGGCATCGACTACCCGGAACCGGGCGCCGAGGCCCGCCGCTCGGTCAGCGCGTGGGAGGTCGACACTAACACCGTCGTGATTTCCAGCTTCTCCAAGTACTGGGGCATGACAGGGTGGCGGCTGGGTTGGGCGCTGGTTCCCGACGACCTGCTTGGCACCGTCGATGCCCTTGCGGGCAACGTCGCACTTTGCCCGCCGGCGCCGGCCCAGTACGCAGCGCTCGCGGCATTCGGCGAGGACTCCTACCGCGAGGCCGAGGCCCGGGTTGCCGAATTTTCCAGGGCGCGCGGCGCACTCCTGAAGGCGCTGCCGCGTTTGGGGTGGGGAGAATGTGCCCCGGCCGATGGCGCGTTCTACCTGTATGCGGACCTTGGCGATGCGCTGGGCTCCTTCGGGAACTCCAGCGAATACTGCGCCGCACTGCTGGAGGCCGAAGGCGTGGCGATCGTCCCGGGCACCGACTTCGATAAGGTCGACGGGGGACGCCGCGTCAGGTTGAGCTTCGCCGCGGGTCTTGGCCCCGTCACCGAGGCCATTGAGCGCATCGTTCGTTTCCAGGCAGGTTTCTAAACAGGCCAGACCCGACTGGGCCGGGTGCCAGCGGCGGGGACTGATCCGCACCGGGCGGCTGCGTTTGCGGAACGGCCCGTCCTTGTCCACAGGTTCCCTGCCGAACGGCCCGGCACGCACGAATCCCGTCCACTCTTGGGGCAACCCAAACCCAGGAGGATGCGATGGAACAGTACCCCGACAAAGAACTCGAAGACGCGCTGAAGACCGTGAGGATGTTGCTGCCGTGGCGCCATGAATGCCTGGCCTGCTACGTCTTCCGGATGCTCGCCCATGGGTGCGACGGGTTGAAATGGTCCAAGGCGTACCGCGACATGCGAGCCCCGCGTGCCACCGCGCTGGAACGGAAGTTCCCGGAACTCGGAGGGTACTGCGACTGCGAGGTCATGGCCAACGTCTTCCATCCCAACGACGCCATGTGGGAGCTCGACGACGAGGGAGCGATCGACGAGACGCGCATCCCGCAGTGCCACAGCGTCCGGCTCGGAACCATCCAACCGTGCGGATTGTGGTTCATGCGCACCGGTGTCCAGTGGGGCGGCGGGATGTACAGGAATGCCAGAAAGGCGTCCTGAACCGTCAGGGGGGATTTTGTTGTTTCGTGCCCTCGGCGGGCCGGTCGGGAAGCGATGAAGATTTCTGAAACCCAATGTCAAAGACTGTTGCCCAAGTCACAAAATCAAACTAGAGTCTAGTTTCAGTTCTTGAAATGACAGCTCGACGACGGACCGCTCCGCAGGGGGCAGGATTCCGTCCGTGACATTGGAGTGATTAGATGCCGCTTTCCCTCACCGAAGAGCACGCCGACCTGGCTGCCGCGGTTTCCGAATTCGCCGCCAGGTTTGCCGACATCCTTGAAACCCGCGAACGGCTCGATGCCTACGGTGCCGGAGGACGACCAGCCCATTGGGGCGAGCTGGTGGACAACGGACTGCATGCGCTGCATATCAGCGAGGAACGCGGGGGACAGGGCGGAAGCATCATTGATACGGCCATCGTGGTCGAGGAGTTTGGCCGCCGTCTGGTGCCGGGGCCCTTTGTTTCCACGGTGCTGGCGAGCTCGGCCGTTGCCGGCGCGACCGAATGCAAGGCGTCAACGGCGGGTCTCGACCTGTTCGCCGGCGGCGCAACGGGCGCACTTGTCCTGTCACCCTCGACGCTCACCGCCGTTGCCGCCGCGGGCGGCTGGTCCTTGACCGGCAGTGCCCCGGTGGCCTCGCTGCTCTCAGCCGAACAGCTCGTCATTGGGTTCACGTGTGAAGCCGTCACCCGTTTTGCGCTGGTTGACGTGGAGAGCGCGGGACTCGAACGAGTGGCAGCGACCTGCTCGGACCTGACCCGCGACGCCGGCACCCTGGTGCTCGATGGCCTGGCGATCGAGACCGAGGCAATCCTCGAAGGGCTGAACGAACGCTACGTGGAAACCCTGCAGGCAGGCCTGCTCGCGGCCGAGGCTTCCGGCGTCATGCGCTGGGCCGTCGACGCATCCTCCGACTACGCCAAGATCCGCGAACAGTTCGGCACCCCGATCGGTTCGTTCCAGGCAATCAAGCACAAGTGCGCAAACCTGCTCATTGCCGCCGAACTTGGAACCGCCGCGGCCTGGTCTGCACTCGTTGCGCTGGAACAGGACGAAGACCAGCAAATGCTTGCAGCAGGCTCCGCCATTGAAGCAGCCATTGTCCCATCCGTCGAGGCCGTCACCGAGGCCGTCACCATTTTCGGCGGCATCGGATTCACCTGGGAACACGACGCACACCTGTACTGGCGCCGCGCCATCACCCTGGCCGCGCAGGTGGGCCCGCGTGGGGAAATCTCGGCGGCATTGGGCAAGGTCGCCCTTGACCAGGACCGCCGCATCGACATCGAGCTTCCCGACGAAGACCCCGCGTTCCGCGACCGCATCGGCGCGCTGCTCGACCAGGCGGCCGCGTTGGAGAACGAACACGACGGCGGGCGCTGGTACTCCCGCGGTTCCCGGCGCACATTCCTTGCCGAAAACGGGTTGGCCGCACCCCACTGGTCGGCTCCCTACGGCCTGGGCGCCTCCCCGGCCGAGCAGGTCGTCATCGCCCAGGAATACAACCGCCGCGATCTCATCCAGCCATCCTCGGTCATCGGCGAATGGGCAATGCCCACGATCCTTGCCTACGGAAGCGACGAGATCAAGGAACAGTTCGCGCTTCCGACACTGCGCGGCGAACTCGTCTGGTGCCAGCTCTTCTCCGAACCCGGCGCCGGATCGGACCTGGCAGGGCTTTCGACCAAGGCAACCAAGGTCGACGGCGGCTGGGAACTGCGTGGACAAAAGGTCTGGACCTCCGGCGCCCACGAAGCCGACTGGGGAATCTGCCTGGCCCGCACCGACGCCGACGTGCCAAAGCACAAGGGCCTGAGCTATTTCCTCGTAGACATGCGCAGCGCGGGAGTGGACATCCGTCCGCTCAAGCAGCCCACCGGGGACGCCGAATTCAACGAGGTCTTCCTCGACTCGGTGTTCGTCCCCGACGCCTACCTGCTCGGCGAACCCGGACAGGGCTGGAGGATCACCGCCACCACCCTGCAAAACGAACGCACCCAGATTTCCTCCGGGGTCTCGGCGGGAACCGAGGACGGTCTGCGGGCCCTGATCCGCGAAAACGGCCATGCCGGAGACGAACGCGAGGCGTTCTCCGCACTCGGCAAGATCGTTGCCACCAGCTCCGCGATCGGCGCCCTGAACCTGCGCGAAACCCTGCGCCAGCTCAACGGCCTGCAGCCCGGGGTCGGTTCCTCGCTGGCAAAGGTGGCCCACGCGCGACTCGCCCGGGAAGCCGCAACCCTGGCCCTGGCCCTGGTCGGCCCCGCGGCGCTCTTCGCCGACGCCCCGGGCGACTCGGTGACGGGGCAACTGGCCGTGCCGCAGGTGCTCATTGGCGGCGGCACCGTTGAAATCCAGCTCAACGTCATTGCCGAACGCATCCTGGGGTTGCCGCGCGGCTAGTCCCCACACCCGGCTTCACCCCGCCAAGAATTCAGTACGCTAAGTTTCACCGAAAGGAACCCTTTTCGCATGACAACGTTGACGAGCGAGACCACTACCTTGCAGAACCTTGAGCCGGCCCGGCTGCGCGAGCTCCTTGAACCGCGAACCGTGGCGATCATCGGAGCCAACACCAATTCGACCTGGTCGCACTTCACCCACAGCAACCTGGTGGCCGGCGGCTTCGAGGGCGAGCTGTACCTGGTGAACCGGCGCGGCGAGGAATGCCACGGACAGGCCTCCTTCACCTCGATCGCCGACCTGCCCGAGGCCCCGGACCTGGCCATCGTGCTCACCGGCACCAACTCGCTGGAAACCATCCTGGAGGAGGCCCGCGTCAAGGGCATCCGCAACCTCGTCCTGCTGGCCTCCGGCCTGGGAGAGGCTGGGGCCGAGGGCGAGGCCCTGCAGGCCAAGCTGGTCCAGCGGGCCCGCGAGGCCGGCCAGCTGATCCTCGGCCCCAACAACCTGGGCTTCATCAACTCCCACGCAAAGGTCGCGGCCTTCAGCCACATGACCCAGATGCCAATGATCACCGGAGGCGTCGGCGTGGCCAGCCAGTCCGGCGCACTGGCCATCTACCTGCTGCCCTACATGGCATCGCGCGGCGTGGGCTGCTCGATGGCCGTGACCGTCGGCAACGAGGCCATGGTGTCGGCCATCGACGTCATGGGCGTACTCGTCGAGGACGAAAACACCAAGGTCATTGCCGCCTACCTCGAGCAGATTTCCGATCCCGCGCAATTCCTTGCTGTTGCCGCACGGGCCCGCGAGGTTGGCAAGCCGATCGTCATCTTCAAGGCCGGCCGCGGCGAGGCCTCCGCCCGAGTGGCCGCGGCGCACACCGGTTCGCTGGTGGGCGACGACAAGGTGATCGACGCCGCCTGCAGGCAGTTCGGCATCATCCGCGTCGACAACATCGAGGACCTCGTCGCAACCGCCGGGATCATCGAATCCTACGGCGCACTGCCGGGCAACCGCATGGGCGTGGTGACCGGCTCCGGCGCCATGTGCGCGCTGGTGGCGGACAAGGCCGAGTCGGTGGGCCTGGAGCTGCCGACCCCGTCCGCGGCCACCGTGGATTCCCTGCACGCGGCCGGGCTGCCGTCGTTCTCCACCGTGAACAACCCGATGGACACCACCGGCTACATCTCGGTGGACCCCACCATCCTGACCAAGGCCAACCAGTGCTTCATCGACGATCCGAACTACGACTTCATCGTCGTCAACGGTTCGTGGCCGGCCAACCAGACGATGGTGGACATGGGCCGGTTCACCCAGAACGAGCTGCTGCGCCAGCTGAGTTCCTCGCCCAAGCCCGTCATCGCGATGAGCTTCCTGCCCACCGAGGTGACCGAATTCGGCCGCGCATTCGCCGCCGAGCACGGCTACCCGCACGCCTCGGACTCCTTCGACCGCGGCATTCCCGCCGTGGCCCGCAGCGCCTGGTGGGGCAAGCGCACCGCCGAACTCGCGTCGGACGCCACGATCCAGGACGCCCCGGCCATCTCCAAGCCGGAAGGCGCGGAGAGCTGGACCGAAATCCAGACCGGCGAGTTCCTGTGCTCCCACGGCGTGCCCTACGTGCCGGCGGCCATTGCCACCTCGGCGGAAGAGGCCGTGGCAGCCGCCGAGGAGATGGGCTACCCGGTGGTGCTGAAGATCGCTTCGGAGGACATCGCCCACAAGACCGAGGTCGGCGGGGTGCGCCTGATGCTTCGCGATGCCGACGCGGTGTCCGAGGCATACGACTTCATCCGGACCTCGGTGGCCACCTTGGCCCCGGAGGCCCGCATCCAGGGCGTCGCGGTGTCCCCGATGCGCCCGGCCGGCAACGAACTGCTGGTCGGCGTGGTACGGGATCCGCAGTGGGGGCTTGTCCTTGCCGTGGGCTTCGGCGGCGTCATGGTCGAGATCCTCAAGGACTCGGCACTGCGGCTGCTGCCGGTGGGCCCGGCGGAGATCCGCCGGATGCTCGAGTCGCTCAAGGGCATCGACCTGCTCACCGGGTTCCGCGGGGCCGAAGCCACCGACCTCGACGAGCTCGCCCGGGTGATCTTCAAGATCTCCCAGGTGGCGGTCGGCCTCGGGGACGAGCTCGAGGAACTCGAAATCAACCCGTTGCGGGTTGCCGGGAACCAGATCGAGGCGCTTGACGCGCTGGTCCGCTGGAAGGCCCGGTCATGAAGGCCACGCAACGGCCCTTGTCCGGACGCCGGTGGTAGCGTTGGAACTCCACCAGACCAACAAGCAGGAGGCGAACGATGGCCGGACAGCTCTCTGGCGAAACGCTCGAGCTTCCCGCGTACCAGCTGGTGCGCAGGCAGCGCATCCTGGATGCCGCCAGGTCGCTCCTGAAGGTCAACGACTACGAATCAATCCAGATCCGAGACGTTGCGGCGGAAGCGAACGTGGCGCTGGGTACCCTCTACCGCTACTTCTCATCCAAGGAACACCTCTACGCCTACGTCGTGCACGACTGGGCGGTTCCCCTCGGGGACTCGAACCAGTCCTGGGCCGAGGGACTGAGTGCAACCGATCGGGTGAGGCAGCTCCTGCGCATGGCGTTGACGGCGTTCGAGCGGCGGCCCAACTTCTACAAGGCGATCCTGGTGCTGCGCTCCACCTCGGATCCGGAAGTCTCGCTACTGATGCACCAGCTGGGCGAGGTCCTGGAGGCTCCGCTGCGCCAGGAGTTCTCGATGCTGGAGCCGGAGGAAGCCGGGGACATCACCGCCATGGTGTGGTGCGTGTTGATGGACCTCGTGGCGCGTTTGGCAGCCGGGGACAAGACCATGGACGAGGCCCATCGCATCGCGGACAGGTTCGTCCGCATGGTCGGGTTGCGGCTTCAGGAAGCCGCTTCGGACAACTCCTAGCACCCGTCGCGGGGGCGGCTTCATGAGCGCCCACGAGCTTGACCACCTGGCCATCGCCGTTCGTTCCTGGTCCCCCGCCGGGGAGCTGTTGAACCGCGAACTCGGGGCCCGCTGGGCCAGCGGATTCGAGATGCCCGTCTTCAGCCCCTGCCAGCTGGCGCTTGCCGACGACATGCGCATCGAGCTGCTTGAGCCGGGCACCGCGGCGGATTCCTTCATCGGGCGTTTCCTCGACGAACACGACGGCAACGCGGCACCCCACCACATCACCTTCAAGGTCGAGGACATCCATGCGGCCATTGCGGGTGCGCAGCAGGCGGGGATCGAGCCGATCCTGGTGAACCTCGAACACCCGCAGTGGCAGGAAGCGTTCCTGCACCCGAGGGACACCGGCCTGGGGTTCCTTGCCCAAATGGTTCGTGCCCCGCGAAGCATCGAGGAACTCACCGGCCAGGACGACCAGTGGACCACGCCGTGCCCCTGGGAACAGGTCGCCGGGGAACCCAAACAGCTTCAGGTGGTCTACGGGCAGGTCGAAAACCTCGAACGTGCGCGCACTGTGCTGGTGCAGGTGCTCGGCGCCAGGGAATTCCCCGTGGCCGGCAAAGGCGCGGGGTTTGCCTGGAACGAGGGCGCCGACCTGGTCCTGCACGAGGTTCCCGCCGGAACCAAGGAAACCGGCATCCGGGCCATCGGCGTTGCGGAACCGGGAAGCATCCGCGAACCCGGTGCCTACCCGCCCGACATCCGCGAGGTGCTCGAATCCGGAACCCCGCATCCGGAGCTCGGGCTGCGGATCTCGCCGTTGAAGGTCAATGCCCTGGCCGCCGACGCACAAAGCACCGGCGCATAAACCACCAACGCACAAAACGCAGGAAAAACAGCAAAACCACATTGCCCTGGTTTCGTGCACCCAAAAACGGGTGCCGAGGCCGGAAACGCGACCAAAGAATAAGGAGAACACCCATGGGACTTCGAGGAGAAGCCGCAATCCTTGGCTATTTCGAATTGCCGCCACAGCGCAAGCTGGCCCGCGAGAAGACCTTCAACCTTGAGCAGTGGGCGCGCCTGTCCAAGGCGGCGCTCGACGACGCCGGCCTCGACGCCACCGACGTGAACGGCATCGTCACCCCGCTGATCGGCGAGGCGGACATGTTCGTCCCCTCCACGGTCACCGAGTACCTGGGCATCGACGCGAACTTCGCCGAAATCGTCGACCTGGGCGGCGCCGGATCCGCAGCGGCGGTCTGGCGTGCGGCCGCGGCGGTGGAACTCGGCCTGTGCGACGCGGTCCTGGTGACGTTCCCCGGCACCCACGACCTTCCCGTCCACGACCGCCGCCCGTTCGAGATGAGCGACAAGATGTACTTCGGGGCCTCCTCGAACGCCTACGGTTCCCCGCAGGCCGAATTCGAGATCCCTTACGGGAACCTCGGCCAGAACGGCCCCTACGGGCAGATCGCCAAGCGCTACGGCCACGAGTTCGGCTACGACGAACGCGCCATGGCCAAGATCGCCGTGGACCAGCGCACCAACGCCTGCGCCACCCCCGATGCGGTATTCCACGGTCAGCCGATCAGCATCGAGGACGTGCTCGCTTCTCCCATGATTGCCGATCCCTTGCACAAGCTGGAGATCGTCATGCCCTGCCAGGGCGGTGCAGCGGTTGTCATCGGCAACAAGGAGATGGCCGCCAAGTCCAAGAACCGCCCGGTCTGGATCAAGGGGTTCGGCGAACGCGTCCCCTACAAGACCCCCACCTACGCCAAGGACCTGATGTCCTCGCCGATGATCCACGCGGCGGACCAGGCCTTCAACATGGCGGGGATCGGCCGCGACGACGTCGACATGGTCTCGATCTACGACTGCTATTCGATCACGGTGCTGATGAGCCTCGAAGACGCCGGCTTCGCCGAAAAGGGCAAGGGCATGCAGTTCGTCAACGAACACGACCTGACCTACCGCGGGGACTTCCCGATGAACACCGCCGGCGGGCAGCTGTCCTTCGGCCAGGCAGGCATCGCCGGCGGCATGCACCACGTGATCGACGGGGCCCGGCAGATCATGGGCCGCGCCGGCGAGGCACAGGTCGCCGACTGCAACCGGGCCTTCGTGACCGGCAACGGCGGCATCATGAGCGAACAAACAGCACTGATCTTCGAAGGCGAATAGGAGAAACCCCGCCATGAGCACCGCATACACCCCACCGGTCCTGACCCGTCCGCTGCCGGTCCCCACCCCGCTGACCAAGCCCTTCTGGGACGCCCTTGCCGAACACAAGGTCCGCATCCAGTACTCGCCCTCCCTGGGCGAGTACATCTTCTACCCGCGCCCGCTGGCCCCGCGCACCCTGGCCGACGACCTGGAATGGCGCGAGATCTCCGGCGCCGGAACGCTCTACACCTACACCGTGGCCACGCGCCCGCCGTCCCCGCACTTCGCCAACGAGGGCACCCTGGTGCTCGCGGTCGTGCAGTGGGACGAGGGGCCGAAGTTCTCCACCGAACTCGTCAACATCGACCCCGCGGACATCCGCGTGGGCATGCGGGTCTCCCCGGTCTTCTGCGACTACCCCGAAGCGGACATCACCATGCTGCGCTACGAGCCGGAGCACTAGGATGTCCACCACCGCCGAAACCCTGCGTCCCGCACCGGGACTGCCGCAGGTGACCCTGCGCATCGGAGCCGAATCCCGTGCCACAGGCACCGCCACCCACGAACACGTGAACCCCGCCACCGGCCGGGTCGATGCGCTGGTTCCGCTGGCCGGGCCGGAGGAAATCGACGAGGCGGTGCGCGCGGCGCACGCGGCGTTCGCCGTGTGGCGCACAACCCCCGCCGGAACCCGCGCCAAGGCCCTGCTGAAGCTGGCACAGCTCGTCGAGGACAACACCGCAAGATTCGCGGCCCTCGCCACCGCCGACAACGGCATCGCCCAGGGCACGGCGCACGCCACCGTGGCGGCGGCGGTGGAATGGATCCGCTACTACGGCGGCTGGGCGGACAAGCTCCCGCTGGGGCGCATCACCTCGGCGGTGGGGGCGGGCGGTTCCTTCGGGCACACCCTGCGCCAGCCCTACGGCGTGATCGGCGCGATCATCACCTGGAACGCCCCGTTGATGTCGTTGGCCATGAAGGTTCCGGCGGCGTTGGCGGCCGGGAACACCGTGCTGGTCAAGCCCAGCGAGCTGACCCCGTTCACCGCGATGCTCTTTGCCGACCTGGTCCGCGAGGCGGGCATCCCCGACGGCGTGTTCAACGTCGTCACCGGCGGGGCGTCCGCCGGCGCCGCACTCGTTGAGCACCCGTTGGTGAAGAAGGTTTCCTTCACCGGGGGACCGGACACGGCACGGAAGATCGCCGCCAGCTGTGCCCGGACCTTCAAGCCGGTGCTGCTGGAATTGGGCGGCAAGTCGGCGAACCTTGTCTTTGCCGACGCCGACCTCGATGCAGCGGCCATGCACGCAACCTTCATGGCGTTCGGGATCATGAGCGGGCAGGCCTGCGCGTTGCCCACCAGGCTGCTGGTGCAGGACTCGGTCCACGACGAGTTTGTCGCGAAGGTCGGCGCCATCGCCGCTTCCTTCAAGGTGGGCAACCCGCTGGAAGCTGACACGATCTGCGGACCGGTCATCAACCAGGAGGCCATCGAGCGGATCGAGGCCATGGTGGCGCGGGCCCGGGAACAGGGAGCCCGGCTTGTCACGGGAGGGGCCCGGCTCGACGGGGACCTGGCGGATGGTTTCTACTACCCGCCCACTGTGCTGGCGGACGTGGATCCGGCCAGCGAGATCGCGCAGAAGGAAGTCTTCGGGCCGGTGCTGGCCGTGATGCGCTTCTCCGACGAGGACGAGGCCGTTGCCCTGGCGAACGGCACCGAGTACGGGCTTTCCGGCTACATCTGGACCTCCGATGCGCGGCGTTCCATCAGGCTCGTCGAGGCCCTGGAAACCGGCGAGGTCGTCGTCAACGGCGCACCCAATGCCGTCGCCGAACGGCCGTTTGGCGGCATCGGGCACTCCGGAAACGGAAACGAGGGCGGGCTGGAAGGGCTGGAGGAATTCTTCTGGACCAAGTCAGTCGCCTACGGAAACGGCTAGGACCTTTCCCGCAACAAAGATTGTCAGTCCCACCGCCGGCAGGCACTCCCGCCCACGGCGTCATTGCATTCTTTTCACAGCACACGAAAGGCGGGACTTCGATGTCCGCACCAGCAGGCCGCAAGGCCTCAACGATGGGGGCGCGCAAGCGCCCGGGATTCGGCGTCATTGTGTCGGTCCTGATCCTGGCCGAAATCGTCTCGGCATTTGAGCTATCCATGATGTACGTGACCCTGCCGACCCTGATCAAGGATTTCCAGGTGGACGCCAACACCGTTGCCTGGGTGGTGACGGCATACCTGCTTGTCTCGGCGTCCGCCGGAGTCATGGGCGGACGCTTCGGCGACATGTACGGCCGACGCAAGGTCATGGTCGTCGTCCTGGTCATCGCCGGCCTCGGCTCGCTGGTGTCGCTGCTCGGCGGCACGCTGGGCATGATCATCCTGGGCCGCGCCATCCAGGGGGTCGCCGGGGCGGTCATGGGCCTGGCCTTCGGCCTGGCCCGTGAGCACCTTGACGAGGAACGCGTTCCGGTGGGCGTCTCGATGATCGGGGCCTCCGCGCTGATCGCCGGTGCGGGGGGCGCCTTCATCGCGGGCTTCATGATCGACGTCTATTCCTGGCACGGGATCTTCGCCTTTGCCGCGGTGCTCGCGGGCCTCGCCGCCCTCGCGGTCTTCTTCTTCATTCCGCGTGACAACGTCACCGCAACGAACGAGAAGCCCGACTACCTGGGGTCGCTGCTGCTGCCGATTGCCGTGAGCGCCATCCTGCTGGGCCTCTCCAGAAGCTCCAAGGTCGGCTTCGACTCGATCCAGTTCATCGGGTTGATGGGCATCGGCGTCCTTGTCGCCTTGGTCTGGGTGTGGTGGGAACTGCGCGTCGAGTCCCCGATCGTGAACCTGCGGATGTTCAAGAACAGGCAGATCGCCCTGGTCATGACGGCGACGATCCTGGCCGCCGTCGGCCCGATCGGCGGCATGGCAGTGCCCTCGCAGATGGTGCTGCAGTATCCCGCCAGCGTGGGCTTCGGGCTTGGCTTCACCGCCACCGCCGCCGGCATCTTCAGCTGCGTGACGGCGCTGCTCGGCTACTTCTTCGCCCCGCTGGGCGGTCGACTGGCCCACCGTTACGGCGCACGTTCGGTGTTCATCGCCGGCTTGGTTCTGATGACCCTGGTCATCCCGATCATCCTGCTCACCTTCGGCAACGTGGTCATGTTCGTCATCGCCATGAGCCTGAACGGCATCGGCATCTCGCTGACCTACGGCGCGCTGCCCAACTTGTTAATCGAAGCCGTGCCGGAGAGCCACACCTCAGAGACGGCCGGCACCAACACCATGGTCCGCAACGTGGGGCAGTCTACGGCAACCGCGATCGGTGCCTACATCCTGGCCAGCCACCAGGATCCGGCGACGACCATGGTGGCCCAGTCCGGGGTGACATCCGCCTTTGTCTTCCTTCTGGTCTTCGGGGTGCTGTCCGTGGTTGTGGCGCTGATGCTCAAGCGCAATCCAGTGCCGTGGGTGCCGGAAACCGTGGAAGAGCGCGACGCTCGGCGTGCGCGGCCGGCGAAGTTGCCGGTGACGGTCGGCGACTGACGCCTGCCTGAGCCGTTCGGGACCCGTGGCGGGGCTCCGTCCTCGTGCCAGAGGCTTTCCGCGCAATCAGGGGACATCCCCGTTGCGTGGAAAGCCTCTTGTCGTTGTTCGAATGGAGCGTCCGGCGGACTGCCTTCGAAGCGACCGTGCGCTGGTTTTCGGAAGTCCCTGCATATCCATAGACAAGAACTAGAATCTCGTTATAGTCTTCAATTAAAGAGTGATCCGCGCCACTTGGCCGGCTTGCTGTCGGAACGCGAGGGCGCAGCCCATACGAAGGGGATCGGGAATGGCAATTCACGTGCACAACATCGGGAAAAAGAGCGAGGGAAGCCCGTATTCCTGGGATTCCAAGGACGCGCTGCTCTATGCGCTCAGCGTCGGGGCGGGAGCCTCCGAACCGGCCGAGAACCTCTCCTTCACCACCGAGAATTCCCGTGGCATCGAGCAGCGGGTACTGCCGACCTTCGCCGTCACCCTGGGCGGGGCCAGTGGATCGATGGAGGAGCTTGGGGACTTCAAGCTTTCACAGATCCTGCACGGCGGGCAGACCATCACGCTGCACCGGTCGCTGCCAGCCGCCGGCACCGTCATCCCCGTCAGCTACATGAGCGCCGTGCATGACAAGGGGCGCAACGCCATCATCGAACTGACCACCGACCTGCTCGATGCCGACACCCGCGAACCCGTGGCCAGCAGCATCACCTCGATGGTCATCCGCGGCGAAGGCGGTTTCGGTGGAGACACGGGCCCCGGCGACACCTGGGCCGCCCCGGAGGCCGCCCCGGACCTTGTCGTTGTCCAGCGCACCACGCGCGACCAGGCGTTGCTCTACCGGCTCAACGGGGACCGGAACCCCCTGCATTCGGATCCGGCACTGGCGAAGATGGTCGGCTTCGAGCGGCCGATCCTGCACGGACTGTGCACCATGGGATTCGCCGCCCGCACGGTGCTGGAGAACGTGGCCAACGCCGACCCCGACGCCTTCGGGTCCCTCAACGTCCGTTTCGCCGCACCCGTGGTCCCGGGAGATGAACTGGAAACCAGCATCTGGAGGACGGAATACGGTGCGGTCTTCCAGATGCGCGTGGGGGAGACGGTCGTCCTCGACCGCGGAACCTTCACCCTCCGCGGGATGCCGCGGCAAGACGCCACCCAAGACTTTGCAGCAGCAACGGCCTAACAGCCCCCCGATCAAGGAAGGAAGAACCCATGAAGATTGCAGTGCTGATCAAACAGGTGCCCGACACGGAGGAAGACCGCCACCTTGCACCGAGCGGATCCGTGGACCGTTCAGCAAGCGAACGGGTCGCCGACGAAATCACCGAACGCGCGCTCGAGGTCGCGTTGAAGGAAAAGGACGCCGCCAAGGGCGTCGAAATCGTGGCCGTCACCATGGGCCCGGCCACCGCCACCGAGGCCCTGCGCAAGGCGCTCTCCATGGGTGCGGACTCGGCAATCCACATCGTCGACGATTCCCTGGCCGGTTCCGACGCGCTGACAACGGCCAAGGCGCTGGGCGCCGGGCTGCGGGACGCCAACGTCGACGTCATCATCGCCGGCAACGAATCCACCGATGGCCGCGGCGGCGTGGTGCCGGCGATGCTTGCCGAGCTGCTGGGCCTGCCGTTCCTGGGTCCGTTGAACACCGTCGAGTTCACCGGTTCCTCGGTGCGCGGCGAACGCCAGAACGCGGAGTGCACCCAGGAATTGGCAGCGGCCCTTCCCGCGGTGCTGTCCATCACCGAACGCACCGGAGAGGCCCGCTTCCCCAAGTTCAAGGGCATCATGACCGCCAAGCGCAAGCCGGTGGCCGTCTACAAGGCCGCCGACCTCGGCCTGGGCGGCATCAACCACTCGGTAGGAAACCTGGTGCTCGGTGCCAACAAGCGCCCGGCACGCGGTGCCGGCACCAAGATCGTGGACGACGGCAATGCCGCGGCGCGGCTCGCCGACTACCTCAGCACCGAAAACCTGATCTGAAGGGAATACACCTCATGAGCAATATTCTTGTCAACATCGAACTGGCAGCCAGCGGAAAACTGCGTTCCAACGCCGCGCACCTGCTGCAGCTTGCCTCCACGCTGGGTGAGCCCGTGGCGGTGGTGGCCGCGGCCCCGGGCAACAGCGTCGAACTCGTTGCGGAACTCGGCGCACTGGGTGCGAGCCGGATCTTCATCGGCGAAACGGCGACTGCCGCCAGCCACATTGCGGCGGGTTCAATCTCGGCCCTTGCCGAGGCCATCTCCGTCTACGCCCCCGTCGCCGTGCTGGCCTCCAACGGTGCCGATGCACGCGAAACGCTGGGCCGGCTCGCCGCGCGCACATCAAACCCCGTGATCCTCGAGGCGCACGAGCTGAGGCTCGACGGCGGAAAGATCATCGCCACGCATTCGGTGTTTGGAGGGAACTACAACACCGAATCCAGCGTCGGCGCCGGCATTGCGCTGGTCACCGTTGCCTCAAGCGGTGCCGAGGCGCCCGCCCCGGTTGCGGCGCCCGAGGCAAACGTCGTCCAACTCGAGGTTGCCACCACCGGCGAGGCCGTCATCGAGGCAACCCACACGGCCGCCTCGAACTCGGACCGCCCGGAACTGCGTGCGGCACGAATCGTCGTTTCCGGCGGCCGCGGGCTCGGATCCAGGGAGAACTTCGCGCTCGTGGAGGAACTCGCGGACTCGCTCGGCGCGGGCCTCGGTGCTTCCCGCGCGGCCGTCGACGCCGGGTACGTGCCGCAGAGCCACCAGGTCGGCCAGACCGGTGTCAGCGTGTCGCCGGACCTCTACATTGCCGTGGGCATTTCCGGAGCGATCCAGCACCGCGCGGGCATGCAGACCGCAAAGCGCATTGTCGCCATCAACCAGGACGCAGACGCGCCGATCTTCGATGTTGCCGACTTCGGCATCGTGGGCGACCTCTTCACCATCCTGCCGCAGCTCAAGGCCGCCATCGCCGAGCGCAGCGGCGTCGGCGCGGGCGTCTAGGCGAAGAGGGGAAATCCGAGATGTCGTTGCTGACCAAACCAAAGCCCGACTCCAGACAAGACCCGGCCAAGTGGGTCGGGCTGGCCAAATGGGTGGTTCTTGCCGTGGTCTCGCTGGCCGTGGTGGTGCTCCTGGCCAAGTGGGCGCGCGGGCTGGAACCGGTGCAAGGGTTCCTTGCGGCCTACCCCGGCCACAGTGAACTTCCGGCCGGCGCCCCCGTGGGGTTGCCTGCCTGGCTTGGCTGGCAACATTTCCTCAACGCCTTCTTCCTGGTGCTGATCATCCGCTCCGGGTGGCTGGTCCGGACCACCGCCCGGCCCAAGGCCTACTGGACCCGGAAGAACACCGGCCTGTTCAAGACCAAGAACAAGCCGACCAAGATCAGCCTGGAACTCTGGTTCCACCTGAGCTTGGATGTCCTGTGGCTGCTCAACGGGTTGGTGTTCATGGTGCTGCTCTTTGCCACCGGAGGCTGGATGCGCATTGTTCCCACCAGCTGGGACATCTTCCCCAACGCCATGAGCACCGCGCTGCAGTACGCCTCGTTGAACTGGCCGACCGAAAACGGGTGGGTCAACTACAACGCACTGCAGGTCCTTGCCTACTTCAGCATTGTTTTCGTCGCGGCCCCGTTGGCGGCCATCACCGGCGTCAGGATGAGCCCGGCCTGGCCCAAGGGAAATGCGGCCCTGGACAAGATCTACCCGATGGAGACGGCTCGGAAGATCCACTTCCCGGTGATGCTCTTTTTCACCGCGTTCGTGATCATGCACGTGGCGCTGGTGCTGTGCACCGGGGTTTTGCGGAACCTGAACCACATGTTCGCGGCGCGCGACGACGCCGGCTGGCTGGGCTTCGGCATCTTTGCGCTCTCGGTCGCCGTCATGGTGGTCGCGTGGTTCCTGGCCCGCCCGGTGTTCCTGCGGCCCATCGCGGGACTGATGGGCAAGGTCTCCAAGTAGTCGGAAACCAACGGCGGGGCCGGGTTTCTTGTTGGTGCTGCTACGTGAGCACCTGCAAGAACCCCGGCCCCGCTTGCTGTGTTCGCGGCTGACTCCCGGCTGTGGGAGTCCAAGTGGCTGGCGAAGGAAAACCGTTAGGCGTTGCTGCCCTTGAGCGAGCCGGTGACCTTGGACAGGTCGGCTTTGCCAATCAGGCAGTGCACGGTCCTGTCGCCTTCGGCCCAGCTGAGCTTGCTGGGCCCCAGCGTGGTGTAGTCGAGTTCGGAGTCTTCGTAGGGGCGCCCCACAAATGTCTCGTAGACCGGATCGCACGTGGACAGGACCAGTTTTTCCATGGCCTCGTCGGATTCGGGGTACTTGTCTTCGGTGAGGGTGAATTCGTGGAACACCTCAAGCTGGTGTGGTTCTGTGCAGGGCACCACCTTGACATCGATGATGTCACCTTCGCCCGGGTCGTTGAGGCAGTCGCCGAGCTTGATGGAATACACGTCCGCCCTGGCTTCCTTTTCGATGGTGCCTGCAACGATAGCGAAAATGGTCTTCAAGGCTCGAATCATGGTTGCGTCCCCCACGCACAGATCAGTGATTATTGGTTTTTATCGTAGCCGTACGCCGGGAAAGCGGGGACAAAAACCATGCAGCGTCAGGTGTGGTGCCGGCCGCCGCCACGGGCGCCTAGTCTTCCGGGTGCTTGATCTTCAGGTGCTCGCCGGGGATGCGGTCGCGGTCATAGGTGATTTCCGTGAAGCCGTGCGGGGTGGGCTTGCCGTCCTCGCCCATGTTCACGAAGACGATCTTTTCGATCGTCAGGATGGACTGGCGGGTGATCATGTTGCGCACCTCTGCGCGCATGGTCAGCGAGGTGCGGCCGAAGGCGGTTGCCGTCAGCCCCATCTCGATCAGGTCGCCCTGTTGCGCGGAGGAGACGAAGTTGATTTCCGACATGTACTTGGTGACGGCAAAGCCGTTGCCGAGCTGGACGATCGCGTAGATCGCCGCTTCCTCGTCGATCCAGCGCAGCAGGGAACCGCCGAAGAGCGTGCCGTTGGCGTTGAGGTCTTCGGGGCGGACCCATTTGCGGGTGTGGAAAGTAATATCGCCATCAGTCATGCGTCGATTCTATGGGGCGCGCGGGCCCGGAGGCGATGTGGACGGGCATGCGTCATGGCCGTGCTTCGGCGTTCGCGTATGGCGTCGCCGAATTTCCGCTAGCCCAGGTGGTCCATGGCCTCGCACGGGTTGGCACCCGGCTGGGCGCGGTGCACCGACATCGAGAGCTTGCCCAACAGTCCGGCCAGCTGCGCGGTCTCGCCGGCGTCAAGGCCGGTGAGCAGCGTCTGCTCGGCGTCGGCCACGCGCTTTTCCAGCTTTTCCAGCAGCGCCAGGCCCTTGTCCGTGGCGACGATCTTCCGTGCGCGGCGGTCGGTGGGTGCCGGGATGCGCTCGACGAGCTCCGCGGTGACAAGGTCGTCGATCAGGTAGGTCAGCACCGTGCGGTCGATGCCCAGGTGGGCGCCGAGGGCCTGCTGGTTTGCCGGGTCGTGGTGGACCACCGTCGAGAGCATTTGGTAGCCGCGCACCGAGCAGGGCATCTCCTCGACCGCCTGCGCAAAGAGTGTTTGGTGGCCGCGCAGGATCATGCCCAGGTGCCAGGCGAGATCGCCGGGGATGAACCCGGGAAGCGGCTTGTCCATGGAGAGCGGGGTGTGCGTTGAGGTGGCCATGGCATCCATCATAGCCGAAAGCATGGTGTTGCGCAGATGTTCTGTTTGGAATATAGTCTGTAGTACAGCATATATTTCTGGAGAGAAGGAACGATGGACATCGGTGCACAAGAGCATGTGGCAACACGCGGGACAATCGGCATTCTGGGTGCCGGCCGCGTGGGTACGGCCATCGCCCGGCTGGCGGTTGCCGCCGGCTACCGGGTGAAGATCGCAACCTCCAAGCCGGCAGCCGACAACGCATTGATCATCGAGATCGTGACGCCCGGCGCCGAAGCGGTGGATGCCGCCGAAGCCACCGACTCCGACCTGGTGGTCGTTGCCGTCCCGCTGCACAAGTACAAGGGCATCGGCGCGGAGATGCTGGCCGGCAAGGTCGTCATCGACGCGATGAACTACTGGTCGGTCACCGACGGCGACATCGCCGACTTCGAGGCCGACGAGCGCACCTCGTCCGAGGTCGTCGCGGCCCACCTGTCCGCCTCCCGCGTCGTGAAGTCCTTCAACCACATCGGCTACCACGAGATGGAACCCGACTCCGCGCCGGCCGGGACCGCCGACCGCCGCGCCCTGGTCATCGCCTCGGACGATGCCGCGGCCAAGGAACGCGTCGCCGAGTTCATCGACGCGCTCGGCTTTGACGCTGTCGATGCCGGCGAGCTTGCGGCCGGTGCGCGCTTTGAACCTGGCACCGAGATCTTCAATGGCCGCTTCAACGCTGCCGAACTTGCCGGCCTGCTGCAGCGCAGTCTCGCAGCACTCTAAAAGCAAAACCAGTCATGCACTTCATCACCAGAAGTCACGCAAACCCCGGATCGGAAGAGAACCACACCATGGAAATCGGCGCATACAGCTTCGGCGACACCCAGCGCAACGCGGACGGATCGCTGCGGTCCACCACCGAAGCCATCCAGAACCTGTTCGCGGCGATTGTCCATGCCGACAAGGCCGGGCTCGACTACTTCGGCATCGGCGAACACCACACCACCACCATGCCCGCGTCCTCGCCGGGTGCCATGATCGCGGCCGCGGCGGCTGCAACCACGCAGATCAAGCTGGGTAGCGCGGCCAGCATCATCAGCACCGACGACCCGGTGCGGATCTACCAGCAGTTCGCCACGGCCGACGCCATCTCCGGCGGCGGGCGCGTGGAAATCACCGCGGGCCGCGGTTCCTCCGTCGAGACCTTCCCGCTCTTCGGCTACGACCTGGCCGAATACGACGAGCTCTACGCGGAAAAGCTCGATCTGCTGATGACCATCAACGATGCGCAGACCGAGGAAGTGACCTGGTCCGGGACGAAGCGGCCGAGCATCCAGGACCTGGCCGTGGTCCCGCGCCCGGTCTCCGGCAAGCTGCCGATCTGGCTGGCCACCGGCGGCAACGCCGCATCCTCGGCCCGCGCCGGGCAGCTGGCCATGCCGGTTTCCTATGCAATCATCGGCGGGGCACCGCACCGCTTTGCCCCGCTGGCCGACCTGTACCGCCGCGCCGGAGCCGCAGCCGGCCACGCTCCCGAAGCGCTGAAAGTCTCGGTTGCCGCACTGGGCCTCATCGCGCCGACCAAGAAGGAAGCGCTCGAGCGCTTCTACCCGGGCTGGCACAACCTGAACGTCGAAATGGGTCGCCTGCGCGGCTGGCCGGCACCTGACAAGCGTGCCTACGACGCGCAGGCCGAGGCACCGGGGGCCTACTACGTCGGATCGCCGGACGAGGTCGCCGAACGCATCGTCCACCTGCACGGCTACCTGGGACACATGCGCCACTTCCTGCAGATGGACATCGGCGGCCTGCCGCAGGAACACCTGCTCGAGTCCATCACGCTGCTGGCCACCGAGGTCAAGCCCCGCGTGGAGCGCCTGCTGGCGCAAAAGTAGTCTCCACGAACCTTCACAACGCGATATCCCACGGAGCGGGGCCGGAACCAATGGTTCCGGCCCCGCTCCGCGCCATCGACGTGGCCGCTCTCCGTCCGTGCGGATCATGCGCAGTCCTGCCGCGCTGTTTGCGCAATGACTGCTCGATGCAGAGGGACTCGTACTCAAAGCGGCGTCGAGCAGAAGGCGCCGGAGAATGCATTGTGTGCCTGCTTGCGTCCGAGTCTCAAACGGTCAGCGGGCCAACCCTGTGCGGAAATACTTGCTCACCTGATTGGCCGAATCGCGAAGCGCAATTTCGACCTCGCGCTCGCGCCCGACCATGAATGCGGTGTCGGCGCTGACGGCGACGGCCCCGACGACCATGCCCGCCCCGTGGTGCACGCCAACAGCTGCGCAGATCTTACCCGCCACAAACTCTTCGTGTTCCCAAGCAACGCCGTCGATCATGACCGATTCCAAGTGTGTGGATAGTTCCGCTTGGTCTGTGATCGTGTTTTTTTGCAGTGGATGGGGCTTGTGAACAGCAAGATACTGGTTGCGCTGGGGTTCGTTCATCCCCGCGAGCATGATCTTGCCGAAGGCCGTGGCGTGAGCCGCCTCGTGGAATCCAAAGTTCAGAGGGGTCAAACGAGGATGTTTCGGCGAATCCACTACATAGGCGACCACGACGTCTGCTCCCCGGTACACGGCGAAATAAGCTGCCATGGACAGCCTCTGGTGAAGGTCCGCGATGACGGACTTCACCTGTGTGGGGATGCCGATCTGGCGGTGAAGGGATACGGCAAGCTGGTGCGGTTTGTAACCCAATTCAAAGCGGCTCTGGTCTTTGAGATGAACCAAGTAGCCGGTCTGGACGAGGGCCTTTGCGAGGCGGTAGACGCTGGGCATGGGGTAACCCAGGGCATCGGATATCTCCTTGGCCGTGGCTCCGCCGCGTTCTGCAACGAACTCGAGCACGGCAAACGTTTTTTCCAAGGGCGACGACCTCTCGCCAGGGTCATCTGAAAGATTGCTTTCCATTTGCAGCGTCACGATGCACCACTCTCAAATAGTTTCGCCAATCTAGATTATGCACGCGGGAGACATCTTGGGTGCAGCAAGTTCGGCTGGTTCGTCACGGCCGTCGCCGATATTGAGCATGTCGCTCGACAGGAAAGCAGCAGCCTGAGATCGACGGCCATGAACTACGCTTCCAGTGTCGATTCTCATTATCCGATAGAAGACCTTTTTGCCGGCACCGCCGGTTGCCTAGCATGGGAGCATGTACTTCATCGTCGTAAAATTCCAGACCAAGCCCGATTACACCGAACAGTTCATGGACCTTGTGGGTCCATTCACAGCCGGCACCCGCCAGGAGCCGGGAAACCTGTGGTTTGACTGGTCCCGCAGCGTGGAGGACCCGGCCGAGTTCATCCTCGTCGAGGCCTTCCTTGATGACGAAGCTGCCGGAACCCACGTCAACAGCGACCACTTCAAGGCCGGCTTGGACGCCATGCGCCCGGCCCTGGTGGCCACCCCGAAAATCGTTTCCCGCAAGGTGGATGGCGATGCCTGGGGCGAAATGGGCGAGCTGCAGATCGGCTGAATCCCCAGGGAATGCCGCTGATCCGGTTCCCCCCACGGGTATCCGGATCAACGGGTGATTTCTTGGCGTCTCGAGGGGCGCATCACGGTAGTCCGGCTCAGTTGTTTCGAGCCGGACTACCGCGCTATTTGGGCCGCATCGTGTAGTCGGGCGGGGGAGCCGTTGCCTCAGCGAGGCGCGATATCCCCGGCGAGACACCCATGGATTCCCCCGGGAGAATCTGTCGCGCGGGGAGGTCGGCCAACCTGTTGCCAAACAACCCGTCCGGTGCAACGGTTGAGATGTCCGGGAGTACCTTGCCCGGGATCGACTTTGGAGGGCGTCATGGGCAACCACCACCATGAAGACGAACGCTACAAGAAGTACTACGACCGGCCGCCGCACGGAGAAGTTCCGGCCGACGAACGGGTGCGCCAGGCCAAGGACGGCGGTACCGAACCCGTCCAGGACGGCACGGGGATTCCGGAACCGGTCCCGGAGCCGGCAGGTGGCGAACCCGGGAACCGGTAAACCCTGGCCACACCCGATCCTGCGCGGCCGCGACGGGCCAGCGCGCCACCTCGTTGAAAGGCTGTTGGCCATGCGGAAACTGCCGGTGTTGCGGAAACTGACGGTGCTGAACAACCTGACCCTGGACGGGGTCATGCAGGGGCCAGGACGCCCGGACGAGGACACCCGCAACAGGTTCGACCACGGCGGCTGGGCCCAGGCCTACACGGACTCGGTGCTGGGGGAGTATCTGGGCCGCGGAATGGGCACCGCCCACGAACTGGTGCTGGGCCGCCGCACCTGGGAAGATTTTGCCTCCTTCTGGCCGACGCAGGAGGACAACCCGTTTACCGACCTGCTGAACACGCTCACCAAACACGTGGCATCGCGCACGCTCCACGAGCCACTGGCGTGGGCCAACTCCAAGCTGCTGCCCGGGGACGCGGTCGATGCCGTCGCCGCGCTGCGCGGGCAACCGGGACCCGACCTGCTGTGCATGGGCAGCGGCAACCTGCTGCGCTCGCTCATGGCCGCGAGGCTGGTGGACGAGTACACGCTGCTGATCCACCCGCTGGTGCTCGGAACGGGCCGCAGGTTCTTCGCCGACGGGCTGCCGCGCGCGGAGCTGGATCTCGTAGAAGCCATCACCACCACCACGGGCGTGATCATCGCGGTGTACAGGCCGCGGGATCGCGCCGGCTGGCAGGCGGATCGCGGTCCGGCACAGGGGTAAAAAGATTTCCCTCGGTGCCGACCCGCCCCCGGCGTAGTGTGGGTGATGACGAGTTCCGAGATCCAGTCAGAACAGACAGAAAGGGTTTTGCGATGACCCAGATTGTTCCCGTCCGCCACCTCTTCGGCCCCGGCCCCTGCAACCCCTACCCCGAGGCCACGGCCGCGCTCGGGCTGCCGCTGCTCGGCCACCTGGACCCCGCCTTCATCGCCCGCATGGACCACACCTGCGCGGGGCTGCGCACCCTGTGGGGAACCGCCAACGCGCGCACCCTGCCGCTGAGCGGCACCGGTTCGGCCGGCATGGAGGCGTCGTTCGTGAACACCGTGAAGGCGGGCGATGTCGCGGTCATCGCTGTCAACGGACTCTTTGGCGAGCGCATGTGCGAGGTTGCCTCGCGCGCCGGCGCCGAGGTGGTCCGCGTGGACCACGAATATGGCACCCCCGTGGATGCCCAGCGCGTTGCCGATGCGCACCCGAACCCGACGGTGATCGCAGCCGTGCACGCCGAGACCAGCACGGGCGTCATCTCCGACATCGCGGCGCTCGGAGCCATCAAGGGCGACGCGCTGCTGATCATGGATGCGGTGACCTCCATCGGCGGAATGCCCGTGCTCGCCGACGAATGGGGCGTCGACGTGGCCTACGCCGGAACGCAGAAGTGCATCGGCGTGGCCCCGGGCCTGTCGCCCTTCACCATTTCCGACCGTGCGTTCGAGCGGCGCGTGCAGAAGCCGCAGTCCTGGTACCTGGACCTCGGCCTGCTCGGCGGCTACACCACCGGCGCGCGGGGCGGCGGCCGCACGTACCACCACACGGCGCCCGTTGCGATGGTCGCCTCCCTCGAGGCGGGTATCGACAGGATCCTTGCGGAGGGGTTGGACAACGTCACGGCCCGCCACCAGGCAGCCGGCCAGACGTTGCAGGACGGGCTCGAGGAGATGGGCCTGACGCTCTTCGCCGCCGAGGGCCACCGGCTGCCCCAGCTGACCACCGTGTACGTTCCGGAGGGCATCGACTCTGCAAGGGTCCGCGCCTACCTGTTGGAGCGGTTCAACATCGAGATCGGCGGCGGGGTGGGCAAATACGCTAGCACGGTCTGGCGGATCGGAATGATGGGCCCGAACGCCAACCCGGCCTCCGTCGCGCTGCTGCTCTCTGCGCTGAAGGAAGCAATCGCCAAGGCCTGAGGCGCTGGATCCATGGGTGTGGGTCCCAGGACGTGTTTGGCCCGTCGCCGGCGGCGGGCCAAACTAGCGCTGGTTGAACGCAAGATTTATGAGGGCGGCGGCGGATCGTTCAGCCTGCTGCAGCTGGGTATTGGTCACCGGGTCGTGCCCATACCCCGCCCGTGTTTTCATGCCGAGCAGACGTTTCAAGTGCTTTGCGGCAGCCGGGTCGACGCTGTGCAACAGCATGGCCGCCTCCAAATGGTTTTCGCCCTTGGCATGTTCATGAAGCGCTTGGGCACAGATCGCGTCGGAAGCGGCAATGCCGGCGTGGACCAACAACGTGACCACTGCGTCCGCAACGCCGTGTCCCTCATCGGCGAGGGCCAGTGCATCGTCAGCCACCGCCTTGAACTGGAGTGCCTTTGCCAGGCGTCCGCGACGAACCGATTCGTCGGCCGGCACCGTTTTCATGATGCGGCCCTTTGCCGGCGGAGGGTCCGGCGCAGCCAGTTGGAATCACCCGCGACGGTGATTCCCTCCGAAACGATGGAATCGAAAATGGGGGCCGGCGTGACTTCGGCTGTGCGGTAGACAAGCGGGCGGACATCGTTTCCCGTCCAGCCGTTTACCTGCTCCGCCAGGCCGTAGATCACTTCATCGACGACGTCTTGGTTTGCATCGTCGGGGAAAACGACGAAGATGTCGATGTCGCTGTCAACGTGCATGTCCCCCCGGGCAGCAGAGCCGAAGAGGGTGACTGTGACCGGTTGGATTGGCCATGACTCAACCAAGGTTTCGATCTTTACCAGCAGTCGTTCCTTGGCGTTTGTCATGGCGAGCAGGGGCTCGGCCAGGAGGTGCCGTCGATTCAACGAATACGCATGGGTCTTGCCCAGCACCACTTCGGAAACCAGTCCTTGGGCGACCAAAGGTGCCAACGCCTTGCGGATACCTGTTGGCGATGCCTTTTGCTCAAGAACGTTGTGGATCCGCGTGACAGTGAAGCTGGTGTCGGCGCCGGCCAAGACGGAAAGCACAGATGTGCCGAGGGTGGGGGCTACCGCAGCCAGCGGATGTTGCAGCAACACGGCTGTCCTCCTTCGAGAGGTCGATTCGGGGAGTACCTCTGGGGTGCTGCCGTCAGCGTGGAGACTATAGTGCTTAATCGATAACTTAAGTGTCCGTATGAACACTATAGTCTCCGATTGAGACTTAAGTGCGTGTTCGTGGGTTCCAGGTGAACGCTTCTCGCATGCTGTGCGAGGCCGTGCGCAGAGAAACCAGCGCATCTCGGAATTTTCCATCTTGCTGCCCGGATCGCGGACTGCACGGTCGGCAGAACGCGGTGGGCAACTTTGTGTCGTCGTGTTTCCGTCGGGGCGTGCGGGATGACGCAATGTTGCATCCGGGGAGGTGGAGGGGCCCTTTGGGCGGGTGGCCCGCGTCATGAAACGACGCGGTGGGCAACGCCCTGACATGCGCTCGCCGGCCGCCGCGGCGCGAACTTAATGTGGATCCAATTCCCGTTAAGTGAACTTCCGTTCGGAGCAACCCACATGTCCCAGCAACAGACTCTTGCACCAGTGCCAAGCGCGACGCCGGAGACGGCAACAGCCCGTCCCCGGTTGCGCGGCAACCTCGGCGTCGCCTCCATCGTCTTCATCGTCGTGGCCGCGGCCTCGCCCCTGGGCGTCATCGGCGGCCCCGTCCCGCTGGGCATCGCGTTCGGCAACGGGGCGGGCTTCCCGTTCTCCTTCGTCATCGCCACGGTGGTGCTGTTGCTCTTCTCCGTGGGGTTCACCCAGATGACGCGCTTTGTGCCGACCGCCGGGGCGTTCTACTCCTACGTCAGCAAGGGGCTGGGCCGCGGGTTCGGCCTGGGCGCTGCCTTCGTCGCGCTGCTGGCCTACCTGGCACTCGAGGCAGGTGTCTTCGGGCTCTTCGGCCCCGGGCTGGCCGAACTGGTGAAGTCCTACGGCGGGCCGGACCTGCCGTGGTGGGCCTGGGCCGCGGTCGGCTTTGTCGCCGTGACTGCGCTGGGCTACAGGAACATCGCGCTCTCCGGAAAGCTGCTGGCCGTGCTGCTCATTGCGGAGGTGGCGATCGTCCTGGTGCTCGACGCGGTGGTCATCTTCTCCGGCGGCGGACCCGAGGGCTTCGCCACGGGAATCGTGACGCCTTCCGAAATCGTCTCCGGCGCACCGGGCATGGGCATCCTCTTTGCCATCCTGAGCTTCGTGGGCTTCGAGGCCACAGCAGTGTTCCGCGACGAGGCCAAGGACCCGGACCGCACCATTCCGAAGGCCACGTACATCTCGCTGATCTCCATCGGCGTCTTCTACACCGTCTCCAGCTGGGTGCTGATCAGCGCCAACGGCGAGAGCGGCATCGTCGCCAACGCCACCGAGAACCCGGGCACCATCCTGCAGACCACCACGCAGGCCTACCTGGGTGCCGCCGGCGGGCACATCGTCCAGCTGCTGTTTGTCACCAGCCTGTTCGCCTGCATCCTCTCCTTCCACAACATCGCCTCCCGCTACCTGTTCCAGCTGGGTGCCCGCGGCGTGCTGCCGGCACCGCTGGGCAGCGCGCACCGGGTCCACGGCGCGCCCTCGGTTGCCTCGCTGGTCGCCTCGGGAACCGTCGCCGTGCTGATCGTTGCAGCCGCGGTGCTGGGCCTGGATCCGATCGGGCAGTTCTACACGTGGCTCGGCGGGATTTCCTCGGTCGGCATCGTCCTGTTGCTGGCGCTGACCTCCGTTGCCGTGCTGGTGTTCTTCGGGCGCAAGGAACGCGGCGGTGCCCTGTGGCCGCGACGGATCGCACCGGCCCTCGGTCTGGTCGGACTCCTGGCCTTCCTCGCCATCATCCTGGTGAACCTGCCGGCGCTGGTGGGGGAAAGCGGCTACGGGCCGTTCTCAGTCGGTGTGCTGGTGCTGCTGGCCGCGGCCCTGCTTGCCGGCCCCGTCGTCGCCACCCGCCGGCGCGCCGTCGTCCTTGACTAGCACCCCGCTGCGTCCGCCCTTCAACCACAATTCGTTTCAGGAGAACCCATGAGCACCGTTCTTTCAGCCGAGACCCTGTCCGCGGCGCCCCTTTCATCAGCGAACCTCTGGTCCGGCCATGCCGACAACCGGGAACTTGACCACTGGAGCGTGGTGGCACAAACCGTTGCCGACGAGCTGGCCAAGGGCGCGCTGGAGCGTGACCACCGAGGCACGGATCCGCTGGAGGCGCTCGAGCTGCTGCGCGAACACGGATTGGCCGGGCTCGTGGTCCCCGCCGTTTACGGAGGTGCCGGGGCGCACTGGGAAACCGCGTTCCGCGTCATCCGGATCCTGGCGCGGGCAGATGCCTCGGTGGCGCAGATCCTCGGGTACCACTACCTGAATTCCTCCTGCCTTGCGTTCTACGGTGCGGGCCGCGACCAGTCGGCATGGTTCCGGAGGACCGCCGAGCAGAACCAGCTCTGGAGCGACGCGTTGAACCCCGTCGACCCGGACCTTGAACTGCTCGCCGACGGCACCGGATACCGGCTGACCGGACTCAAGCGCTTTGCCACCGGGGCCTCCGCCACCGACGTCATCATCTCCGCGGCCCAGGCCAGCGGTGGCCGGCATGACGGCCGCGTCGTCATCTTCGCCGTGGAACGCGGACGCGAAGGCATCGGGTTCCCGGGCGACTGGGACCACCTGGGACAGCGGGCCTCGGCCAGCGGCTCGGTGCGTTTCGACGCGGTGCGGGTGGAGGAAGCGGACGTAGTGGGCTTCGACGACGGCACCGCGTTCTCCACGGTGGTGACCCCGGGAGTCCAGCTGCTCTTCGGAAACATCTACCTGGCCGCCGCCGAGGGCGCGCTGGAACAAGCCCGGGAACTGACGCTGGCCCGGCGCAACTCCTGGTTCCTCTCCGGGGTGCAGACCTACGCCGAGGACCCGCTGGTGCACCGCACCTACGGCGAACTCGTGGCCCGAACCCAGGCCGTCAAGGCGCTCGCCGACAAGCTGAACCGCCGCTACGACGAGGTCGTCGGACTGGGCGACGCGGTGACCGAGGCGGACCGGGCACGGCTCGAGGTCGAGGTCGCCGGGCTCAAGGTCGTCTCCACGGAGGTGGCGCTCGATGTCACCAGCCGCGTGTTCGAGGTGACGGGCGCCAGCTCCACGAAACGATCGGTGGGGTTGGACCTGTACTGGCGCAACATCCGGACCCACTCGCTTCACGACCCGCTCGACTACAAGAAGACCGAGGTCGGCGCGTACTTCCTCAACGGAACGGTGCAGCCGATTTCGCTCTACACCTAGGCCGTCAACGGTCGATTCGGCCCGTCCCCGCCCTCGGGGACGGGCCGTTGCGCTGTGCGGCGCCGGCGGCGTTCCGCGGGCAGAACCCGGTCAATTTGTGCGCATAGGCACCCGCGAAATTGGGTGCGGAAAACCCCTTGTGCTTGGATTTCCCGCGGAGTAATCTACAACCAAATGGTTGTACATGAACTGAGCGAAACCGAGATCGACCGCATCTTCCAGGCCATGGCGGATGCGACCCGGCGCGACATCATCAAGCAGGCGATGCGGCGCGAACAGTCGGTCTCCGAACTGGCGAAGCACTACCGGATGAGTTTCGCGGCCGTGCAAAAGCACGTCGCGGTGCTGGAGAAAGCCTCGCTGATCACCAAGGAAAGGCGCGGAAGGGAGCAGATCGTGCACGGAAACCCGGAAATGCTGCACCGCGCGGCGCAACTGCTCGATGCCTACGAGGACATCTGGCGGCAGCGCACGAACCGCATCGAAGAAATCCTCCTCGAACCCCGCAAAGGAACGGAATCATGACCGTCATCAGCACGCACAAGGACACCGAAAACCTCACGCTCACCTTCGTCGCCGAATTCGCGGCCGAGGCCGAGCGTGTCTGGCAGGTCTGGGAAGACCCGCGCCAGCTCGAGCGCTGGTGGGGCCCGCCGACCTGGCCCGCCACCTTTGTCAGGCACGAGCTCGTTGCCGGCGGCGAATCGCGCTACTACATGACCGGACCGGAGGGCGAGAAAGCCCGCGGCTGGTGGAAAACAACGGCCGCGGAGGCGCCCAGCACCCTTGAATTCGACGACGGCTTTGCCGGCGATGACGGGGAACCCAGCGGCTTCCTCGGCACCACGCACTGCGTGGTGACACTCGAGGGCACCGGCGATACCACCCGGATGACCACCAAGAGCTCGTTCGAGAGCTTGGAGCAGCTCGAGGAAATGCTCAAGATGGGCATGGAAGAAGGCATGCGCGAGGCCATGGGCCAGATCGATGCGCTTCTGGAGCAGAACGTCGACGCCTAGCGTTCCGACCTGCAGTCCCTGGCGGACGGGAATCGGTTCCCGCCCGCCAGGGACTCTGCATTTTTTGGTGCCTCCGGCCCTGCCGTTTCGGCAAGATTCCGCCAGCCATCGCCATCGGTGCCCCGGCGGCGTACCGTGGAAATACCTATGTACTTGAGTCGGGATTGATGGCCATGAAACCCGTTGCAGTCAAAAAATGGATACCCGCAGTGGCGGTGCCGGCGCTCATCGCGGCGGCCGCCGTTGGGGCCGCGGCTTCAGCCAATGCGGAGCTGAAGCTGGATCCAAAGTCGCCGCAGGAAATCCTGCAGATGATCGCGAACTCCAAGGACACCGATTTTTCCGGAAACCTCAAGGCAACGGTCGATCTGGGCGTCCCGCAACTGCCCGACCCCGGTGAATTCGGCCCTTCCGACACGGGACCATCCAACGACACAGACCCGTCCGACACCAGGGATTTCGATGCCGCCAAGCTGGCACAAATGCTGTCCATGGTCTCCGGAACCCACGAGGCACGCGTCTATGTGGACAAGCCCGACAAAGTCCGGTTGCAGGTCATGGACGGCATGGACGAGCAGGACATCATCCGCAACGGCCCCGAGCTGTGGCACTACGACTCGGCAACAAACACCGTCGACAAGGCCACGGTGCCCGAAATGCCGGACGACGCCAATCACCATTTCGGAAACGACGACAACGCCGAGTCCATGACGCCGGGCGAGCTTGCCGACAAGTTCCTGTCCGCCATCGACCCGAGCACCATGGTGGAGGTCAAGGAGGACGTGCAGATAGCGGGCCGCGATGCCTACAGCCTCGAACTGACCCCGCGCACCGAAGACACGCTGGTTGCCGGCGTGAGCATCGACGTCGATGCGGAGACCGGAGTGCCCCTGGGCATCACCGTCGACGCGGTGGGCCAGGACGACCCCGCCATCTCGGTGGAGTTCACCTCCTTCACCCCGGAAACACCCGATGCCGCCAGGTTCGACTTCACCCCGCCGGAAGGTGCAACGGTCCGCGAACACGACATGTCCGAACACATGATGGACCAGGACATGATGCACCAAGACATGAAGATGGACGGCATGCACGGAAACGGCGACAAGCCGCAGACGGTGGGAACCGGCTGGGAGACCGTGGCGCTGTTCGACGAGGACCAGATGCCGGCCGGGCTGATGGACTCCAAGGTGCTGGACCAACTGTCCACCCCCGTCGCGGGCGGCCGCCTGCTGCACAGCTCGCTCTTGAACATCCTGATCACCGATGACGGGCGGGTGCTCGTCGGCTCGGTTCCCGAGGCCAGGCTGCAGGCCGTGGCCGACGAACAGTGAGCGGCCAGCCGCTCGACGGGGCGCTGGCCATCCAGACGTTCGGGTTGGGCAAGAGCTTCGGCAAGCGCCGGGCCGTCAACGACCTTGACCTCGAGGTGCCGCACGGATCGGTCTTCGGGTTCCTGGGTCCCAACGGCTCGGGAAAGACCACGACCATCCGGATGCTGCTCGGGCTGGCCACGCCCAGCAGCGGAAGCATCAACCTGCTCTCCCGGCCCATGCCCGCGGCCGCATCGCACGTGCTTCCCCGGGTCGGGGCCCTGGTCGAGGGTCCGGCCTTCCACCCATTCCTTTCCGGGCGGGCCAACCTGGTCCGCATGGATTGCGCCGACACCACCTCCGACCCGGCGAGCCGGGCCAGGCGCGTGGAAGCGGCGCTGGAGAAGGTCGGCCTGGGCAAGGCCGCCAAACTGGCCGTGCACGCGTACTCGCTGGGCATGAAACAACGCCTGGGCATCGCCAACGCGCTGTTGCGCGAGCGGGAATTGCTGGTGCTCGACGAACCGACCAACGGCCTTGACCCGCAGGGGACCCGCGAGGTGCGGCACCTGATCGGTGGACTCGCGCAGGAAGGGACGACGGTCTTCGTCTCCAGCCACCTGCTCAGCGAAATCGAGCAGATGTGCACGCACGTGGCGGTGATGAGCACCGGAAACCTGCTGGCCCAGGGGACGCTGGCGCAGTTGCGGGCCGGCGGACGGAGCCGGCTGACGCTGCGCACCCCGGATGCCGGGCCGGCCCTGGGCGTGCTGGCCCGGCTGGGGATCGACGCGCTGCCGGACCCCGACACGGGAGGGTCCGACCAGATGCTGAGGTCCGGGCTGAATTCGGGGGCACCGGCGGCCGAACGGATCGTTCAGGAACTGGTTTCGGCGGGCGTGCGCGTGCGCGGTTTCGCCGTGGAACCGGCCAGCCTTGAGGAACGCTTTGTCGCGTTGACGGGGGAGGGGTTCGACCTTGCACAGTAGCGGATTGATGCGCTCGGAACTTGCGCTGCTCTTCAGGCGCCGCCGCACCTGGGCGATGCTGCTGGCGCTGGCGGCGGTTCCGGTGCTCATCGCCGTCGCCGTCAGGCTCACCTCCGGCCCGCCGTCGGGCCGCGGGCCGGCCTTCCTTGACCGGGTGGCGGGCAACGGGTTGTTCGTGGCAGTCACCGGTTTGCTGGTGTGCATCCCGTTGTTCCTGCCGCTGACGGTTTCGGTGGTCGCCGGGGACACGATCGCCGGGGAAGCCGGGGCCGGGACGCTGCGCTACCTGCTTGCCGCACCCGTCTCGCGCGGGCGCCTGCTGCTGGTGAAATACGCGGCGGCGGTGGTCTTCTGCCTGGCCGCGGCGCTCATGGTGGCCCTGTGCGGGGTGCTGGTCGGGTGGCTGCTTTTCCCCGTCGGGCCGGTGACGCTGCTGTCGGGGGACACCATCGGGACGGCCGGCGCCCTGCTGCGGTTGGGGTACATCGCCGCCTACGCGGCACTGTCGCTGCTCGGTCTGGCGGCCATCGGCCTGTTTGTTTCCACGTTGACCGACGTGCCCGTCGGGGCCATGGCCGCCACGGCGGTGCTCGCCGTCACCGCGCAGATCCTCAACCAGTTGCCGCAACTGGACTGGCTGCACCCGTGGCTTTTCCCGCACTACTGGCTGGGCTTCGCGGACCTGTTGCGCGAACCGGTCCTGTGGACGTCGTTCGGCGACAACGCCCTGCTGCAGGGCGGCTACATCCTGGTGTTCGGCGCGCTGGCTTGGGGCAGGTTTGCCGGCAAGGACGTCCTGTCCTGAGCCGGCGCAGAGGTTTGGGGGGCGATGCGCCGCTGACGGCGGCGCATCGTCGTTACTTCTTGGACTTCTCGGACATACCGGGGCGCACCGGCACGAATTCTACGACCTTGTTGCGGGCCAGCGGCTTGCCCTTGTTGCGGTCGAAGCCCTTCGCGTCCAGCTCGTTGGCCAGGCGGTAGGCGGCGTTGGCCTCGGCGCGCAGTTCGTTCAGGCGCTGCCCGGTGAACTCCTCCTGCGTCCCGTCGGTGAAGATGACGTTGATGCGCACGGTCTTGGGGTAGATGGCGCGCATGCGGATGTTGCCGTCGGAGTCCTGCTGGAGATTCATCATGTGGTGTTCGCCTTCGTGAGTGTGGGAGTACAGTCTTTCGCATTTTTCCACCGGATACATCTTGGGCCCGGATGACCGATGCACGGATCCGGTCCAACCTGCCGTGTGGGGATCCGGTTGGTCAGAGCAGATCGAGCGTCTGGCGCAGCAATTCATCGTGCTGCCGCAGGCCGAAACGTTAGGACATGCCGTCCGTGTGGATTCCACGATAGAACACCGATTCGGGATGCGCGTTAACACGCGCGGGGCCCGGCCATGCGACCGGGCCCCGCGCATGAAGCGGCGTGATCCGTTTTCGGTTAGCCGTTGAAGGTGCCGGGGAACGGACCGGTGCGTCCATCGCGTTCGAGCGCGTCGATTGCCCTCATTTCCTCGCCGCTGAGCTCGAACCCGAAGACGTCGAAGTTCGAGGCCATGCGAGAGGCCGTGACGGACTTGGGGATCACCACGTTGCCGCTTTGCAGGTGCCAGCGAATGACGACCTGGGCCGGGGTTACGCCGTGCGCGGCGGCGGCGTCGAGAACTGCGGGTTCGGTCAACGCTGCTCCCTGGGCCAGCGGGCTCCATGCCTCGGTGGCGATGCCGTGGGCAAGGTTCACAGCTGCGGTTTCGTGGTTTTGCAGCAGCGGGTGAAGTTCCACCTGGTTCACCGCGGGAATGGTTCCGCCCAGGGCAACGATCCGTTCAAGATGCTCGGGGAGGAAGTTGGAGACGCCGATCGCGCGGGTCAAACCCTCGGCCATCAGCTCCTCGAGTACCTGCCACGATTCGAGGTAGGCGTCGGTATCGGTGCCGGGCCAGTGGATGAGGTAGAGATCCACGTAGTCGAGTCCGAGCTTCTCGAGGCTGGCGAGCAGGGCGGTGCGGGTTTTTTCGCGGCCCAGGTCCGCCAGCCACAGCTTGGTCGTGATGAACAGTTCGTCGCGGGCGATGCCGGATTCGGCGAGGGCGCGTCCGACGCCGGCTTCGTTTCCGTAAATCGCGGCCGTATCGATGCTGCGGTATCCGGTTTCCAGGGCGGTCGTGACCGCGGCGGTGGTTTCATCGTCGGAAACCTGGAAGACCCCGAAGCCCAGCTGCGGCATGGCGACCCCGTTGTTGAGCGTGATGTTCGGGACGGTGATGGATGTGGTGTTCATTCTTGGGTTCCTTAGTTAGACGTGGTGAGGGGAGCGCGGGTGGCTACCGGACGGGGGCGGGGGAAAGCGCCGGCTCGTGGTGTTTTGCGAATTCGCCGCCGCGAACGCGCACCGCAACGAGCAGCACCAGCAGTCCGGCAACGGTGATTGCGGCACCGGCCCAGAGCGGCGAGGTGTAGCCGAGCCCTGCGGCAATGGTCAGGCCGCCGACCCATGCGCCAAGCGCGTTGCCGATGTTGAAGGCCGCGATGTTGGCGCCCGAGGCGAGGGTCGGCGCATGCGCCGCGTGGTTCATGATGCGCATTTGCATCCCCGGCACCGTGGCAAAGCCGACACCGCCCATGAGCACCAGCGCGATGATGGTGGCGATCTGGTTTTGCGCGGTGAGCGCGAATCCGACCAGGACGACAGTGAGAACCACCAGCAAGGCAATGAGCGTCTTGGGCAGGTTCCTGTCGGCGGCGCGGCCGCCGAGGATGTTGCCGACGAACAGCCCGACGCCGAAGAGGATCAACAGCCACGGCACGGTGCTCGGGGCGAAGCCGCCGACGCCCGTGAGCGTGAAGGCGATGTAGGTGAATGCGCCGAACATGCCGCCGTAGCCCAGGATCGTCACGAGCATCGACAGCCAGACCTGCGGGCTGCGGAAGATCGAGAACTCACCAAAGACGCCTGCGTTGGAGGATCGGGCGAGGTTGCCCGGTACCAGCAGCATGATGCCAACCAGTGCGATGACGCCAATGGCCGTGATGGCCCAGAATGTCGCACGCCACCCGGCGGCCTGGCCGAGCATCGTTCCAAGTGGCACGCCGAGCACGTTGGCGATGGTGAGTCCAGCAAACATGAACGCGATGGCGCCGGCACGCTTGGTGGCCGGCACCAGGTCTGCGGCGACAACCGAGCCGATGCCGAAGAACGCGCCGTGGCACAGCGCTGCGATGATGCGCCCGAGCATGACCAACTCGTAGCTTGGGCCGGTGGCCGAGAGCAGGTTGCCGATGATGAACAGCACCATCAGGAACAGCAGGGACTTCTTGCGGTCGTACCTGCCAAGCACGGCAGTGAAGATGATGGCGCCGATGGCAACGGCGAGGGCGTATCCGGAGATGAGGTAGCCCGCAACGGTCTCGGTCACGCCGAAATCGGCTGCGACCTCGGGCAGCAAGCCCATGATGACGAACTCGGTGAGACCGATGCCGAAGCCGCCAAGGGCGAGGGCATAAAGAGCAACTGGCATGAAAACCTTCTGTGCGAATTGGGGGTACGGATGCAGTGGCGTACCGGCCGGATACGTTCGTTGCGTGTGCAACTACTGCGTAAGCAATGATTGCACGCGCGGCATATCGGCGCAAGGTGGTAGTCTTGTGGTGTAGAGAACAGAGGAGTTTCGCCCATGGGAATCAAGGACGATGCGGTACAGATTCGTGCGCAGGGCTGGCGAACGCTTGCCGCGCTGCACAACCTCATCGAGGGTGAACTCGAGCGCGCACTGCAGGCCAAGCACGGCCTGTCGGTTGTTGAATTCACGGTGCTGGACGCGCTGGGCCGGCAGGATGGCTGGCACATGCGCATGGCGCAGCTTGCCCGTGCAGCCGCACTTTCCAGCAGCGCCATTACCCGGCTGGTCACGCGGCTCGAGGACCGTGGCCTGCTTACCCGCATCCTCTGCATGGACGACCGCCGCGGCATCTACACCGAACTAACGGCGGCAGGCGAGAAGCTGCTGAACGAGGCACATCCAACCCATGACACGGTATTGCGCGAGGCGCTGGAAAATGCCGCCCGGGTGCCCGAGCTCCAGGACCTGGTCACGGCCGTCGCGCCGCGCGACGAAAACTGACAGCCAAGGTTTCTGCATAGTCCAAAGGTTGTGGGTAGTTGATCCCCGGCATTGCAGGCTCCACCTATTTCCTTGGTGTGCCAAGCGTGCACTTCCGTGACGGAAAAAGACCTCGCGTGACACTCCCGGCCCTCGCAAACAGTCGCATGTGACACTTCGAGACCCCCTGATTCCCCACGTGAAGCGGGTTATTTACAGCGATGCCGCCGGTTCCTAGAGTCGAACTTATTCGTTCGCACCTCGCCCGGAAGGAACCGCCAATCATGACCAGCACCGACCTTGAAGCATCGCCACGGACCCGACTCGAGCAACTCAAGGAACGCTTCGCACCGCTGTTTTCCGACATCGCTGCGGGCGCCTCCGAGCGCGACACCACCCGGAGCCTGCCGCACGAACCGATCAGGGCCCTTGCCGCCGCCGGATTCGGTGCAGTGCGGGTGCCCGAATCCCACGGCGGTGCCGGTGCCACCCTGCCCGAACTCTTTGCCCTGCTGACATCTCTGGCCGCCGCAGACCCGAACATCGCCCAGGCGTTGCGCGGGCACTTTGCGTTTGTGGAGGACCGGCTGGTCGCCGACGAGGGCCCCGAACGAGACGTCTGGCTGGACCGCTTTGCGGCGGGGGAGCTCGTCGGAAATTCCTGGACCGAGATCGGGACCGTTGCCCTGGGCGAGGTCAACACCAAGGTGGCCCCGGACGGCCGCGGCGGTTTCACCGTGACCGGAACCAAGTACTACTCCACCGGCAGCATCTTCGCCGACTGGATCGACACCTATGCCGAGCGCACCGACACCGGGCAGCGGGTCATTGCCGTCGTCAAGGCCCGCCAGCCGGGAGTGTCACTGGGGGACGACTGGGACGGGTTCGGTCAGCGCACCACCGGCACCGGCACCGCGACCTTTGCCGGGGCGGCGGTGGAGCCGGCGAACCTGATCGACTTCGAGACCCGCTTCAAGTACCAGACCGCGTTCTACCAGGGCGTGCTGCTCGCGGTGCTCGCCGGGAGCGCCCGCGCCGCGGAACGCGACTTCGCCGCCGAACTTGGAGCCCGCAAGCGCACTTTCAGCCACGGGGCCGCTGCGCAGGCCAGCGAGGATCCGCAGCTGCTGCAGGTCATCGGCGAGGTCTCGGCCGTCGCGTTCGTGTCGGCCGCCACCGTCGCTTCCGCGGCCGAGGCGCTGGAGGGCGCATATCGGGCGGCGCTGGCCGTGCGTGCGGGTGAGCTGGGCGTTGAGGAAGAAGAAGCGGCGAACGACGCCGCCGAGCTCGCCTCCGCGCAGGCGCAGGTCGCCCTGACCCCATTGGTGACCAACTCGCTGTCGCATGCGTTCGACGCCCTGGCAGCCTCCGCAACCAGCACCGCAAAGAACCTGGACAGGCATTGGCGCAATGCGCGCACCGCCGGAAACCACAACCCCTGGGTGTTCAAGGCCCGGCTGGTCGGTGAAAACGCCGTGCACGGCTGGGCATTGCCGCGGGTCTGGGCCATCGGGGCCTCCAAGGCGGGCTAAGTCTGCGGGTAGTTCATGGCTTGAGGGCGGGCGCGCAATGGCGTGTCCGCCCACGAGCGTTGGCGGTGCTTTGCGGTCCGTCCGGTTTTGCGGTGGCGCGCACGGCCGTCCGAGACCAGTTGGCCGGGAAGTAAGTTCGGTGGAGCCTGTGCATGACTCAGGTGCCTCGGTGTTTCGGATCCAAGCCCGCACCCGTAGCACTCTCGGCCGTAATCCGCCGCGCGGATTCAATCCAACATAAGAAAAACCGATTAAGAAGGAAGATAAAAACAGTTTTACGAATGTAACGCCGGACACCATCCTTGTCTTAGAAGACCTACCCGTTTCTGAGGCTAAGGAGCCGTTCGCGTGCACAGCACATCCCTGAAACCCCACGTCGTCACGCTGGGAACCGCCGGCGGTCCGCGCTGGTGGACCGGCGAAAATGCCGGCAAGCGTGCGGGCATTTCCACGGCGGTCGTCGTTGGCGATGCCGTGTACCTGGTGGATGCCGGAACGGGCGTGGGAAACCAGCTCATGAAGGCGGGTTTCAGCACCGCTAACCTGCGCGGGATCTTCCTCACCCACCTGCACTCGGACCACACCATCGATCTGGCCTCGCTGGCCATCTTCGGGCTGTTCACCCTCACCCCGGGCCAGGCGCCCGTCCACATCATCGGCCCCGGCGACCGCGGCATCCTGCCGCCGGCATCCCCGCGCGCCGCGGAGCCGCCGACCCCGCTCTACCCGGCCAACCCGACCCCTGGCACGGCCGACATGTTCAGCCACCTCATGCAGGCGTACGCAACGGACCTGAACGACCGGGTGATCGACGCGCTGCGCCCTTCGCCGCTGGACCACTTCATCGCCTCGGACATCCAGATCCCGCAGGGAACCGGCTACCACGCGAACGAGAACCCGACCCCGGAGAACGTCGCCCCTTTCGAGATCTACCGCGACGAGCTGGTCACCGTGACGGCCACCCTGGTCAAGCACCCGCCGATCGCCCCGGCCTTCGCCTTCCGCTTCGACACCGCCGAGGGATCGGTGACCATTTCCGGCGACACCGCCCCGTGCGAGAACCTGGTCACGCTGGCACGCGACACCGACCTGCTGCTGCACGAGGCCATCGACTTCGACTGGGTCGAGCGCGCCTACGGCCACATCGGCACCGAGGCGGCACAGGCCTCCATGGACCACCACCGGCTCTCCCACACTTCCGCGCAACAGGCCATCGAACTGGCCGAACGCGCCGGGGCCCGCACGCTGGCCCTGCACCACCTGGTTCCCGGAACCACACCCGTCTCGGTCTGGCGCTCCCACGCCGCCGACTTCTCCGGCACCTTCGTGGTCCCGGACGACTTGCAAGTGATCTCCTTCGCCACCGAACCAGCAGAAATGGTAGTCTCCCGATGACACACAGCCCGGCTATCGATAAGGCCACCGAGAAGTTGGACATCCCGTCGCTGAACTCGCCGCAGATGCGGCGCATCCTGGCCTCGTCGTTCATCGGCAGCGCGATCGAGTTCTACGACTTCATCCTCTACGCCACGGCCGCCTCCCTGGTCTTCAACAAGGTGTTCTTCGTGAACCTGGAGCCGTCGGTGGCGATCTTCGCCTCCTTCGCCACGCTTGCGGTCGGCTACCTTGCCCGCCCGCTGGGCGGCATCGTCTTCGGCCACTTCGGCGACAAGCTCGGGCGCAAGGGCGTGCTGATCACCTCCATGGTGATGATGGGCGTTGCCTCCACCATCATCGGGCTGCTGCCGCCGACCGCGCAGGTGGGCATGATCGCCCCGATCGCGCTGATCTTCCTGCGCATCGTGCAGGGCCTGGCCGTGGGCGGCGAATGGGGCGGGGCCATGCTGATGGCGCTGGAACATGCGCCGAAGGAGCGCCGCGGATTCGCCGCGAGCTTCGCGAACATGGGTGGTCCGGCCGGTGCCGTCATGGCCACGCTGGCCGTTTCCGCAGTGTCGACGCTACCCAACGACCAGTTCCTGGCCTGGGGCTGGCGCATCCCGTTCATCGCCAGCCTGGGCCTGGTGGCCATCGGCCTGGTCATCCGCCTGAAGGTCTCCGAATCCCCGCTCTTCCTGGCCCTTGAAAACAAGGCCGAGGAGAAGAAGATCCCGCTGATGCAGGTGCTGACCAAGTACCCGAAGTCGGTCCTCATGGGAACCCTGGTGGGCATGAGCTCCTACACCGTGCAGGGAATCATGACCGTCTGGGCCATCTCCTACGTGGTGGAGGCCGGCGGCATGGACCGCACCTCGGTGCTGAACATCAAGGCCTTGGGCGCCGCGCTGACCGTGGTGTTCGTCTGGATCGCCGCACGCTACTCGGACCGCATCGGGCGCCGTCCGGTGATGATGGTCGGCATCCTTGCCGGCGCGGTGCTGGCGTTGCCGATCATGTGGATGCTGCAGATGGGCGAGCTCTGGCTCTTCGCGATCGCGCTGTTCCTGGCAAACGGACTGGTCCAGGGCGTCATCTTCGGACCCTTCGGCGCCTTCACCGCGGAGCTGTTCCCTACCCGCATCCGCTACACGGGCGCCTCGCTGGTCTACCAGCTTTCCTCGACCCTCGGTGCGGGTTTCACGCCGATGATCGTCACCGGCCTGGTGCTGCTCGGCGGCGGGTCCCTGTGGATCGCAGGCGCCGGGTGGGCGGTTGTCTTCGTGATCGCGGCGCTGGCGATGCGCGGCGTGAAGGAAGGCAAGGACGCCGACCTGAGCGCCGAAAAGATGTAGCTCCCCGGAGCTTTGCAGGGATGGTCTGTTTCGCCGGAAACAGACCATCCCTTCTTTGCGTTCGGCCCCGATCCGTTCGAAGAAAAAGACGATGCCGCGCGGGCACCTGTCTTCCTGGCGTTTTTGCCGAGGGGCTTCTTCTGGCGGCTCCAGGCGCAGGGCCGTGGCCCCGGCCACGTATGATCCCAATCACTGGCGTGTGGTGCCCGCGACACCTTGACGGGGTGCCGCAGCGCCCGGAAACTGGCATTTTTTTCGGTTCCCCCCGGGCATTTCCCGGTGCACCCCAGGCTCAAACATGCATTGCCCGGAGGGGTATTGTCTCCAAGGGCGCATCTCGCCTATGCACCAGAGCACATTTCTGGCTGGCGGCCGAGGCGCCCAAACATCCCTGGCAAGACCCCGGAAAGTTTCACATGGCTATTAGCACTACTTCGACGGCAACGGAGCCGTCCGTACAAGGTGACGAAGGCAGCAAGCTGCGCTCGCGGCACGTCACCATGATCACCCTTGGTGGCATCATCGGCGCCAGCCTCTTTGTTGGTTCGGGCAACGTCATTCGTTCAGTCGGCCCCGCAGCCGTCATTTCCTACCTCGTCGGCGGCCTCCTGGTCTTCCTGGCGATGCGCATGCTCGGCGAGATGGCCGCAGCACGCCCGACCGTCGGCTCGTTCATGGAATACGCGCGCCAGGGTCTCGGCAACTGGGCCGCATACCTTGTCGGCTGGCTGTACTGGTACTTCTGGGTCGGCGTGCTGGCCTATGAATCGGTGCTCGGCGGCAAGATGCTCAATGGTTGGTTCCCCGAGCTTCCGTCGTGGCTGTTCTCCGCTTGCCTGTTGGTCCTCTTCATTTGCACCAACATCATCTCGGTGCGCACCTTCGGCGAGGTCGAGTTCTGGCTGGCCAGCATCAAGGTCGTCGCTATCGTCGTCTTCCTTGGCGTCGGCGTGCTCTTCGCGTTGGGCATGTGGCCGAACTCCACCCCCTCCCTCGAGAACCTGTGGCAGCATGGTGGATTCGCCCCGAACGGCGTGTGGATCTCCATCACCGGCGTGGCCGTCGTGATCTTCTCCTACTTCGGCACCGAGATCGCTGTCATGGCCGCCGCGGAGTCCGAGGATCCCGCCAAGGGCATCCGCCAGGCCAGCAGCACCATCATCTGGCGCATCCTGCTGTTCTTCGTCGGAGCAGTGCTGGTGATCGTGACCATCGTGCCGTGGAACCAGCTGCCCGATCCGGCCGAGATCGCCCCGTTCACCTACGTGTTCTCGCTCTTTGGCCTGCCTGGCGCCGAACTGGTGATGAGCCTGATCATCTTCACCGCAGTCTGCTCGGTGCTGAACTCCGGCCTGTATTCCGCTTCGCGCATGTTTGCGGCTTTGGCCGACCAGGGCTTCGCCCCGAAGATCATGACCAAGCGTTCAAAGAACGGCGTGCCGCTGGCCGCATTGATCGCCTCGACGGTCGGCGGCTTCATTGCGACCATCGTGAACTTCGCGTTGCCCGACTCGGGCATCTTCGACTTCATCATGAACTCCGCCGGCCTGGTGGCGCTGTTTGTCTACGTCTTCATCGCCGTGACCCAGATGCGCCTGCGCTCGCGCATGTCGCCCGAGGAAGTTGCCGGGTTGAAGCTGAAGATGTGGCTCTTCCCCTGGTTGAACTACCTGCTGATTGCCGGCGTGGCCGGTGTCCTGGCCATCATGTTGACCACCGAATCCGGCCGGACCCAGGTGTGGACCAGCTTGCTGGCCACCGGTGTATTGGTTGCCTTCTGGCCCGTGGTCCGCAAGAAGCTTGCGGCCCGCGACCGCGAGGCAGCCACGTCCTCCGCTTCCTGACCTGAAGCTGCGTTGGACAGAAATCCCGAGCCGGCCCTCGAAGGGTGGACTCGGTAGGTAGACGTCCAAGTTGCGAGTGCCTGGGCCCGATATTCCATCGGGTCCAGGCACTCGCTGCGTTAACGGGATGTCTTCTTTGCTCGGCGGTCAATGAGCCAATTCGACGCTTGTGAAACTCCCCGGAAGTATGGACCTGAATTATTCATTCCGGCTTCCGGGGGAGGAATTCAGAAACCACCCGTCGCTTCCTCGCGTTCGGCCCCGATCCGTTCGCAGAACTCGATGAAGGCGCGCAGGCGCAGACTGGGCCGGTCCGAGGCCGTGTAGGCGACGCAGATGTCGCTGCGGCCCACGGGACCGTCGATTTCCAGCATCGCCAGCGGCAATCCGTCGTAGCTCATGTTCACCGGCGGGCGTTGGACCAGCACCGTGTAGCCCAGCCCGCGGGCCACCATGCCGCGCACCGCCTCGAAGTTCGAGCTGCTCCAGGCGATCTTGGGATCAAGGCCGGACATGCGCAGGTTCACCAGCTGGTTGTCTTGCACCGAGGGGATGTCCAGGGAAACGAAGTCCTCGTCGGCCAGTTCCGCCAGCCGAATGCTGCCCCTGTCGGCGAGCGGATGGCCTGCGGCAAGCAGCACGTAGGGCCGCCCGGCCATCACCGGGGCGTGCTTCACCTGTGGCAGCAGGTGCCTGGTGTGGGTAAGCACCGCATCGAGGTAGCCCTCAAGCATCCGCTCCTGCAGGACGACCCCGTCACCCTCGATGATCCGCACCTCGAGTCCGGGGTTCGGCTTGGTGAACTGCTCGCAGATCACCGGCAGCCAGAACGCCGAGAGGCCCGTGTAGCAGCCGATGACCAGCGGGCCGGCCAGGGTGCTTTGGCGTTCCCCGATGTGACCCTGGACCTCCTCGGCATGGCGAACCAGGTCCTTGGCGTCGCGCAGGAAATGGGCGCCCACCGCGGTGAGTACCACCCCTCGGGCCCGGTGTCGGACCAGCAGCTGCGACCCCACGATGCGTTCGAGTTCGTTGATGGCCTGCGACATCGCTGCCTGGGAAATGTGGCATGCGGCTGCGGCGCCGGAAATGGATTCGGCGTCGGCCACGGCGATGAAGTACTGCAATTGCTTGAGGGTGTAGTTGACCACCCCTTCAGCGTAGGGGATGCGGCGCGGGAAGCGCCGAACGGAGACGCCGGTTTGACGCGGCACGAGGCGCTGCCGAACTCGACGGCTGGCTCACGGGCGCACGAAATTCCGCGGGGCGGCCTGGATGCCGCCCATGATCGAGGGAACATCGGCACCGGCGGCAGCCTTTTGCCGGGCGGTCGTGACCGCGGCGAGGCCTTCCTTGCCCGGTGTGTGGGGCTTCTCGTCGTCGCCCCGATGAAGGTTGCGGCCGGGCTGGAGGAGAGACGCCAAGGCGACTGTGGAGATCTCGTTGCATCCGGCGGATGATGGCACTAGGCTCCCGAGTCCCGTTGCGGCAGGTCTTGGGTGCACTTGGTGGAGACGTGCGGAAGGTGGGTGATTTTTATACCCCCTAGGGTATATGGGATACTCGAGATTGATGGAGGATCAAGCTTCCTCCGATGTCTAGGTATCCGATCCAAGGAGCAAACACATGTGCCGCGCAGTCAAATGCCGCAATTGCCAAAAGACGACCTGGGCCGGCTGTGGCCAGCACGTCAAGCAGGTCATGGCGCACGTACCGCGCACCGAGCGTTGCTCGTGCGACCCGAATGCGCCAAAGCCCGCGAAGGAATCCGGTGGCTGGTTCGCCCGCCTCTTTGGTCGCTGAGCTGGCGATCATCGGGCGGGAACCCAAGTGATCGCCCGCATGAAAGCCAACGATTGGTGAACTTGCCGGGATGTTCCGTCGGGGACGTGCCGTCGGTGAAGAAAACAACGACCTGAAGGAGCCGGAATGCTTCTGGAACGTATTTACGACGAAGACCTTGCGCAGGCCAGCTACCTCATTGGCTGCCAGGCCAAGGGCGAGGCCATCGTGGTGGACGCGCGCCGCGACATCCGGGTGTACCAGGACCTCGCCGCGAAAAACGGCATGAAGATCGTCGCCGTCACCGAGACGCACATCCACGCCGACTACCTCTCGGGCACCCGGGAACTGGCCGCGGCCACCGGCGCCGAGATCCACGTCTCGGGCGAGGGTGGAAAGGACTGGCAGTACGGGTTCGAGGCAGAACGCCTCTTCGACCGGTCCACCATCAGGTTGGGCAACATCACCGTCACCGCCCTGCACACCCCCGGACACACCCCCGAACACCTCTCCTTCCTGGTCACCGACGGCGCCTTCAGCCACGAGCCCGGTTTCCTGCTCTCGGGCGACTTCGTGTTCTCCGGAGACCTGGGACGCCCGGACCTGCTCGACGAGGCGGCCGGCGGCACCGACACCCGCTTTGCCGGGGCGCACGATTTGTTCGTGTCACTGAAGGAAAAGTTCCTGGCCCTGCCGGACTACGTGCAGGTCTACCCGGGCCACGGCGCGGGCAGTGCCTGCGGCAAGGCGCTGGGCGCGATCCCGTCCTCCACGGTCGGGTACGAGCGCAACTTCGCCTGGTGGGGCCCCTACCTCGCGGCAAACGACGAGGCCGGCTTCGTCGAGGCACTGCTCGACGGGCAGCCTGACGCCCACGCCTACTTCGGCCGCATGAAGCGCGAAAACCGCCAGGGCCCGGCCGTCATGGGCCGGCGTGCGCCACTGGCCGAGCTGGCCATCAGGGACGTCGCCGCGGCTCTGGCCGCCAATGAGATCGGCATCGTGGATACCCGCCACCACACCCTGGTCCACGAGGGCACCGTCGCCGGGGCCCTGAACATTCCTGCCGGCAACAAGGCGGCAAGCTACGGCGCGTGGGCCGTGGACCCGGAAACCGACCAGCGCCCGCTGGCGCTCCTGGCCCCGGACAGCGAGAGCGCCACCGAGATGTGGGACCACCTCATCCGGGTGGGCATCGACAAGGTCGCCGGCTACGTCACGTCCCTGGACGGGCTGCCGAGCTACGTCCCGGAAACCCTGGCCCCCGCCGACCTGGCCAGGTTCGATGCCGCCCTGCTGCTGGACGTACGCAACAAGACCGAGCACACCGCCGGACACGTCCCCGGCTCCGTCCAGCTCAGCGCCGGGCGGGTGCTCTGGCACACCGACCGGCTTCCGGCAGACGGCGTGATCGTCAGCTACTGCCAGACCGGGGTGCGCAACTCCGTGGCCGCTTCCGCGCTGCGCCGTGCCGGGTTCGACGTCGTCGAGCTCGAGGGCAGCTACACGGCCTGGGAAGCCTGGACCACCCGGAAAGGCCAAATCGCCTAATCGGGGCCCTCACGCCGGATCGGCTTCAGCGGACTCACGGGTTGGCCATGACACTTGTCATGGCCAACCCGTGAGTTTTTGTTCTTCTGCTTGGCACCCAAGACCAGAAGACTATGGGTATGAGCGAGAGAAGCGAGCAAAACACGTTGGCGGCACCAAGGCGTTCCTCCGCACCGGACGCCGAAGAAGGGTGTGCACTGCAATTGCGGGGGGTGCGCAAGACGTTCCGCACGGCCCATGGGCCGGTGGAAGCCGTTGCCGGAATCGACCTGGATGTGGGCACCGGCGAGATCGTCGCGTTCCTCGGGCCCAACGGGGCCGGCAAGACCACGAGCATTGACATGATGCTCGGTCTCACCGAACCCACCGCCGGTCTCATTTCCGTTTTTGGCAAGAGCCCTCGTGCCGCCGTGGAAGCAGGGGAAATATCCGCGGTGCTGCAAACCGGTGGGCTGCTGCGCGATCTCAGCGTGCGGGAGACCGTCACCGCCATCGCCGCACTTCACCGCGCCAAGGACCGCATCGACGAGGTCATGGAGCGGACAAACATCGTGTCATTGGCCCGGCGCAAGGTCTCCAAATGCTCGGGCGGAGAACAGCAGCGCCTGAAGTTCGCGCTGGCCCTGCTGCCTGATCCACGATTGCTGATCCTCGACGAACCCACGGCGGGAATGGATGTTGCCGCGCGCCACGCGTTCTGGGACACCATGCGCGAGGACGCGGTGCAGGGCCGCACCGTCCTGTTTGCCACCCACTATCTGGAGGAGGCGCAGGACTTCGCCGATCGCACGGTGCTGATCGGTGCGGGAAGGGTCCTTGCGGACGGGCCGACCAGTGAGCTGCGGGCCATGACCGGTGGCCGCACGGTCAGCGCCACACTGCCCGCGGAACTCTCCATGGAAAGAGCGCGTGCGGCGCTGGAAACATTGCCGAACGTGGGCTCGGTTCAGCTACGGGGCCGCCGGGTCTCGGTGACAGGGCCGGCATCGGATGCCGCGGCCTTGATGCTGCTCTCCAAGTTCGGCGCCGAAGACCTTGAAATCACGACCCCTACCCTCGAATCCGCCTTCGTGGCACTGACCGGAGCGCACCGATGAATCCCACCTATGTACGCATTGAACTATTCCGCCAATCCCGTGACATCGGAAACATCATGTTCTCGGTCTGCATGCCGGCGGTCATGTACCTGCTCTTCGGCAACATGTTCGGCGGCGGGGACCAGCCAGCCGGAAACGGCAACGTGAAGTTCTACGTCATGGCTTCCATGGCAGCCTACGGTGCGGCGGTTGCGACCACCTCCATCGCGGGAACCGCGGCCACCGAATCCATGCTCGGCTGGGGCCGGCAGATTGCCTTGACCCCCATGAAGCCCTCGGGGTTCGTCGCATCCAAGCTCACCGTCTCGCTGATCGTTGCGGGAGTGAGCGCCGCAGCCGTTTTTGTGATCGGTGCCGCCACGGGATCCCGGGCCGACGAGCCGTGGATCTGGGTGGCCAGCTTCCTGATCGTCGTGTTGGGTTCCGGGGTCTTCGCGCTCTATGGCATGGGCATCGGACTGAGCTTCAAGTCGGAGACGGCCATCGGTGTGGCCAGCGGCGGCATTGTGTTCTTCTCGTTCTTCGGAAACGTGTTCATGCCCCTGAGCGGGACCATGCTGGACATCGCCCGGTTCACCCCCATGTACGGCTACGCCGGGCTGGTGAGGTACCCGCTGACCGAGGGCGCCAGTGCATCCGTTGGCGGGGCGGTCGATTCGATGGGGATGCTTGTCGCTAACCTTGTGGCATGGACTCTGATCTTCGCGGGCCTGGCGCTGTGGGCAGTGCGCCGTTCCCGGGCACGCCGGTGACAAGCCCGCACGTCGAACCGGATTCGTTCTGGCCTCGCTATGGATGGTTGCTGGCAGGGGTATGGGTAGTCTTCCTGATCTTCCCGGTCCTCTCCATTGCCCGGTCCGATTCGTTGGTGCCCGGCAAGCTGACCGGATATTTGTTGATAGCGGCTTTTGCTGCGATCTACCTGTGGTCGTTTCGTACCTACAGTTCGGAACTCGGCGTCAGCGCCGAAGGGATAATTGCTGCTCGGCTGCCCTTCGCCGCTCTGGTGCTGATTGCGGCTGGCCTGGGCCCGATCATCGGGCCCAACGTGATCAGTTTTGGGCCGTTCATCGTCTCCTACGCGGCCTACCTGCTCTCGGCACGAGCCATGTGGATCGTGAACGTTTTGGTTCTCGCACTGTCCACGGGCACTGTAGTGATTGTCGGGGAGGTGGCGCCTTTCATTTTCCTGCTCATTCTTCTGCCGGTCCTGATCGTGGTCAACGCCGTGGAAACGACGCTGATCAGGCGCAGCATCGCGGCGGACGACCTGCGCCTGGACTACGCGGTACTCACCGAACAGGACAGGATGGCCAGGGACGTGCACGACGTGCTGGGGCATTCGCTCACCGCCGTCGGGCTGAAAGCCGAGCTCGCCGAACGCCTGCTGGAATCCGACGTCGACGCGGCCCGCGCCGAACTGCGGCAAATCCGGGCGCTGACCGCCGAGGCCATGGACTCCATCCGTGCCACAGTGGGAGGGCTGCGCCGCACCACGTTGAGTGAGGAACTCCTCTCCGTGCGCGCTGTATTGAATGATGCACAAGTGAAGACGGTGTTGGTCGGCAACACTCATAGCGTGGATCCGGTGCGGTCGACCGTGCTGTCATGGATCCTGCGCGAGGCCGTCACCAACGTGCTGCGCCACGCGCACGCAACCACCTGCTGGATCCACATTTCGCCCGATGCACTGGGCGTTGAGGACGACGGGGATTCGCTGGCCGGACACCAGGAGGGACATGGCATGCGGGGCATGAGGGAGCGCGCCAAGCTTGCCGGGGCCCGTTGTGAGATCGGGGCCTCCGAACACGGGGGAACCAAGGTGAGCGTGCAATGGGGATGACAAACACGGCTGCCGGGTCCGCCGAACCCATCCGGGTGCTGCTGGCAGACGACCAGGCCCTGGTGCGAGGGGCGCTCGCCGCACTGCTGAACCTGGAGCCGGACATCGAGGTGGTCGCGCAGGCGGGCGACGGAACCACGGTGGTTGCGCTCGCCGAACTACACGGCGTCCAGGTGGCGCTGCTGGATGTCCAGATGCCGCTCATGGACGGGCTTGCCGCGGCGGCCGAACTGCGGGACCGGTTGCCGGGATGCAAGGTGCTCATGGTGACCACCTTTGACCGTCCCGGCTACCTGCGTGCCGCGTTCGAGGCCGGGGCCAGCGGATTCCTGGTGAAGGACACTCCCTCTTCCGAGCTTGCCGCGGCCGTGCGCCGGGTCCATGCCGGAGGGCAAGTGGTTGACCCGGGCCTTGCCGCCCAGTCCTTGATGGGTGGTGCCAACCCGTTGACCGAGCGCGAACGCGAGGTGCTCGCCCGGGCGCAGGGCGGGATGCCGGTGGCGCAGATTGCCGCCGCACTCTTCCTGAGCGTCGGGACGGTGCGCAACCACCTGTCCAACGCGATAGGCAAGACAGGTGCCGCCAACCGGATCGAGGCGGCGCACGTGGCCCACGAACGGGGCTGGATCTAGGCTTCGCCCCAGGGGCTGCCCGCACGCCGCCGATCCGATCTGTAGACTCGTATGCATGTCGGTTTCGGAGCTTTCGGTCAGTACGCAGAACTACCTGAAGGTCATCTGGGGTATCTCCGAATGGTCGGACGTTCCCGTGACCGCGACCGTCATTGCGCAGAAGACCGGGCTCAAGGTCTCGTCGGTTTCGGACGCCGTGCGGAAGATGACCACCCAGGGTTTGGTGAGCCACGCGCGCTACGGCGCCGTCGAACTGACCGACCTCGGCCGCAAGCACGCCCTGGACATGGTCCGGCGGCACCGGCTCCTGGAAACGTTCCTGGTCCAGGTCCTCGGCTACGACTGGGATCAGGTCCACGACGAGGCGGAGAACCTGGAACACGCCATTTCGGATTTCATGGTCGAACGCCTCGACGCATTCCTGCAGCACCCCACCCGCGACCCGCACGGCGACCCGATCCCGTCCGCGGACGGCGTGGTGGTACTGCCCGACGCGGTCCTGCTCAGCGACGTGGGACCGGGTCAGCGCGTCGTCGTGGAGCGGATTTCGGACGACGACCCGGTGCTCCTGAAGTTCCTCCACGCCCAGGGCGTCGTGCCGGGAGTCGCCTTGACGATCGTGGGGGCGACGCCGTTCTCTGACGCCGTGAGCCTGAACGTCGGCGAGGGCTCCACGCCCGTCAGCCTGGGCCGCCAGGCCACTGACGCGCTTTACGTGTCCCACGCCTAAGCCGCGGAACGCATCAGAGGCCACGCGCTCAGCGGCGGGTGAAACGGGAGCGGTACGAGGTCGGGGTCGTGGAGTAGGCGGCGAGGAAGTTCTGCCTGAATGTCACCGGGCTGCCGAAACCGCAGGACTCGGCAATGCGCGAGATGCTCCAGCTAGTGGTTTCCAGCAGCTGGCGGGCGTCGTCCAACCGCCGGCCGAGCACCCAGCGCGCCGGGGACAGCCCGGTGACCTCCTTGAACCTGCGCGTGAAGTTGCGCTTGCTCATGGTGGCGTGTGCCGCCATGGCCTCCACCTCGAGGTCCTGGTCCAGGTTCGCCAGGGCCCATTCGATGGTCTTGCCCAGCGGACCGTCCAGCTCGGGGTCCTGCAGCGGGCGGGCCACGTATTGCGCCTGGTCGCCCTCGCGGTGTGGGGCCACCACGATATGGCGGGCGACCGTGGCGGCTGCCGCCGATCCCAGGTGTGTGCGCACAATGTGCAGGCAGGCGTCCAGGGCGGAGGCCGTGCCGGCGGAGGTGAGCACGTCGCCGTGGTCGATGTAGAGGGCCGAATCATCGAATTTCACCGCAGGTGCCTTGGAAGCCATGGACTTGGCGGCCGCCCAATGCGTCACGGCCGTGCGGCCGTCGAGCACGCCGCTGCACGCCACCGGATAGGCACCCAGGCACAGGCCCGCGATCACGGATCCCCGGTCATGGGTCTGTCGGACTTGCCGAAGCAAGGCATCGGACGGCTCTGGTAAATCGGACAACCATGACGGGAACGCCACAAGGTCCGCGTCCAGGGTGATTTCCGGCCCGGACACCTCGCCAATCATGTACCCCTCGGCGCTGCGCACCGGCAGGCCGGACTCGGTGAACACGAGGGCCTCCCAGCCCTCGGCCAGGCCCAACCGGGACACCTCGCCGAACACGAGCAGCGGGGTTGCCAGATGGAACAAGGTCATGCCGTCGAAGGCGTGGACCGCGATCTTCACGTTGGCTCATTTCCATCGAAAGTATGCATATACGCCACTCACCCTACCTGTCGGGTCGCTGACATGGTGGAACCACCCACCAAGCAACAACCAATGAATGGAGCCGACCATGGCCGAATTGCGCCGCGCCCTCGTTGTCATCGACGTGCAGAACGACTACTTTGCCGATGGGGGGCCGCTGGAGATCCAGTACCCGGACCGCAACGAGTCCCTGGCCAACATCGCCCGGGCCATCGACCTCGCACAGCGGCAGGGGATGCCGATCGTCTCGGTGCAGCACGAGTACCCGGCCGGGGCGCCGGTGTTCGCCGAGGGGTCCGAGGGATGGGAGCTGCACCCGGAAATTTCCTCGCGCCGCACGGATTCGTGGAAGCACATCGTGAAGAACTACGCCAGCGTCTTCGCCGGCACCGATTTCGAGGCCTGGCTGCGCGAGAACGAGATCGACACCATCACCATCGTTGGCTACATGACCAACAATTGCGACCTGGCCACCGCCGCGGCGGCCGAACCGCTGGGCATTTCCGTGGAGCTGCTTTCGGATGCCAGCGGGGCGATCCACCTGGCCAACGAGGCCGGCTCGGTCGGCGCGCAGCAGCTGCACGAGACCCTGTTGGTCCTGTTGCACTCCAATTTCGCCGCCGTGGCCACCACGAACGACTGGGTGAATGCCGTTGAGGCCGGAACCGCGTTGCCGAAGGGCGATCTGGGCTCTTCCGCAGTGCAGGGACGGGCCGCCTTCGCGCCCGTCCGCTGAATCGGGCCAGCCGCCACGGGAATGGGGCGATGCGCTGAAAGCCGTGGGATGCAACCCGAACGTTCGGTTGCATCCCACGGCTTTCCGTTGTGGTCCAGACGGAGCCCGAAGGCCGTCTGCAAAGCGAGGGGCACGGTGGAAGCAGCCCGGCCGCTCTCCTAAGTACCAGCCCGCGGATGCGCCAGACATCGCGCATGGGCGAAGGTGCTAGCCGACCTGCGACGGTTCGGGTGACGCCGCGGCCCGGCGGCGCTTCGAGGCAGCGTATCGCTTGCCCAGCAACCCCTGGGTGGGGCTGAAGAGGTACACCAGGCCGAACACCGCGCCCTGGGTCAGCACGATCATGCCGCCGGAGGCCGTGTCCAGGTAGTAGCTCACATACAGGCCGACCACGGAGCAGGCGACGGAAATCGCGGGCGCGATCACCAGCATCCGGCCGAAGCGGTCGGTGAGCAGGTGGGCCGTGGCTCCCGGGATGATCAGCATGGCCACCACCAGGATGACGCCCACGGCCTGCAGCGCCACCACGGAGGTCAGGGCCAGCAGGCCCAGCAGCGCGGCGCCGATGATCTTGGGGTTCAGCCCGATCGCGTGCGCATGGGTCGGGTCGAAGGCGAAGAGCGTGAAGTCCTTCCGCTTGAACAGCAGGATGCCCAGCGCGATCGCACCCAGGATGACGATCTGCGTCAGCTCGGCCTTCGAGACCCCCAGCAGGTTCCCGAAGATGATGTGGCTCAGGTCGGTGTTCGAGGGCGTGACGGAGATCAGCACCAGGCCCAGGGCGAAGAGCGTGGAGAACACGATGCCGATGGCCGCGTCCTCCTTGATGCGGCTGGTGTCGCGGACCGCCCCGATCAAGGCCACGGCCAAGAAGCCAAAGAGCAGCGCGCCGATCGCGAACGGCACGCCGAGCACATAGGCCAGCACGACGCCCGGAAGCACCGCGTGGGACACGGCGTCCCCCATCAGCGACCAGCCGATCAGCACCAGCCAGCAGGAAAGCACGGCGCAGACGGCAGCGGCCGTCACGGCCGTGGCCAGCGCGTTCACCATGAAGTCGTAGCCCAGCGGCTCGACGATGAGGTCTATGAGGTTCATGCGTCGTTCTCGCTTCCCAGGACGTCCAGGCCGAAGGCCAGGGCGAGGTTTTCCGGCCGCAGCACGGTCTTCGGATCCCCGTGCATGAGCACCCGCTGCATGAGCAGCACGGCCTCGTCGGCCAGCGCCGGCAGGGCGTGCAGGTCGTGGGTGGAGACCAGGATGGCGGCGCCGTCCTTGGCCTGCTCGCGCAGCAGGCGCGTGATGGTGGCCTCGGAACGCTTGTCGACGCCCGCGAACGGCTCATCCAGCAACAGGATGTTGGCGTTCTGGGCGATGCCGCGGGCCACGAAGGCGCGCTTCTTCTGGCCGCCGGAGAGCTGCCCGATCTGCCGGTCCGCGTACCCGGTGAGTTCGACGCGTTCCAGGGCCTCGTCCACCGCCACGTGGTCGGAGCGCTTGGGGCGGCGGGTCCAGCCCATGCCCCCGTAGCGGCCCATCATGACGACGTCGCGCACCGAGACCGGGAAGGCCCAGTCGACGTCCTCGCTTTGCGGAACGTAGCCGATGGCCGCGGACTTGCGGGCCTGGGCCGGGGTCACGCCGTTGATGGTGACGGTGCCGCCGTCGGGCTTGACCAGGCCCATCATCGCCTTGAACAGCGTCGACTTCCCGGAGCCGTTCATGCCGATCAGGCCGCAGATCCGGCCGTGGTTCAGGGTGAGTTCCGCCCGGTCCAGGGCCAGCACGTCGCCGTAGCGCACCGTGACGTCCCTGACCGTGACGGCCCGGGCCGTCATGACGACTTCCCGGTGAGAGCCTCGAGGATCACCTTGGAATCATGACGGATGAGGTCGAGGTAGGTGGGGACGGGGCCGTCCGCCTCGGAGAGCGAATCGACGTACAGGACTCCGCCGAACTTGCTGCCGCTGGCCTGGACCACCTGCTGCATCGGGGCGTCGGAGACGGTCGACTCGCAGAACACCGCAGGCACCTGGTTTTCCTTCACGAACTCGATGGCGGACGCGATCTGCCGCGGGGTGGCCTGCTGCTCGGCGTTGACGGCCCAGATGTACTTTTCGGTCAGGTCGGCGTCGCGGGCCAGGTAGGAGAACGCCCCTTCGCAGGACACGATCGCCCGGTGGTTTGGTTCCAGGTCGGACAGCCCGGCGACGAGGTTGTCCTGGAGCTGCTTCAGTTCCAGGTTGTAGGCGCGGGCGTTCTCCGTGTAGACGGCGCTGTTCGCGGGATCAAGCTCGATGAAGGCATCGCGGATGTTCTCGACGTAGACCTGCACGTTGAGCGGGCTCATCCACGCGTGCGGGTTGGGCTTGCCGGCGTAGGAATCCTCGGTGATGTCGATGGGCTCGACGCCCTCGCTGACAACGGCATGCGGCACGTCGATTTCCTCGACGAACTGCGTGAACCAACCCTCGAGGTTCATGCCGTGGTCCAGGATCAGCTGGGCGCGGGAGGCCTTGGCAATGTCCTGAGGGGTCGGTTCATAGCCGTGGATCTCGGCCCCGACCTTGGTGATTGACTCGACCTGGAGCTTGTCGCCGGCGACGTTCTGGGCGATGTCGGCCAGCACGGTGAATGTGGTGAGCACGACGGGGCGGTCGGACTGGCCGCCTCCGGCCCCGGGGTTTGTGTCGGAGCAGGCGCTGAGCGAGGCGATGAGCGCGACGCTTGCCGCGCCGGCCAGTAGTCGGCGCAGCAACGTGGGCGTGGCTGCCTTGTGTCGGCGAGGATTCGTCATTGATGTCCTATGCGGCGTGGTGTAGTCGTTGCGCCGGGGGAGACCGGCGTAAAAGCAATGTTACGTCATGCCGTAGAAGAATGTACGTCTAGACGTAACTATTGCGTCGCGTGAAGAAACGACCGGCAAGCGGGCCTCCGGACGGGCCGGATTCGTGCCGAACCGGAGGGCTGTTCGGGAATCCTGGGTGACTAGGCAAGGCAAAAAACCGGAGCGTTCCCGCGTCGCCTCATGCAAGCGACGCGGGAACGCTCCGGCGTGGAAAAATTGCGGTGGTTGATAAGGCAGGTGGCTACGCCTTCACAAAGTTCGGCTGTAGGAAATCTGAATAGTCGACAGCCTTGCGGGGCACTTGGCAGGGGTTGCCCTCGGCCAGGTGCAGCACTCGCTTCTCCAGATCCATGACCACGGACATGACCGTCGACCATTGCGCAGAGGGGTCCGAACGCTCGTCCGGATGGCAGCAAATGGAACCCGGTGCGTCGGTGTGGTCGCGCAGCGCGTGGTCCAAGGCTCCGATGGTCACTGCCTGCGCGTTGATGCCGATCAGCTCGCGCAGCCGAGACAGGCGCACATAGGAGTCGGACATGGCCAGGGGAGCCAGGTCGAAGCCGCCGTCGATCGAATCCAGGAAGTGGTTGGTGTGGAAGGTCTTGCCGTGTTCGGCGACCTGCACGTTGATGTTGCGGGCATCCCCGGGAGCGGTCTCGATGTTCAGGATCGACCCGTCCGCGGCACCCACCACGTAGTTTCCGGAGGAGGCGCGCGGGTGCGAGGCCAACAGTTCGACGGCGTCAAACACATGTTCGCAATTGGCAAGCGCACGCAGCAATACATGGAACGGGACACCGGGGGTGGAGCCGTCGGAACTTGTCACCAGGGTGTTCACCGCCATGCCGATTCCGTGTTCGTTCATGACGGTCTTGGCCAACAACCCGGCCTCCACGATGGTGACGTAGTTGGGGCCGTCTTCGCGTTCGACCTCCAGCAGGATCACCGAATCGAAGCCGTGCACCAGCCAATCCCAGTTTTGTCCTACCAATGTGTGGCCCAAGGCCGTGTGCGTTGGGGCGATGGCAAATGACGAGCATTCCCCGAAGCCGCGCAGAGGGCTTCCGGGCCCCGTTGCCTTCCTGTGTGAGGCGACAAGCGCCTGCCAGAGGACCTCGGTGCGGCAGTTCATCGCCAAGATGTCCTCGAACGGCAGGTTCGAACCCTTGGCGATGCCTCGCATCTCTTCCCAGATGTCAGGAAACGAGCGCCGGATGGGTTCGGCATGGCCTTGTGCCTGCATTACCGCCTGGTCCCAGGAGAAGCCCTTGGTGGCAAAGGACCGTTCGTAGCCGTTGCGGGCGTGGTGCACCTGGGTGCGGGCGAGCGAACCGTATTGTTCCCCGCGTTCAAAGGGACCGCCGCTGACGCGGATTCGGGGAAAAGCTGCGGTTTTCATGCGCGGTAGTTCCTTCCGGAAATGTCGCCCTCGGCAATGTCCAATCTTGCATCGCCGACCACGGCGGAAACCAGATGGGCGGGCAAAGATGTTGGGGCCTCGGGCGCGGACAGCGCGCCGGTCGGCGATTTCCCGTCCACCAGCTTGGCCGTCTGCCGCACCGTACCGATCCAGGCGCCGGCGTTTTTCAGGCCGACAATGATTGATTCGAGCATGGCCAGGCGCGAGGGACGTCCGGAAATCATTGGATGGAAGGTAAGCATCACGTGCCCGCCGAGCGCGGCGATTCCGTCGATCTCCGGCTGCCACACCTCCAGCACCTCGCGCGTGGAGCGGATTGTCTTTTCCCAGGTGTCGTTGGCGAACCAGAAGTGCGGTGCATCGTCCAGGATCCAGGACACCGGAACCTCGACCAGGTCGTGGGTCGCATGGCGGTAGGGACGGATGTCATTGAGCAGGTTGGAGCTGTAGGCGAACCCGGCCTCCTCCAGCAGATCCAGGGTTTGGTCGGTGAACTCCCACGAGGGGGAACGGTAACCGACCACTTCGGCACCCAATGCCCGCAGCACCGCCAGCCCGTCGTAGAGTTCGGCACGCTCGGCCGCTGGGTGCAGCATGGTGGGGTTTGTGTGCGAATGGCCGTGGTGGGCGACTTCGTGGCCCGCGGCAAGGATCGACCGCACGGATTCGGGGTGGCGTAGCGCGTCCTTCCCGCAGATGAAGAAGGTTGCCTGCAACTCGTGCCTGGCCAGCAGGTCCAGGATCAGCGGCACGCCCACGCGCGGTCCGTAGGCGCCCTGGGAAAGTACGCCGGGACGGTATGCATTTGCCGGGTTCTCGCCGATCCAGACCTCTTCGGCATCGAAATCAAAGGTGATGCTTGCGCCGAATTTCTTGTTCTGTGGCCAGGGAGCCATGGTGCGTCCTCACTTCATAGGAACAGGGTTTCGTGCCTGGTTGTTTCGTGAAGATCATTGTGGCTTGGTGTGGGCCGTTACGTCATGGGTCAATTGACGTATCTATTGACCCATGACGGCCGGATGAACCGGGCGTTGGCGTACGGTTGCGGGTCGAGGCATCGATGCATTCCGCCCTGGATCTGGTAAATCAGCTGGGCCTGCCCAAGCGAGGGGTCCGCCGTCTGGTCCGGGTAGCTCAACGAGGTCTGGTGCCCGCGGGAGAACATGTAGCTACCGTTCACCCCGCGGTGACGGGTCGAACGCAGCGCCGCAAGAGTGGCTGCAAAGTCACGGCTTTCGGCCGATTGCCTCCACGCATTGGCCAGCAGGTGCACCAGATCGTAGCCCAGGCCCGCCTGCGAATGTCCGGGGGATACTGCAAAGCGCTGTTTGAACGCCTGCACGAAGTCCCCGGCCAATTCGTCGGCGTAAGTACCCGAAACCGTGGACCAGACCAAGCCCTCTGCGTGCGGTCCCACCAGTTTTTGGAAGACCGGGATGGAGGGCGCGTAGATGCAGTAAACCACAGCCCGGGAGCCTGCCTCCAGCAGCACCAAATGCATGAGGGCCATGGCTTTGGGTAGGAACTCGCTGATCACCACGACGGCCGGGTTATCGGAGACAATCCGGGCCGCCAACGCGGTGCGTTGCTCGGCTGCGTGAGGCATGACGGCGGACAGAGTGATCTGCCAGTCTTGGTCTCCCAGCGACGCAAGCGTTGCTTCGTCATCGATGCGACCCGCATCCGCGTCGGTCTGGATAAACGCAATCCGTCGCTCTGCCGCGGTTGGCTGTTCTCCGGGTGCCCGGGAAGCTGCGACCCGGACATCCAACAATTGCAGGAAGCGGAGCAATCCCGCCCCGTAGCTGGTCTCCGTTGGCACCGCCTGGAACACATTGGCAAAGCGTTCCGGGTTCGCGGAGCTTGAGATGACCTGCCGTTGCGAGGTCATGGTGTGCAGCACCGGGCAGCTGAATGCGGCTGCCTGCCCGAGTGCCGTTTCCTCGTCAAAAACGTAGGAGAGCATGACGGCATCCGGGTCCAAGTCGCGGATCACGTCGAAAGTCTGGATGATCCCGGTACCCGAGTAGATGTCCGCGTCGACCTCGATGGGTTGGATCGGACGGCCGCCGATTCCGCCCGCAGCATTGGCCTGCTCGACGGCGAGCAGTGCCCCGCGCAAAGATTGCTGGCCGTCGTCGGAAGCCGGGCCGCTCTTGGGGTAGGCCAGAACCAATCTGATGGGCGCGGCGCCCGAGACCTGCGCCGGCACGTCCCGTTCGCTCGGAGCCTCGGGGCTTCTTTCGAGCGCGGCAATGGACAGTGCGTGGCATTGGTCGGCGGGTGCGGGTAGAGGCATTTTCAGGCAGCCCTGCAGGGCTGCCTGCACGCTTGCAGCGGTCCTGCTTGCAGCCCCCATTTTCGCCAGAACTCGTTCGACTTGGGTGGAAACCGTTCGTGGGCTGGTGCTCAGGTGGCCAGCGATCTGTGGATTGGAGAGCCCCGCTGCCAGGAGCGTGAGAACCTCCAGCTCGCGGAAGGTCAATTTGTATGGAAGGGGAACGAGCTCAGCCTCAACGATGACCTTGGCTGCCGAACCATGATGGGTGTGTGTCAACCGCACGTGGATCAGGCGTCGCGTGCTGGGAAGTTCCAGGAAAAACACGACGGAATCAAGGTGGCTGCGGCGCATGGCCCGGGCGTAGTCGATGATCCTGGTGGTGCTGAACAATTCGCTGGCCAACGAGGAGCCAGCTACCGGGGCAACCTCTGCCGTCCCTTCGACAAGAATGCGAAGGGGCCAACGAGGAGTCAGTGCCATGGCACGTTCCGGGCCGGTCTCATACGCTCGTGCACGATTTTCCTTGTCGTTTCTGGATCGGGAGAAGGTGTCCAATCGGAGGCGCCAAGGGGCGCCGATTCACGGAACCAAGAAGCCAGTGCTCGTTGAACTTATCGATGCCGCCCGGGGAAGGGCCGGAATCGGCATCGCTGCTTCCAGAGGTGTCTTAGCGAACCGGGGCGCCGTAGCGCAGCTTATGCACCTTGAGCACTGTCATCGATTCGGTGCCGCTGACTCCCGGAATGGACTCGACCTTTTGGCGTAGGAAGTTCCACAGCTCGGTGTTGTCCCGGCAGAGCACCTCGATGCACAAATCGGCCCTACCCATCACCGTCGAAAGATACGTAACCTCGTCCATTGCCGTGAGGATTTCCACCGCCGCATCGTAGTGCTTGGGTTCGACCTTGATCAAGGTCAGGCAAAGCTGGGAGCCACGGTGCTGTTGTGGGTCGGCGAATGCCAGGATGCGCAGGATGCCATGTTCCTGCAGGCGCTTCACACGCTGGCGGACCGTGGCTTCCGAGGTGTCGACGGTGCGGGCTATCTCGCGGAAGGCACGCCGGCCGTCCTGTTCGAGTTCGCCAATGATCGCGCGGTCCAGATCGTCGAGTGTGTACTCAGCCATGCCTTGAGTCTAACGGGGGTTGGGCCCAGGTCCGTTCTACGGAGTCAACACCATTGAACGGCCCTGGCTGGAATGTTTATTACAGGTCAAGGACCAGTTTTTTGCCGCAAGCCCGCGAGACGCAGGTCATCATGCAGTCGTTGGCGGCGCGTTCGGCCTCGGTGAGCAAATCGTCGCGGTGATCGACCTCGCCCTCCAGCACCTGTGCCTCGCAGGTGCCGCAGAATCCCATCTCACATGAGGAAGGATGTTCCACTCCGGCGGATCGTATCGCGTCCAACACGGACTGCCCGGGGTCGACCTCGACCTCCGTGCCGCTGCGCGCCAGGAACACGGTGAATGACCCGGTGCCGGACTCGCCGGTGTCCGTTTCCACAGGTGCCGCGGGCGCCTGGGTGAATCGTTCCAGGAACAGGTCGGGGGAGCGTCCCGCGGCATCCATCTTGGCAGCCAGTGCGTCCATGAGCGGGCCGGGTCCGCAGCAGTAGACGGCTGCCCCGGCGCTCTCCTCAACCAGGGTGTCAAGATCCGGGTGGCCATCGGTTTCGGCGCTGACGAAGCGCACCTGCCCGCCACCAAGCTCACGTAATTCCCCGGCGAATGCGAAATGATCGTCACTGCGCGCGCCGTACACCAACTCCCAAACGCCGCCGGTGGATTGCACTTTCTTGATCATGGCCAGGATCGGGGTAATCCCGATCCCTCCGGCGACAAAAACGTAGCGCGGGGCCTCGACCAGCGGGAAGTTATCCCGCGGGGTGCCGATGGTGATCCTCGACCCGGCGCGCAACGCGCGGTGGGCTTCCAGCGATCCGCCGCGGCCCGCGAATTGTTCGAGCACGGCGATGGTGTAGCTGGAGTTCGTTCCCGGATCCCCGCACAGCGAATACTGCCGGACGATGCCCGAAGGCAGGTGCACATCCACATGGGCGCCCGGCGTCCAGTCCGGCAGCGCGGAGCCGTCTGCCGCGACAAGTTCGAAGGAGGTGATGTCGGTGGCCTCGCGGCGGGTTGCAACGACCATCACCTCAAGGGTGGCTGCAGCGGCGCGCGAGGTCCGCTCAAGCAGTGGCGTAGTCATGGTCCTGCTCCTTCTCGCTTTCAAGGGCGGTCTTGGCCCGGGTGATCAATTCGTTGAAGGACCGGCGGAAGTTCAGGGTGAACATGTCTGCCGGGACGGAGTATTCCTGCACCTCGGCGTCCCACGGGATCTCGCGCGGGTCCATGCCCTCTACGATCGGCAGGTCCTCGCGGTAGACGATTTCCTCGATGCGCAGGCACTCTTCCAAGCCCGCGCCCTTGTAACCAACTTCGTTGGCAACACCCCAGAAGATCTTCACGGTGTTGTAGTCCACAGGACACGGGAATCCCGCCACGATCCTGTGGCCCAGGCGCTCGTAGTTGTACGTGATGGTGGCAAGCCCGGGGGCCGAGCACTCGTAGTACATCATGGCGTCTCCGTCCTCCGCCCATTCGCCCGTGCCGGCGTTCAGCTCGCGCTCCATGTGGATATCCAGCCCGTCGCGGGTCACGGCCAAGGGCTCGACGACCTCCGGGGTAGGTCCCATGGAGACTTTGTGCACGAACGGAAAATGGGCGACGTCGCGGAAATTTTCGATGGTGATGCCAACACCGACCGAGGAATCCATGACCGGTCCCGCCAGCCATTCCAGATCCAAGCCCTTCCAGCGTGCCACGTCGTAGACGGGGCGGATGGGATCCTCAAGCACCGTCCACACATGTCCGTAGCGCAGCTCGACCGGGTAGCTCTTGACCCCTGCCCGCGCTGGGACCTTGGCTTGGTCCGCCAGCGAAGGAACGCGCACGCAGGCACCGGTTCCGGTGCCGAATTCCCAACCGTGGTACGGGCAGCCGATCGATTTTTCATGCACCTCGCCCTTGGACAGGTCGGCGCCTCGGTGCGGGCATCGGCGGTCCAGCACAGCGACATCGCCTGCACCGTCGCGGAAGATCACCAGGTTGGTGCCCAGCAGCGTTGCCGTCTGTGGCTTGCCCAGGTCCGTAATGCGTGCCACGGGGAACCAGGATCGGCGCATGGCCGCCTCGGCCAGGAATCGCTTGGAGTTCGTTTCGGGGGAGCTGGTGGTGCTCATGATCGATCGTGCTTTCTACTGTGTGGTGAAGGTGGGGTTGCGGGTGGGCTAGACGCCCACGATGAGGGCGCCGCCGTTGACGTTCAGCGTCTGCCCGGTGATGAAGGACGCCTGGTCGGATGCCAGGAAGGCGACGGAAGCCGCGATTTCCAGTGGATCGGCCAGACGTCCCAGCGGGACCGCGGCAAGTTCCTCGGCGTAGACCTCGTCGGGGATCATCCGGGTGGCCACGGCGCCGGGGGTTACCGCATTGACCAGGATGCCCTCTGCGACAAGTTCCTTGGCAAGGGCCCGCATCATGGACAGCTGCGCGGCCTTGGAAATCATGTACCCGTAGGAGTGGCCGTCGGGCACCTGACCCCACGAGGAGGAAATGAAGATGACCCGAGGGGACTTCGAGGCGCGCAGCGCACCAAGCGCCGCCCGGGTGATGGCATAGGGTGCCAGTACATTGACCTCGAAGTAGGGGCGCAGCGCGGCGGCATCCGTTTGTTCCAGCGTCTTGAAGTCGTGCATGATGCCCGCGTTGTGGACCAGGATGTCCAGCCCGCCGAGCTGATCGACGGCCGTGGCGGCAAACGTTTCGGCGGCACCCGGTGCGGTGATGTCCGCGGACAACGTTACGACCCTGACCCCGGTGTTTTCCCGCAATTGCGCAGCCAAGGCGGTCAGTTCGGCTTCGTCCAGATCGATGAGCAGCAGGTCGGCGCCGCGGGCCGCCAGGGTGCTGGCGTGCGCAGCACCCATGCCGCGGGCCGCGCCCGTCACCAGGGCCACGCGCCCGTCGAGCCGTTCGTTGGGAAGTGTGGACATTATTCGTCTTCCCCTGCATGCGGTTCGGTCACGTAGATCATGTTGCCGTCCGGGTCGAAGAACGGGCGGTAGCGGTACCAGCGGCCGGAGGGGTGCTTCCAGATGGTGATCTCGTCGTGCACCCACTGGACCTTGTCCTTGAGGAACACGTGGGCCTCGTCCAGGTCCTCGACCTCGAAGGCGAACGAATCGAATCCTGCCGGGTCTTTCTCGTTGATGCCGGTGCGGCGGAAGACCATGTCCTGGTGTTCGGTGGCGAACAGGTACAGGGTCAGGTTGCCGAAATCGATGCCTGCCCAGCCTTCGCCGGGCTCGTATGGGAGGAAGAACTTCAGTCCGAGGGTTTCGGTGTAGAACTTCACCATCTCATCGAAGTTGTTGCTGAGGATGTCCATGTTGTCGATGCGCTTGAGCTTGAGCATGACTGTTCCTTTCCGTGGGTGAGGGGGGTGTGGAATGTGGATAGCTACTGCTGGATGGCTGCGGGCTCGGCCGTCCCCGGTGCCTCGGGCACGTCGTAGCCAACGATGTCTGGCCGCGGGTTCGGGTGTCGCAGGCGCAGCGGCTGCCGTTCCTGGCGCAGCTGGCGGTAGGCGTAGAGCACGAGCGACAGCGAGAGCACCAGCACGCCGATGATGATCTCGCGGACCCCGCCGTAGCCGGTGATGCCGGCGCTGAACAGGCCGACGACCAGGATGAATGAGTCGATGATCGCAAGCAGCGCGGCGATCTTGACCCACTGCTTGCCCAGGCGGATGGGGCGCGGGGCGTCGGGGTGGTCCCGACGCAGCTGGATGAATCCAGTCAGCGAGAGGATGTGGCAGATCAGGTAGCCCATGATGCCGGCGACAACCACCGCGAGCGCCTCGCCGACGAAGATGATCAATACGACGTTGACAAGCAGGTCCAGGCTCATGGCACGGGCAGGAACCTTGCGGCGGTTCAATTCGCCAAGCTGCCTGATGGTCAGGCCCTCCAACGCGCTTCCGTGCAGTACGCGGCCGCCTGCTGCGGTTGTCATGACCATCATGAGCATCAGCCCGGCGATCAAGCAGATGGTCACCCACGGTCCGCTGCCGGGCAGGACCTGTTCTGCGGCCTGGATGTAGAAGGTGACCGGGTTGGCGGAGATTTCCTCTTGCGTTGCCAATCCGGATACCCCCAGCGGGACCAGGAAGTACACGCCGATGACAAAGAATCCTGCCAGACGGAGGGCGATCTTGGAGTCCTTGATCGGGTTCTTGAATTCCGGGACGAATGAGGCGACGGATTCGATGCCGTAGACACTCCACGCCATCACGAACATCCAGGCGAGCGAGGTCTGCCAGGCAGGGTTGTCGCCCGCGCCCAGGGACCATGCGAGGTTCTCGGCGCTCCACGAATCGGAGATCAGTGGTGCCAACGCGAAGAGGACGATGGGGATGAGGATCAGTACGCCCGTGACGTACATGATGCCCATGGCCGGGCGCATGCCCAGCACGTTCAGGCCCCAGCCCATCAGCAAGACTACGAGTGCGATCAGGTGTGGAAGGCCGATTTCCGCGGTGCCCGTGGAGATGGTCCAGGTCTGGTCACTGAACCACTCGGCCTGCATGAGCGTGCCGATCTGGAGTCCGTAGATGGCAAGCGAACTGGACCAGGAGAACCAGTAACCGAATGTGGCCAGCGGTCCGACGAAGGCATTACGGCTGCGCCACCCCTGGTTGGCGTATAGCGCGATGCCGCCGACCTTGTCGCCGAACATGGCCGCCATTTCCGAATAAATGAAGTTCTGCAGGCAGGCGAGGATGGCGACTGCGACCACCAACGCAATGGCGGTCAGTGCGCCCAGCGCGCCGAGGGAATATCCAATGATGATGAAGAGCGCTGCGGGGATGGACAGGCTGATCGTGAAACCGTCCCACCAGCGAAGGGAGCGTTCGTAGGCTTGATCGCCCACGGTTGATTGTTGTTCGCTCACTGGGTATCTGCTCCTGAGAGAGGGATCGAAAACGTATCAATCCATAATCTGTGTAGTGCGCGGACAGGAGCATCACGTCTGTTGATCCCTTGCGCATCGATGAACGTGATGACGCTAACACCTCCGCATTGCGTGGCGCAACGGGGAATTTTGAGCGAATAATGCGTTTTTGTTCGAAATTGAACTACGCATTGCGTTGTTTGACCTGTTTGGGGGTGGCATTCAATGTGCTGGGACGCGGAACTGCCTGCGTTGCGCAAAGTGCTCAGGACGCATGGGTGCCAGGAAAAAAGTTCCCACTCGTTTCGGCGCATCCGTTCGTAACATGTCGACTGGATGAGTGCCGATCGCGTGGACTTTGCGGGACGGGGTTGTGTCGGTGCAACTTAAACGCAACGGTCTTCGACCGGCCGGTCTGCCTGTGCGCAACATTCGTCGCCAGCGACCCAGGCCAATGGCTGCCCGTCTTCCGAACGCGCAGTAGCCTCCCGCAGGGTGCATGCGGGAGGCTTGGTCGGTTCCCGCCCATGCGGGAGAGTCGGCGAGCCGGATGGCCGCTGCCCTACACGTCAGCGTCGTATCAGCGCACAGCTTCCGGTCCCGCGCGATCGGCACGACAGGGACCGGCAACCACGCAGCCCACGATCAGAGGCGGCTCTAGACGTTGATCCGGTAGCCGCGCTTGACGACAGTGGAGATCAGCTGCGGGTCCGGCAAGGCCCGCCGAAGCCTGCTCAGTGCCATGTCAAGGGCGTGGTCCGATGAGCCGTCGGGCAAAAGCGAGACCAGCCGGGCACGGGGGACCACCCGACCGCGAGCGCTCAGGATCGCCTTGAAGAGTTTCAGCTGGATGGCACTGAGTTCGCGGTCGTCCCCGCCCAGGAGCACGGTGTCCCCGCGCAGCTCGCAGGACCCCAGAACGGTTTGGCAGCTGATCGACCCGCTGTCGGAGAGGTGTTCCACCAGGATGCGGATCATGGCACCCATCCGGTGCCGTTCGGGGACCAGCGGTTCGATCCCGACTTCCCGCAGCGGGGCGGCCGTCACCGGTCCCACGGTCACGCAGCACACTCTGAACTGGAGCGCCTCCAGCAGTTCCGTGTAGCAGCCCTGCTCCTCCGCGGCGGCGAGCAGCGCGCGGACCGCCGGCGCACTGGTGAAGGTGACTGCGTCGATGGCCCCGGAACACAGGGCCCGAAGCAAGTGGGTCATCCGGTCCGCGTCCTCCGGGGGTCCCCAGCGATACGGGCTGATCCGGATGACCTCGCTGGCTCCGGCGTCCGCCAGGGCCTGTGCCGCAGGGTCGTCGCCGATTCCGTGCTGTTGCAGCACCACGGTCTTGCCGGCAACCTTCGGGGACACCTCGGAAACCAGCGTGGAGGTCAGTTCGTCGCTGCTCATGCCGTCGGCCTCGAAGCCCAGCGCGCGCACGGCGCCCAGGGCCTTGGGGCCGCGCACGTGGATCGACGCGTCGTGCAGGACTTGCGTGAGCTCGTCGCCCAGGCCGGCGGCATCGGCCGTCTCGAACCACCGGCGGAAGCCGTAGGCCGTGCTGACCAGCACGAATTCGGGCTGCAGGCCCAGGACCAGCCGTGTTTGCTCCAGCAATTCCGCGTCCTCGACCAGCGGTGCCATGCGCAACGTCGGGGCGTGCTGCACCTGCGCGCCCCGACGTTGCAACGCCTCAATCAGTTCGGCCGAACGACGTTCCGAGGTGACGGCGATCCGGAATCCGGACAGGGGCGAGGCCGCACGGCCAACTGTGTCCAGCTCGGCCACGCTCATTGAGCAACCGCCGGCATCAGCGACTGCAGCTCAACGTCCTGGTCGCCCAGGGCCGCGACCCCGCCGATCACGATGACCGCCGGGTTGCTGCAACGCGCGTTGCGCGCCGCCTCGGCCAGCGTCCCCAGGGTCGCCCGGGTGCTGCGTTGGGTGTCGGTGCAGCCGCGCTCGATGATGGCGGCCGGCGTGCCGGCATCAAGACCGTGGCGCAACAGCCCCGCGGTGGTCTGCTCCAGCGTGGCAACGCCCATGAGCACCACCAACGTGCCGCCGAAGCCGGCCATGTGCCCCAGCTCCTGCTCGGTGAACGGGTCGTGACCCGAGAGCACCGTGAAGCCCTTGCTGATTCCGCGTGCCGTCACCGGAATGCCGACGGCCCCCGGCACCGAGATCGCGCTGCTGATCCCGGGGATCACCGTCGCCTGGATTCCCGCGGCCCGGCAGTCCGCCAGCTCCTCGGAGCCGCGCCCGAAGACGTACGGGTCCCCGCCCTTGAGCCGCACCACGTTGTTCCCGGCACGGGCCGATTCGATCATCAGCTCGGTGATGCGCGTCTGGGGAACCTTGTGGTGGCCAGGTGCCTTGCCCACGTCCACCAGCTCGGCGCCCGGTGCCAACCGGGCAAGCTCGTGGCTGGGGCCCAGCCTGTCGTAGAACACCACGTCTGCCGCCGCCAACGAGGCGACCCCGCGCACGGTGAGCAGGTCGCTGCTGCCGGGGCCGCCGCCGAGCAGCGTCACGGACCCCTCGGCCCCTGCCGCGGGCTCGTGGGAAAGCAGGATGGCCTCGCCCTCGGCCAGCCTGTCCAGGACCGCCCACCCCGGGTTGCCGTCGTCGACGGCAACGACCAGGCGGATCCGGTGTGCCGCGTCCAGCAGCCTTTCCGCCGCGCTTGGATCGTGTGCCTCAAGGACGTGGGCGCCGGCGGCCTTGTAGCGCGCCACCGCTCGCCGCGCGGCCCGGGGTTCTCCCGCGATGAGCACATGGTGGCCGTTGAGCTGCAGGTTGCCGGTGAACATCATGACTCCCAGGTTGAATTCGGGGCACCGATGCCGATGCTGGCTCCCAGTGAAACCGGTGCGGCCGGACGGTGCTGGCCGCGCTCGGGGACGTATTCCAGGTCCGGATCGGACAGGCCCGGCGCATTGACGAAGGAACGGAAGCGGCGCAATTTCTCCGGGTCCGCCAGCGTGGCGGCCCATTCGTCCTCGTAGCTGCCGATGTGGTTTTCCATGGCGTCCTCGAGTTCCGCGCCCAGGCCCAGCGAGTCCTCGACGACCACGGAGCGGACCATCTCGATGCCGCCGTCGAGGTCCTCCATCCAGCGGGCGGTGCGCTGGAGCTTGTCTGCCGTGCGGATGTAATACATCAGGTACCTGTCCACGTATCGAATCAGTGTCTGGTCGTCGATCCCGCCTGCCAGCAACTGGCCGTGGGCGGGATTGGCGCCGCCGTTGCCTCCCACGTAGAGGTTCCAGCCTTCCGCGGTGGCGATGACGCCGACGTCCTTGGCGCGGGCCTCGGCGCATTCGCGGGCGCACCCGGAGACGCCCATCTTGAACTTGTGGGGCGCCCGCAAGCCGCGGTAGCGCAGTTCCATTTCGATGCCCATGGCCACGGAATCCAGCATGCCGTAGCGGCACCAGGAGGAGCCGACACATGTCTTCACGTTGCGCAGGGACTTGCCGTAGGCCTGCCCGGATTCGAATCCGGCATCGACCAATTCCTTCCAGATCTCCGGCAGCTGTTCGAGCCTGGCGCCGAACATGTCGATGCGCAGCCCGCCGGTGAGCTTGGTGTACAGGTTGTATTTGGCAGCCACCGCGGCAATCACGCCGAGCTTCTGAGGGGTGATTTCCCCGCCCGGGATCCGGGGGACCACCGAGTAGGTGCCGTCCTTCTGCATGTTGGCCATGACGCGGTCGTTGGTGTCCTGCGCGCCGGCCAGCCCGCCTTCCATCGGGTGCCCGGAGGTCTGCGAGGCGAGGACGGAGGCGATCACCGGCTTGCAGATGTCGCAGCCCGCCCCCTGTCCGAAGCGCTGCATGATTTCCGGGTAGGTTTTCAGGCCGGCCACGCGGACGGCCTCGAAAAGCTGGGCCCGCGAGAGCTCGAAGTGCTCGCACATGGCCGCCGAGATGACCGCCCCGTTCTTGAGCATCTCGGTTTCCATGAGCTTCTTGAGCATGGGCACGCACGAGCCGCACTGGGTTCCGGCCCGCGTGCAGCCCTTCAGCGCCGAAAGGTTCGTGACGGGTTCCTGGCCCTCGCAACTTCCGCAGCCGCCCACGGCGTCCCGGATGGTTCCGGCATTGACGTTGTTGCACGAGCACAGGACGGCGTCGTCGGGCAGCTCGCCGTCCGGCGCCTCGCCGCCCAGGGCGCTGAGGTAGGCACCCGGCTCGGCGGGGAGTTCCCGGCCCAGCAGCGGACGCAGCGCCTGGTAGGGGCTGGCATCTCCCACGAAGATCCCGCCCAGGAGCACCTTGGCGTCCCGGGAGACAACGATCTTTTGGTAGAGGCCGCGCGGCGCATCCGCGTAGACCACCTCCAAAGCACCCTCGGTGCGCGCGAAACCGTCGCCAAAGCTTGCAACGTCCACGCCGGAAAGCTTGAGCTTCGTGGCGGTGTCGAACCCGCCGAACTCGGCGGACCCGCCCTGCAACTGCTCGGCGAGCACCTCCGCCATGGCGTTGGCCGGGGCCACCAGGCCCACGCACATCCCCTCGAAGTTCGCGACCTCGCCGATGGCCCAGACATGCGGCACGGCCGTGGCGCAGCGCGCGTCGATCTCGATGCCGCCGCGCTGGCCCAGGCCGAATCGCGGTGCCGGGCTTTGGTCCGCATCAAGGAATTCGTTGTGGCTGCGGGCCAGTTCGTCGCGCGGCCGGACGCCGATCGAGACCACCACCATGTCAGCCTCGATCCGGCGGCCATCGGCCATCAGCACGCCCTCGACCCGCACCTCGCCTGCCTCGGTGCCGGTGATGATTTCCTGCGGGAAGACCCCGCCGTGCACCGTGAAACCGGTGTCGGCGATGAGCCGGCCCATGGCCTGGCCCGCGCCCTCATCGAGCTGGGTTCCCATGAGCCACTTGCCGCCGTCGATGACCACCGCGTCCGCCCCGAGCGCCTGGGCGCCGGCGGCCGCCTCGAGCCCCAGCAAACCGCCGCCGATGGTGGCCACCACCGGGGTGCGGCCCAGGCGGTCGGCAAGTTCGTTCACGCCGGCGGCAATGGCCCAGACGTCCTCCAGGGTCCGGTACACGTGGGTGTGCTCGGAGCCTGGGATGGGCAGGGTGGCGGCGTTGGAGCCGGTGGCCAGGACCAGTTCGTCGTACTCGAAGCTGCGCCCGTCGGCCGTGGAAACCTGGCGGTTGGCGCTGTCGATCCCGATGGCCGCGGCATGGGTTTCAAGGGTGATGTTCTCCCGTTCCCACAGCCCGGCATCGCCCAGGGTCAGGTCTACCCCGGGGTTCGTCAACGCCTGCGAGAGTGCGACCCGGTCATAGGGAAGGTGGACTTCCTCGGTGAGCACGGTGATGTGTACGTTGCTCGGCTCCCGGCCGGCCATGGCCTCGGTGAAACGATGGGCGGCGGGGCCTCCGCCAACCACCACAATGCGGCGTGATCCATTCACTGCGCTCATTTTGTAACTCGACTTTCGCTCACGACCCAAGGGTGCTGTGGTTGACTGCTTTCCACCCTAGGGAGCCGGTTTTGCCACCCGATGACCCACGCGTTTCGGTCTGCACAATTTCGTGCACCAATCACATGACGTGGGGTGAGTGTCCCGAAACATGGATGAAACGATCTCCGGACCAGACGTTCTTTACCCGCGCCGCGGCCTCGCGGCGACCGCCGGTTTCGGGCGGGATCACTCCGCCTCACCGGATCCTTCCGGCGGTGTGAGGGACGGTTTACAGGTGCGCAACACCAGAACGTCGAGCGTGAAACAACGGCTCCGTAGGCTCGCCTCATCGCAACAAGCCGGATCCAAAAAACCCGGACCGGAAACCCCGGATCGAAAAAACCAGTCGAGAGGAACCCAGTGATGAGCGCTGTAGTCGAAGAAGCCGTACTCGAATCCGAAGACGGCATGGTGTCGGTGTGCCGACCCGAGGACCTCGAGCCGGGATGGGGTGAAGCAGCATGGCTGGGAGGGAAGCAGATCGCCCTGTTCCGTACGGACGGCGAGGACTTTTTCGCCGCGTCCCACCACTGCCCCACCAGCGGGGCCAAGGTCATGGCCAGGGGGATTTTGGGCGACCGGATGATCGACGGCAACCGGGTGTCGACCATCGCGTGCCCGCTGCACAAGGAGGTGTACCGGTTGGACACCGGCGACTGCCTGAGCGCCGTCGCGCAGCCGCTGCCGGTCTTCCCGCTGGTCGAACGACAGGGACAGCTGTGGATGGCGGGAACGCCATGACCACGGTGTATGCAGAACCAGCCATGATGGACCACGCCGCGTGGCAGGGGTGGGCCGAGATGCTGCCCGAGCCCACGCTGGTGGCCGTCTCCCACGGAACTGGCGATCGGGCCGGTCGCGACGCGGTAAAGGGACTCGTGGATGCCGTGGGCACTGCCATGGGTGACACCCCGGTGCATGGTGCATTCGTGGATGTCGAGCACCCGAGGGCCGGTCGGTTCGTCCGCTCGGGGGTGCTGGGGCCGGATGCGTCGGCAGTCTTGGTGCCGTTGCTGCTCTCCGCAGGCACTCATGCGTCCGGCGATCTTGCCGAAGCCGCGGCGTTGCGACCGGGTACCCGGGTCGCACGTCCGCTGGGCCCTGCCACCGGGCTGGCGGTCGTGCTGCGCCGCCGCCTCCTGGAGGCCGGCTGGGTTCCGGGCGAGCCTGTGATCCTGGCGTGCGCAGGCTCGACCGATCCCGCGGGCGTCGCCGACTGCCGCACCATGGCGCAGCTTCTGGCCGGCCACTTGCAGGTTCCGGTCACCGCCGCATTCATTTCGGCCGCCGAACCACGACTCGGCGCCACGATCAACGCGGCGCGCACACACAACCCGGGAGTCCGCACGGCGGTTTCCACCTACCTGCTGGCTCCCGGCCATTTCGCGGATCTGGCGGCAGGCTGCGCACCGGACGTGCTGGGCAAGCCGCTGTTGGTCCCCGGAGAGAACCCGCCGCAGGAACTGGTTGACATGGTGGTCAAGCGATACCGGCAGGCCATCGCATAGAACCTCGCTTTGCCGCTCTCTGCGATGCCGCCCTTGACCTGGAATCACCAATAAGCCGTCCGATCCGTGAACCCACAGGATCGGACGGCTTTTGCGTACCGCGCTCGCCGGTTCTCAGACGGGAACCGGAACCTTCAGCATCGCCTCGATCGTGGCGCGGCAGCCGCCGCATCCGGTGCCGGCGCGGCATGCATCGCCCACCTCGGAGACCGTCAGGCACCCGTCCTCCACTGCCTGGGCCACCTGTCCGTGTGTGGCACCCGAGCAGCGGCACAACTGGTCATCGGGGCCCGCGGCCACCGGTGTCTGCGGCGCGCACGGGTCATCCAGGCGCAACAGCGTCGAGCGGTCCTGCGGCAACACGCTGCCACGCTCGTAGGCCAGCACCAGCTCGGCACTGGTCCGGGGCAGCCCCATGGCCAGGAAACCGGTGGGAATCCCGTGCCTGGTAACGAGTTTCAGGTAGCGTCCCGCCGCGGGGTCGGCAAAGACCGTCACGTGGTCCTCGCCCCCGTCCCAGAGTCCGGCCGAGATGTTTCCGCCGGCCGTCACCTCCAGCCCCTGGCCCTTGAGCATCATCACGTCCGAGGAATGGTGGGTCGGCGGGGCGATCGCGGGGTCCAGGTGTTCGGTGGGGGCATCCGGGCGCGGCGCCGGGTGCGTGAGCATGAAGTTCGCCAGCCAACCGGCCTGTGCCCACCCCGGGGCCAACAGCCCGACCGGTGCGCGGCCGGCAACCTCCGCGCAGTCACCGATCGCAAAGATGCGGTTCTCGGTATCGGCAACCAGGTATTCGTTGGTTTGGATCCCGCGGTTCACCTTCAGCCCGCACCCCGCGGCCAATTCGGTGCGCGCCCGGACACCCGTCGAGATGAGCAGGGCATCGCCGGGGATCACTCCGTGGCCCTCGGTCGCCAGACCGGTGAATCCCTTCTCGTCCTTTTCCACGCGCGTCGCCCGGACGCCGGAAACCACCTCGATGCCCGCGGCCCGCAGGCCCCGAGCCAGGAGTTTCCCGCCGTCGGCGTCCACCGTGCGGCCCAGCGGCGCCTCTCCGTGGTGGATGAGCACCGGGGAATGCCCGGCCTTGGCCATGGCCAGGGCCGCCTCGATGCCCAAGATTCCTCCGCCCAGCACCAGCACCCGGCCCTCGCGCCGAAGCACCTGGTTCAGTTCCGTGGCGTCCTCGAGGGTGCGCAGGGCGAGCACCCCGCAGGGCAGCTTGGCCTCGACGTGCGGCTCGAAATTCACTCCGTGCAGGGTCGGGATCACCGGCCGCGCGCCGGTGGCAAAAACCAGCCGGTCGTAGGGCAGCGCACTGCCGTCCTCCAAGCGCACCTGGCCGCGTGAACGATCCACGCGGGTGACCTTGGTGCCGAGTCGCAGGTCGATGCCTGCCTGCAGCAGCCGCTGCTCGTCGACCATGCCCAGGTGTTCGGCCTCGGTGGCCCCGACCGCCAACTCGGCAAGCAGCACCCTGTTGTAGGCCATGTGTTTTTCGGCGGAAACCACGGTGAGGTGGATCCTGCCGTCGGCGATGCCGGGGAGCAGGCCCTCCGCCAGGGAGGCGGCCACGGGTCCGAACCCGATGACGATGATGCGTTCCGGGGTGCCTGGCATCAGGACTCCTCTCCCAGGGGAAACAGCGACACGGGGACGTGCTTGAACTCGGGCATCGCACTGAGCGGGTCGACCAGCGCCGGGGTCAGCAGGTTGGCGTTGTTGGCGCCGGAAAAATGGAAGGGCAGGAACACCGTGTCCAGCCGGATCCCGGCGGTCAGCCGTGCCCGGGCGACCATCCGGCCGCGGCCGTTGGCCAGCGCGACGCGCTGCCCCTCGGCAATGCCGTGCGCCAGGGCTGTGGCCGGGTGGATTTCCAGGAACGCCTCGGGCGCCGCGGCGTTCAGCTCCGCCACGCGGCGTGTCTGCGTGCCCGTTTGGTAGTGCTCGAGCAACCGGCCGGTGACCAGCGAGATCATGCCGGATTGGTGGGCGGCCTCGGGTGGCGGGGTGTGGTGGACGGGGACGATCACGGCCCTGCCGTCGGGGTGGGCGAAGCGTTCCAGGAAGAGGCGCGGCGTGCCCGAACGCCTCCCGGGTTCGCGTGAGACCGGCTGGGCGGTGGAGCAGGGCCAGTACACCGCGGCCCCCGCGTCGAGGTCGTCCCAGTCGATCCCGGAGTAGTCGGCCAGGCCGCCCGCCGAGGCCAGGCGCAGCTCCTCGAAGACCTCGCGGGCATCGGCCGAGAATGTCCCGGGGGAGTCCAGTCGCCGGGCCAGCTCGGCGAGGATCCACAATTCGTTGCGCGCCATCCCCGGCGTATCCAGCGCGGCACGCCGACGCAGCACCCGCCCCTCAAGGTTTGTCATGGTGCCTTCCTCCTCGGCCCACTGCAGCACCGGCAGCACCAGGTGGGCCTCGGCCGCGGTTTCCGAGAGGAAGAAATCGCAGACCACCAGGAAGTCCAGGCGCCGCAACCCGGCGATGACCCGGGAGGCATCGGGCGAGGAGAGCGCCGGGTTCGATCCGTGCACCATGAGCATGCGTGCGCCGTGCTCGGTGCCCAGGGTGTGCAGCAACTCGGTGGCCGGCACGCCGGGGCCGGGAATGGTTTCCGGGTCCACGCCCCACACCCTGGCCACGTGTGCGCGGTGGGCGGGGTCGGTGATCTTTCGGTAGCCGGGCAGCTGGTCGCATTTCTGGCCGTGTTCGCGCCCGCCCTGGCCGTTGCCCTGGCCCGTGATGGTGCCGAACCCGCCGGCGGCGGTGCCCGGCAACCCCAGCAGCAGCGCGAGGTTGATCGCGGCCGTGGTGGTGTCGGTGCCGTTGGCGTGCTGTTCCACGCCGCGGCCGGTCAGGATATAGACGGGTCCGCCACCGGATTTCGCCGACCGCGCGGCCAGGGCCAGCGCACGGGCGGTGCGGCGGATCTCGCCGGCGGGAACGCCGGTCACCGATTCGACCCGTTCGGGCCACCACTGCGCCAGCGAGCTGCGCAGCGCGCCCAGGCCGTTGGTCCGCCGTGCCAGGTACTCGTGGTCGACGAGTGACTCCGTGAGGAGCACATGGGCCAGGCCCAGGAGCAGCTGCAGGTCGCTGGCGGGTGTCGGTTGCAGGTGCCAGCCCGCGCCGTTGGCGCAGAGCTCGGCCGTCGCCGAGCGGCGGGGGTCCACCACGACCAGTCCGCCGGAGGTGCGGGCGCCCTGAAGGTGCCGCACAAACGGGGGCATGGTGTCGGCGACGTTGGATCCCAGCATCAGGATCATGGAGGCCCCGTCCAGGTCGGCCAGCGGGAAGGGCAGCCCGCGGTCGAGCCCGAACGCGCGGTTTCCGGCCGTTGCGGCCGAGGACATGCAGAACCGGCCGTTGTAGTCGATGCGCGAGGTGCCCAGGGCCAGCCGGGCGAACTTGCCCAGCTGGTAGGCCTTCTCATTGGTCAGGCCGCCGGCGCCGAAGACCGCCACGGCATCCGCCCCGTGTTCGGCACGGATTCCCGCGGCGCGTTCGGCCACCAGGTCCAGCGCCTCGTCCCAGCCGATGGGTGCGAAGCCGCCGTCGGGCCGGCGCAACAGGGGAGTGTCCAGCCGTTCGGCGTGCCGAAGCAGCCTCGCCGCGCTGTAGCCCTTGCGGCACAGGGCGCCGCCGTTGGTTTCGAAGTTCCTCCCGCTCAGCTTTACCGGTTCGGCGGCGTAGGGCGTCGGCTCCAATGCGATGCCGCATTGCAGGGCGCAGTAGGGGCAGTGTGTGTCGGTGGCCTGGTGGACGTGTACGGCCTCGGTCGGAATGCTCACTCAGACTCCTTGGTTGGCGAACTCTGTGCCGCGGCGAACGTAGCAGAACCAGGTCACCATCATGAGCGCCACATAGAACGCGACGAAGATGCAGAATGCCGGGGTGTAGGAGCCGCGCAGCGAGATCGAGAGGCCCAGGGCCTGCGGGACCAGGAAACCGCCGTAGGCCCCGATGGCCGAGACCAGACCGAGTGCCGCGGCCGCCTTGCGGGCAGCGCCTACCTCGCCGGTCCTTCCCTCACCGGCGGACGCCGCCGTGGCGCGCAACGCGAAGACCGCCGGGATCATCCGGTAGGTCGAGCCGTTGCCGATGCCGCTGGCCGTGAAGAGCACCAGGAACAGGGCGAGGAAGAGCCAGAAGTTGGCGTGCGCGAGGGTCAGCACCAAGCCGACGGTCACCGTTGCCATGACGGTCAGGGCGCCGAGGGTGATCCTCGCGCCGCCGAACCGGTCGGCAAGTTTCCCGCCAAAGGGACGGGCCAGGGAACCGACCAGGGGGCCGAGGAAGGCCAGCGAAATCGTGGCCGTGCCCAGCTGGAAGGCGGAGTATCCGGTGAACGTGTCGGCGATGAGTTTCGGGAACACGGCCGAGAACCCGATGAAGGATCCGAAGGTGCCGATGTAGAGGGTCGCGATGATCCACAGGTGCTTTTCCTTCAGGCAGGCCAGCGCGCCACGCACGTCCGACCGGGCCGAGGTCAGGTTGTGCATGTTGCGCCAGGCGCCGAACGCGGCCACCAGGATCAAGGGGATCCAGATGATGCCCGCCATCGGCAGCTGCAACGAGCCGGCGGCGAAGACGGTGATGGCGATCGGCACCAGCAGCTGGGCCACCGCCGCGCCGAGGTTGCCGCCCGCGGCATTCAACCCCAGGGCCCACCCCTTCTGCGAGGCCGGGTAGAAGTAGGTGATGTTGGCCATCGAGGAGGCGAAGTTGCCGCCACCGAACCCGGCGAGCCCGGCCAGGGTCAGCATGACCCAGAAGGGGGTGCCGGTGTCGGAAACGGCCAGGGCCAGGCCGCCTGCAGGGATCAGCAACAGCAGGGCGGAGACGATGGTCCAATTCCGGCCCCCGAAGCGGGCGACCATGAAGGTGTAGGGGATTCTCAGGGTTGCGCCGACGAGGCTGGGCATCGAGATCAACCAGAAGAGCTGGGTGGTGCTGTATTCGAATCCGGCCTTCGGCAGGTAGACCGCGACGATTGCGAAGAGCTGCCATACGACGAAGCCCAGGAACTCGGCGAAAATTGACCAGCGAAGGTTGGTGGCGGCGGTGGAGCGACCGATGTTGTTCCAGAATTCAGGGTTTTCCGCGTCCCAATTGCTGACCCACCGACCCTTGGTCATCATCAGGGAAGTCGTGGGAGCTGTGACGGTGCCGATCGTTTGCGGTTCGGACTCTAGCTGGGTGCTCAAAGCGAATCGTTCCCTTTCACTCGTGGTTGATGCTGTTGAGCATTCCAGAGCGGGATTTCACCGAGGCGCAGTTGCTGTTGCGCCAAGGGTAAATGGAAATCACGATCACAATACAAAACGGGAGAATCCTGAAACCTGTTGGAAACGCGGTTGGAAGATTCAGGCTATGGGGCAACGCCATGGAACTGTTGGGCTGGGCGGATACGCTCATGCATGAGTCACGTTGTCGTCTTGGTGTGGAGGAGAAATGCCTAGCCGGAGGCGGCATGGTCCATCGATTCCCGGGGCAAAAGGTTCACTGGAATATGTCCAAAAGTTCATTGCCTCGCACCAGCCTCGGACATAGACTCGCCACTGGAACAGCCCCCCACTCACGGAACGGAAAACACATGCCCAAGCCAGACATCACCTCCGGATCGCCATGCTGGATCGACCTGATGACCGCCGATCCCCAGCGCTCGATGGACTTCTATTCCGAGCTTTTCGGATGGACCTACGAGGTCGGCGACCAGGAGAAGTACGGCGGCTACACCATGGCGTTCAAGGACGGACAGCCCGTCGCCGGCCTCATGATGAACGACGGCCAGTCCGGGTACCCGGACGTCTGGTCGACATACCTGCGCGTGGATGACATCGGCGCTGCGGTGGACGCTGCGGCAGCCAACGGCGGCGCGGTCTACATGCCGCCGATGGAAGTCCCGGAGCAGGGCAAGATGGCGATGATCGGCGATGCCGGCGGAGCGAGCCTCGGCCTCTGGGAATTCGGCGGCCACACGGGTTACCAGCTCGTTGCCGAGTCCGGAGCCCCCGCATGGCACGAGCTCTTCACCCGCGACTTCCCGGCCGCAGTGAAGTTCTACCAGGACGTTTTCGGCTGGGACATCAACGTCGTGGGAGACACCGACGAGTTCCGCTACTCCACCCTTGGCGCCAATGAGGAAGCCAAAGCCGGAATCATGGACGCCAGCTCGTTCCTCCCTGCCGAGGCACCTGCCAACTGGCACGTCTACTTCGCCGTCGACAACGCGGATGAAACCATCGAAAAGACACTGGCCCGCGGCGGCACGGTCATCCAGCCGGCCGAGGACACTCCCTTTGGCCGCAACGCGGCGCTCACGGACGCAACCGGCGCGCCGTTCTGGATCACCCAGGAGATCAAACAAGGTTAATCCCGGCCGAAACAAGGCCGGCAGCATCCCGCAGGGGTCGCGGTCGGCGTTGTTTGTGCCCGGAATCCGCCGGTAGGCAACCATCGTGGGGCCGGAACGAATACCGTCCACTTCCGGAACACCGCATCCGAACCGCGGCTGTTTAGGTTTCGGGCCCGTCGAATGCCGCGCGTGCGTCCAGGATCGCGCGGTGATTGGTTGCCGCCCAGCCCACGAGTTCGATCACCGGTTCGCTCAAGGAGCAGCCGAGTGGTGTCGTTGCGTACTCGACGCGAGGAGGGATTTCCGGATAGCTCGTGCGCGTGACGAGCCCGTCGCGTTCGAGGCTGCGGAGCGTTTGGGTGAGCATGCGGTGCGAAATCCCGTCGACACTGCGCTGGATCTCCGTGAAACGGCGGGGACCGTCGTGCAAGAGCCCGATCACTAGCAGACTCCATTTGTCGCCGACACGGGCGAGAACCTCGCGGATCACGCGGCTGGCGGGGTTGTCCGTGCTGCACATCGCCGCGCCGTCGGTATCGCCGAGCACGTGGATGGATTTGGGCGTTTGCACTTGTGGCGGATCGGTTTTCATGTCTGTTCCTTTCCAATACGCACCTCAAGGTGCGTAACGAACGTAGAAGTGCGGCAGTCCTCTGGGGAATATCCTAACAGTTGGTGCGTTATGCACTATTAGTAACCAACGAACTAGGAGTTCCCATGTATATTGCTCTTTGGGTAGTCACAGGTATTTTTGCAGCACTCTTCGCCATGGCCGGGAGCATGAAAGTCGTGAAGCCGTACGCCGGCATTCGCGAACAAATGGAATGGGTGGAAACGGTGACCCCCGCGCAGTTGAAGGGCATCGGCATCGTCGAGGTGCTCGGCGCCATCGGCTTGATTCTGCCGGCCGCAACGGGCATCGCGCCCTGGCTCACCCCGGTTGCAGCAGTGGGACTGCTCGTGACGATGATCGTCGCTACGGCCCTGCACGTACGCCGGAAGGAACCCTTCCTTCCCAGCCTGATCCTCGGCGTTGTCGCACTGGTTGTCGCAATCGGTTGGATCGTCATCCCGAAATTGTGACAAGCGCCGGACTGGTATGGCCCGGTGCTCCAGCGGTAAATCCCCGTGATTTTCGTGCGGTCCAGCCGCTTCCCAGAACCGCATTCGCCCGTGAGACATGGGCCCGGTTTGCGTCGCCGTAGACAGAAGCAACTCTTGCTCCTGGAGAGGAGCCACCCAGCATGTCCACTTCCACCGAACGACCGCTCATCAAGATCATCATCGGCAGCGTTCGCCCCGTGCGCGTCGGCGACCAGCTCGCTGCAGCCCTGGCGCCAGTGCTCGCCGAGGCCTCGGGATCGAAGGTCGAAATCATCGACCTCGCCGAGCTCGCCCTGCCGATGCTTGACGAGCCTCTGATGCCCGCGATGGGCAACTGCCAGAAGCCCCATACCATTGCGTGGAGCAAGATGGTCAAAGAGAGCGACGCCGTGGTGTTCCTGACGCCGCAGTACAACGGCGGCTACCCTGCAGCGCTGAAGAACGCCGTCGATTACCTCTACCACGAGTGGTCGTCCAAGCCCTCGCTCATCGTGAGCTACGGCGGCCACGGCGGCAGCCAGTCCGGGGCGCAGCTGCGCTCGGTGCTCGAGTTCGTCGGGCTGGACCTCGTGGCCGACAACGTGGAACTCACCCTTCCACGCGATTCCTACGGCGCCGACTGGCGGCTCACCGACGCAGGGCCGATCATTGCGAGCCATGGAACGGAGATCCGTGCCGCCGCCGAGGCCCTTGGTGCGCGACTGCGCAGCAAAGCCGAGGAGTCGGTGGCCGCTGGAGCCTAGCTCCATATCGGGCCAGTTCATCGATTGATTTCGGTGGCCTGGCCGGATTTTTTAAGTGCAGGGGGAAGTGGTTGCCCGTTTCTGCTGCGACGAACTACCCGCACGTCACCCTATCGAGGGGCGCGCGCGGCGAACTGGTCAACCACCTTGCCGATGACCTCGATCAGGCGTCCCGTGCGTGCCGGGGGCTGGTCCCACGTGGGGGTCACGACGCACAGCCGCGAGGGCATGACGTCGTCCTCGATCCGCAGCGGTACCAGGCTCCTGCCGCAATGCGTCTGGTGTGTCAGGTGTTCGTGGTGCAGCAGCGCGTATCCGAGTCCGGACGCGACGTAGGAACGGATCACCTCGTAGCTGGTCGAGGTGTACTTGATGTTCGGCGTGATGTTCAGTGCCTGGAAGTAGCTGATGTAGCGCTTGAACGACTGGGGGATGGAGAGGAACGCCGCAGGTTCGTCCGCCAGCTCGTGCAGCGACACCGATGTGCGGCCCGCTCGGACCAGCCGGTGGTCCTCGGCGACGACAACGTGGGGTGGGATGGTGCGTAGCGGGGTGGTTCCGAACTCGGGGGTCAGCTCGTCGCCATACATCAGCGCCACATCGAGCTGGCGCCGGCGCAAGGCTTCGGGCAGTTCGTCCAGGTTTCCCTCGGTCATGGTGAGCGTGACCCCGGGCATGAGCCGCGCCGTCTCCAGCAGGATCGTCGAGGAGTAGAACGGCGCAAGCGGGGCGTAGATGCCCACACTCAGTTCGCCACGCAGCGGATCGTCGGTGCCCCTGGCGATCGAGCCCAGGCGCCCGACCGAATCCAGCAGGGGTTCCAGCTCCGTCAGCAACCGGGTGCCCGCGAGGGTCGGCTCGACACCCTTGCGCGGGATGCGCGCGAGCAACTGGACGCGATACTGCCGCTCCAGGCGTGCAATCGACGTCGACAGGGTCGGCTGGGTGACGCTCAATGCCTCCGCCGCGCGCGTCAGGCTGCCCAGGCGGACCACCGTGCGGAAATACTCCAACTGGACGATCGTTGCGTCATCGAGCACTGTCCGATTCTCCTTTGTATTGATTTTGGCAATGCTAGCGTGAAAAAGCATTGATTGGACGCCACCTCCGGAATTGGCGCAAGCTGTGTTGGTCATCACAGTGATAGACAGAGATTCCTTGGAGGCTTTAGTGGGTATTTCACCCTCAGCGCATGCGGATTCCGGGCCTAAGCCGGCCGGATCGATGCAGAAGCGGGTTCTGGCAGGCGGCGCCGTCGGCCAGTTCATCGAGTTCTACGATTTCAGCTTGTACGGGCTCAGCGCCCTGATCCTGGCGACGCACTTCTTCCCCAAGGGATCGACGTTCACCGCGATGCTGGCGACCTTCGCCACCTTCGGCGTGGCCTTCCTGATCCGTCCGCTCGGCGGCCTGTTCTTCGGTGCGCTGGGCGACAGGATCGGCCGCAGGCCGGTCCTGTTCATCACCCTGATGGGCATCGGCCTGGCGACGGTCGGCATCGGGCTCATGCCCTCCTACGCGGCCATCGGGTTCGCCGCACCGGTCATGCTGGTGTTCTTCCGCCTCATCCAGGGCTTCTCCGCCGGCGGCGAATCCGTCGGGGCACCGGCCTTCGTGCTGGAGCACGCACCGCTGGAGCGGCGCGGGCTGTGGCTGTGCATCACAATTGCGGCAACGGCGCTTCCCGGCGTCTTCGCCGGCGGCCTGATCCTGGGGCTGAACCTGGTGTTCGGGCCGGACGGGTACGAACAGTGGGCGTGGCGCATCCCGTTCCTGCTGGCGTTGCCGCTGTCGGTGTTCGGGTTCTGGATCCGCAGCCGGACTGAGGAATCTCCGGAATTCCAGAAGGTGCTCCAGTCGGCCGATGCCAAGGAGTACAGCCCGATCAGCGAGGCCTTCCGCACCAACGGTGTGCGCATGGTCCAGGTGGCGCTTGTCTGCGGCCTGACGGCGCTGTCCTTCTACTTCCTGGCCGGCTACTTCGTCTCCTTCCTGCAGACGGTCGGCGGCCTGACCCGGGCCCAATCGCTGGGTCTCAACGCAATCATCATGGCGATCATGGCGATATCCACCCCGTTCGCGGGGCATCTCAGCGACAAGATCGGCCGCCGGCCGATGCTGCTGATCGGTTCGGCCGGCGTGGTGATCCTGGTGATTCCCGCGTTCCTGCTGATCACCAGCGGCAACGTCTGGGTCGCGATGCTCGGCCAACTGGTCTACATCCTGCCGCTGCTGGTCTACAGCGCCGGCAGCGCCACGATCTTCGTGGAAATCTTCCAGACCAAGACCCGGTTCACCTCCGCGGCCGTCAGCTACAACGTCGGCTACGCGTTGCTTGGCGGCACCGCTCCGTTGGTCGGCACCTGGCTGGTCGAGACAACCGGCTCGGCAATCTCGCCGGGTATCTACCTGGCCATCTATGCCGCGATCGTGTTCCTCGTGGTCCGGTTCGGCGGGGTCCCGGAAACCCACCCGTTGCTCGGCAAGGCCAGCAAGGAAGAGTCCGAACTCGTCAACCAGCAGTAGCACCGCTCGGCCTGATCGGCCTGGTCGCTGGGGCCTTGCGGGAACCCGAAATTGTTTCGCGTTTCCGCAATGTGTCCAGTGCAGGCCGATCGGCATTTCACTACCCGCACCAAGTTCAGAATTAGCGAAAGGCAGCTGCTCTTCCATGGAACCCACCATTGTCTACCCCGCCCGAATGATCCGCACGATGGACCCGGCGCGTCCGACCGCCGAGGCAATTGCCGTGCGCGGCGACCGGATCCGCGCCGTTGGCACCGTGTCCGAATTGATGGCGTACCCGAATACGGTTCTCGATGAACGCTACGCGGACGCCGTCCTGGTTCCCGGCTTCGTTGAATCGCACAGCCACGCGGGAACGGGAAACATGTGGAACGACACCTACGTCGGGTTGATGGATCGCACCGACCCCAACGGAAAGCTGTGGCCCGGTTGCCGAAGCATTGACGATATCGTCGCACGGCTGATCGAGGCCGATGCTGAGCTAAAGGATCCCGACGCACCCCTGCTGGCTTGGGGACTGGACCCCATTTACTTCCCGGGCGAAAGGCTCTCGACGAAGCACCTGGACCGGGTCTCGACCACCCGACCGATCCACATCATGCACACCAGTGCACACTCGGTCTCGGTGAACTCGGCGGCACTGGAGGTCTACGGAATCGATGCGGATACCAAGGTCATTGGCGTTGTGAAGGACGCTAACGGCAACCCCACGGGCGAGCTCCAGGAAATGGTGGCAATGGCCCTGGTGGGACGCCTGACCGAGGGCCGCGGGGCGATGTTCACGAACCCGGCAGCCCTGCGGGCCTTCGCCCAGGACGGCGTGAACACCGGCACCACCACCCTGACCGACCTCGGCTCGCAGGTGCTGATGGAGGACGAGGGCGTGGACATCTACCGATCCGCCGTCGACGAGGACTTCCCCGCCCGCATCAACGTGTTCCACTTCGGCGTGGGCGTCGGAAACGTGTCGCTGTCGCTCGAGGATGCAGCCAAGCGACTGGTGCTCCTGCGTGAACAATCCACTGACAAGCTGCGCTTCGGCAACGTGAAGCTCATGCTCGATGGCGCGATCCAAGGCTTCACGGCCCGTCTCATGGAGCCCGGCTACTACGGCGACCAGCCCAACGGGATCTGGGCCGTCAGCCCGGAAGAATTCCATGAGGCCTTCGAAACCTTCCACCGCGCCGGCATCCTGGTCCACGTCCACTGCAACGGCGACCAGACGACGCAGCTGTTCATCGAGACGCTCGAAGCGATCCTCTCCAAGTACCCGCGTCCCGATCACCGCCACACCGCCACCCATTCTCAGCTGACCACCAGTGCACAGTACCGTCGCTTGGCCGCGCTGGGTGCGTGCGCCAACATTTTCGCCAACCACATTTGGGCCTGGGGCGACCAGCACATGGACCTCACGGTCGGCCCGGACCGTGCATCACGGATGAACGCGGCGGCCACCGCGCTGCGCCACGGGGTCCCGATCTCGCTGCACTCGGATACCCCCGTGACGCCTTTGGGTCCGCTGCACACCATGAAGCACGCGGCCACCCGGCTGACGGTCTCCGGGCGGGTCATGGGCGAACACGAACGCATCAGCGCCGCGGACGCGTTGGAGGCAGTCACCCTGGGCGGCGCGTACATGCTGAAGATGGACCACGAGGTCGGCTCCCTGGAAGCCGGAAAGTTCGCCGACGTTGCGGTCCTGGCCGAGGACCCCCTCGACGTGCCGGCCACCCGGATCGGCGAGATCCACGTTTACGGCACCATGGTGGGCGGGCGTCACCACGCAAGCAACGTCGCAGCCCCGGTCATGGCCGGCACGCCTTGACTCCCCGTCTGGGTCTGATCGGCGGCTACCTGGGTTCCGGAAAGTCGACGCTGGTCAACCGGCTGCTTTCCGGGGCACTGCCGGGCCGCACCGCCGTGGTGGTCAACGATTTCGGCAGCGTCAACATCGATGCGGACCTCATCCGGTCGGCGGACGGCGACACGATCGAGCTGAGCAACGGGTGCATCTGCTGCCAGCTCAACGACGACGTGGCACGCACCATGACGGCGTTGGCGGCACGCGAGGACCTCGACAACGTCATTTGCGAGGTCAGTGGGGTGGGAGACCCCGGCGAACTGGCTGCCTGGCGTAGCTACCCGGGGTTTGCCCCCGGCCCCGTTGTCGTCTGTGCCGATGCGACGGCCATCGTACGATTGTCGCGCGACCAGTACGTGGGGGACACGGTTCGCCGTCAGCTGGGTTCGGCCGAGTTGGTCCTGGTCACCAAGACGGACCTGGCCGCGCACAGGGACGTCACGGCGGCACTGGCGATTTGCGAAGCGTCGGCCCCGCAGGCATTTGTGGTGCAGCAGGATCCGTTGGACCCGCAGCTTACCGCCGCCCGGCTCTTTGGCCTTGATGTGCGGCCACTGGAGCCAACCGGTCCCGTGGTGGCGGACGAACATGCCGACGTCCATTCCACCTGCACGGTTGAGGTGGCAGGCCCGATCGATGTCGATTCATTTCGGCGGGTTTTGTCTGCACAGTCGGAATGGCTGGTCCGAGCCAAGGGCATTGTTCAAGACGCGGACGGCCGTTGGCATGAGGTGCACCTGGCGGCGGGCCGCGTGGAGGTCACCGAACGCTTGGCGGAGGCTCCTGCACCCGACGCCGCCCGGCTGGTGTTGATTTCGGCCGGCGCCGAGCGAACAGCGTCTTTGGAGAATGCCCGGTCAGCGCTGGCGGCGGTCGTAGGTGTTGTGCCCCTGGCGATTCCCGGCCGCTAGTACTCTCCGCCTCGGTGGCAAAAAAATCGCCCCGGCCAACAGGCCGGGGCGATCCTAAGCCGCATCAAGAAGCGGAAGAATCCGCCCGGAGACTACTTCTTCAGGTGGCCTACCGGCTGTGAGACGATGCCGTTACAGGTGCCCGGGGTCGGGTCCTTCAAGCGCTCGTACGGGTTTTCCGTGCCCGGCACGCCTGCGATGGCCTCGCTTGGTGTTGTGTTTGGTGGCAAAACGTAGCAGGGCTCGGGTTCCGAACGAACCCGAGCCCTGCCTGGGAAATGCCGGTTCCCGGTTACTTGGCGAATGCCGGAACGACCTCGTCGATGAACAGCTGCAGCGAACGCTTCTTCTCCTCGTGGCTGAGGGAGTTGTCGTTCCAGAAGCTGTACTCGGTGACGCCGAGGTCTTCATAGCGGCGCAAGCGCTCGACAACTTCATCGGGGGTGCCGATCATCGCCGTCTTGTGCAGCGAATCCGCGGTGAAGTCGCCGCGGCCCTCGAACTTCTCCAGCGGGCTGGGCTCAAGGAAGCCGTTGACGGGCGTGGTCTTGTTGCCGAACCAGGCATCGAAGGTGCGGTAGAACTTCTGGATACCCTCGGCCGCCGGGCGCCAGGCCTCCGGCTCGTCGGCCGAATGGACGTAGGTGTGGCGCAGCACCATGATGTCGGGGCGTTCGGTGACCTCGGGGTGGTTGGCGATCGCGGTCTCGAACTTCTCGACCAGCGACTCCACCTCTTCGTCCCCCTTCATCAGCGGGGTCACCATGACGTGGCAGCCGTTGGCCACGGCGTAGTCGTGGGATTCGGGGCTACGCGCTGCAACCCAGACCGGAACCTTCTTCTGCACCGGCTTGGGCACCGAGGTCGAGGTGGGGAACTGCCATACTTCACCGTCGTGGGCGTAGTCGCCCTCCCAGAGCTTCTGGATCGCAGGGATGATCTCCTGCATGTGCTTGCCACCATCGGTAGCCGGCAGTCCACCGGCGACACGGTCGAATTCGAACTGGTAGGCACCGCGGGCCACGCCCAGCTCGGCGCGGCCGTTGCTGATGACATCGAGCAGGGCGACCTCGCCGGCAGCCCGAATCGGGTTCCAGAACGGGGCGATAATGGTGCCGGCACCCAGGCGGATGGTGGAGGTTTTGGCCGCGAGGTAGGCCAGCTGTGGAAGCGGGTTCGGGGAAACCGTGTACTCCATCGAGTGGTGCTCACCGATCCACACGGTGCCGAAGCCACCGGCTTCGGCCATCTGGGTCAGTTCGACCAGGTTCTCCCAGTGCTGCTGGGTGGTGAGCGACTCATCGTAGCGTTCCATGTGGATAAACAGGGAAAAGCGCATGGCTAGTTCCTTTCGGGCTTAGGTAGTGGTGTTTTGCTGGTTTCGTTCGGCGATCGTCACATTGGTCCGCGACCAGTGCTCGTGTTCGATCTCGCGCACGATGACCGTGATGTTTTCCGGGGCCGCGCCCACGGTGTGGACGGCGGCGTTGTGCAGGGCGTCCATCAGCGCGCGCAGTTGTTCGGGGCTGCGGCCCTTGGCGATGGAGACGTCTATCAGTGGCATGATGTTTTTCCCTTCTAGGAGCGCATGACGAACGGGTCTGCGACCGGCGACTCGTCGGTGTTGATCCACACGCTCTTCAGCCGGGTGTATTCGTTCATCGACTCGAGGCCGTGCTCGATTCCGACACCGGAGTTCTTGAACCCCTGGCGCGGGGACATCGGGGACATGGCACGGTAGGTGTTCACCCAGATCGTGCCGGCCTCAAGCTTGCGCGCCATGCGGTGTGCGCGGGACAGGTTCTGGGTCCAGACACCTGCCGCCAAGCCGTATTCGGTGTCGTTGGCCATGCCGAGCAGCTCGTCCTCGTGCTCGAAGGGCATGATCGCGGCGACCGGGCCGAAGATCTCCTCGCGCACCACCCGCATGTCGTTGTTGACATCGGTGAGCACCGTGGGTGCGTAGTAGTAGCCGGGCAGCGCGAGCCCCTCGGGACGGCAGCCGCCGGCCAGCACGGTGGCTCCCTCGTCCGTACCGATCTTCACATAGGAAGCGACCTTCTCCAGCTGATCGGCGAACGCCAGCGGACCCAGCTCGGTGGCATCGGCCAGCGGGTCTCCGATGACGATCGACCGGGCACGCGCGGTGACCTTCTCCACCAGCTCGTCGTAGACCGACTTGTGGGCGAACACCCGGCTGCCGGCAATGCAGGTCTGTCCGGCCGCCGCGTAGATGCCCGCGATCACGCCCATCGCAGCGTTGGAGACATTGGCGTCGTCAAAGACGATGTTCGGGCTCTTGCCGCCCAGCTCCAGGGTGCAGCCGATGAAGCGGTTGGCGGCCTGGGCGGCGATGTGCGAGCCGGTGGCGGTCGACCCGGTAAAGGAGATCTTCGCCAGCAGCGGGTGGCTGACCAGCGCGGCGCCCGCTTCGGCGCCGAAGCCGGTGACCACGTTGATGACGCCGGCGGGGAAACCGGCTTGCTCGGCCAGTTCGGCCAGTAGCAGCACGGTGCGCGAGGTGTATTCGCTGGGCTTGATCACCACGGTGTTGCCGGCGGCCAGCGCCGGGGCAATCTTCGAAGTGGTCAGGGTCAGGGGCGAATTCCACGGGGTGATGGCTCCGACCACGCCCAGCGGCTCGCGCTGCGTGTAGTTCAGGATCGCCGGGTTCATGGTGGGAATCTGCGCGCCCTGGACCTTGTCGGCCAGCCCCGCATAGTAGTAGTAGTACTCGGGCAGGGTTGCCATCTGTCCGCGCATCTCGCGCAGCAGCTTTCCGTTGTCAAGCGATTCGTTCATCGCCAGCTTCTCGGCGTTCTCGCCTACCAGATCTCCCAGGCGGCGCAGCAGGTGGCCGCGTTGGGTGGCGCTCAGGGAGCTCCATGCCGAGGAAGTGAATGCGGCATGGGCGGCCTTCACCGCGCGGTCGACGTCCTGCGTGTTTCCGCGGGCCGCTTCGTAGAGTTCCTCGAGCGTCGCGGGGTTGGTGCTGGTGAAGTAGCGGTCTTCGCTCGGGGCGACGTATTCACCGTTGATGAAGTGCATGTAGCGCTCGGTCATGATGGCTTTCCTTCATTCTCGCTAAAAAAACTGTTCAACTGTGCTGCCAAGGCGGGGGCATTCTCCACGGGCAGCATGTGCCTGGCTCCTGGAACGATGTGCACCTTGCAATGGGGGATGGCCGCCCCCAGCCGGTGGGACATCTCCGGGGTTGAGCCCGGATCCAGTTCGCCGGTGATGGCCAGCGTTGGCTGGGTGATCGAGCCAAGTTCCTGTGCGATCTCGCGGTCGCCTCGGGCGAAGACCGCGTAGGCGTGCAGGTAGGATTCCAGGTCATTGGCAGCCAGCACCCGCCGGGTGTCGTCAATGAGCTCGGCCGGAACCGTGCTCTGCCCGGCCGGGTACCAGCGCTCGATCGCCTGGTCCACGCCCTCGTGGAAGCGTTCTCCGGCGGTGGCCAGACGCTGCTCAACGGCCGCGGATTCCTCCGCGGTCCGCTGGCAGACCGAATTTACTGCGGTGAGGGTCAGTACCCGTTCGGGGGCGAAGCGCGCGATGTGCTGGGCGATCAGGGCACCGAGTGAGAATCCCACCAAATGCACCGGCTCGGATCCGGGGATCCGCCCCAGCACGTCGCTAGCCAAGTCGGCCAGGTCCTGCGGTTCGCGCAGCGCCGGCCGTGTGCCGTGGCCCGGCAGATCCAGCGCCAGGGATTCGCGGCCCAGCTGCTTCTGAAGAGGCCGCCACATGGTGTGGTCCAAACCCACACCATGCAGCAGAACCACCGTGGCCTGTTTGGAATTCGTCATCTTCGCCCCGGCTGCCTACAGCTCGGTGGACAGTGCCGCGAGGCGCTGCTGCGGGCGACCCTGGGTGGCGCCGGCCAGTGCAATGATGATTTCGCCCGGGTGCGGTGCGTCGGCGATCTTCACCTCGATGCTCTGGTGGTGCGAGCGGATGGTCGCATCGGTGAAGTGCTTGAGCGGGATGTCGAACTGCACGCCGGCCGGTCCGCGCTTCTCCACGGCCGGAAGCAGGGTGGTGGCGTTGGCGGCGTCGCGGAAGTGGTTGCCGAATTTCAGGGTGTGGATCAGCGCCGAGCCATGCTCGATCTCTCCGTCGAGTCCCACGATCGCGGCCTTGCCGTAGGCCTCAAGCGGAGCACCCAGGGCCTCGAGCACGCGAGGCGCCAGCAGAGCGCCCAGGTCGGAGGCGACCTTGTCGATGCCCTCGGTCAGATCCTCGACGAAGCCCTGGCCGGCCCAGGGGTTGTCGAACACCGCCGCCACGATGACCACGCGGGCCGTCGGGTCAACTGCTCGGCCGCCCTCGGAGGCGGTCTCTTCGATGATGGTCACTAGTTTGCGGTAGTTCACAGTGTGATTCCTTTCAGGATTTCGGAGGTGATTGAACGGTCTGTGGTGCGGTCGCCGATCCGCGCATGCGGACGAGGGCCGGTGGAAGCGGCGGCGATCACGGCAATTTCCCCTGCATGCGGTGCATCGGGCAAGGAAAGCTCAATGGTTTGGTAGTGGCTGCGGGTTGCCGCGGCGGTCTTGTGCCACAAGGGCACGCGCAACTGTTCTCCGGCGGTGGCCTGGCCGTCGACGAAGCAGATGATCGATGTGCCTTCAAGGGCCTCACGCAGCAAGTTGCCGAAGTACGGGGTGTGGATCAGTGCGCCAGCGTGTTCCAGCTCGCCGTCCAGGCCCACCAGTGCGGCCTTGCCGAACGCCTCGATCTTTTCGGCTCCGCCCAGCACCTCCAATAGGCGGTCGGAGAGAAGTTTGGCAAGCAGCGGTGCGATGGCCTCCGAACGTTCGGCCAGGTCATGTGAGATGCCGGTGCCGATCCAAGGGTTGGCGATGACCGCTGTCGCCGTTGCTCGGGTGATCGTTCCGAGCGATTCGTGCGGGACTTCCTCGATGATGGTAGTGATCTTGCGCAGTCCGATCGCCCCGGCGATATCGGAGTACTCGCGCAGCGTTGGGCGTTGGCTGAGGTCGATTGTTTTTGCCGTGGTGGCGAGTGGGCTGTTCATAAGTTTTCCTTTGACTTTGCGGTCCGGTCGCCGCGCTGCTATCGGTCGAGTTCGATGGTGCCGGTTTCGTGCAGGGCGGCCAGGACCGCGGATTGGCTCGAGGATGCCACGTGGCGGCGCATCACCAGTTCGGCCGCCAACGGATCCTTGGAAAGGATGGCGTCGATGATGGCCTGATGCTCATTCACGGAGTTCCGCAGTCGGCCGGGCATGCTCAATGTCTGGGAGACAATCCGGTGGTAGGCCAGCTGGTTCATCAGCAGGTCATAGTGCTCTGAGAGCTTGAGGTTGTCGGCTCCGGCAACCAACGTGCTGTGGAATTCATGCACCAGTTGCGAGTACCTTTCCGCATCCCCGTTTTCGACTGCTTCGGTTGACTGGGCAATGTTCTCCTGCAGCAGCAAGAGTTCCGGTACCCTGCCTCGACGAGCCAGCAATCCGGCCGCCAGCCCTTCGAAGGCCTCCTTGAGCTGGAACATCTCATGGATTTCTCGCTGGGTTGGTTTGCGAACGAACGTGCCAACGCGGGCTCGAACCTCGACAAGCCCCTCACGCTCAAGCTGCTTGAGCGCTTCGCGGATCGGGGTGCGGCTCATCTCGAATTCCTGGGCCAACGCGGTCTCGGCTAATAAATCACCGGGCTGCACCGCTCCTGTCACGATCATTTGACGTAGCCGGGTGAGTAGCGGTGGTTCAGTCGAGTCCGGGCGGGCCTTTGACTCAAGTGGAGTGATCTCTTGCATACAAGAACACTATCCCCACATTCTCTTGTATGCAAGCAGTTGCCGGAAAGTTCCCGTGTTTTCAAAGAATTTCCTAATTTCTGTTGACTCAGTCACATCGAATGCTACGATTCTTGCATGCAACAAATTCAAGATTCGAAGATTCAACTCACCAAGAACGCGCTCATTGCCGCATGGGAAGCGGCATGGGACCATGGCGAATTTGACGCCCTGGATGCCATGCTTCATCCGGAATACCGCCGTGAGAGCGCTCAGTCCCTGCACGTGGCCAATGCTCAGGACCTGAAGCAGGAAATCATGGATGTACGTGCCGCGTTCCCGGATCTGGCCACGCACATCGACAACATCGTGATCGACCCGGAAACCGGCGCTGCCGCCATCTTCTGGCGTACTACCGGCACCTTCACCAATGACCTGCAAGGAGTGCCGGCCACCGGCAGTACCGTGGAGACCCGCGGGTCGAACCTGTTGCAGTTCCAGGGCGACAAGATCCTGAGTGAAAAGGTTACTTGGGATCAGAGCGAGCTACTGGCGGATGTCGGTGTTCCCTCGCTGCGTTCGGCCTTCGAAACCCCCGAGGAAACGGTGGTTGACGACCTGAGCGGAATTCCAGGCCGCGATGAGCTCAAAGGTTTCAACCGCCAGTTCATTACAGGAGTCACCGTGGTGACCACCATCGACGACGCCGGGAAGCCGCGCGGACTGGCTGCGAACTCCTACGTCTCGGTGTCCCTGGAACCACCGCTGGTGCTGGTCTGCGTGCAGAAGACCACCAGCACCTACTCCTCGCTGTTCAAGTCCACTCACCTGGGCATCAACATCATGAGCAATGAGCAGCGCGATACCCTGGGCGTCTTCGCTTCAAAGGGCGATGACAAGTTCGCCAACCTTCAGTGGCATGAAGGCCCGAATGGCAGCCCGCTGATTGACGGGTCCGCCGCTTCGATCGAAGCCGAAATCAAGGAACGTTTCCAGGCCAAGACGCACACCGTCTTCATCGCGAAGGTGAAGCATTCGGAGGTCGCTGAGCTTGCACCCATGGTTTACAAGGCCGGCCGCTTCTTTGACGGCGCAGAGCTTACCGAGCTCTAGGGTTTTGCTCGCCGGGGCCCGTGCCATCGTGCCGCTGTTGGTTGTCGGCCCGCAAGCACTCCGGCAGGCAGTGTTCCTCTCCGCGGTGCCTTTCACAGTGATCGTCCCACAGCCGGGCCATTCGCTGGTCCAGGCATTCTGACCGGTTCCAGGCTGTCGGTTCCGGAGCAACAGAACACGGAACCGGGCAAACTTCGCAGACCGTACGCCCGCAGGACGAGGGACCAAGGGCGGTGACGGAGCCCGGGCGTTCAGCGGGAACAACCTGACCCAATACAACACGTAGCCATGGATGAGTTCACCCGATGCAACGGCAACCACACAAACACTTAAGAAAAGGACAGTTCAATGTCGGTACATGATGAATCAACGCCGGCCTACGGCACCTCGTTGACGAAAGCCGAACCGTTCGCCACGGAGCAAATCCCGGATACCGAACGCCATGGCCACCCGCGCAGCCAGTTCACCCTGTGGTTCGCCGCGAACATGGTGTTGGCTGTGATGGTTTCAGGGTTCTTCTCATCGCTGTTCGGTCTGTCGGTCGTCCAAGGACTGACCGCAGTGGCTGCGGGCACCCTGTTGGGCGTACTGGTGATGGGCGTGCTGGCAGGTATCGGCACCAAGCTGGGCGTGCCACAGCAGGTCCAGGGCCGCGGCCCGATGGGATTCTTCGGCAACTTCCTGCCGATCACCGTGCTGACCATCGTCTCGGCCATCGGCTGGACGGCTGTCAACACCGTGTTCGCGGTCATTGCCCTGCAGACGCTGGTCGATGTCCCGTTCGCGCTGGCAGCGACGTTGATTTTCGCGGTGCAGTCGGTATTCGCGATCTGGGGGCACAACCTGGTGCACCTGGTCAACAAGATCGCCACCGTGGTGTTGACCATCTTGTTCGTGGTTATCTCTATCCTGTCCCTGCGCGAGTCGGACTTCAGCCTCGGGGTGGACACCAGTGCTCCGTTGTACATGGGTAGCTTCGCCGGCTGGGTGACCTTCGCCGGGTTCTTCTTCGCCTACGTGATGACCTGGACCCCGTTCGCCTCGGACTTCTCGCGCTACCTGCCGCGCAACACTTCACACGCCAAGGTGGTCGGTTACACCGCCGCCGGCAGCTTCATTGCCATGGTCTGGCTTGGAAGCATCGGCGTACTGGTCTCCAGCTTCGCCGGGGAGCTCGACGCGATCCAGGCTTTGGCTGAACTGACCGGAAGCTGGGCGCCGGTGGCGATGCTTACCGTGGTGCTTTCCACCCTTCCAGTCAGCGCCATGAATTTGTACGGCGGATCACTGTCGCTGCTGACCATCAAGGTTCCGGTCAGCCGCATCGCCGGCGTGATCATCGTGGCGATCCTCAGCCTGGGCATGACCCTGCTGATGCAGACCAACCCATACGGCGGATTCTACGATTTTCTCTCGGTGCTGGCCTACCTGGTGGTGCCGTTCAGCACGGTGCTCCTGCTGGACTACTATGTGCGCATGCGCAAGAACATTGCCTCGGCCGTCGCCGACCTGTTCAACACGGGACGGCGCTTCGAGTGGGGCTTCATCGCCTGGGTCGTCGGCTGCCTGGTCTCCGCACTGTTCTGGAACACGAGCCTGTTCACCGGACCGTTTGCCTCGCTGGCCAACACCTTCGGTGACTTGGGCTTCATAACCGGCGCGGTCGCCTCCGCGGTGGCCTACCTAGTCCTGTACAAGCTGCCGGTTCCGGCGGGCATGCGCGTGGCGGACCGCCCCGGCATCAGCGAACTGCGCCACGACTTGGAAAAGGAATCGAACAATTCATGACACCTCTTGCCAGGACTGGACAGCGTGAGAACGCGGCGCTAGTGGTGATCGACATGCAGCGGATCTTCCAGGAACCGCAGAGCCAGTGGTTCGTCTCGAACTACCAAGACGTGGAGCAGAACGTACGCAAGCTGCGCGACTCCTTTGAACAGGTCATCTGGACGCGGTTTGTGCGCGACCCGCAGGAGCTTGGCGCCTGGGCGGACTATTACAACAAGTGGGACGAGTGCCGCGAGGAACCCGAATCCGACCGCTGGAACATCACCTTGCCCCTGCAGGGCAACGAGCAGGTTCTCTCACTGCCGACCTTCACCAAGTGGGGAGCGGAGCTGGCTAGGATGACCGAGGGATACCAGCACCTGGTGGTGGTCGGTGTGGCCACCGACTGCTGCGTGCTGTCCACGGTGCTGGGTGCGGTGGATGCAGGGAAGCACGTCACCGTGGTCTCCGATGCCTGTGGTGGGGCCACCCCGCGCGCCCACGACCAGGCGTTGGAACTGATGGAACTGCTCTCACCCATGGTGACGGTGTGCACCAGCGAAAGCCTCCTGGAGCCTGCCAACTAGGTTTCAATGAAACCGGCACGGTGACCGGGAGGGCGGCGCTGATGCGGTTCGATCCCCCCTCGGAACGTGTGAGACCGCCCAGAAAACAACGAGGTCCGTGGAGCCAATCGGCTCCACGGACCTCGTTGTTTTAAGCCGCTACTTTTTCAGGTGGTCGACCAGCTGCGAGGCGATGCCGTTGTAGGTGCCCGGGGTCAGCGCCAGCAGGCGTGCCTCGGCATCCGCGGACAGGCCCAGCTCGGAGACGAACTCCTGCATGCGGGCCGCGTCCACGCGCTGGCCGCGGGTCAGGTCCTTGAGGCGCTCGTACGGGTTTTCCATGCCCTCGACACCGGCGATGGCCTCGGCGCGCATGACCATCTGGATGGCCTCGCCGAGCACCTCCCAGTTGTGGTCGAGGTCGTCGGCCAGAACGGCCTCGGCGACGTCAAGGCGGTCAAGGCCCTTGGCGACGTTGGAGATCGCCAGCAGCGAGTGGCCGAAGGCGGTGCCGATGTTGCGCTGCGAGGAGGAGTCTGTGAGGTCGCGCTGCCAGCGGCTGGTCACCAGGGTGGCGCCCAGGGTGTCGAGCAGGCCGTTGGAGATCTCCAGGTTCGCCTCGGCGTTCTCGAAGCGGATCGGGTTGACCTTGTGCGGCATGGTCGAGGAACCGGTGGCACCTGCAACAGGGATCTGCGCAAAGTAGCCGATGGAGATGTAGCTCCACACGTCGGTGCACAGGTTGTGCAGCACGCGGTTGAAGCGGGCCATGTCCGCGTACAGCTCTGCCTGCCAGTCGTGCGACTCGATCTGGGTGGTCAGCGGGTTCCACGTCAGGCCCAGGCCCTCGACGAAGGAGCGCGAGACTTCCTGCCAGTCGGCCGACGGGACCGAGGCGTAGTGGGCGGCGTAGGTGCCGGTGGCGCCGTTGATCTTGCCGAGGAACTCGGTCTTCTCGATGCGGTCCAGCTGGCGGGTCAGGCGCCATGCCAGGACTGCGAGTTCCTTGCCCAGGGTGGTGGGGGTTGCCGGCTGGCCGTGGGTGCGCGAGAGCATCGGCACGTCGCGGGATTCCTCGGCCATGGCGGTGATCTGTGCGACCAGGGTGCGAGCGGCAGGCAGCCACACGTTCATGACGGCATCCTTGACGCCCAGGGCGTAGGAGAGGTTGTTGATGTCCTCGGAGGTGCAACCGAAGTGCACCAACGCGGTCAGGTCGGCGATGCCGATGGCCTCGAGGCGGCGGCCGATGTAGTATTCGACGGCCTTGACGTCGTGAACGGTCACGGCTTCGATCTCGGCCAGCTCGTTGACCGAGGCGGCGTTGAACTCGGTGACGATGGCGCGCAACGCTGCACGCTGTTCCTCGCTCAGCGGGGAGGTGCCCGGGAGCACCGAGTTGTCGGTCAGGTGGATCAGCCACTCGACCTCAACGTGGACGCGGTCGCGGTTGAGGGCCGCTTCGGAGAGGTGGTCGACCAATGGGGCGACTGCTGCACGGTAACGACCGTCCAGGGCACCAAGGGCGAGGGGTTCGGATGCAAGTGAAATGCGCGCGGAATCAGCCATGATGCCCATTCTTTCATGTTTTGCCTCACTGCGGCCGGGAGAGTGACGCCCCACACGCTCGCGGGTGCGCTCCCGAGTGGCGGGGATATCCACAATCCGGGACCCGCCGGGCGTTCGGTGCCCGTGGCGCTTGTACCGTTGCACGCAATGGCTGCGTAACAAGGCGAAGCGCCGCAACCCGAAGGGGACGTGATTCAGGGATGTTGGAGGCAATTGCCGACGAGATGCTGATGCGGGTGGTGGCCACCCAGGCGGTGGTGTACCGGGCACGGGAACAGCTGGATGAGGTGCTCAACCTGCAATGGGAATCCCCGGCCGGCCGCGCGTTCAGGGACCGCGCCGCGGAGTTGGCCTCCAAGGTTGCCGACCTTGATGCGCGGCTGGAAACGGCACGTGGAGAAATCTGGGCCGCCCGCGCCGACCTTGCCGAGATCGAGGCTTCGATGCTGTCCGGGTTGACCACCCTTGGACCGGTGTCGATGCCGGGAGGATTGCCGATCGGGCTGCTGGGCGGACTCGGGTTGGGGAACTAGGGGCATCGATGGGATACGAAAGTCGCGGGGGAGTGGCGGGGTCGAATTTTCCCTCGAGGAACTTGAGCGGGGCTCCGCAATGCTGGCGGCGGCGGGTGCCGAACTTCTGGAGGGGGCCGCGAAGCTGGCCCTTTCGCCCCAACCTCCCGCGGCACTATTGCTGCTGGGCGCCGTCCTGATGCGCCAGCGCGTGCTTGCCGCGGCGAACTCGGTCATCGAGCTGGCGGCGCTCTGCTCGGTCCGGGCGGCGGAGGCTGGCGGCCTGGCACTCAGGGTCCAAGCCGCCAGCGACGCCTATGAACAGTCCGAGGCGTTTGCCACGCGGCAAGTCAACGATGCGCGCGGTGCGCTGCTGCCCTTGATCCTCATGTGGGACCTGGCGACAAACAAGGGCCGCCCGAGCACCGACACCATGGAGGACCTCATCAACCAGGCCCCGGCCATGCTCGGTGCACTGCTTCCGGGACCGGCCGGGAGCCTGGCCCTGTTGCGGGACAGGGAACACGGTGGGCTCTTTGACACGGGCGTGGCCCAACGGCTGTATCCGGTGCTGGGACCCGGGCTGGCCGGGCTCGGCCTCATCCAGACGGGGCCGGTCGAGGTCGCCGCACTCAACGGGACCCGCACGCTGGAAACCAGGGGTGCCCTGGACACGATGCTGGACCTGCAAGCGATCGCCGAGCAGGAACCGCCGGGCAGCCTCCTGATCAGCACGGTGCAGGGCGACGGGCCGCCGGTGCATATCGTCACCATCCCCGGCACCCAATCGGACCCGCTGCGCGAGGGCCTCGAGTCGGTCAAGGGCCTCAGCGGCGTCCAGCCGGGGTCCAGCGGAATGAACCCCTGGGACACCGCGGGCATCGCCGAGGCCATGGGTTTCGGATCCCAGCATGTGTCGGCGGCGGTGGGGGACGCGCTGGCGCAGGCGGGTGCCAAGCCCGGCGACACGGTCGTGCTTAGCGGATACAGCCAGGGCGGAATCCACGCAGCAAACCTTGCCGGGGACACCCGGTTCAGCGACACCTTCGACGTGTCCTATGTCTTGACGGTGGGATCCCCGGTGGCGTTGGCGGCACTGCCGAAGACAACGAAGGCGTTTCACCTGGAAGACCGCCAGGACATGGTGCCGGGGACCGACGGGTCGCCGAACCCCGCGGGACGGAACCGGGTCACCGTCTATTTCGATGGTCCCGACCCGTCGGAGGACCTGCCGAACACGGGATTCGGGCAGGCGCACAAGCTGGCCAATTACCGGGAACACGCCCGTGAACTCAGGGGCTCAACGGATCCGGACATCGCCGAATCCACTGGCCAGCTGGCGACCCTGCTGGCCGGGTCCGGCAGCCTGACCGTGCGTTCCTACCAGTTGAGGCGGGTCGTTCCCGCGGGCAAGGGCGCCCCGGCACCCCGGCCCGCGGAGAGTCCTCGGCCGCCGAAGGAAAAGCAGAAAGCCGTCCCTCCCGTTACTTCCGGTTGGGGGTGATCCATCCGATCAGCGCGGAGACCACGGAAATGATCAGCGCGGCGATGATTGCATCCCAGAAGAAGTCGTTCACGTGCAGCCCGAACGGCATGTAGGTGGTGATCCACGATGTCAGCATGAGCATGCCCGCGTTGATGACGATGGCAAAGAGCCCCAACGTGAGGCACGTGATCGGCAGCGACAGGACGCTCACGATGGGTCGGATCAGTGCGTTGACCAGACCGAAAATCAGGCCCACGGTGAGGTAGGCCAAAACTATGCCCAGGGTCTTGTCGTGGACTGGTGCAGGGGTGACGCTGATGCCTGGCACGACCCACGCAGCAGCAGCCAACCCAAGGGCATTGATAACCACACGGATGATAATCGCAATCATGGCCCCATAATTGCACACGTTTATGTGAGCCATCGGCGTACACGCGCACTTCTCAGCCGCTTCTCAGGTGCCCCATTCGATAAGCTGTGACCATGACCACCCAACACCCTGTGTCCCACGATCCGGTTCAGCCCCGCACCATCATTGGGCGGATGCCAAAGTATGCCGCCGGGAAACCGCCGGCCGAGGTTTCCGGGTTGGCTGCATTCAAGCTCTCCTCCAACGAGAACCCGTTGCCGCCGATCCCCGCGGTGCTCGATGCGATCCGCGAACAGGTTTCGGTGAACCGCTACCCGGATCCGCTCTCGACCAAGCTGCGCAACGCGCTTGCCGGGTTCCTGGACGTGCCGGCCGACGACATCGTCACGGGGGCCGGATCGCTCGGCGCGCTGACGCAGATCCTGGCAACCTTTGCCGGCGAGGACGTCGACGGCGTGCAAGACGAGGTCGTATACGCGTGGCGTTCCTTTGAGGCATACCCGATCGTGGTCCAGACCGCGGGCGCGCTGCCCGTGGAAGTTCCGTTGCTGGCCGACGGCCGCCACGACCTCGACGCCATGGCCGAAGCCGTCAACGAGCGCACCTCGGTCATTCTGCTGTGCACGCCCAACAACCCGACCGGGCCGATCCTCACCCAGGACGAGGTCGAGTCCTTCATCGCCAAGGTTCCCTCGAATGTGCTGATCGTCATCGACGAGGCGTACCAGGAATTCGTGCGTGACGAAAACGCCGTGGATGGCATCAAGACCTACCGGGAGCACACCAACGTCGTGGTGCTGCGGACCTTCTCCAAGGCCCACGGGTTGGCAAACCTCCGCGTGGGATATTCGGTCTCTCACCCGGAGATCACCAACTACCTGCGCGTCGGGGCAACCATGTTCGCCGTTTCCTCGCTGGCCGAAGATGCGGCAGTGGCCTCGCTGGCCAACTACGACCAGGTTGTCGAAAGGGTACAAAGGATTGTCGACGAGCGTACCCGTGTGGTGCATGCGCTCAAGGAGCTCGGATGGGACATTCCGCAGGCCGAAGGCAACTTCGTCTGGCTGCCACTGGGAGCGAATACCGCCGAGTTCGTTGAGATTGCACAGACTCAGGCGCTATCGGTGCGAGGATTCGCCGGTGAAGGCGTGCGTGTGAGCATCGGCGAGGTCGAGGCAAACACCCGTTTTGTGGATCTTTGTCGGAACTATCCAAAAGGTTCTTCGCTTTCCTAGGGCGAATAAGTCGTAATCAGCGACTTTAGAACGTTAGGCTTGAACTAATAAACCCGCTATATGCCCCATGCGGAATGCATTCCGATTGGGGCATATTTCATTTATGTAAGGACCCTCGGTATGACCCAAACCGTGCACGAGCCCTCGGACGAAACGCTGATACAGCTGCTGACCCCCGAAGGTGAGCGTCGCTCGCATGCCGAGTACGACAGCTACATCCAAGACGTAGACGCCGCAATGCTTCGCGATTTTTACCGCGACATGGCGCTGACCCGCCGATTCGACCAGGAGGCCACCGCGCTGCAGCGTCAGGGCCAACTGGCCCTGTGGGTGCCGTTGCGCGGGCAGGAAGCCGCCCAGATCGGATCCGGTCGGGCCACCCGACCCAACGACTACATCTTCCCGACCTACCGGGAACACGGTGTGGCGCTGACCCGCAACGTCGACTTCCCCCAGATGCTGCGCATTTTCCGGGGCATCTCCAATGGCGGATGGGATCCGCGGGAAAACAACTTCCACATGTACACCATGGTGCTGGCGGCCCAGATGCCGCACGCCACCGGTTACGCGATGGGTGTGCAACGCGACCAGGCCGGCTGGGACGCCGAACGCCTGGAAAAGGAAGGCACCGCTGTCGTCGCCTACTTCGGCGACGGATCGTCCACCGAGGGCGAAGTGCACGAATCCATGGTCTTCGCCGCAAGCTTCCAGGCTCCGGTGGTCTTCTTCTGCCAGAACAACCAGTGGGCGATTTCCGTGCCGTTCCACGTGCAGTCAAAGGTTCCCCTGGCTGAGCGCGCCGCCGGCTACGGTTTCCCCGGAATCCGCGTTGACGGCAACGACGTCCTCGCCGTCCTGGCCGTCACCCGCTGGGCCCTGGAACGCGCCCGCCGCGGAGAGGGACCGGCCCTGATCGAGGCCGTCACCTACCGCATGAGCGCACACACCACGGCGGACGACCCCACGAAGTACCGCATGAGTGCCGACGAGGAAGCCTGGGTCGGCCGCGACCCGGTGGCCCGGCTTGAGAAGCACCTGCGCGACAACAACCTGGCCGACGAGGCGTTCTTCGAACAGGTCGTCGCCGACGGCCACGCCATGGCAAGCCGCGTTCGCGAGGAAGCCATGGCGTTCCCCGAACCCGAACTGGCGCAGTCCTTCGCCAATGTGTATGCCGAGGCGCACCCGCTGATCCAGGAGGAGCTCAAGTGGCACCTGGAATACGAGGCAGGTTTCGCAGAGAACACCGAGGAAGGGGCCACCCGATGAGCACCACCACCATGACCCTGGCCAAGGCCATCACCGCCGGACTGGACAAGGTCCTTGCCGACGACCCCAAGTCCCTGCTCATCGGCGAGGACATCGGACGCCTTGGCGGCGTCTACCGCGTCACCGACGGGCTGATCGACACCTACGGTCCCGACCGGGTCATCGACTCCCCGCTGGGCGAGGCCGGAATCATCGGCACCAGCATCGGCATGGCCATCCGCGGCTACTCGCCGATCGCCGAGATCCAGTTCGACGGCTTCGTGTTCCCCGCGTTCAACCAGATCACCACGCAGCTTGCCAAGATGCGCGCCCGCTCGGAGGGCCGCTTCGGCGCCCCGGTGGTCATCCGCATCCCGTACGGCGGCGGCATCGGTTCCATCGAACACCACTCCGAATCCCCGGAGGCGCTCTTCGCGCACACCGCGGGCCTGCGCATCATGGCGCCGTCCAACGCGCACGACGCCTACTGGATGATCCAGCAGGCCGCCGCGTGCCAGGACCCGGTGATCTTCTTCGAACCCAAGCGCCGCTACTGGCTCAAGGGCGAGGTCGACACCGAGCGCCCGGCCGCCGACGCCTTCAAGGCGCAGGTGATCCGCCCCGGCGAGGACGCCACCATCGTCACCTACGGCCCCTTGGTCCCCGTGGCGCTTGCCGCGGCGGAGGCCGCGCGCGAGGACGGGCGATCCGTGGAGGTCATCGACCTGCGTTCGGTGTCCCCGATCGACTTCGACACCATCACCGAGTCGGTGGAAAAGACCGGACGGCTCATCGTCACCCACGAGGCCCCGACCTTCGGCGGACTCGGCGGAGAAATCGCCGCCCGCATCACCGAGCGGGCCTTCCTCTCCCTGGAGGCACCGGTCATCCGCGTCGGCGGATTCCACATGCCCTACCCGGTGGCCAAGGTCGAGGAACAGTACCTGCCGGACATCGACAAGGTCCTCGAGGCGCTCGACCGCTCCTTCGCCTACTAGGCACGCCCGCCCACCTCAACCGGTGCGTTTGCGCGCCACAGACCCATCAACGTTCCCTTAAGGAGTCAGACGATGAGCACCTTTAATCTTCCCGACGTCGGCGAAGGCCTCACCGAGGCGGAAATCGTCAGCTGGAAAGTCAAGCCAGGGGACACCGTGGCCATCAACCAGGTCTTTGCCGAGATCGAGACGGCCAAGTCGCTCGTGGAATTGCCGAGCCCGTACGCCGGCGTGGTCAAGGCCCTGCACGCGGCCGAGGGCGAGACCCTTGCCGTGGGTGCGCCGCTGTTCACCGTGGACGAGGTCGGCAGCCAGCCCGAGCCGCTGACCAACGTGCCGGCGGTTGCCGACATCGCCGAGGCGGACACCCCGGTGGCCAGTGAGGAGCCGGGCCCGCTGGTCGGCTCCGGGCCGAAGGCCGACGCCGTGAAGCGCCGCGCCCGCGTCTCGCGCCCCGAGCCCGCTGCCGCAAGCCGCCCGGCCCCGGCAGCGACAACGGCACCGGCAACGCCCGCCGCGCTGGCCGACACCATTTCCCGCCGCGCCACCGAGCTCGGTGCCGCCGGAACGCGGCTGACCGCCGCAGCCAAGCCGGCGGTCGCCGCACTCGTGAACCGCGTGCTGGCCAAGCCTCCGGTCCGCAAGGTCGCCAAGGAGCTCGGCATCGATTTGACCGAGGTCATCGGCACCGGAGGCAAGGGCGAGATCACCCGCGAGGACGTGCTCTCCTACAAGGCGCAGCGCGAGGCCGAACGCGACGCGGCCCCGACGTTCTGGTCCCCGAAGGGCGTGGAGCTGGACCACCGCATCATCCGCACCCCGGTGCGCGGCGTCCGCAAGGCCACGGCCAAGGCCATGGTCGACTCGGCGTTCACGGCACCGCACGTGTCGATCTTCGTCGACGTGGATGCCAGCCGCACCATGGAATACGTGGCACGCCTGAAGAAGAGCCGCGACTTCGAAGGCATCAAGGTCTCCCCGCTGCTGGTTCTGGCCAAGGCCGTCATCTGGGCCGCGGCCCGCAACCCTTCCGTCAACGCCTCCTGGGTCGAGACCGAAAACGGCGCGGAGATCCAGGTCAAGCACTTCATGAACCTGGGCATCGCCGCGGCCACCCCGCGCGGACTGATGGTGCCGAACATCAAGGAAGCGCAGGACCTGTCCATGCGCGAGCTGGCCATCGCCCTGAACGACCTGGCCGAGACCGCGCGCGCCGGCAAGACCAGCCCGGCAGACATGACCGGCGGCACGCTGACGGTGACCAACATCGGCGTGCTGGGGATCGACACCGGAACCCCGATCATCAACCCCGGCGAGGTGGCGATCGTCGCCTTCGGCACCATCCGCCAGAAGCCGTGGGTCGTCGACGGCCAGGTTGTTCCTCGCTGGATCACCACCCTCGGCGGCTCCTTCGACCACCGCGTGGTCGACGGGGACCTGTCGGCCCGCTTCATGGCCGATGTCGCCGCCATCATGCAGGAGCCCGCGCTGCTGCTCGACTAACCCGGTTCGCGATCCAAGAGACCGAGTCCGACGCCCTGGAAACGGGGTGTGTGGACCCGGTCTCTTGGCTTTAAGGAGCGGATCGGGCACATTTGTGGCAAGCAGGTTTTCACCCAGGCACCCTTGCTCAAGGAGAACGGCCATGCACGCCACCATCCACAGCCCGGTCCGCTTCCCCGTGCGCCGTAAGCCCCTTGTTTACTGGCTCGGTGCGGCCGCGGCGGTGACCCTTGCGGCCGGGTGCGCTGCCACGCCGATACCGGGCTCTGCCCCGAGCGGAACCGGGCTGCAATCCCCGGCTGCCACGTCCGGAGCCCCGACGCCGCCACCCACCCAGGCGCCACGGGTCGACACCTCCGAGTGGAAGTCATTTGAAACTTTCGGCGTCAGTTTCAAGTACCCGGCCGAGTGGAGAATCGTGGCCAAAAAGGACTGCGAAGGCTGTGAACCCGCGGGGGATCCCAGAAAGAACCCGTATGCCAAATGGAACATCGTCGACCCCAACGGCATTCAAATCGCAGAATTCAGCGCCGACTCCGCCGACGACAATTCCGGGGACGCCACCTATGTGCGGACCCGGCTTGAAACGATCAAGCTGGATTCCAACCTGGCGGCTCCAACGGTGGTTCTCTTCGAGCACTCGCTGGCAAACACCCCCACCAGGGAGAACTACCGGACGGCGGCCCTCATGGTTGACGACGCGGTCCTGGCTGCCGATCGCGACGAGCTTCCGCAGATCGCCTATTTCCACCCGCGCAAGGGCGTTTCCGCGATGCTGGAAACCACCAACGGCTTCGCCAAGAGCCTGGGATTCAAGGTTCAAGACGTCAGCCTCGGAGACGCCATCAAGATGATGGATACGACCGGGTACAAGCAGATGGTGGCGCTGATGCTCAGCGTCGAGGCGGTGCCGGAGAAGTAGCGGCCTCACCGCGAGGCCGTGCGCAGGTCACGGATCCAAGCCGGCGCGGCGCCACTGGATACCATTGATGGGGTAACCAAGGACTTGCGACGGAGAAGAACACCAATGCCACAGCTGTACATCAAGATCTGCGGGCTGAGCACTCCCGAGTCCATCGCCGCGGCCGTTGACGCCGGGGCCGACGCGGTGGGGTTCGTCTTCGCACCGGGCAGCCCCCGCACCGTGGATGCCGAACTGGCGCGCACGCTCGGCGGGACAGTGCCAAAGTCCGTCGAAACCGTTGGCGTCTTCCGCAACCAACCGCTGGCCGAGGTCCTGGACATCGCGAAGCGTGCGGCCGTGAGCACCGTGCAGCTGCACGGGGACGAACCGATCGAAGACGTCCGGGTGCTGCAGGCCGCGGGGTTCAAGACGTTGCGGGCCTTTTCCGTCGACGCGTTCGAGGCGCTGCCGGCAAAGGAGCGTTCGCTGTGGGATGCGGAACGCATCCTGATCGACGCCGTGGAGCCGGGAGCGGGTGTCACCTTTGACGCCACGAACGTGCTGGCCGAACCGCCTGCGGGCATGTGGCTTCTGGCCGGGGGACTCAACCCGGGCAATGTCGCGGGACTGGTCAATACCCTCAAGCCAAGCGGCGTCGATGTTTCAAGCGGGGTCGAATCAAGCCGCGGGATCAAGGACAACGGGCTGATTGCCGACTTCATCCGGGCGGCACGTTCGGCCGAATGATCGGCTGGTTCCTTGCCCGGGAGCGGCTCAGCTGAAGATAAACGAGACGGCGGCGGTGAACGACTTGACCTCGTAGCGGACCACGGCCGGGACAACCGCCGGGGCGTGATCCTCAAGGAACCGGCGCAGGTGCCACATGGCCCATCCCAGCCGGTCGGCCGGCAGGACCGTGGTGGGGACCGTGACCACAAAATGCGTGGCAACCGGGGCGCCTGCCGCGGTGCGGTCGGTGATGGTGGCGGTTACGCTGCCGATGGAGAGGGTTTCGGCTGCTACTTGGGTGCGCATTTCGGGGTCCTTGGGGTCCTGCGGCTTGTGGGGTTGGGATCGGCCTGAGGGCCGGTTTGGAGGGTCCGGGTTTTGCTTAAAGCATCTCGCCACGCTCCGACAGTTTGCGCCCGGATCGGGCGGCTTGGCCAACCGTCGTATCCTTCGTTGTAGTGGTGTTCGTAGCCGTCGAAGTCCTGGATTGCGTTGCCGGTGCAAGAGGAGTTGCCACAGCTGCATGGGGGCGCAATACTTCTACGCCTGAACCAGGTTCGCATCCGGCTCAATCGCCGGCGAAGATCCTCGGAGAGGCGCTGAGCAGCGCCCGGGTGTAGGGGTGCTGCGGGTCGTTGAAGACTGACTCGACGGGCCCTGATTCCACGACGGATCCGCCCTGCATGACCAACACGTCGTCGCTCATGTGCCTGACCACGGCAAGGTCGTGGGAAATGAACAGGTAGCTGAGGCCCAGCTTGCGCTGCAGGTCATCGAGCAGGTCGAGGACCTGCGCCTGGATCGAGACATCCAGCGCGGAAACGGGTTCGTCGCAGATGAGCACGCGCGGGTTCGGCGCCAGAGCCCGGGCGATCGCCAGTCGTTGGCGTTGCCCGCCGGAAAGCGTGGCGGGGTTCCGGGCCGACAGCGAGGTCTCCAGCCCCACCAATCCGAGCAGCTCGTCGATGCGCGCCCGGTGGGCCCGCGGGTTGCGGGTGGCCCCGGCGCTGAGGGCGTCGGCCAGCAGCTTCTCCACGCTCATGCGCGGGTCGAAGGAGGAGAGCGGGTCCTGGTAGATGGCCCCGAGCTTCGGCCTCGTGGCCCGGCGTTCCGATTCGCGCAGGGCACTCCACTGCTCGCCGAAGAGCTCGACGGAGCCGCTATCCGGGGCCAACAGCCCCAGCACCATGCGTGCGGTGGTGGTCTTGCCCGACCCGGATTCGCCGACCACGCCGAGGGTCTGCCCGGCCAGGAGTTCGAATCCGACATCCGATACCGCAGCGAAGTCCTTGCGTCCCGGGGCCCGGAAGGTCTTCGACAACGACCGGGCCGTGATCACCGGGACGGGGTCTTGGGCGGGGGACGGTCCCGCCTGGACTTCGATGCCGGACGGGGTTTCGGCGGCGGGGGAGAGCCTGGTGTGGCGCGGCTTGCCGGCCGGCACCGCGCGCAGCAGCCGCTTGGTGTACTCGTGTTGCGGGTCGCCGAGGACCTGTTCGGCGGGACCCGATTCCACGATGCGCCCCGACTGCATGACGGCGATCGAATCGGCCACCCGGGACACCGCGGCCAGGTCGTGGCTGATCATCAGCATGGCCGAGCCCTGTTGGCGCAGCTCGCCCAGCAGGTCCAGCACCTGCGCGGCGATCGTGGCGTCAAGGGCGGTCGTCGGCTCGTCGGCGATGAGCAGCGCAGGGTCCAGGGCGATGGCGGAGGCTATCAGAGCGCGCTGGCGCATGCCCCCGGACAGTTCCCCGGAGAGCTGCCCGGCCCGCAGCGCCGGGTCATCCAGCCCCACGGATTCCAGCAACTCCAGCACGCGGGAAGCGCGTTGGGCGGGGGAAACGTCGGTGTGCAGGCGCAGCGCGTCGTCGATTTCCCGGCCGATCCTGCGCAGCGGGTCCAGCGAGGTCAGCGCGTCCTGCAGGATGAAGCCGACGTCCTTGCCGCGCAGCCCGCGCCACGCACGTTGGCCCAGTGCCCGGACGTCGCGGCCGGCCAGGGACATGGCCTCGGCCCGCACCAAGGAGCGGGGGCCTGCCAAGCCGATCAGCGAGCGCGCCGTGACGGATTTGCCCGAACCGGATTCCCCGACCAGCGCCAGGCAGGAGCCCGGCTGCAGGGAGAACGACACGTCGCGGACCACGTGGTTGGCGCCGAAGGAGACGTTGAGGTTGCGCACCTCGAGCGCGGGAACGGATCCGTTCATCGCTTCCCGCCCTCCGTGTTCAGCAGACGCGAGAGCACCGTGGCGGCGGCGGCGACCAGCACGATGGCCAGGCCGGGGAAGAACGTCATCCACCAGGCCAGGGACAGGTAGGTGCGCCCGGCGGAGAGCATCGCACCCCACTCGGGGGCCGGCGGCGGGGCGCCGAGGCCCAGGAAGCTCAGCGAGGCGGCCCAGAGCACGGCCTGGCCCAGTCCCAGGGTGCCGAGCACCGCGATCGGGGCCAGCGCGTTGGGCAGCAGGTGGGTGGTGAGGATCCTGGCGCGGCTGCGACCCAACACCGTGGCGGCCTCCACCATGGGGGAGTTGCGCAGCGCGATGAGCTGGCCGCGGATCAGCCGGGCGTAGCCGGGCGCGGTGGTCAGCCCGACGGCGACCACCGTGGTGCCCACGCCGGGTCCGGCCAGGGCGATGAACACCAGGGCCAGCAGCAGCCCGGGCAGCGCAAAGAGCACCTCGAGGAAACGCCCGACGCCTGCATCCAGCCAGCGGCCGCCGAAGCCGGCGACCGTGCCCAGGACCAGCGCGAGGCCCAGCCCGATGGCCGTGGCTGCGGCGCCGATCAGCAGCGAGGGGCGTGCGCCGTGGATGATGCGCGAGTAGATGTCGCGCCCGGATTCGTCGGTGCCCAGCAGGTGGCCGGGGCCCGGGGGAGAGAACGCGTCGGCGGGGTTGATGGCCAGCGGGTCGAAGGGGGCCAGCCAGGAGGGAACGATGGCGGCGAGCACGAAGAAGCCGAGTACCAGCACCGGGAAGGCCAGCCGGAGCCGGGCAACCCACTCGTGGGAACCGCCGAGGGCCCGCAGCTTGCTCCGGTGCCCGGCGAGCACCGGGTCGCCGGGTGGCAGCTCGTGCGGCGGTTCGTGTTTCACCAGGGTCATGCCGCACGCACCCTGGGGTCGGCGAGGCGCTCGGCGAGGTCGGAGAACGCCATGATCACCACGTAGGCGGCGGCCGAAAGCAGCGCGACGCCCGTGACCATCGGGATGTCGCGCGCGGTCACCGCGGAGAGCAGGCTGCGGCCCAGCCCCGGGCGGGCGAAGATCGACTCGACCACCACCGCGCCGGAGAGCAGGGAGCCGAACGCCCAGCCGGAGAGCGCGATGCCGGGCAGCGCCGCGTGGCGCAGGGCGTGGCGCAGCAGCACCCCGTTCTCGCTCTCGCCGCGCGCCCGTGCGGAGAGCGCAAAGGAGGAGGTGTGGGCATCGAGCATCGAGTCGCGCATGACCTGCCCCAGGAACCCGGCCAGCGGCAGCGCCAGGGTGGCCACGGGCAGCACCAGCCCGGCCGGGGTCTGCGTGCTCACCGGCGGCAGCCAGTCCAGTGTGGTGGAAAAGAGCAGGATCAGCACGCTGGCCAGCCAGAAGTGCGGGACGGCGGCGGAGACGATCTCCAGCCCGGAGGCCAGCGCGCGCCCGGCCGCGCCGCTGCGGATGGAGGCGGTGGCCACGGCAAGCGCCAGCACCCAGGCGACCAGCAGGGACAGCACAGCGAGCGTGAGCGTGGGCGGCACCAGCTCGCCGAGCACCTCGGCCACGGGGACCTTCAGCGAGTAGGAGGTGCCGAGGTCGCCGGTGGCCAGCCGCCACAGCTGGCCGAAGTATTGGATCGGCAACGGCTGGTCAAGCCCGTATTCGGCGCGGGCCAGCGCCAGCGCCTCGGCCGAGGCCTGCGAGCCGGGGCCGCCCATGATCGCCTCCGCCGGGTCGCCTGGAATCATCCGGATCCCGAAGAAGATCGCGGTGGCGACGGCCCACAGCACAAAGATCCCGCCACCGATTTTGCCCAGCGTCCAGTAGGCGACTTTCCCAAGTCGCGTGCCGGATCGCGGTGGCGGTTTCATCGGTGGGCGGGATCTTCGTTCGCTGGTGGTGCTCGCTGGTGGTGCGGCGGCCTAGGCCGGGGTGGTTACTTGCTGAGCCAGGTGTCGAAGAACGTCGGCGAGGCAACCGCGGTGGTGGTCCCCACGCCCTGGGTCTTGGCCGAGTACAGGAAGTGGTTCTGCTGATCGTACAACGGAAGCAGGTAGTAACCCTCAAGCACCAGCTTCTGAGCCTTGGCGTACAGGTCCTTGCGCTCGGCGTCGTCCTTGGTGGAACCCGCGGTTTCCAGCAGCTTGTCCAGCTCCGGGTTCTTCACCTGGGACAGGTTGGCGAAGTAGCCCGACGGGGCGGGGATCGTGGAATCCGAGTGGAAGAGGATGCTCAGCACGCTCGGGCCGACCTTGGTGTACGGGGCGGAGACCAGGTTGTAGTTGTGCTGGAATAATTCGCCGTACCAGCTGGAAAGGTCCAGCAGGTTGATCTTGATCTCGATGCCGGATTCCTTGGCGGTGGCCTGCAGCTGCTCGAAGAGCGACTGCTCGGCGGGGATCGACTGGCTGGTGCTCACCGGGAAGACCAGGGACAGGCGCTTGCCGTCCTTGGTGCGGTAGCCCTCGGCGTCGCGCTGCGTGTAGCCGGCTGCGTCAAGCAGCTCGCCGGCCTTGGCCGGGTCGTAGGCAAAGAGCGATTCCTCGCTGAAGCCCAGCGGCTCGACGCTGGAGAGCGGGGAGTAGGATCGCTTGGCGGTGCCGAAGAAGAGCGAGTCGACGCCGGCGTTGACGTTCACCGCGTGGATGAAGGCCTCGCGCACGCGCACGTCGTCGAACGGCGCCTTGGAGGAGTTCAGCTCGATGCGGTTGGAGGCGCCGGGACGCGGGGCATCGAGGTGCTTGATGGTGTCGTTCTTCGCGGCGGCGGCAATGGTGTCCGGCTGCGCGTTGTCGATGATGTTGACCTCGCCGGCCTGCAGGGCCGCGTAGCGGGTTGCCGCCTCCGGAATGAAGCGCCAGGTGATGCCCTCAAGGTAGGCGGGGCCCGCGTGGGACGGGGAGTCGGTTGGCTGGACGTAGTCGGCGTTGCGGACCAGGTTCACCGAGTCCTGCTTCTTCCAGGATTCGACCTTGAACGGGCCGGTGCCCACCGGGGCCGCGCAGTTCTCTTCCTGGGAGCGCTTCAGCGCGGTGGGGGACTCGATGGCGACCCACGGCATGGAGAAGGACTCCAGCAGTGCGTTGTCCGGGGTGGAGAGCTTCAGCTCCAGGGTCGAGGCGTCGACCGCCTTCATGGTCTTGATCTTGCCCAGGGCCAGGTAGCCGGTGGAGGAGGCGGTCTTCGGGTCGCGCAGGTGCTCGAAGTTGGCCTTCACGGCCGCGGCGTCAAGCTCGGTGCCGTCGGTGAACTTGATGCCTTCGCGGATCTTCACGGTGCGCGTGAGTCCGTCGTCGGAAACGGTGGAGCCGCTTGCCAGCCACGGGACCAGTTCGCCCTTGGCGTCCTTGGTGTAGAGCGTCTCGAGGTACTGCGAGGAGACCAGAGCCTGCGGGTAGTTGCCGCCCACGTGCGGGTCCAGGCAGCTGGGCTCGGCGTCGCCGGAGGCGTAGACCAGGGTGCCGCCGGATACCGGGGTTCCGGCGTCGTTGCCGGCTCCCGGGGCCGGGGCGGGGGTGGAGGTGCAGCCTGCCAGGAGAAGGGCGGCGGCCAGCATGGCGCTCGTGGACAGAACGCGGGGTGCCAGGGTGCGGGCGTGAATCATGGAACAACTTCCTGCATGAAGATGATGTCGTGGGGGTCGGGCACAGCACATCAACGTGCGCGCACCGCATCCACCATAGATCAGCCGATGCTGATGGGGTCGACACTGTGCGCGAGGTCATAGTCGCCGGCGCGCGATTGACTGTTGGCTAAACGCGGCAGAGCGTGTGTCGCAACCCCAAGTGGGGTTGCGACACACGCCCTGGCGCCAGGCCTTGGTTAGGCGCTGGCCACGGTGAAGCGGCGGTGCAGGTGCTTCGGGTCCTCGATCTCGTCGAGCGCGGCGACGGCAAAATCGCCGGTGCTCACGTGGTCGCCGGCCGGCGAATCGTTGCCCAATACAATCGACCCGGTGGCCGGGCCCGGTGCGATTGCCGGTGCCGGGGCCAGCATGGTCCAGTCCAGGCCGGAAGCCGAGGTGTAGAAGTCCAGGATGGTGCCCATGGTGCGGGCCTCGGGCATGTAGGCCTCGGGGAAGCCCGGGGTGTCAACCAAGCGGACGCCGTTGACCTCGGTGGCGCCGGCTCCGCCAACGACAAAGAGGCGTGCCGGGACGAGGGTCTCGGAGATTTCCTCGTGGGCGTCGATGAAGGCCTGGTGGTCCTCGCCGGTGCGCGATGGCGGAACGGCGAGCACGACGACGTCGTTCTCGGCGGCGAGCTTGCGGTAGGCGGAAATGTCGCTCAGGTTGGCCGTGGCGCTGGTGGTTCCCTCGACGGTCTTGCCCGAGTGTGAAACGGCAGTGACCTGGTGTCCGCGGTTCAAGGCTTCGGCAACGATCTGGCTGCCAACCATGCCGGTTGCTCCGTAAACGGCAATTTTCATGATGCGTTCCCTTCGGGTTGCTGGTGCGGGTTCTGGCGTCCCGCGCCGGGTAAGTTTCTCAATAGTATCCACTTGATACCGAGTACCTCAACGTAATATGGTTACCGCATGGATACTGAGGCCAAGGATTTCGATGTCATGACCCTCGGCTGCCCGTCGCGGGTCATCATGCAGCGGCTCGGCGACAAATGGACGCCGCTGGTGTTCCTGGCCCTGAAAGACGGACCACGTCGCTTCTCCCAACTGCGCAGCGACATCGGCGGCGTCACCCCCAAGGTTCTCACCCAGACGCTGCGCTCGCTAGAACGTGACGGATTGTTGAACCGCACCATCTACCCCGAGGTTCCGCCGCGCGTGGAGTACGAGCTCACGGATTTGGGCCGCACGGTGCTCGGCCCGCTGGAAGTCATCCGGGAATGGTCGCAGGACCATGCCGCGCTGATCCTGCAGGCACGCGACGACTACGACGAGAGCCACGACGCCTAGGCCATTCTTGGGGACACTCGCGAGTTCCCGGAAAACTGTCGGGCCCCTACATGTCCATTCCGGGATCCATGCCCGGATCCATGGCAGGGTCGAGGTGCAGTCCCGGCAACAGCCCGGGGAAGAACGGAACGACGAGGGCGAAGGCGATCAGGCAGACGCCGACGACGCGGCTGAAAGCGACCCCGTGCCGCCACGTCTTTTCCAGAAGGACCACCGCCGCAATGACGGCCATCCACGCCAGGTTCATGGTGCCGACGACGATCAGCACGAGCATCAGGCCCCAGCAGCATCCGGTGCAGTACGCCCCGTGGTAGATGCCGGTCCGCACGTCGCGCAGCGGACCCTTGTAGCCCGATACGTGCAGAAGCAACGTCACGGGGGATCTGCAGTGCCGGAGGCAGAGATTCTTCAGCGGCGTGAGCTGGTAGGCCCCGGCCGCTACCAGCAGGACGGCGCCCACCCACGGCGCGGCCGCCGGTGCCCGCGCGGCCAAGGCCCCACCGAGTGCCGCGGCACCGTAGGCCAGGATGCCGAACAACGCCCAGACCGCCAGATAGCCGGCGACGAGGGCCACGGTGCGGGCCGTCCTGATCCAGCCGTTGGGCACCGACCGGAGGGACCTGAGATACACGCCCAAGAGGGGCGCCAGCGCCGGCAACATCATCGCCGACATCATCAGTTCCCAGCCGACCAAGTACCCGAACAGGCCCAGACCCATCGTGCCTGGGCCAACGGGCATGCGGGCCGCAGCCAGGATGGTGAAATACCAGGCAACCAGGGCGCAAGCCAGCAGGGTCAGCAACCCCGGAAGAGGCATTACCGTGAGGGCTGCGCGCCTGGCCGTGTCAGGCCGCCCAGGTGAAGGGTGCCGAGAAGGAGTTCTTGCCGGCATTGTCCCATTCCATTCCGAAGACATCGACGGTGCCGGTGCTGCCGGTGCCTGCGGCCAAGGTGTCCGCGGGGAAGCCGACGCCGCTGACCCGGACCCCCAGTCCCGTGGCATCGAGCGGGGAAACGAAGTCCTCGACGTCGACGGTGATGGCGTCGCCCACCTGGACCCGGTGGCGGCGTCCGTCGTCGGAATAATTGATCTCGTGGGACTCCATGCCGGCCATCTCGCCGATCAGCGGGACCAGGCCCGCCATCGGCCCGCCTGCTTGTCCGCCGAACACGGAGCCGAGGGCCTCTGCCTGTTCGGGAGAAGCTGCCGCGTCCATCAGCACGCCGATCTTCCAGCCACCCTCGCTCATCATCTGCGGGGCGTCGCCGACCAGGCAAACCGTAAGCCCGCCGACTTCAATGCCGTTGATCTCCCCGGTATCGACGTGGAACGCCAGCGCCACTTGGCAACGTTCGTAGTCGGCCGGTGCGGTAAACCCCGAGGTTGCGCAGGGACAGATGGAATCGCAATTGCAGTTTTCGAAGTATGTGCCTTCAATATGCCAGCCCATGGTGGGCTCCTTCCGGATTTTCCCCCCCAGCTCGCATTAAGTTTGCACCTGCCCGGAAGACCGGTCAATACGCGGACGACCACCGGATCGGGCCAGCGCTGCAAGTTCTTGGACCCCTCCGGAACCGACGCCGATCCGTGTTTGCGCGCGTCGCTTTCGCCCGTCCGAGAGCCACGCGAACGGAGCCCCGGCGGCTGCCGCAAGGCGCTCACACGGTACTGCCAGCTGCCGCCCTTTCCCTGCCCCGGTGCCAGGCCTAGACTCAAAAATGATGCCCCAGGGTCGGAACAAGGAAAGAGTTCGATATGCGACTCGTCGTCGACCTCACCAAATGCCAAGGCTATGCACAATGCGCCTTCCTCGCGCCGGATGTCTTTTCCATCCAGGGCGACGAAGCGCTGGTCTATGACCCGAATCCCTCCGAGGAGCAGCGCCGGCGCGTGCTGCGTGCCGCGGCCGCGTGCCCGGTCCAGGCCATCACGCTCGACAGGGTGGAGGGGGCCGCAACCCCGTCCCGCCCCGGCGCACCGCCGAAGGAAGCCGCCTCCGGCGACGGCAGCCAGGACACCTTCATGCAGACCGGGCGAATCGTGATCGTCGGTGCCTCGCTGGCCGGACTGCGGGCGGCCGAGAAGCTGCGCGAGGAGGGCTTCGCGGGGTCCTTGGCCCTGGTCGGCGACGAGCCGCACGAGCCCTACGACAGGCCGCCGCTGTCCAAGCAGGTCCCGGCCGGAATGGTTTCCCCCGAACACACGGACCTGCCCCGGCAGCGCGAGATCGACGCGGACTGGAGGCTGGGGGTCGCGGCCACGGGGCTGGACCTGCACGGCAAGCAGGTGCGCCTTGCCGACGGCACCGCGCTCGGCTTCGACAAGCTGCTGATCAGTACGGGAGTGCGGGCCCGGCCCTGGCCGAACTCGGAGGAAGCCGCGCTGAAGGGCGTGCTGACCCTGCGCACCCGCGAGGACGGCGCCCGGCTGCAGGAGCTGCTGGCAGCACGCCCCAAGCGTGTGCTGGTCATCGGTGCCGGGTTCATCGGCTCGGAGATCGCCTCAGTCTGCATCGAGCTGGGCCTGGACGTGACGGTGGCCGAGGCGGGACCGGCCCCGCTCGGGGCCGCGCTGGGCGGGGTGATCGGCGCGATCGCCGGGGAAATCCAGAAGGAGAACGGCGTCGACCTGCGTTGCGGTGTCCGGGTCACGGCTCTGGAGGGGGATTCGACCGGGCAATTGCGCAGGGTCCTCCTGTCCGACGGCACGACCCTCGAGGTCGACGTGGCCGTCGCGGCCCTCGGAGTGATCCGCAACGTCGACTGGCTGGAGGACTCGGGGCTGGCCTGCGGCCCCTGGGGCGTTGCCTGCGATGCGGGTTGCCGCGTCATCGACGCGAACGGTCTTGTCACCGACGACATCTTCGTCGCCGGCGACGTGGCACGGGCCCCGCAGCCGATGTTCGGCTACCAGTTCCTGGCCATCGAGCACTGGGGCAACGTCGTCTCCCAGGCGGAGGTGGCGGCGCACAACATGGTCACCGGGCAGCCGGGACGTTGGCCGCACCTGGCCGTCCCGAAGTTCTGGTCGGTCCAGTTCGGCCACGAAATCAAAAGCGTGGGGGTGCCGTCCGTAGCCGACCAGGTCGTCATCACCCAGGGTTCCGTGGCCCAGCGCCGGTTCCTGGCCGTCTACGGCTACAAGGGCCGCATCGTCGCGGCCGTCGCCTTCAACCAGAACAAGTGGGTGGAGTTCTACGAACCGCTGATCGAGCGGGCCGCCCCCTTCCCGCCGCCGCTCGCACTGGTCGACGAGCCCACGCACGCGGAGCCGGTCCCCGCAGGGTTCCACGCCATGGCCAGCCCCACCCAGGACGCGACGGTCGTGGTGACGGGGCACGACCCGGGGGAGCGCCGCGCCACGCTGAACCGCACGCCGCTGCGCTAACTTCCCCTGCCGGCCATTGAAGGACCGGCGCCAGTCAATCCTCCGCACGAACCAAGGAGCCAGCATCATGACCGTGCCAAGCATCTGGGACCGGGTCCTGGACTACTCCAACCGGCCCGACCCCTATCCGCTGTACCAGGAGATGCGCAAGACTCCCGTGAGCCAGCTGCCCGACGGCGCCTTCCTCGTGAGCACCTACGCGGAAATAGTCTCGCTGTTGCACGACCCGCGGGTCAGCTCCGACCTGAGCCGCAATCCCCACGCGTTGGCGATGGCGGCCGAAGCGGCGGGCGTGCGCGGCGCCGAGGAAAGGATCGAAGCCGCGACCGCGGCCCAGACAGAGGGGGACGGGGAAGTCGACGGCCGGCAGATGATGTCCAAGACCTTCCTGCTGATGGACCCTCCCGAGCACGACCGCATGCGGCGGCTGGCCATGCGGCATTTCGGGCCGCCGAACGCGCCGCGTCGGGTCTCGGACCTGGAACCCAAGATGCTGCGGCTGGTCACCGACTTGATCGACAAGATGGAGGGAAAGACCCGGATCGACTTCGTCGAGGACCTGGCCTACCCGTTCCCGGTGTCGGTGATCTGCGAGCTGCTGGGGGTCCCCGACGAGGACAAGGCCCGTTTCCGCGTCTGGGTGGACATGGCCCTGCAATCCACCGACCCCAGCCTGGACCTCGAAACACAGAAGGCGCGCGGCGAGGAGGCGGGCAAGGAACTGAACGCCTTCATGAGCGAGCTCGTCGCGGCGCACCAGGAAAACCCCGGCACCGACATGCTCTCCGCCATGGCCACCGACGACGGCCCCGAAGGCAGGATGACCACCGAGGAACTGGTCAGCGTCGGTCTGCTGTTGCTCATCGCGGGCCACGAGACCACAGTCAACCTGATCTCCAACGGAGCGCTGGCCCTGCTGCGCCACCCCGAGGTGCTCCAGCGGCTAAAGGATGACCCGGACCTTGCCATCCCGATGGTCGAGGAACTGCTGCGCTACGAACCCCCGGTGCACTTCGTGCCGTTCCGCACGGCGCTCGCCGACATCGAGGTCGCCGGGACCACGATCCCGGAAGGCTCAGCCATCACGCTGGTCCTTGGCGCCGGCAACCGCGACCCCGGCCACGTCACCGACCCGGACAGATTTGTGCCGGACCGGGAAAACAACGAGCACCTCGGCTTCGGCGGCGGCATCCACATGTGCTTCGGTGCGCCGCTGGCCCGGATGGAAGCCCAGGTCGCACTCTCCGAGATGGCCCGGCGGCTGCGGAACCCGCTGCTTGTCACCGACCCGCCGCCGTACCGGATCAGCCCGATCCTGCGCGGCCCGCTGCACCTGGAGATGGACATCGACGGCATCGAAGATTAGCGGTTGGCGCGGCGGGGCGGTGCTGGTTCGAAAAACTTCGGGCCGCCATCCAATCCGCACGCCCGAGGACTCCGAATACACAGTGTCAGCAACGCAGCAGGCGTTGGAGAACAATGTGATTCAAGGAGTTCATCATGGTTTCAACACACGCCACCACCCACCGAACCCTGGTGCAATACGCGGCACTGGCCGTGGGTGCGGTCTTCCTGCTGGTCGGAATCCTGGGATTCATCCCGGGCATCACCAGCAACACCGAACACCTCGGAATGGCCGGACACCACTCCGGCTCCATGCTGCTGGGGATCTTCCAGGTCTCGGTGCTGCACAACATCGTGCACCTGCTCTTCGGCGTCGCGGGCCTGGCCCTCGGGCGCAACGCGGTGGCGGCCAAGCGCTTCCTGGTGATCGGCGGCGTGATCTACCTGGTCCTTGGGTTCTACGGGGTCTTCATTGACCAGGCCAGCGCCGCCAACTTCGTTCCAGTCAATACGGCGGACAACGTGCTGCACTTTGTCCTCGGAGTGGGCATGGCCGCACTCGGGCTCATCCTGGGCAGGAGCGCGACCCCCGTGCACCGCATGGCCTAGAACCACTCCACTCTGAACTCGGGGCCCGGAATCCGTCGACCTGTTCTCTTCCATCAAACAGGCCGGCGGGTTTCGGGCCCTGTGTCGTGGACATGAAGCGGACCGCAGCACCCGAATCGGCCGGCATCCGGTCGCACGGGTAGTCTCGGCCTCGAAGGAATCCGCCCGAGGGCGTCCTCCCTCGATCCGCCGTGAGCAATCCAAAGGGGTAACCAAGACATGTTGGCCATCGCAGCCGCCCTCCCGATCGTGGTGGCCATGGCCCTGTTCCTTGCCCGGGCGAAGGCCATCAACATGGCGCTCTGGTCGCTGGCGACGGGGCTGGCCGTGGCCTTGGTGTTCTTCCCCGTCGGCCCCGAAAAATGGCTGGGTGCGGGGGTGCTCTTCGGTCCGACCATCCTCGAGGTGCTGCTGATCCTCTTTGGCGGCGTGCTGCTCTCCCGCATCACCACGGAGACCGGCGCGATGGCCAGCATCTCCGGTTGGCTGGGGCAAAGCGCATCCAACCTGCAGGCCGGCACGGTGCTGGTGGTGTTCGGGCTGGTGCCCTTCGCCGAATCCGTGACCGGTTTCGGGATCGGCGTGACGGTCGGAGTCCCGTTGCTGCTGCGGCTGGGCCACGACGTGCGGCGCGCCGCGGTCCTCAGCCTGCTGGGGCTGGTGGCGGTGCCGTGGGGAGCGCTGGGCCCGGGCACGCTGGTGGCCGCGGATCTGGCCGGCCTGAGCCTGTTTGACGTGGGCGTTCGCTCCGCCTTGTTGAGCCTGCCGGTCATGCTGGGTTCGGCACTCACCTGCTGGCTGGTCCTGCGCCGCGGAGCCGAATGCCCCGGCCGCCTGCTGGCCCACTTGGTTGCCGCCGCGCTGCTGCTCAACGGCGGGATCCTTGCCGCGAACCTGCTCATGGGCACGCCCCCGGCGGGAATCGTCGGCTCGTTGGTGGTGATCCTGGTGCACTTGGTGGCGTTCAAGGTCGCCGGCAGCCTGGTTCCGGCCGGGTCGCAGGTGCTGCGCTCGCTCCTGCCATACGCAGTGCTCGCCGCAGGACTCTTGCTGGCCCGGCTTGCCACCTCCGGGATGGAGGCCTCGCTGCTCAAGCGGGCGCTGGCCAGCGGCGGCGTGTGGCTGCTGATTGCGTGCCTGGTCGCGCACAGCATCGCCCCGGCATCGGGAAACGAGCCACGTCGGCTGGGCGGGCGCATGCGTGCGGCCTACCGTTCGTGGATTCCGGTCGGGGTGACCACTGGCGCCTTCACGGTGCTGGGTGCGGTCCTGGCGCTTTCGGGCATGGGGCAGGAATTGGGGTCGGCCCTTGCCTCGATGGGTCCGGCCTACCTGGTGCTGGGGCCCGTGGCCGGTGGGTTCGCGGGTTTCATCTCCGGGTCCAACACCGGGGCGAACTCGATGCTTTCCGCCACCCAGGCGCAGGCGGCGCTGGCAATGGGCTCGTCCGTGCTGCAGCTGGTGGCGGTCTCCAACGTGACGGCTTCCATGGCCACCATGCTGGCACCCTCGCGCATGCTGTTGGCCTATGAAATGGCCGCGCTGGATCCGGGCCGCGAGTCAGATCCGGAGGTTGAACACCCCAGCGAGCAGGAAGTCACGGCGTGGATCGCGCCGAGGATCGCCGCGCTGCTGGTGAGCGTGTGCCTGCTGCTGGGCGTGGTCACCTGGTTGGTCTACTAGTAGCGCTTGGTTAGGTTGGCGCCGCGAACGGGCACCAACCTAACCAAGCGCTACTAGTCGCTTATCAACCCAGCATTTGGCTGAGTCACCAACCTGATTCATGGCTCCGAAAACAATGGAAGGCGCCGGCCGGGTTTCCCCCGTCCGACGCCTTCACGAACCAACCGTTGCTACTTCTTCACGGTCAAAGTCTGCTTCAGCGTCTTGCTCTGCTCTTTGGACCAGACCTTGGTGGTGGTCTTCTGAACAGTAGCTGTGGTCTTGTACAGCTTCTCGAAAGGCAGGACGCCAACCTTGACGGTATTCACAGCCGCCATATCAACTTTCGGGGCGGTGGGCACGTCATCAAGCCAAAGAACGCTGTCCGACGAACCCGAGGGGGCCCATCCGGGAACTACGGCATCAGAGAAGTAGGCCACGGTTTCATACACGCCGTCGAACGCACCCTTGCATTCGAAGTACAAGGCAGTGGCCGGGATCGGGCTGGAACCCCCGACTTCAATATCACCATCCTCGGCACCGACTACTTCACAGGTCATGTTTACGAGCTTGCTCCCGTCGGAGACCAGTTTCGTGGTCTTGACGGTCTTGCTGGTCGTCTTGTTGGTCCACGTCTTGTACTTCGCGGTCGTCGTGACCGTGTACTTGCCGGCCTTGAGCTTGGCGGATGACACGTTCTTGGCGACGGTCTTCTTGCCCTGCTTCACGGTGATCTTCGACGAGGAGACCTTTGCCTGGCCCGAGGACTTCACCGAAGGCTTGACCGTGGCGGTCTTCGTCTTCTTGTTGACCGTGGCGGTCTTGATCTTGTTGATCGTGACCTTGGTCGGTGCCGTTTTGACTGCCTGCACGGCGGCGACGGGAGCGACCGGCGCTGCGCTTGCTGGCATGGTTCCGGCAACGACGAGCCCTGCGGACATGGTGAGCGCCAGAATGGGCGCAAAAATGCGTCGAGACATAGTTTCCCCAATGAATGTATGAGTGACAGGGAATACCACCCTAACAGCCGGCATTCCCTGTCAAGCGCATTGGAAGCGGGCCGTCAACAGGGTGTGCCTCGCTACCCGGCGATTCGTGACGGTGAGGATTCGGGTCGGATTTTCCGGTTCCAGGGCTGCCGCCAACTTCGGGCATCAATCCACTTTCACGGCCCTCGCGCTGAACTTACAGATCGGCCATCGTTCTACTTGCCGTGCTCATCTGGAGTTGGCTAATCGCGGATTCCGTATCAGGAGACACGCCATAGCCCGCCGGCCGTGCGCCGGAGCGGCTATTCGTCCTCGGAGGAATGCAGCCGGCGCCGGGCACTGAGCAATTCCACGTCAGGTCGCGCGGCGACCAGCCGCTCGATGCCGTCGAGCACCTCGATCACGTGCGCGGCATCGGCAGCGACAAGCCCCGCCGACACCCCGGCGCGCCGGTGCAGCTCCAGCTCTCCGGTCTCCGCGACGGAAACCTCGAACCGGCGCCTGATCTCGGCCATGATCGGGCGCACGACGGAGCGCTTGCCCTTGAGCGAGTGCACCTCGCCCAGCAACAGGTCGAACTCGATCCATCCAAACCACATGGATACATCATGCGCCACGCTCCGTGGCATTGCTGCGCCGACCGGGCCGCGGGCCGTTCCTAGGCGCTTGTGTTGGCCTCGATCGCCGCGGCGAGCACCGGCGCCAAGCGCCTGACGCCCTCGCGGATCTTTTCCTCCGGCACTGCGCTGAAGGCCAGACGCAGCCTGTGGCTCGGTGCGTCGTGCGGGCTGAAGGCTGCGCCCGGGATGAACACCACCCCGGCCTCGATGCCCTTGGCCAGTAGCGAGTAGGTGTCGATGCCCTCCGGCAGCGTCACCCAGATGAAGAAGCCGCCCTCCGGGCGGGTGTAGTGGACACCTGCCGGCATGTATTCGTCGAGCGCCCCAAGCATTGCCTCGCAGCGTGCCGAGTAGAGCGAGCGGTACTCATTGATCTGTCCGCGCCAATCGTGGCCCTTGAGGTATTCGCTGATCAGCATCTGATTCAGCGTTGCCGGGCACAGCGAGACGGCCTCGGCCGCAAGGTAGAAGCGGCGGAAGAGGTGCTCCGGAACCAGCGCCCAGCCGATGCGCAGGCCGGGGGCCAGTATCTTGGAGAACGAACCCATGTAGATCACGTGGTTCGGGTTGCCGGCGCGCAGCGGCTTGATGGGCTCGCCCGAGTAACGCAGCATCCCGTACGGGTTGTCCTCCAGCACCAGGATGTTCTCCGCGGCGCAGATGTCCACGATTTCTTGGCGGCGCTCGGCCGCAAGCGTGATGCCGGAGGGGTTGTTGAAGTTCGGGATCGTGTAGAGGAACTTGATGTTCGCGCCGGCCTGGCGCAGTTCCGCGATGCGCTCGGTCAGTGCCGAGGGAATCAGCCCGTGTTCGTCGGTGGCGATCGGTTCGACCTTGGCCTGGTAGGCCTCGAACGTGTTCAACGCACCCACGTAGGTGGGATCCTCGCAGAGCACCGTGTCGCCCGGGTTGCAGAACACCTTGCAGGCCACGTCCTGGGCGGACTGGGACCCGGTGGTGATCACGATGTTGTCGGGGTTCGCATCGGTGATGCCTTCCTCCGCCATGACCTCGCAGATCTGTGCGCGCAGTTCCTCGGTGCCCTGGCCGCTGCCGTATTGGAGGGCGCTCATGCCCTCCTCGACGATCAGCCGGTTGGCCATCTCGCCGAGCTTGGCCAGCGGCAGCGACTGCAGGTAGGGGTTTCCGCCGGCCAGCGAGACAAGCGTCGGGTCGAGCGAGAGTTCAAAGACGTCTCGCACGGCCGACTGCTTGATGTGGGATGCACGTTCGGAGAACAGAGTCTCGTGGCGTGAAAGGGACTCGGCGCGTGCAAGCGCAAGCTCGGATTCGCCGCTCATGTCGGCTTCAGTTTGTGACCTCACACACGCACCCTATCAACATTTGTTGCCTATAAGTCAACAGTTTTCTATTTTTGGCTCAGTATTTTTTCGATGTCCGATCCATTGACCAGGATCCGCGCGCCGCCCACGCCCGCCGCAACCTTTGCCGTGTATTTCAGCTGTTCGATGATGCGCGGGTCATCGCAGGTGCCGCCCGACATCACGGTTCCGCTGAGGTTGACCGTGACCTGGTCGCCCTTCACGGTGGAGGACTTGTAGCTCAGGTTGGATGCGGCCACGGCGTTCTTGAGTCCCGATTCCCCGTGGGTTGGAGAGTTGTCCTTCAGCAGGGCGTTCATTGCCGCCTCGACCTTGTTGGTGAATGCCACCGGGCCGGTTTCCGTCGCCACCAGGGTGTCCCCGCAGCCGATCTTGGGTCCCGAGACCCCCTCCTGGTTGTCCACGGCCACGTAGAACACCGTGAGTTTCGCCGTCTTGGTGCTGGGCGATGCGGGCGCGCTGGAAGGGCTCGACGATGCCGATGGGCTGGAAGGGCGTGCGCTCATGGTCGGTGTCGGGCTCGCGGAGACGGTGTTGCTCGGGGACTGGATGGCGGAAGTGCTCCCGGGCACGGGAGGCTCTGCGGGAGAGCATCCGCTCAATGCCAAACCGAGCAAGCCTGCGATCAAAACCGTCGCATAGGGCGCGGGCTTCTGGCGGAACGACATGTTGACCTCCTGGGTCGGGGATTCGCGGACACTTGTGCCCACCGTAGTGAGCCTTGGATTGGGAAGGGAAGCGCAAGAAGGTTGCGCTTTGGCCTATTCCGCGTTGCCCTCTTGGGGATGTTCGCGGGTTTCCAGCCATGCCTCGATGGCCGCGGGGCGAATGCGGCGGTGGGTGCCGCGGTACTCAACCGGAATGACGCCTGAGTCGGTGAGCTTGCGCAGGTAGCTCGGCGAGATGCCGGCCATTTGGGCTGCCTGGGATGTGTTGAGCAGCGACTCGACGGTGCTGATGCTCACCTCATCCCCGCGCGACATCCTGTGCAGGACCTCAATGAGCGCCGAGTGGGCCGTGTCCGGCAGTTGCAGGGCGGTGCCGTTGACGAAAATTGTCGTGTCGGCGGATTCGTCGAGGGCCGCTGCCAGCTTGGTGGCGAGCTTCGGATCCAAGGCGGGGAACGAAGTGGCCTTGGCTAGTGACGTGGTCGGAGAAGGCATGCTTCCATCGTATCCGTCGCATGGAACATGAACCGTGAGCGCCACGGGCACCGAAATTAGGCAACCCTGCTGCTGTTAGGATCAATAACGCAAGGTTATCCTTTCTAAATTAGTGGTCCCCATGGCATCTGCACCCCCGGCCGTCCCGGTCGAACGTCAAGCACCAACCGATGCGTCACTGACGTGCTTCGATAGCTCCTGCGCGCGGTTCTATCGCGTGCACACCAGCCTCTTCACCACGCCCTCCGGACAGGCCTGGGAGTCGCATTGGCATCAAAACCTCCACGAGGTGTTGTGGGGGAGCCGGGGCGTGCTGACCGTGGAGACCGGCCATGGCGTGTTCATGGTGCCCCCGGGACTTGGCCTGCTCGTGCCGGCCGGCGAGGATCATGCGGTCTTGGCGGGGCCCCGTACGGAATTCCGTTGCACCTATTTCCATACCCAGCTGGGCGCTGCACCGGGGACCGGGCCGACCGCGATTGCCATGCCGACCGTCCTGCAGGAGCTTCTTCTGCATTTTGAGCGCACCGACGCCGACCTGGAGCTGCGGCGAGATGCCGAGAGTGTTGCATTCCGCATGCTGCGTCCGACCGACCTGCGCGTCGTGGATATCGTGCTGCCGGAAGACGATCGGTTGCGCACCGTTGCCCGCGGCATTCTCGATGACCCCGCGGAGGACTGCACGCTCGAGCTGTGGGGCTTTCGCGTGGGTGCCAGTCCACGCAATCTCTCGCGCCTTTTCATCCGGGAAACGGGCATGACGTTTGCCCAGTGGCGCCTGCAGGCCAGGTTGCGCATCGCGTTGAACCTCCTGCTCGATGGCCTTCCCGTCGGCCAGGTCGCCCGTCGGGTCGGATACCTGTCGGTGAGTGCTTTTGTGGCGGCGTTCCGCAAGGAGGTTGGCCAGACGCCGGGCGCCGTCCAGGGGGAACTCCTCGAGGCCTAGGTCGGCCGATTTGGCAACCAGAGTATGTCGCCTTCGAGCCACTGCCTGTCCGATTCGCGGCATGATGGCGATTTACTGTGGAGATACAAGGTAGGTAACCCTAACTTCCTGGTGGGCATTTTGAGACGCCGGGGTTGCCGAAAGCTTTCCCTCCACACCACTCGCAGAATCGGATTCCCCATGAAAACCATGTCGACCAAGCACCTCGGAGTCGTTGCGGCCCTCGGGGCCTCACTCCTGCTCACCTCCTGCGGCGCCGGCCCGGCCGCCCAGAACCAGACGCCGGCACCGGACGAAGCCCAGACGATCTCGATCAGCAATGAATTCGGCACGGCCGAGGTCCCCGCGGATCCGCAGCGCGCCCTCGGTTTCTACACCACGGACACCGACATCCTGATCACGCTGGGCATCAAGCTGGCCGACCAGCAGCCCATCCGGGGTGACAACGGGTTCACCACGTTCCCGGATTTCTTCCCGCAGGAAGCGCTTGCCGGGGTGACGCCGTTCGCGAACTACCCGGAATTCAACTACGAGAAGGTCCTTGAGGCCAACCCCGACTTCATCCTCAGCGGGCTGTCATACGACACGGAGATCCCCAAGAAACTGAGCCCGATCGCGCCGACCTACAACTACAACGGGTTCGATGGTGCCGACTGGCGCACCCACTTCAAGAAGACCGCCGAGGTGCTCAACCGCACCGAGCAGTACCAGGCTTGGATGGACAAGTACCAGGCCCGCATCGACGAGGTCAAGGCCAAGATCAAGGCCGCAGGCATTGACCCGGTGGTTGCCAACATGTCCTTCTACGACGGCAAGGTCGGCCTGGACTGCTACGGCATCGCCTGCCTGGTCTTCGACGACCTCGGGCTGAAGATCACCCCGTTGGCGCGCGACAACGACGGCGAGGGAACCCAGCTGAGCCTCGAACAGCTGGACAAGCTCAAGGGCATCGACGAGGTCTTCACCTCGGTCGGCGTCGGCGAGGACAGGACGCTGCTCCAGACCTCCGACAAACTGAACGCCAGCAGCGTCTGGAAGGACCTTGGCTTCGTCAAGGACGACCAGATCACCGGCTTCAACATGGAAATGGTTTACGGTTCGCCCAGCGGCCAGATGGCACTGGTTGACGTCGTGGAAAAGGCGCTGCTGCCATGAGCGAGGCAACGCTGGACGATACCAAGCTTCCCAACCGGATCTACCGTGCCGTGGTGATGCGCACCGAACGTCTCACCGAGGGCATGATGCGCATCGTGCTGGGCGGCCCGGATCTTGCGACCTTCATCTCCACCGGGATCGGCGACGAATACATCCGCCTCTTCCTGCCCGAGCGCGGCGAAAGCATCCCCGTGTACCCGCACCCCGAGGGCGACTACTGGGAGTACACCCCGGACCAGGTCGCCGGACCCATGCGCACCTACACCATCCGCTCCGTCGACCCGCAGGCCGGCGAAATCAGCGTCGACTTCGTGGTGCACCCCGGCGGGATCGCCGCGGACTGGGCACTTTCGGTCCGGGCGGGATCCGAGGTCGGATTCAACACCCCCACCGGGCTCTACGAACTGCCCGCGGACGCAACCTGGCAGGTTCTTCTGGCGGACGCCACCGGGCTGCCGGCGGCGGCCCGTTTGCTGGAGAACGCACCGGCCGGCATCCACACCACCGCCATCCTGGAGGTCGCGGGGCCTGCCCACGAGCAGCCGCTGCAGCTCGGGGACGAAATGCAGGTGCGTTGGATCCACGGCGGCAACGGCAATTCACCGAGCCGGCTCGCCGAGGTGCTGCGGGAGATGGACCTGCCGGAGGGGCCGGGATACATCTGGGTCGCCGGTGAAGCGCGAGTGACCCGTGAGGCCCGCAAATACCTGCGCAAGGAGCTCAAGCTCCCCGTCACCCACTTCAAGGTCGTCGGTTACTGGACCGACAAGGCCGAGGAATGGAACGAACGCTACGAAGCCCTCGGCGAGGACTTCAAGAAGTGGCTCGAAGAACTGTGGTCCACGGACAAGGACCCGGAAATCATTCAGGATGAAGTAGCCGATGCCTTCGACGCCAACGGTCTCTGAGGCCGCATCTCCTGCCAACCAGGCCGGGCAGGCCGCCGCACCGGGGTTGATGCGCGTGAATTCGCGCCGCATCGCCGGGGCTGTGGCCGCCCTGGCGCTGTTGGTTGCCGTCTTGGTCGCGAGCCTGTTACTCGGGTCGCGCGAGGTCAACCCGATGATCATCATCGAGGCGCTGACGGGCCGGGGGTCCACTCCTGACCACGCGGCGATCATCGACTTCCGGGCCCCGAGGACACTTGCCGGCCTGCTGGTGGGCATCGCGCTGGGCATCTCCGGTGCGCTCATCCAGGCGCTGACCCGCAACCCGCTGGCGGATCCCGGCATCCTGGGCGTCAACTCGGGCGCCGCCTTCGCCGTGGTCATGGGCGTTGCGTTCTTCGGCGCCAGGGAGATGGGCGAGTTCGTCTTCTACTCCTTCGCCGGTGCACTAATGGCCGTTTCCGTCGTCTACTTCCTGGGATCCCGCGGCCGCTCGGGCGGAACGCCGATCAAACTCACCCTGGCGGGCATCGCCTTTGGCGCAGTGCTCTCCGGCATCACCCAGGGATTCATCCTGCTCGATGAATCCACGTTCAACGCCATGCGCTTCTGGGGTGCCGGGTCGCTGGCCGCAACCCCGGTCGGGGCGCTGGGCTGGCTGTCCGGATGCGTGGCGGCGGGCTTGGCGATCGCCCTGCTGATTTCCCGGTCGCTGAACGCAACCGCGCTGGGCGACGACCACGCCGCGACCATGGGCGCTAGCCTGGGACGCACCCGCGTGCTGGTGGTCATCGCCGTCACGCTGCTGTGCGGCGCGGCGACCGCGGCCGCCGGCCCGATCGGTTTCATCGGGTTGATGGTTCCGCACATCGCGCGCTGGATCACGGGCCCGGACCAACGCTGGATCATGCTCTACACGATCCTGCTGGCCCCGTCCCTGCTGGTCGGCGCGGACATCGCGGGCCGGCTCATCATCCGACCCGACGAGTTGCAGGTCGGCATCGTCACCGCGTTCATCGGCGCCCCGGTGCTCATCTGGCTGGTGCGCCGGAAGTCGGCGAGCACCCTATGAAAGGAGAGGACACGCTCATGCTCACGGACCTGGCGGCGGATCCCGCGACGCGGGGGGACCGAGAGGAATCCCCGGCGTCATTGAAGCGCGCCGAGGCTCCCCGGATCGACTTCGGGGAACGCGTCTGGCGGCTGCGCCTGGGCGCGCACGGCCCCTCCCTGGTCATCAGGGCACGCCCGGCGCTGACCGGCGCCGGCGCCGTGCTGCTCATCGGGGCGCTGGCGGTTGCCGGCATGTCCATGGGCAGCTTCGTGCTCGCCCCCTCCGAGGTCCTCCAGACGCTGCTGGGGAAGGGCACTCCCAAGAGCGAGCTGGTGGTCGTCTCCTGGCGCCTGCCACGCGTGCTCATGGCGATCGTGATCGGCGGGGCGCTGGGCATCAGCGGCGCGATCTTCCAGTCGCTGACCCGCAACCCGCTGGGCAGCCCCGACATCATCGGCTTCAACGCCGGCGCCTACACCGGCGCGCTGGTTTCCATGTTGCTGCTAGGCGGCGGATTCGTGTCCACCGCCATCGGCGCCTTTGCCGGGGGACTGGCGACCGCGGCGGTGGTGTACCTGCTGGCGTTCAAGCGCGGCATCCAGGGCTTCCGGCTGATCATCGTCGGCATCGGCATCAGCGCCATGCTCGGTTCCATCAACACCTGGCTGATCATCAAGGCGGACCTGCAGCTGGCCATGATGGCGGCAATCTGGGGCTCCGGTTCACTGAACACCGCGGGCTGGGAACGTGCCGTCCCGCTGCTGCTCATCGCCGCGGCTCTGGTCCCCGTGCTGATGCTGCTCTCGCGGCCGCTGCAGGGCCTGGAAATGGGCGACGACGCCGCCGCGGCGCAGGGCATCAACACCGAGCCGGCCAAGCTGTGGCTGCTGGTGGTCGGGGTGTGCCTGACGGCAATCTGCACCGCCGCGGCCGGGCCCATCGCGTTCGTGGCGCTCGCCGCCCCGCAGATCGCCCGGCGCATGACCGGAAGCGGGCGGGTGTCGATGCTTTCCGCGGGTGTCTTCGGGGCCCTGTTGCTGCTGGCCAGCGACCTGATCGCGCAGCATGCCCTGGCGCCGATCCAGATGCCTGTCGGAGTCGTCACCGTCAGCCTCGGCGGGATGTACCTGGTGTGGCTGCTCTTTCGCGAGGCCAAGCGCAGCTGACAGGAATCGGATGCAGGACTGAGTCCACATCGGGGTCCAGCCAATTCTTGAACCGAAAATCATGCGGGGAACGCACGCCATGTGGTGTGTGTTCCCCGCATTTCACCCACGGCGCGGCCCGCTTGGTCAGTCCGTACGGATCAGGCACCAGGCTTCATCGAAGCGCTGCGCGTCAAGGTCGGACTGCCGCATCCAGACTTCAAGATTCCCGGCATCGCCGAACCAGCCTGCCAGTAAGGTCCAGCTCTCGATGCCCAAAATCAGGCGGTACTGGTCATCCGCCTCCAGTGGAAGAACCTGTTCGAGGACCTCAACGGCGACGGCTTGGTTGCGATGCGGATGCCCGTAGACGTGGCTGTACGGGAGGGGTTCCACGGCGTCGCCGATCTGTCGTTGGTACATCCACGTGCGTTGGAGGTCGGAGCCGGCCTTTTCAACCTGGTCGAACAGCCTCCGGCCCGAACCCACAAAATTGTGCCCACCCGGAATCGTGAATCCATTCAGCGTCAAGGCCACCTGGCACACCTCGGTCGGCGTATCCAGGTCTGTTGGGGCATCAACGAGGACCGACCTGTCGGGTTCCGGCACCCAACGCACCACCCAGCAGCGGTCGGCCTTGTCCTGGGCCTCGAAGCCGAATGACTGGAGATCGTGAAACACCTCGAGCACGCCGGCCTTGGGCAATCCCTCGCGCCGGCCGGGCCACGATGCCTTGTCGACGGGGTGCGCGGTTCCATCGACCATGGCAAGATCCAGGGCAATCACGTGGGCCAGCGGTTCGCCGTTGCCGTTCCGTGGCCACCGCTCCAGGGGCGCGGCGGCAGGCCCGCCAAACCAACACAGTTGGGCGCCTTCCGGCCACACCTCGCGCAGTTCCTGATCACCGGGCTCGAATGATTGCTCCGTAATCACGGGTGAGTAGGCAACGTCCACGGAATCGTCCGTGACGATGCCACGGAGCCATTCGTGCGCCGCGGGGTATGGCGCGTGCACGGGCGCCATGGAAAATTTCGACATGTCCACCATCCAACCAAATTTTGGTGATCAAGTGGCCATTCCATGACGTGCGGGCGCGCCTGGATGCCCGCCCGACATTCATCGATGCTCGCTAGCCGCGGGCGCTCCATGCCGCCCACAAGGTGGCGTAGGTTCCGGCGGCGGCGAGCAGTTCCGCATGGCTTCCGTGCTCCACGATCCGCCCGTCCTCCATGACCAGGATGCGGTCCGCCTGGGCCGCCTGGGAGAGCCGGTGCGCCACCACCACCGCGGTGCGGCCGCGGGTGATGCGCATGGCCACGCGTTCCAACAGGGCGGCGCTGGCCGACCCCGCTTCCGCCGTCGCCTCGTCGAGCACCACCAGGCCCGCCTTGTTCAGCAACGCCCGGACCAGGGCCAGATGCTGTGTTTGTTCCCCGGTCAGGTGCAACGCCCCGTGACCCACCACGGTGTCCAGTCCCTCGGGCAACGCCAGGATCCAGTGGGCTTCGGCCTCGTCCACGGCCCGGAGCAGTTCCTCCGTGGTGCTTGCCGGGGCGGCCAGCAGCAGGTTTTCGGCGATGGTGCCGCTGAAGACATGCACCTCCTGGCTGACCAGCAGGGTGCTGTGACCCAGCTTCGGGGCCGTGGACGCATCGAGCAGCACCGTTCCCGCGCTGGGGTCCAGGCTCCCGGCCAGCACGCGGGCGAGCGTGGTCTTTCCGGCGCCGCTGGAACCCACCAGGGCCACGAGCTCGCCCGGGGCGATGCTCAGCTCGAAGTCGGTGATCACTGCCGGGGCGTCCTGGTATCCGGCCGACAGCCCGCTGACCACCACGCCGGGCGCGGTGCCCGGGGCAGGGTCGGCTGCGAGGTCTTCGCGCTCGCGGTCCGAATCGATCAGCCCGACCAGGCGCGCGAGCCCGGCCCCGGCCTTTTGTAGCTCGTCGACGTTGGCCAGCAGGGCCCCGATCGGGCCGAACAGCCGGTGGAAGAACAGCGCCGCCGCGGTCGCCGCACCAATGGTGACGGCATCGGCACGCACCAGGAAGAACCCGGTGGACAGGATCGCGGCCATGCCCAGCAGCTCGGCCATGTTCAGCCACCCGTAGAACCGCGAGGAAACCACTACGGCCTTCAGCATCAGGCCGACGGCACCGCGGCTGGAGGCGGCAACCGTTGAGACGTGGTGCTGCTCCGCACCCAGCGCCCTGATGGTGTCGGCGCCGCCGGTGGCCTCGAGCAGGTGCTGGCCGCGTTCGGCCTCCGCCACGCGCATCGCCCGGTAGATCGGGCCGCTGCGGCGCAGGAAGGAACGCAGCGCCAGGGCATGGATCGGGACGCACAACAGGGTGACGGCGGCGAAGCGCCAGTCGAGCACGCCGAGCCCCAGCAGCGTGAGTGCGATGGTGAACAGCGCGGAAATGAAGGTCGGCAGGATTCCGCCGATGGCCTCGTTGGTGGCGTCCACGTCGCGGGATACCCGCGAAATCAGGTCCCCGCTGCCGGCGCGCTCCAGGCGTTCCTGGGGCAGCTCCATGGCGGATTCGAAGACCTCCTCGCGCAGCTGGGCCAGGCCGCTCTGTCCCAGCTTGGCCAGCAGCACCTGGGAGATGCCGGTCAGGATCCCGGTGGCCAGCGCCGCGATGAACAGCAGTCCCAGCGAATTGAGCAGCGCCTGCGCGCCGCGCTTGGCGGAGACGACGTCCACGATCACGCCGAGCAGCGCCGGGATCGCCAACCCGGTCACCGCAACGCAGAGCAGCGTGAACGCCGTCAACGCCACCAGCCAGCGCCTGGCCCCGAAGATCCGGATGACGTGGCGCCAGGTGGTCCGGCCGTCGGCGATCGGCAGTCTGTCGGCCGCGGGGACCCCGGTGGGTGGCTCGTTCATGGGTTCACTCCGGCGGTGTGTAGGGAAACGGTGTCGATGACGGTGTCGCAGGCCCCCAACAGCAGCGGGGAATCCGAGATGATCAGCAGCGCGACGGAGCCCGGGCCGTTCAGCGCCGCGGCGATGCGCGCCTCGCTCACCGAGTCCAAGGCCGTGGTTGGATCGACCAATACGATCACCGGTTGGGGCTGGTGAAGGGCCCTGGCCAGCAGCAGCCGCTGGCGTTGGCCGCCGGAGAGTGCACTGCCCTGTTCGCCGACCCGAGCGTCCAGGCCCAACGGGAGTTTGGCACTGATTTCGGCCAGGCCCGTGGCTCCCAACACCGTGTCCAGAGGTGCTTGCGCGTGCAGGTTTTCCCGGATGGATCCTGTGAAGATCGCAGCGTCGTGATCGGAGACAAACACCATTGAGCGCAGTGCCGCAAGCCCGCAGGCGGCGGCGGGAACACCGTTGATCTGTACCCGTTGGCTGGAGTCATCGGCGCGCCCGGCCAGCAGCAGGGTCAGCTCGCGAGAGCTTCTCGCATCGGTGCGCAGGCCCGTGATGCTGCCGGGCAGCAGCCGGATATCGGGGTGGCTTCCCTCGCCGCGCACCAGCAATTCGTGGAAGGCCGCAGGGCCGGTGGGCGTGGAATCCGTGGCCGGTTCGGGCGCATCGGCATCGACCTCGGTGTTCAACAGGGCAACGATGCGCTTGGCCGCGGCACGCTTTTGCGCAAGGGCGGCCGGGTAGTACGCCAGGGAGCTGAGCGGCTCCTGGATGAATTGGGCCAGGCCCACCACGGTGACCAGCTGGCCGATGCTGATCTCGCCGGCCAGCGTCATGGACGCGGCCACCCAGGTGATCGCGGCCAGGAACATGGCGCTCAGGCCGAGGGTGACGGTGGAAAAGAGGGCCTCGGACTTTGCCGTGCCCAGGGCTGCCTGCAGCGAGGCCCTGCTGGTTTCCTTGTAGCGTTCGGTGGCGGTTCGAGTGGCCCCCAGGCCCTGGAGCACGCGCAACCCGGTGACCAGGTCGGTGGCCAGGCCCGTGGCCTCGGCCGCACGTTCCTGCTGGAGGTGCGTGCGCCGTTCCAGCGGGGCGGTGATGAAGTGCATGAGCACCAGGAACACCGCGGTGGCGACCAGGACCAGCAGGCCCAGCTGCCAGGAAATCAGCAGCAGCGAGGTCGCGGCCGTGACCAGTGCCGCGAGGCTCGCGCTCATCTGGGAGACCACCCAGCTCAGCCCGGCGGTGATCGCGGTGTCGGAGGTGGCGATGTTCAGCGTCCGCCCGGCACCGAATTGCTTGCCGGTGGCCCGCGGATCGAGCACCTTGGCGATGACCATCTGGCGCAGGGAGTGGTCGCCGAATCCGTAGACCCGGTTGGTCAGCCGGTAGCCATGCCGCCAGCTGTAGGTCAGCATCAGGAAGAGGCCGGCCAGTCCGCCGAGGATCCAGAACAGTGCGCCCAGATCCGAGGGGCCGATGGCCTTGTCGATGCCCACGCCGATCAGCACCGGCACCAGGGCCTCGCAGACCTGGTGGATCATGAGCAGGGCGGTCGAGGCCCCCAGCTGAAGGCCACGCCCTTCGGCGAATGCGCCGTGGCGCAAGGCATGTTTGCCAAGGGTTATAGCGGAGAAATCCGGGGACAAGTCCCGATCAACGGGGCGACGGTTGCTGGTTTTTGTTGGGGCCACCCCAAGAGCCTATGCAATGCCCGTGGGCCGGGCTGGACATGCTGTATCGCCAGACGGACACATCAGCGAAAAACGGCATGAATCGGCGAGTCTTCCTGCTTTGCTTGTGTTGTACGCAACTCCGGGAACAGCAGCATCGCCCCGGCCCCGAACAGTCGCGCCCCGCGGGGGAGCGGATCAAACGTGAAAGTAACGTTCCATGGCACTTGCAGCAGAGACCATCACCCTGGGCTACGACGACCGGGTGATCTCCCGGGACCTGAGCATCGAGATTCCCGAGGGCGCGTTCACCGTGATCGTGGGACCCAACGCGTGTGGAAAGTCGACGCTGCTTCGGGCCCTCTCACGCCTGCTCAAACCCAAGAACGGCTCGATCGTCCTCGACGGGCGCACCATCCATTCCTACAAGGCGAAGGAGGTGGCGAGGAAACTCGGGTTGCTTCCGCAGACCTCCACGGCACCGGACGGAATCTCGGTCGCGGATCTGGTGGCACGCGGCCGCTACCCGCACCAGTCACTGATCCGCCAGTGGTCCAAACACGACGAGGCGGCCGTCGTTGATGCCATGGCCGCAACAAACGTCACCTCGCTTTCCGGACGACAGGTCGACGAGCTCTCCGGTGGCCAGCGCCAGCGGGTCTGGGTGGCCATGGCACTGGCCCAGCAAACACCGACGCTGCTGTTGGACGAGCCGACGACCTACCTGGACATCGCCCACCAAATTGAACTGATGGAACTTTTCAGCAGGCTCAACCGCGAGAACAACCAAACGATGGTCGCGGTCCTGCACGACCTGAACCATGCCTGCCGCTACGCGACGCACCTTATCGCCATGAAGGACGGAAACGTGGTCGCCGCGGGCAACCCCTCCGAAATCGTGACGGCCGAACTCGTCGAGGAAGTCTTCGGGCTGCCGTGCATGATCATCCCCGATCCCGTCTCCCACACGCCCCTGGTGATCCCGCTCGGGTCCGCAGTCCGCTAGGTTCGCGGTCAAGGGAACCCGGCCGAGGAGGGGCAGCCGGGGTGGCCTTGGCGGAAACCTCGGATGCGATGCGGCCCGGAGAATGTTACGTGGAAGTCTGGCCAAGGGATACCGCAGTGCCGTACGGTGGGGCTTACGGTCTAAAGAAAGTACTGACCAGTGCGGCACTGCCGTCAGCCCCCACCCCGGGCCGGCACGCGCACAGCGAGGCGAAGTAAGAGCGTTCGACACTACGACGTGTCAACCCAGCTCTCCAAGCCCAACGACTATTTGGTTCGTTTCCTCGCTTCCTCTTCGTTCAGAACTTTCTAGGAGACTTTCATGTCTGTCGACACCTCTCTCAATGCTGCCGCAACCATCACCGACGCCGATATCTTCGACGCCCACATCGGCGGCAAGCTCACCGTCCAGAGCACGATGCCGCTGACCTCCAAGCGCGACCTGTCCATCGCCTACACCCCGGGCGTCGCCCAGGTCTCCCGCGCCATCGCGGCGGATCCGGCCATGCACGCCACCCACACCTGGGCCTCGCGCCTGGTGGTTGTCGTCTCCGACGGCACCGCGGTGCTGGGACTTGGCGACATCGGCGCCGCCGCATCGCTTCCCGTCATGGAGGGAAAGAGCGCGCTATTCAAGGAATTCGGTGGCTTGGACTCGATCCCGTTGGTCCTGAACACCACCAACGTCGACGAGATCATCGAGACGCTCGTGCGCCTGCGACCCAGCTTCGGCGCGGTGAACCTCGAGGACATCTCGGCCCCGCGCTGCTTCGAGCTTGAGGAACGCCTCATCGAGGCCCTGGATTGCCCGGTCATGCACGATGACCAGCACGGCACCGCAGTCGTGGTCCTCGCGGCCCTCATCAACGCGGCCAAGGTCGCGGGCAAGACGTTCGGGCAGATGCGCGTCGTCGTCTCGGGCGCCGGGGCCGCGGGCATCGCTGTCGCCGAGATCCTCATCAATGCAGGGGTCGGGGACGTTGTCCTGGTCGATTCCAAGGGCACCATCCACCGCGACCGCACCGACCTGAACAGCATCAAGGCAAAGTACGCGGCCCTGACCAACAAGGACGGAATCATCGGCGGCATCCGCGAGGCCCTGGACGGCGCCGATGCCGTTGTCGGTGTCTCATCTTCCAAGTTCGCGGAGGAAGACCTGGTCCAGATGAACGAGAACGCGATCATCTTCGCCCTGTCCAACCCGGACCCGGAGGTCATGCCGGAGGTCGCCCGCAAATATGCAGCCGTGGTGGCCACCGGGCGCTCGGACTTCCCGAACCAGATCAACAACGTCCTGGCGTTCCCCGGCATTTTCCGCGGTGCCCTGGACGCCGGCGCCCGCCGCATCACCCCGGAAATGAAGATCGCCGCGGCCCACGCGATCGCCGCGCTGGCCGAGGACAAGCTCTCAAGCGACTACATCGTTCCCTCGCCGCTTGACCCGCGCGTCATGCCTGCGGTCGCCGCCGCGGTCGGAAAAGCCGCACAGGACCAGTAGCGCGCCGACTTCCACGGACGACTCCGGCCCGGTCACCCCGCGGGGCGGCCGGGCCGGAGCCGTCCGTGGCCAAGGCCCTGTCCGCCCCGGGGACGGGGAAACCAGCTCTCGTGCCGACACCTCCGAAGCCCTTTCCGGGCCGCGACGTGCAGTGAAACCGTCGCCGAAATGCGGCCTGCCCGGGCTTGTTGGCGTGGCATGCGCGTTGTTACGGTGCACCCATGAACGAAAACCCAGCACCGTCCGCCCGGGGCCGGAATGCCGTGATCGTGTTGCTTGCCGCAGCACTCGTGGCGGCCGCTGTCTGGATCGCGGTCCTGCTGATGCAACAGGCAGGCGGGCCCGGCCAGAACGGCCCGGGAACCACCACATCGCCCGGTTCGCCCGGCCCCTCCGCGACATCGGCGCCCCCGTCGCCGACGGCCAGTGCCTCGGAACTGCCCGGCACCCCGCCGGCGTTGCTGCCCGCCGCCGAGGCTGCGACGGTCATTTGGCCGGATCCGGGAGGCACCCTGCGCTACGGGACCCCGGAAGACGCGGCCGGCGGATTCGCCGAGGAGTTGGCCGGGTTCGCAGACCCTGTCTATGGCGAATTCATGCAGGGGGATGCACGCTCCGGCGAGCTGGAGGTCCGCTCCACCGAGGGCGGAGCGGTGACCACCGTGATGCTGCGGCAGCTTTCCGACGGCCATTGGTACGCCATCGGGGCCGCCAGCAGCGAGATCCGGCTGGATGTGCCGGCGGCCGGTGACATGATCGGTTCCCCGGTGGCTCTTTCCGGATTGTCGCGCGCCTTCGAGGCGACAGTGGGCGTCGAGGTCTATGCCCACGGGACGGCGGTGCCGCTGGGAACCGGGATCGTCATGGGTGGATCCGGGCCCGACCTGGAACCGTTCAGCGGGAGCATCCAGTGGGAGAATCCCGGCAGCGGCAGCGGCAGCGGCAGCGGCAGCGGCGGCGGCACGCTGCTTTTGTTCATATCCAGCGCCGCGGACGGAAGCGCGTGGACGGCCGCCGCGGTGCCGGTCGGTTTCGCCGCGCAACCCTAGACCGCTTACGTCGCCCGGGTGCCTTCGCCGGACCGGCACGGGGTACGCAAAACGGCGGGCGGTAAACCCGGTCAGGGTTTCCCGCCCGCCGTTGGCGCGCATGGTTGCTATGCGTTCACGCGTGCCTTCAGCGCCGCATACTCGGCGACGACCTTGTTGCGGTGTGCCTCGCGCAGGCGAAGGTGCGCCGGGTTGCGGCGCAGCACCAGGTAGCCGATTCCCACGAGGGCAAACCAGATGGGGGTGAAGATGAGGGCCTGCCGAGTATCGGCCTGGGTCGTCAGTGACCACAGCACGAAGGCGAAGAACGCCAGCACCACGTACGGCATGAACGCGCCGCCGGGAACCTTGAAGTTGCTCGCCCGGTGCAGCTCGGGGCGGCGGCGCCGGAACACGATGTAGCTGATCAGGATGATCGACCACACGAACATGAAGCACAGCGCGGAAACCGTGGTGACAAGCGTGAACGCCTGCGACACCGAACCGCCCGCGTAGAGCAGCACGACCGCTCCCAGCAGGAACATGCAGGAGAACACCAGCGCGTTGCGCGGGACCTTGCTGTTCGAGAGTTTCCGGAACGCCTTCGGAGCCGAGCCCTCGTTGGCCAGTCCGTAGATCATTCGAGAGGTCGAGTAGATGCCCGAGTTCGCGCTCGAGGCGGCGGAGGTGAGCACCACGAAGTTCACGATGCCCGCGGCGCCGGCCAGCCCTGCCAGGGCGAACATTCCCACGAACGGGGAGTTTTCGGCATCAAACATGTTCCATGGCTGCACTGCCATGAGGATGACCAGCGAGCCCACGTAGAAGAGCAGGACGCGCACGGGAATCGAGTTGATTGCCTTGGGCAGGGTCGTGGTCGGGTCCTTGGTCTCGGCCGCAGTGGTGCCGACCAACTCGATGCCCACGAAGGCGAAGACTGCGATCTGGAAGCCGGCGATGAAGCCGGTGACGCCGGTGGGGAACATGCCGCCATGTTCCCAGAGGTTGGAGAACGAGGCCTGGGTGCCGTTGTGCTCGAACCCGGTGAGAATCATGGTCAGGCCGATGATGATCAGCGCGGCAATCGCAACGATCTTGACCAGCGAGAACCAGAATTCGGTTTCGCCGAAGGCCTTGACCGTCGGAAGGTTCAATCCGAGCAGCAGCACGATGGCGATGAGTGCCGGAATCCAGAGGGACAGGTCGCCCCACCAGAAGGCCACATAATGGGCGATGGCGACGACATCGGCGATGCCCGTGACCACCCAGCAGAACCAGTAGGTCCAGCCGGTGAAGAATGCAGCCCAGGGGCCCAAAAGATCGCCTGCGAAGTCTGAAAAGTTCTTGTAGTCGAGGTTGCTCAGTAACAACTCGCCCATGGCCCGCATGACGAAATACAGCATGAAGCCGATGGTCATGTAGACAAATATCACAGAGGGGCCGGCGACCGAGATGGTCTTTCCCGAGCCCATGAACAGTCCGGTGCCAATTGCACCGCTGATCGCAATGAGTTGAATATGGCGGTTCGTAAGCCCGCGCTCTAGGTGCGGAGACGGTTTCTCCGCCGTGCTAATTTCGGGCATATTGGTCGAGCTTCCTGCTGGCGGGCCGTGCTCAGATGTCCACTCTGCGGCCCTACGGTTTGGTGCACGCAATCAACCACCAAGGTGGTTTCCTACACCGAAAGGTTACGCCCGCTTGGGACGACGTCGGTTCCGCGGGTTCCGGGACAAGTCTTGGAAGCGACGCTAGGTGGAAGGTTGGGCGGAGAACTCGGTAGGCTATCTGATATGGCATTCCGTAACCGTCGCGCAGCTTCCCTTCCAGCCAAACTTTCGCGCTCTTGGCTGCTCGTAAACGCTTCCAAGCCGGAAGACTTCGCACCGGCCCTGGCCTCCGAGGCAGACTCCGTTATTTTCGACATGGAGGCCGCAGTACCGGACAACAAAAAGGACGAGGCCCGCGACAGCGTCGTGGAGGCACTCTCCACCGGAATGACGGCGTGGGTCCGCGTCAACGGCATCGACACCGATTTCTGGGCCAAGGACCTTGCGGCGCTTTCCAAGACGCCGGGCCTTCGTGGCGTCATGCTTGCCATGACCGAAAAGCCCGAGCAGGTCACCTACACCGCCATGCGCCTGCAGGCAGGCACACCGGTGCTCGCACTGGTCGAATCGGCCATCGGCATCGAGAACGCAACGGCCATCGCTTCGGCACCGGGCACCTTCCGCCTGGCCTTCGGCGTGAACGACTTCCGCAAGGACACCGGCGTATCCGGCGACCCGCTAGCCCTGGCCTATGCGCGTGGCAAGCTCGTCGTTGCATCCCGCGTCGGCAAGCTGCCGGGCGCCATCGACGGCCCGCCCGCCCCGGGCGCCTCCGCCGAAGAGGTCCTGGCCGAATCGGCCATCACCGCCTCCATGGGCATGACCGGAAAGCTGGCGCTTTCCCGCACCCAGGTCGACGAGATCAACCTTGGCCTCTCACCGAGCGCCGATGAACTGCACTGGGCCCACGACATGCTCGATGCCCACGCCGCCGGCGCCTCGGTGGGCGACGGTTCCTACCTGCCGCGTCTTGCACGTGCACAGAAGATTGCCGAGCTGGCCGACTCCTACGGATTGTGGAACGCCTAAGGTTTCACCGGAACCCCTGTTCCGGGCTCCATGCCGCGGCTATCGTTGCTTCCTTCCCCTCCATGGGGCAGGAAGAGGAACGGTGGCCGCGGTTTTTGCCTTTAACGCGCCCGTGCGGCGGCTTGTTCGTTGATCCGTTCTCCCCCCGGGGAATCATGTCAAGATGCCCGCGTAGCTCCCTATACAGCGGCGTGGCTTCGGCGTACCGTAAATGAGCATGAGCGAATTGTCTCTGCCGCAACGGGTGGCCCGAGCCGTGGGTGAGAGTCCCCTCTCGGAACAGGTGGCTGTCGCCCAAGAGTTCGTCTACGGGCCGGTTATCGACTGGGCACGGCGCAGCCCGTTTCACACCAGCGTCCTCGGCCACTCGGTGCATCCGCTACTCACCGACCTGACGCTCGGGTGCTGGGTCAGCGCATCCATCCTCGATGTAGCCGGAGGGTCCGAGGCGCGTCGCAGTGCCACGCTCTTGGTCGGGGCCGGGTTGGCTGCGGCCGGACCGACCGCCATCGCAGGTGCCGGTGACTGGGCGGAACTGACGGGCACCGAGCGCCGGATCGGCGCGGTGCACGCGCTGGGCACCGACGTCGCCGTATTTCTTCTCCTGGGGTCCCTGATCGCGCGAATGCGCGGCCGCCACACCCTCGGCGTGCGGCTCGGCTTCGCAGGAAACGCGATCGTTGCAGGAGCCGGATTCCTGGGTGGACATCTGGCGCTCAACCGCGGAACGGCACGCAGGACCACCGCCGGCCAATGAACCATCGGCCCGGCAAGTCAACCAAGCCGTGGGCGGGCCCCTCTGCCTTCCCTGTGAAATCAGGGAACCGCCAGTGCTGATACCCAAGCGCCCAAGCCCAAGCCCAGATCGCCGGCGTCGACGCGCCCCGGCAGCGTGCACGTGATGCCGCTGTCGTGCTCGAACCGTCCGCACGGCTTGTCCGCGCAACAATGGGCGACCACGCTGAATGTGGTGCCGACGCCAAGGGACGGAGCGCAAGATGGCCAACATCTACGAACGGCTTGTGCTGCCCCGGCTGATCGCGGTCTCCTGCGGCAACAAGACCCTGGGGCCGTTGCGCGAGCTGGTCTGTGCGTCCCTGCGCGGGAACGTCGTGGAAATCGGTTTCGGCTCGGGCAGCAACATCGGGCACTACCCCTCGGCGGTGGACTGCGTTGTGGCGGTCGAACCGTCTGACGCGGCCTGGAAGCTTTCGGTCAAGGCACGCAGTGCCTCGTCGGTCAAGGTGGTGCGCGGTTCGCTGGACGGTCAGCGGCTGGCCGAGGCGGACGAGAGCTTCGAGGCAGCGCTGAGCACCTTTACGCTGTGCAGCATTCCCGACCCGGTCGCGGCCCTGTCCGAATTGCGCCGGGTGCTGAAGCCCGGCGGGAAACTCCATTTCCTGGAACACGGGCTGGCGCCCGACGAGCGCGTCCGGCGGTGGCAGCGCCGCCTTGAGCCAGTCCAGAAGGCCCTGGCCGGTGGCTGCCACCTGACCCGGTCGAATTCCGCAATGCTGCGCGAGGCGGGATTCCGCATCACCAAGCTGGATTCCTTCTACCAGCCGGGCGTGCTGCGCTTCGAGGGCGCGTTCAGCCTGGGCACGGCCGTGCGCGACTGAACGCGTCGCGCACGGGCCGCAGGGTGTTGGCTGGGGCGTTCAGGACGCTGACGCCTGGGACTCCTGGTACCTGGCGACGAGCTCGCGCTTGAGGATCTTCCCGCTGGGGCCCAGCGGGAACTCGGTGAGGATCTCGATGCGCCGCGGGAACTTGTAGGCGGCCAGTCGCGATTCCCCGTACGCACTGATCTCCTGCCCGGTCAGCGTGCTTCCGGCAACCAGGGTGACCGCTGCGGCGACCTCTTGGCCGTGCTTGTCGTCGTGCACGCCGAAGACGGCGACGTTGACGATGTCCGGGTGGGTGATCAGAGCTTCCTCGACCTCGCGCGGGTACACGTTGTAGCCGTTGCGCAGGATCATGTCCTTTTTGCGGTCAACGATCGTGACGTAGTCGTCCTCGTCCTTGGTGCCCAGGTCGCCGGTGCGGAACCAGCCGTCGACGACGGCCTCCGCGGTGGCCTCCGGGCGGTTGAGGTAGCCCGAGAAGAGCAGGTGCCCGCGCACCACGAGCTCCCCGAGTTCCCCGCGCGGCAGCAGCTCGATGGAGTCGTGGACCTCGGCCCGGGCGATTTCCACCTCGACGCCCCAGATCGGCTGGCCGATGGTTCCGGGGCGCGGCTCCTTGCCGACGTGGTTGAAGCTGGCGACCGGGGACGTCTCGGTCAGCCCGTAGCCCTCGTGGATGAGCGCGCCGAAGCGGGCGTTGAAGGCCTCGAGTACGGCCAGGGGCAGCGAGGCTCCGCCGGAGACCGCGTAGCGCAGTTCCGGGGCGGCCTCGGGGCGCGACTTTGCCGCCTCCAGCAACCCCACGTACATGGTGGGGACGCCCGCGAAGATGTGTACGCCCTCGTCGAGCACCATGGACAGCGCGGCCTCGCCGGTGAACTTGGGCATCAGTAGCAGTTCGGCGCCGGCGCGCAGGCCGGCGTTGAGCACCACGGTCTGCCCGAAGGTGTGGAAGAGCGGAAGGCCGCCGAAGATCTTGTCGCCCACCCGGATGTCCAGGGTGTTGAGCAGGATGACGTTGACCTGCTCCACCAGCGCCAGGTGGGTGCCCAGGGCGCCCTTGGGCTTGCCGGTGGTGCCGGAGGTGTAGAGGATGGTGGCGATGTCCAGCGGGTTGCGCGGCAGGTAGGTGTCGATCGGGGTTGCCGCCGCGGCGAGGTCCTCGAGGCGCGGCAGGCCCCCGGCCTCCGGGGACAGCACCGTGAACACCTTGGCGCCTGCGGCCTGGGCGCCGGGTGCGCCCTCGCCCAGCAGCGGGGCGGCGCAGACCATCGTCTTCACCTGGGCATCGGCGAGCATGTACTCGATCTCGTGGCGCTTGAGCAGCGCGTGGATCGGCACCACGACGGCGCCCAGGGACAGCACCGCGTAGTAGACGCGGGCGAAGTCGGTGACGTTGGGAATGAGCACCGCAACGCGGTCTCCCTCGCCGATTCCCGCGTCGCGCAGGGCGCCGGCGTAGGCGCGGGCCTGGTCCCACAGTTCCCCGTAGCTGGTGCTCACGCCGCCGAAGGTGATGGCCGGGCGGTCGGTGTGGCGCCGTGCCGATTCGGCCAGGATTGCTGCGACTGACAGGGTTGCGTTTGCCGTGGGGGTGTTCACTGCTGCGACTCCATGGGTTGATATGAGCTGTGTCACGCCAGTCTTTCGTGAGACTCGGGCTCATGTCAAGGAACTGGGTTCCATTGCTGGGTGTTCGACTCCTCGACCACCACGTGGCCGAGCGGCCGAAGCGGCCCGCGGAGTCAGCGGCAGGGACGCCGGATATTCGTGGTCGCACCGCCGCCGGGAAAGTACGTGGTTCGCAGACCTTTCATTCTGCTTCCGTGTGAGTCATATTGGACAAGCAGTTGCAGCTCTCTTCCTCATGGATGGCCCGCCCTCTGCGGGGTCGGCCCCGCTCGAAATGGAGGCGCACAGTGGCCCGCATCCAGCTGTTGGGCACTGGAGGCACCATCGCCTCGCGTGGACACGGGCCCGGGGGAGCCGTTGCCACCGACACCTCCTCCTCATTGACCCAGACGCAGTATGGCGATGTCACTGTCAGCGCACGCGACGTACTAACCACCGGCAGCTACCTCCTCGGCCTGGCCGACCTGCGCCGGATTGCCGAGGAGGTCGGGCAGTCGATCGCCGAGCCTGGCACCGACGGCGTGGTGGTCACCCACGGCACCGACACCCTCGAGGAGACGGCATTCCTGCTTGACCTCGTGCATGCCTCGCCCAAGCCCGTGGTGCTTACCGGCGCCCAGCGCACTGCGGACAGCCCCGACGCCGACGGTCCGCGCAACGTCGCGGAGGCGGTGCGAGCGGCGGCCAACAAGCATTTGCGAGAGTCCGGGGCGCTGATCTCCTTCAACGGGACGGTCCGTTCGGCCCGCGGCGCCCGCAAGGTGCATACCACCGCTGGCAGCGCCTTCGGGGGCGGCACCGAAGTGGCCCACATGGCGGGCGGCCGGCTCGTGGTCACGGCCGCGCCCCGCCGCTACCCGTCGCTGCCGATGCCGACGGCGGCGTTCGATGGCATCCGCGCGGAAATCATCACCGCGTATCCCGGGGCGACGCCGGAGCTCATGGATTACGCGGTGCAGCTCGGGAGCCGCGTCGTCGTGCTGGCCGGCACCGGGGTCGGCAACGCGGGGCCCGGATTCGCCGACGCCGTGAAACGGGCGACGGAGAACGGCTGCATCGTCGTGCTCAGCACCCGGGCGCCATGGGGACCCATCGTCCCGACCTACGGCAACGGCGGCGGCATCGACCTGGTTGCGTCCGGCGCCATTCCCGCGGGCGACCTCAACCCGTTCCAGGCGCGCATTCTCGCTGCCGTCCTGCTCTCCTGCGGCACCGGGCCCGAAGAATTCCCGGCAGCATTCAAGACCTACTGCTAAAAACACCCACCTCTCACAGAGGAGACATGATGTCCAAGAAAATCTACGTCTCGGTCGGCATCCACGTCGACGCGGTCGGCGGCTGGCTGGGCTCCTACGGCGGGGAAGATTCCCCGGGCGACATCTCCCGCGGCATGTTCGCCGGCGAGGTCGGCGTGCCGCGGCTGCTCCAGCTCGCCCAGCGCCGCCAGATGCCCGTGACCTGGTTCTGGCCGGGACACTCGGTGGAGACGTTCCCGGCGCAGTTCGACGCGGTGGTGGCTGCCGGACACGAAATCGGGGTGCACGGCTACAGCCACGAGAATCCGATCGCCATGACTCGCTCGCAGGAAACCGAAGTCCTCGATTACTGCACCGACCTCATCGAGAAGCGTTCCGGGCGCAAGCCGGTGGGCTACGTGGCGCCGTGGTGGGAGTTCTCCCCGGTGACCAACGAGATCCTGCTTGAGCGCGGGTTCCTCTACGACCACTCCCTGATGCACGACGACTTCACCCCCTACTACGTGCGGGTCGGGGACTCCTGGACCAATATCGACTACGAGGCCGACTCCGCCAAGGAATGGATGAAGCCGCTGGTTCGCGGCGGGGAAACCGACCTGATCGAGATCCCCGCCTCGTGGTACCTCGACGACCTGCCGCCGATGATGTTCATCAAGTCCAGCCCCAACAGCCACGGGTACGTGTCCCCGCAGGTCGTCGAACAGCTCTGGCGGGACCAGTTCGACTGGGTCTACCGCGAAATGGACTATGCAGTCTTCCCGATCGCCATCCACCCCGATGTCTCGGGCAAGCCGCAGAACCTGCTCATGCTAGAGCGGCTTTTTGACCACATCCAGTCCCATGACGGCGTCGAGTTCGCCCGCATGGAAGATCTCGCCCGTGACTTCGCGCGGCGTAACCCGCGCCTGAAAACCTGACGGACCCGTCGCCGGGATCAGCCGCCCGCGGCGGCGATGGCCAGGGCAACCGGAACCGTGCCATCGGTGAAGTTGATGGTGCGCCCGATCGTCGACGGGTCGTCAAGCGCCGCCGCGATCGCCAGCGCGACGTTGCCCCGCGAGGTGCCGGTGTCGCCGGAGACGTCCGGCGCGGGATCGAGCAGCCTGCTGGGCTCCTGGAGGGTCAGCGCTCCGGGGCCAAGGATCGTGTAGTCGAGCGCACCGGCGCGCAGGTGCTCGTCGGCGGCGATCTTGGCTGCCATGTAGGGGTAGAAGGGATCATCCAGCGGCACCAAGTGCTCGGTGTCGGCTGTCAGGAACGAGACCATCACGTAGCGCTTGATGCCGGCCAGCTCGGCCGCGTTCATGGAGCGGATCGCCGCGTCCCGGTCCACCGCGTAGGTCCGATCGGGGTTTCCGCCGCCGGCGCCCGCGGACCAGACGATTGCGTCGGAGCCGGCGAAGGCCTCCGCCAGCTCGGTGGCGGTTGCCGCTTCCACATCCAGCACCAGGGCGAGCGCGCCGGTGGCCGCGACATCCGGAACATGCTCCGGGTTGCGGATGACCGAGGTGACCTCGTCCCCGCGGCCTGCCAGGATCCTTGCCGTGAGCAACGCGATCTTGCCGTGTCCGCCGATGACGGTGACCTTCATGGTGGTGCCTGCTTTCGTCCGTGGACAATTGAGTGCTTGGCTCAACCGGGCGGTGGTTGCCGCAAGGATTGTCCGGCTTCGCCCCTGCCGACGAGCCTACACAGTGCGGTGCGGAATGAGGGAACGCAAAGCCCTGTTCCTGCTGCCCTCAGGGGACCATCAAGAAGTTCCGGCAGGCCGGCAACTGGACGGCGGCTCCGGCAAGGCCGTCCGGTCATGGTCCTCCAATGGTTTGATACGGGGTCGTTGAACTGCCGACGGCTTGCTGTTCAACGACCCACGCGCCAACGTGTCTGCCGTTTCGCTGTCCGTTCGGAGGAGATTCCTTGTCCCGGCATGTCGGGCTAGCTGGAAACCGTTTGCGCCGCTCCCGTGAGATTCCGCGGCGAGATGGCTTCCGCCAGCTCGGATTCACTCAACAGCCCGCGTTCAAGGATCAGTTCCGAGAGGCTCTTTGTTCCGTGCAAGGCTTCCTTGGCCAATTCAGCGGATACGGCATATCCCAGGAGCGGGGTCAGCCCCGTGATGACGGCAAGGGAACCTTCTACGCGTTGCTTGAGAAGGACTTCATTTGCCTCAATTCCCACCACGCAACGTTCCCTCAAGGTCTTGCTCGCGTGGGTCAGCCACTGCATGGATTCCAGCAATGCATCGGCCATCACAGGTTCGAAGGCGTTGAGCTGCAGCTGCCCTGCTTCCACTGCCATGGTCACTGTCATGTCGGAGCCGACGATTCGGAAAGCGACCTGATTCACCATTTCCGGGATCACCGGGTTTACCTTCCCTGGCATGATCGAGGATCCGGCTTGGACCGCTGGAAGGTATATTTCGCCGAAACCCGATTGCGGTCCCGACGACAGCAACCGCAAGTCGTTGCAGATCTTGGACAACTTGACCGCCGCCCGCTTGATCATTCCGGAAAGCAGAAGGAACACACCGGTGTCGGATGTCGCCTCCACGAGGTTGACCGCCGCCATCAGGGGCAGCCCGGTGATTTTGGCGAGCTCCGGAACCACGAGTGCCCTGTATTCGGTCGAAGCCGTGATGCCGGTGCCGATTGCTGTGGCACCCAAGTTGATTTCGGCCAGGTGCAACCGCATTTCACACATGCGGTCATTGTCCTCTCGCAATGTTTCGGCAAAGGCACCGAATTCTTGTCCAAGGGTCATCGGGACGGCATCCTGCAATTGGGTGCGTCCGATCTTGAGGATGTCGGCGAATTCCAAGGACTTCATGGCGAATGCCGCCGCCAGTTTGCCGTGTTCCTCGACGAGCTCATCCAGGGAGCGGCGCAGTGCAATCTTTACGGCCGTGGGATAGGTGTCGTTGGTGCTCTGGCTGCGATTGACGTGGTCGATGGGATCCAGGTGCTGGTACTGGCCTTTTTCATGTCCCAGTAGTTCCAATGCCCGGTTGGCGATGACCTCGTTGGCATTCATGTTGGTGCTGGTTCCCGCGCCGCCCTGAATGCGGTCAACCACGAATTGGTCATCGAATATGCCATCCATGACTTCGGCGGCTGCGGCTTGAATGACCATGGAATGCTTGGCGCTGAGCAGTCCCGTTGACTCGTTTGCCCGCGCGGCGGCCGCTTTGACCGCACCAAAAGCCCAGACCAGATGACGGAAATCTCCAATGGTTCGACCACTGATCGGGAAGTTTTGGCGGGCCCTCTCGGTGCTGATCCCGTAGTAGGCGCAGCCCGGTACCTCGACCTCACCCATGGAGTCGTGTTCCCGACGGGTGGAAAGCGGTCTTGCCGGCTCATTGCCCAACATATTCGTTCCTTTCGTTTCGGAGATGGCTACCTACATAGTCCAAAGCCGTCAGGGCCAGGGCCGCAGCCCCATCATGAATTGCACTTTCGGCTGCGGCCCCGACGCAATGCTCGGCGAATTGCAGCTGGTGGTTGGAGTCCGGATAGCAGTGCAGCCCAATGTAGGGGTGAATGGCCGGAACGATTTGTGACACATTGCCCATGTCGGTCGAAGCCCGGTTCATGGTTGCGTGCTCCGCGGGCGCGTCAAAACGACGTCCAAGTTTTTGTGCGTGGTGGACATACATTTCCAGTGCCCGTGTGTCGGTCCGGAACTCGGAGTACGGCTCGGATTCCGGGGTCATTTCGAGGTCGCATCCCGTGGCCAGCGCGCCTGCCTCAAAGCAACGGCGCACACGGGCCTCGGCCAGCACCAGCTCTTCAAGGGTTTCGGCGCGGACATACCAGCGGCCTTCCGTATGTTCCGGGATGGCGTTGGGGGCTTCTCCTCCGCGCGTCTGGATGCCATGCACCTTGATGGTGCCAGGCAGTTGCTGTCGCAATAGTCCAAGAGCAACTTGGGCCACAACGAACGCGTCGTTCGCGTTCACTCCCTGCTCGGGGTAGGCAGCAGCATGAGCCGACTTCCCTCGATAGGAAATATGGTGGTGTCCCACCGCAAAGGGCCGGGCCTCCGCGGAATCAACGGGGCCGGGGTGAGCCATCATCGCCAGGTCCAGACCCAGGAACGCCCCACGCTTGAGCATTTCTATCTTGCCGCCGCCGCCTTCCTCGGCAGGGGTGCCATAAACCTCCACCGTCAGGTCGTATTGCTCTGCCAGATCGGCCAACACGATGGCAGCCCCGCACGACATGGCGGTAATCAGGTTGTGTCCGCATGCATGACCCAATTCAGGCAGGGCGTCGTATTCAGCACAAAGGCCGACACGGAAGCGTCCCGATCCAAACACGGCTCGCAGGGCAGTGGGGAAGCCGAGGTATCCACGTTCCACTTCGAAGCCGTGGCTCTCCAGGAATTGTGCAGTCCATTCGGCCGCCTTGAACTCTTTCCAGCCCAGCTCGGGGTGGGCATGGATCCTCTCCGAAAGCTCGACGAGTCCATGCTGAATTTCTTCAACGCGACGCACAACATGCTCATGCACTATTTGTTCCAACTTCCTTCTCAATCGCGATGCACATCAGGGATCCGGGTAATGCCAGTGGGTCCCGGACCGATGGTCCGGGACCCACTGGCATTTCGTCGTCAGAGGTCCCCGGGGACCCCATACGACGGGGCAATCGTCGGGTTGATTGCGCGGGAACGGTACGCTTCCTTTTCAGGCGCCCAACGCTCCCAGAGATCCTCCAAGACCCCGATCGGGTCCTCGTCATCCCAATCAACGCGTAGGTCGGTAGACGCCCAAGAATGTCCATCAACAACCACCAGACCGGCAGAGTGGACGGTGCCTTCCTCGCCGCCGGCGTTCAACCCGGCAACCAAGCCATCCAACAGCCGACGCTCGAAGGCACTTGCCGCCGAATTTTGGTAGGCAGCCATGATGGCGGCCGGAACTCCCGGATCGGAGAGCAAATTGCCCGCCGCCACGGCTCCGTCGAGGGCAACTACGCGGTTGGTCCCAAGCGTCCCCGATCCGGAGAACGAAGCCACGTTGCCGTCCTTGTCAACGACGGCGACCTGCCGGAAATCGATATGTTCCGCATCCCGGGCGACGCTGTCCAGCGCGAGCTGCGCGTTGGAACCGGACTCAAGCGCGTTGAGAATTCGTTCGCCCAGCCCAGGGTCGGTCACGTTCTGCGAGGCAACGCCTCCCACCGCTGAACGCAAGTGGACGCATCGGGCGGCCACCGCTGGGCTGGAGGAAGTGACCACCATTCCGAACGCGCCGGTGCGGGGATCACGGGCAACCAGTGAAAATGTCATGTCAATGTCCTAGGGGTTGTCTCAGTGGCTCAAACTCGGCTGGCAAGCTTGGCGGTGCCGTTCGTGTCGCCGGTGACCCGGTCGGAAAGGTCCGCGGCCTTGCGCACGAGGTCGAGCGGCCCCTCGAAGTCGAAGTTCCGGTAGATGGCACCGAGCTGGGCAAACGGCGGCGACTGGGCAAAGAGCTGGAAGGTAAGCCGGTGCCCGGCGTAGTCGCTGTTGAGCAGGTCGCGGGCGAAGGCCAGGAGCTTGCGGCGATCGTCGGCAATCCAGTTCTCGTTGACGTTGTAGTACTTGTCCAGCCAGTCCTTGGTGTCCGGGTGTGCGAACGTGGCGGCATCGGGAGTGATGCAGATCTGGCCGCCGCACAGTTCGCGAGCAATGTGCATCATCGTGGGCAGCTGCGACAAGGCCGTCACCCGACCGGTGTAGAGCAGCGACTGGTTTGGCATGAGCAGTCCGCCGGGGCTCGTTTCTGCCATGGCAATGGATGCGGTCAGGTGCGCATTGATGTTTTCGCGGTAGCAGGCGAGTTGGGCCAGCTTCTCCTGAACGGCCGGCTGCTTCTCCAGACCGGTCTGCTTGACGTTCCACAGGGCGGCACCGATCATCATGTCAGCGAGATGCTGGGTGCGCTGAACGAACGGGAATGCGCTGTAGCGGTGCAGGGTGGAGCGGATGAACGCGGCAGCACGCGTGTGGCGGTAGAAAAGCACATCCTCCCAAGGGATTTCCACGTCGTCGAAGATGACCAGTGATTCGACTTCGTCCACACGGTTGGACAGCGGGTAGTCCTTGGCCGACGCCCGACCGGCAAAGCCCGTACGGGAAATGAACTTCAAGCCCGGGCTGGAAAGGTTCGCTACGAAACCGACCGCGTAGTTCGAGAGCGTGTCGTTGCCCCAGTTGGCGATGGTCGGCTTGGTGAATGCCTGGTTGGCGTATGCCGCGGCCGTTTCGTACTTGGCGCCGCGAACGACGATCCCGTTGTCGGTTTCACGCACCACATGCAGCAGCATGTCCGGATCCTGGTCTTGGGGCGCCTTGGACCTGTCGCCTTTGGGATCGGTATTGGCCGATATGTGGAATGTGTCGGCGGTGATGGAACGTTCGATGTGTCGCCGGATGTTTTCTGAAAAACGCGGGTCAACCTCGTTGAGGACATCTTGTCCGTCAAAGAGGGACCACATTTCACCAATGGTCTCGTCGCCGACTCGCGTAACGACTCCGCCGGCCTCGCCTAGCGTCAGGTCAACTGCGCGGCGCTTGTCCCACCAGTCTTCCTGGGTTCGCGGCAGGCGGTTTCCGATCGCGTTGAGTTCGCCGCTCTTTTCATCGGCGTAGGTCATCGCTGCTTGTGTCGACTCTTGATGAGCCATGTCGAAAATCATGGCACGTTGATCGACGATGGGCTTGAACATGGGGTGGGTGGTTACGTCGTCTACCTGCTCGCCGTTGACGTAGACCTTGCGGCCGTCTCGAATGGACTCGCGGTATTCTTCACCAGTACGAAGCATTTGCCTCTACCTTTCTCGCATGAAAATTAGTTGGATAACGCTGGCGTTTTAGCGCACCGGTCCCGAGCCCGGATAGTCGGGAAACACTGACGGTTCCACCGGTTCCGGCTTGCCGTAGGTACGAGCGTGATAGGTCAAGGGTTCGCCTGGCTGGCCTCCGACCGCGGTGACGTTCCCGAAGTAGACGTAATGGGTGCCGCATTCGACGACCTGCCGAAGGGTGCAGTCAAAGGAAGCCAACGCGTCCACCAACGTGGGGCAGCCCGAAGGCAGCGGTGCCCATTCTCCGCAGGTGAAATCCCAGCGTTCCTTGCCGGGCCAAGGCCGGCCTGCAAAGGTGTCGGCCACGTGGTCGTGCTGGCGCCCCAGCAACGAGACGGAGAAAACGCCGTGCTTGACGATGGCCTCGTTGAGCGGGCTCTTTCGGTTCACACACACCAGCAGGGTGGTTGGATCGGCTGTCACCGAGCACATGGCGCTGACCGTCTGGGCGTACCTGCCGCTGGGGCCGTCGGTGCCAACAACCGTCACGCCGGTGGCGGCGCGTCCCATGGCCCCAACGAACGCGTTCCGCAAAGCCTCTGGATCGTTCTTGAGGCCAACAGTGGCAGCTGGCTTGACTGACGTAGACATTGAATCAACCTCCTTGGATCGACCGGAACTGGTGCCGGTCTGAATGTTCACAAGATCAGTCTGTGATTCAAGTCGTAATTGAACAAGCAGATTATTTCTTAGTTATCCATCTAAAAAATCGAAACCGGTTTCATCGAGGTTCATGCATTCCGTTCCAGAGCGCAAGGCTGGTTTCGACCTGTTCCATAAACGCCCTCACGCGTGCAGTCGGCCGCACCCTGGACAAATGCGCAGTGGCAATGCCCAGCGGCGGGATGTCCGCCGCAAGTTCCCGCGTGGCCACCTGCAGCCCTTCATAACTCATGGAAATTGCGGTGCGCTGGCTCAAGATGGAGTACCCGAGGCCGCGTGCGACAAGCGCGCGAACCATCTCGAAACTGGTTGTCTGAAAGCGGACCGTCGGTTCCAGCCCCTCAAGCTGGAAGAACGACAGGAAGTACTCCCCGCCGGGGGCAAGGTCAAAAAGGATCATCGGTTCGGGGGCAAGCTCTCGCAGGGAGACCCGACGCTGTTCGGCCAATGGGTGGTCGACGGGTAGGACCACATAGGGCTTGGACGCATAAACCCTTGTCAGGGTAAATGCCCCGGATTGCTTGAGTTCGTGCAGCTGGTAGTCGTAGATGATGATCAGGTCCAGCGCCCCGTTTGCGAGGGAGTCGGCGAGCGTCTTTTGGTCGCCTTCCATGAACGAGAGCTCGACCCGCGGGTGCTTTCGCAGGAAATCATCGATCACCATTGGCAGCAGCACGGGCGCCAGGGACGAATAGCAGCCGACACGCAGCTTTCCGGCCAGCGAATCGACGCTGCTTCTGGCGGACTCATGCATTTCCTCAATGCCCATGATGATCCGCCTGCTGTCGGCCACCACCTCGCGACCCACTGCAGTGAGGCTCATCCCTCGCGGGTGGCGAACAAACAGTTGGGCGCCGAGCGACTGCTCGAGGTCGGCAAGTGCTGTCGAAACGGCGGATTGGCTGAGGAACAGCTTTGCGGCGGCACCTGTGACGCTGCCGGCTTCGGCCGCGGCCAGCAAGTATTCGAGTTGCTTGAGCGTTATTTCAGCCATCGTTTTTTCCGATACCTTCCTTCGAATTCATGTGATATTCAGCACTCGCAAAGTGTTGCATAGTTTTCACAACGTAGAGGTCGCAAACGGCGAGGGCACCGGGCGACCAGCCACCAAGGAGGACCAATGACAGAGCACAGCGCCGATGTACAGCTGCTTCAGGAAATACTTTCCATTGACTCAACATGGGGTAATGAAACGCCGTTGGCCGAATTTATTGCGCAGCAGATGCGTGAATGGGGCGTTGACGAAGTGGAACTCGTTGAATCGATGCCCGGACGGTACTCGGTTGGTGGGCGCATCCGAGGAACCGGCGGCGGCAAGTCGCTCCTCCTGAACGGGCATCTGGACACGTATGAAGCCTCACCGGACTGGACCAAGGATCCCTTCCGCGGAACGGTTGAGGATGGCCGCATCTATGGGGCGGGCATTGCGGACATGAAGGCCGCTACCACTGCCGCCCTTGCCGTCATGCGCCGCATTGCCACCGGCGGCCAGCGTCCGAAGGGCGACGTTGTGTTCCAGGGCGTCTCTTGCCACTTTGAAGGTGGGGTCGGCACCCGTTCGCTCCTCGAAGCGGGATTTACTGCGGACGCGGGCATCTGCGGCGAGCCCACAGACAACACCATCGGCACGGTCCACAGGGGAGCCGCCTACCTGAAGGTCACCACACACGGCAAGCAGGCCCATACTTCCGCCAAGGAACTCGGGCTCAACGCCATTGAAACCATGGAACCGGTCCTCGCGGGCATGCGGAAGTTCGAATCCGAAATGCCGTACCACCCGCACCCGGAACTCCCCGGCGGACCCAAGCTCAACATCGGCACTGTGCGCGGCGGCACCAAGCACAACCAGGTTCCGGACCGTTGCGAAATGACCTGCGATATCCGGTTGCTTCCCAGCCAAGACCCATACGACGTGCGCGACCAAGCGGAAAGCATGATTCAGAAACTCGCGGAAACCGATCCGCGCATCGATGCGACGGTTGAATTCAGCGAACATTGGCTTTCCGGCCCCCGCCTCCCATACGAAATCGACAAAGACAGCCCCATCGCTCGTGCCGTGGCTGCGGCCATGCACAGCATTGGCACCGAACCGGTTTTCCAGGGCATTCCGTTCTGGACCGACATGGTTCCGCTCCACCAAGCAGGCATTCCTTCGGTGAACATCGGTCCGGGCACACCTCCCTACTCCTGGGCCGATGAATGGGTGGAACTGGCGAAATACGAAGAAATTATCGAGATATACGCCGCAGTAGTAAGTGGCTGGTGTAACCAGAGCGTCTAGCATCACTCTTCGGCGCCGCAACTTTTAACAAGGAGAACATCATGGGTAAGACTTTCCGCAGTACTCTCGTTGGGTGTGCAGCCATCGCATCACTCATGCTGACCGGATGCGCGGGTTCCAGCAATGCCAGCGCCCCCGTCGACGGCACCGTCCCCAAAGTGGCCACCAAGGCCCCGGGCATCCTCAATATCGGCGTTGACCTAACGTATCCTCCCTACGACATGCTGCAGGACGGCAAGCCGGCAGGCTTCGACGTTGAATTCATGAATGCCGTGGCCAACAACCTGGGCCTCAAGGCCAGCTTCACCGACACCCGTTTCGCGCAGATCGTCGCCGGCATCAAATCCAACCGCTATGACGTGATCGCCTCGACGCTTTACATTTCCGCGGCCCGATCCAAGGAAGTCGACTTTGTACCCTACTTCCAGACCGGAAACTCGATTATCAGCCTTGCCGACGGGGACAAGTACGTGACTGCGCAGGATCTGTGCGGAAAGAGCGTTGGAGTTGTCACGGCAACGGTCATCGCCGACATCATGCCGCATGCCGAGAGCGACAAGTGCAAGGAAAACGGCAAGGGTCCCATCACCGTCAAGGAATTCCCGACCGATCCCGAAGCCACCCAGGCGCTCCTGGCCCATCAGGTCGATGCGCAGATGACAGACGGCGCCGTCGCCAAGATTGCCGTGGAGAAGTCCCGCAAGCGCCTGGTCCTGAGCAGCCAGGAATTGATCTATCCCATCGCTGTGGGCATCGGTGTCAGCAAGGGCAACGCCGAAATGCAAGACGCGGTGGCCGGAGCCATTGAAACCATGAAGGCCGATGGCAGCTACAAGGACCTGCTGGCCAAGTACAACCTCGAGCCGGTGGATCCCGAGGTCCTCAAAGAATCATTGAACCGGAAATAGGTGAGTGCCATGGTGTTTGATTGGGGATATACGTTTTCGTTGTTCCTGGATCCCGATCTTTGGAAGGGCGCCGGCGTCGTGGTGGCCTTGGCTGTCCTGTCATGGACGATCGCCAACGTCGCCGGAATCGGTTTGGCCCTCATGCGCGAATCGCGCAAGCGGGCACTGAATGTGATCGCCGGGCTCTACATCTGGCTCTTCCGGAGCCTGCCGCTGCTGGTTCTTCTGGTCTTTGCCTACAACATCCCGCAGGTGTTCCCCGCCTCGCAGGTCATCCTGGGATCGTCGTTCAACGCAGCGTTGATCGCCATGGTCCTGCACGAGGCGGCCTACATGGCGGAGATCCACCGTGGCGGCCTGCTCTCGGTAGGACTCGACCAGCGTGAGGCGGCCAAGGCGCTCGGCCTGCGTTACGGGCAGTTCCAGCGCCGGATCGTGCTGCCGCAGGCATTCCGTATCGCGCTTCCAACGCTGGGCAACGAGTTCATCTCGATCCTGAAGCTCACCTCGCTCGCCAGCGTGATCTCGCTTCCCGAGATCCTGCTGGTCGGCCAGCGGCTTTTCACCCAGAACTTCTTGGTCCTGGAGACGCTGACCGCCGTCGCTGCCTTCTACGTCCTGCTGGTGACGGTCTTTGACCTGCTGCGCGCGGCGCTGGAACGCAAGCTGGACGTAACGCGCCGCCACACGAAGCTAGAGGGCGGCCCGGCGGAAATCGAACACCTGACGGCGCGAGTCCGTGAACGCCATCCGCATGCGGGCGACAAGTTGGTGCGTGCGGAAGAGGTCACCAAGACCTTTGGCGAAAACCAGGTTCTCAAGGGCGTGAATCTCGACGTCCACCGCGGAGAGGTTGTTGTCGTGATCGGGCCATCGGGTTCGGGCAAGACAACGCTTGTGCGCACCTTGAACCACCTGGAACCACACGATGGAGGCCAGGTCGTCGTCAACGGAGAGACCATCGGCTACCGGATGGATGGCGACGGACGGAAGCTGCCCCTGGGCGATGCCGCCATGGCGCAACAGCGGTCCAATATCGGCATGGTCTTCCAGCGTTTCAACCTCTTCCCGCACCTCAACGTGCTGGAAAATGTCACGCTGGCACCTGTGCAGACCAAGCTGATGACCCAGACGGAGGCCGACGAGTACGGCCGCGAACTCCTGAAGCGGGTGGGCATGGGACAACACAGTTCCAAGTATCCGCACCAGCTTTCCGGCGGCCAGCAGCAGCGCGTCGCCATTGCCCGGGCCCTGGCCATGAAGCCGTCGGTGATGCTTTTCGACGAACCCACCAGTGCGCTGGACCCGGAGCTCGTGGCAGAGGTGCTGGATGTCATCGCGGGCCTGGCCAATGACGGCATGACGATGGTGATCGTCACCCACGAAATGAGGTTGGCCCGCGACGTCGCCGACTGGGTCGTTTTCATGGAGGACGGCAACGTCGTCGACACCGGCTCTCCGGAACACATCTTCGGTCCGGATGGCTGCGATCGTGTCCAGCGATTCGTCAAGCACGTCTCGGCGGGCGTTTAGTCGTTGAAGCAGCAGCGGGCGGCGTGGTGTTGGTTGCCACGCCGCCCACTGCTGTGTTTGTCCACAAGCACCCGAGCCAATCCTGGATGGCCGGATTCAGGCAGCGGCTCCAAGCGCGAAGAGCGGGCGCGCGGCTCCCGGATTCTCCGGCGAGGAGTTGCACCCGGTACCTATTGTGAGCGGGCCCCGACCGGAGTTTGCGCGGAGCCCACCGGCTGCGGCATCAGGACCCGACGAGAATTCCGTCTTCGTCGCTCCACAGCGTGGCGCCGGGCTTGAAGACGACCCCGCCGAAGTCAACGACCACGTCGACGGCGCCGACCGAGTCCTTGGCGCTCTTGCGCGGGTTGGAACCCAGGGCCTTGATGCCCAGCTCCGTTTGCGCCAGCGCCACGCGGTCGCGGATGGCGCCGTTGATGACAACCCCGGCCCAGCCGTTCTTGACTGCGGCGGCGGCGATCATGTCGCCCATGAGGGCGGACTCCAGGGAGCCGGCCCCGTCGACCACCAGGACCGCGCCGTCTCCGGGGGAGTTCAGCAGCGACTTGACCAGGCCGTTGTCGCGGTAGCAGCGCACCGTGCGGATGGGCCCGGAAAACCGGGGGCGGGCGCCGAAATCGGCAAGCTGCAGCGAGAGCGACTGCAGTGTTTCGTCGGCATCGAAAAGATCGCAAGTAGTGAAGCTCATGGCCCCAGCCTACGATTCGGGCGCGGAAAAACCGCGGGGTGTTACGCGATGGTCGCGCAACACCCCCCCGGGATCATCCAAGTGCGGACGCTCAGCCTTGGTACGGCGGGTAGGCTCCCACGCCGGGATGGAAACCCGCGTCGAAGCGGGCCCCGGCCGGGGTCGAGGGAAACAGGCACAGGATGGCGACGACCAGCGGGCCGACGCCCGGCACCAGGTGCAGGAAGAGCAGCGCGCCGCTGAAGTTCGCATCATGCAGCCGCCTGGAGGTTGCGGCAAGCGTGGGAATGAACATGGCCATGCCGAAGCCGATCCAGAGCAGGAACGCCAGCACCGTCAACCCGCTGAGCTCCTCGGTGGCCGGGTCCGTCGTCGAGGCGTCCAGCGCCATGAAGAAGCAGAGGAACGCCAGCGAGGCGACGGCGTCGAAGAAGACCAGCCACCAGTACTCGGACAGCGAGGCGCGTCCGCCGAAGACCACATACTTCCGGAAGGCCCGCTTGATGGCGGTGCCCATCCCGACGCCGTAGGCGGGCAGCTGCAGGGGCGTTTCCTGCGGGTTTCCCGACCCCGAGGGCGGATACTGGCCGGGATACGGGCCGGGGACCTGGCCGAGGTAGGGATTCGGCGGTTGCCGGGGATCGAACTGCGGGGGATCGGACTGCGGAGGGTAAGACACCGTGCCTCCGTGCTAGATGAAGGTGTTGCGGCTGGTGCCGAGGGATTCGATCTCGGTTTCCAGCACGTCGCCGGGCTTGAGCCACGGGTGGCGGCCCGCCTCGTTGCGGCGGCCCAGCGCCACGCCCGCGGGGGTTCCGGTCAGGATGACGTCGCCCGGGCGCAGCTCGTTGAGCACCGAGAGGTAGGCGACCAGCGCCGCGGGGGAGAAGACCAGGTCGGAGGTCGAGTCTTCCTGGACCACCTCGCCGTTGACCCGGGTGGTGATCTTCGCGCCGGGGGTGAAGTCCTCGGCGCTGACCAGCCACGGGCCCAGCGGGGATGCCGCGTCCCAGCACTTGCCCTGCGTCCATTCGGTGCTGCGGCCCTGGTAGCCGCGCATGGACACGTCGTTGGACACCGCGTAGCCGGCAATGTGGTTTGCCGCCTCCGACTCCGCGATGCGGCGCCCCTTGGTGCCGATGACGATCGCCAGTTCTCCCTCCCAGTCGATCCGGTGGTCCTCGGCGGGGATCTCGATGTCGTCGTTGGCGCCGGTGAGCGAGGAAGCGAACTTGGTGAAGACCGTCGGGAACTTGGGTTCCTGCTTGCCGACCTCGGCGATGTGGTTCCGGTAGTTCAACCCGATGCAATAGACCTTGGCGGGGTTCAGGACCAGCGGCGCGTAGTCGGCCGAGGCGAGCGGGACGGCGGTGTCGATGCCGACGGCCGCGTCGAGCGCGTCCATGCGGGCCTCGTCGGAGGCGGCCAGGAAGGCCCCGACGTCGGCGAAGCCCGCGAGCTCGAAGGCCGCGTCGCCCTCGATGAGTGCGGCAAAGGTCGTCTCGGTGGCACCGGCTCGGCGCAGCGTTGCAAGTTTCATGGAATCATCACATCACAGGTGCACCCGCGCCGCGGCAAAGAAGACAAGGTGCCCGCGCACGCGGTGTTCCTAGCGCAGCGCGGCCGTGAATCCGGCGGCCAGCTCGCGGATCCGCGCATAGTCCCCGGAGGCGGCAAGCCCCGGCGGGACCACCGAGTCGCCGCAGCACACGGCCAGGGCCCCTGCAGCGAGGAATTCGCCGGCGTTTGCCAGGTCGATGCCCCCGGAGGGCAGCAAACGCGCCCCCGGGTAGGGTTCCAGCAACTCACGGAGGTAGTTCGGACCCAGGGTCCCGGCCGGGAAGATTTTCACCACCGTGGATCCCAGGTCCAAGGCCATGGCAACCTCGGTGGGGCTCATGGCACCCAGGCAGAACGGCACTCCGGCGGCGGCTGCAACCTTGGCGACCTCCGGGCGGATTCCGGGAGTGACAAGGAACTGCGCGCCGGCGTCGATGGCCGCGCGGGCCTGGTCGGCGTGCAGCACCGTGCCGACGCCGATCGTCGCCCCGTGCTCGGCCGCGGTTTCGACGGCCCGCGACACATGGGCGAGCAGATCGGGGGTGGTGAAGGTCAGCTCAACCGCCGTGATGCCGCCACCGGCCAGCGCTGCGCACAGTTGGGCCGCATCGTCGATGGACCGGGCGCTGACCACTGCCAGAGCCCTGTCGCGTTCGAGCATCTCGATCATTTCCGGGGTGTTCATGATGCCTGGGTCGTCCCTTCCGGGGTGCGGCGCAGGGCGCGGCCCGCCAGCGCACCGGTGGGCCGGTGGTCGTCGACGGCGCAGACGCCGTTGACGAAGACGTAGTTGATGCCGGCGGCGGGCTGCCGCGGGTCGGCGTAGGTGGCCATGTCCAGCAGCGCATCCGGGTCGAAGACCACCAGGTCGGCGGCGTACCCGGCGCGCAGCAGGCCGCGTTCGGCCAGCTTGAGCCGGGCCGCCGGGCGCCCGGTGAGGTGGTGGATCATCTCCGCCACGTCCATCAGGCCCAGGTCGCGGGCGTAGTGGGAAACGAACCGCGGGAAGGTGCCCCAGCCGCGCGGGTGCGGCTTGGTGCCGACCAGCATGCCGGCGGATCCGCCGGTGTGCGTGCGGTGCTTCATGATGGCCTGGACGTTTTCCTCGTTGCCGACATGCAGCAGGATTCCCGTGGCGAGGCGGTCGGCGGCCAGCACGTTGCAGAAGACCGTGAACGGCTCGACGCGCTGGATGCGGGCGATCTCCGCGATCGTTTGCCCGGCCAGCACAAACAGCTGCGGGGTGTCGACCGAGGCGATCTCGATCGCATCCCAGTCGACGGGCATTCCGTGGGCCCCGTCGGATCCGTTGACTTCCATGTCGTGGCGGATCTTGGCGGCCGTCGCGTCGTCCTCCAGCCTGGCGATGACGGTGTCCGAGTCCCCGGCCGCGGCCCAGCCGGGCAGCAGCGAAGCCAGGGCGGTGGCCCCGGAGACGTACGGGTAGGTGTCGCAGGTGACGTCCACGCCGGCCTCCAAGGCCGCATCAAGCATCGCGAGCAATTCCGGTGCCTTGCCCTCGTTGGGCGCGAAGTCCAGGGTGGCGTGGGTCAGGTGCAGTGCCACCCCGGATTCGGCGGCGAGCGCGATCATCTGGGCGTAGGCGTCAAGGGCGCCGGCCCCGTAGGAACGGTGGTGCGGCGCATAGTATCCGCCGTAGGCCGCGACCGTGGCGCAGAGCCTGGCAAGTTCGGCCTCGCCGGCGTACAGGCCCGGGGTGTAGGTCAGCCCGGAGGACAGGCCCACGGCTCCCTGTTCCATGCCGTCGGCCACCAGTTTCACCTGGGCGCTCAGCTGCTCGGGCGTCGGTTCGCCCGGACCCAGGCCCATGGCCAGGGCCCGGATGGTGCCCTGCGGCAACAGGTAGGCGGCGTTGACGCCGATGCCCGCATCCAGCCGGTCCAGGTATTCGCCGACCGTGCGCCATGAATACTTCAGCTCCGGGGGGTTCCCGTTCCAGCCGGCGAGCTTCTCCCGCATGGTCCCGAGCATGGCATCGTCCACCGGCGCGTAGGACAGGCCGTCCTGGCCGAGCACCTCGGTTGTCACGCCCTGGGTGAGCTTGGCCCGGTGTTCCGGGCGCAGCAGGATCTGCAGTTCCGAGTGCCCGTGCATGTCGATGAACCCGGGGCAGGTGATCAGCCCCGCGCCGTCGATCATCCGGGTGGTCCCGGTGTCATCGGTGTAGCCGCCCGGCGGCAGGATCGCGGTGATCTTGCCGTGTTCGAGCACCACATCACCGAGGTAGGCGGGCGCTCCGCTTCCATCGATGACGCGGGTGTGGGTGATGACGGTGGGTTGCGGACGGGGACGCACTGGCTCGCCGCTCACTGGAAGCAGATGTGAATCGGGCGGCTGGGGCTGGCGGAGCGGAGGTGCAAGGCTTCTCCTTGTTGTCGGCTGCATTCCCCGATTGCGCATGCTGCAACCCGTACCGCAGAAACGGCGCCCATGTTCAACACGGGCCAAAAGTGCAGGTCGCAGCCCAAAAGAGGAACGTAAATACTTGAGGCTACTTCCGTGAGTCTATGCCGCGAACGCGAAACGAAGGCCGTGTCCACTCCGGGGGAGTGTCGAGGCGCGTGAAACCGCGAAGCCGATGCACCGGGTTATCACAGGTCCCCCCCGGATATGTCGGCCACCGTTCGGTGGCCCGCTCTCGCCCAACCCCCAACACGCATCCATGGCAGCGCCCGTGCCGTTCCTGTATTCGTAGCGTGTTCTGTTTCGGTGCTCCGAGTCGGCGTCGCGCGGTGTCCGCATGCGGCGAGACGGAACCATTCTTCCGCCGTGCGGCGTCATGGAACTCCGCGGCGTCGAAAATTCCAACTTCTCGCTCCATGGGAAAACCGGCGGTTCCTGACAGGTTCGAGGTCCGGGCAGCGTCCTCCGTGCCTGGTTTTCGGGTGGACTGCCGTTTCCGTACTTGAGTTGGTGTTTCTGGCATGGTTCGTCGGGAGCGGCGGCAGGCGGCCGCGTCTGGCGGACGAGGATCCTGCGATTATTCCATTCGAAGTGCCGTTCGGGGTCGGTGGGAGGGCGAAAATCCAGCGCGCGAGTCACAATCCAAAAATGCTTGACTCGTGTCGGGCGTCACCCTAAATTCAAGTTGTACACCTGACCATACAACTTAGAGATTGAGGGCCATGCCGATGCTTTCCCAAGTGGCCTCGGACACTACCCGTGTCGGGGCGGATGCTCTGCAACAACGCAGTTACAAGATCGTCCGCTTGAGGCACCCGGGGCGGTGGCTGTCCGGCGTGATCGTGGTGGTTCTGCTTGGTCTTCTGGTCAAGGCATTCGCCGACGGCCAGATCCAGTGGGACGTGGTGGGCAAGTTCCTCACCGCCGAAGTGATTCTGCGCGGCTTTGCCAACACCCTGCTGATTTCCTTCTTCGCCATGATCATCGGTGCCGGGTTGGGCACGCTGTTTGCCGTCATGAGGCTCTCGCACAACCCCGTGACCCGATTTGTCGCCTGGCTGTACGTGTGGATCTTCCGGGGGACCCCGGTGCTGCTGCAGCTGCTGATCTGGTTCAACATCGCGCTCGTCTTCCCGACCCTCACCATCCCGGGGCTGTTCGAGGCCAGGACAGTGGACGTCGTGACGCCGTTCGTGGCGGCACTGCTGGGCTTGGGCATCAACGAGGGCGCCTACATGACCGAAGTGGTCCGCGGCGGCATCAGCTCCGTCGACCACGGCCAGACCGAGGCGGCGCAGACCCTGGGCATGTCCCGTTTCCAGACCCTGCGCCGGATCATCCTGCCCCAGACGATGCGGCTGATCATCCCGCCGATGGGCAACTCCGCCATCGGGATGCTGAAGTTCTCGTCGCTGGCCACGGCCATTTCGTTCACGGAAATGCTCAATGCCGCCCAACAGGTCTACTTCGTCAACGGCGCGGTCATCGAACTGCTGCTGGTCTGCGCAGTCTGGTACCTGCTCGGGACCACCGTGCTGAACATCGTGCAGTTCTACATCGAGCGCTACTACGGCCGCGGCGTGGCCCACGGCGCCAGCCGCCCACCCTTCCGATTCAGCTTCGGCCTGTCCCGCTCGGCGTCCCGGCCCGTCAACGAGGAGCAGTCATGACCACCGTCGTCAAAGCCATCAATGTCCACAAGAAGTTCAACGGACAAGAAGTCCTCAAGGGCGTCGACCTGGAGGTCAGCGACGGCGAGGTCCTGTGCATCCTGGGCCCGTCGGGCGGCGGCAAGAGCACGCTGCTGCGTTGCCTGAACCACCTGGAAACACTCGACGACGGCGTGGTGTGGATCGACGGTTCGATCATCGGCTACGAGCTGCGGGACGGGGTGCTGCGCGAGCTTCCTCCACGCAAGGTCCGCCAGCAGCAGCGCGAGATCGGCATGGTCTTCCAGCACTTCAACCTCTTCCCGCACATGACCGCGCTGCAGAACGTGATCGAGGGCCCCATGACCGTGCGCAAGGAATCGCGCGCCTCGGTGACGGCCCGGGCCACGGAACTGCTGACGGCAGTGGGGCTGGGCGACCGCGGCGGGGCCTACCCCTCGCAGCTTTCCGGCGGTCAGAAGCAGCGCGTGGCCATTGCCAGGTCGCTGGCCATGAACCCCAAGGTCATGCTGTTCGACGAACCCACCTCCGCCCTTGACCCGGAGCTGGTGGGCGAGGTCCTGGACGTGATGCGCAAGCTCGCGGCCTCCGGCACCACCATGATCGTCGTGACCCATGAGATCGCCTTTGCCCGGGACGTGGCGGACCGTGTGGCCATCATGGTCGACGGCACCATCCGCGAGATCGGCCCGCCGTCCGAGGTGCTGGCCAACCCCCAAGATCCCCGCGTGCGGAGTTTCCTCACGCGTGTCCTGAACTAACCAACCACCACTCCACCCATCGCTCCACCATCGAAAAGGAATCAGCAATGACGATGTTTTCTTGGACCACAAAGACAGCCAAGCTGACCGCCGCCCCGGCGATCATGGCCTTGGCCGCCACCCTGGCGCTCACCGGCTGCGGCGGTTCCGGCACGGCCACGGCCGGCAGCGAAACCAGCGCGGCAACCCCGGCCAGCCCGGAACTGCAGGCCATGCTGCCCGCCAAGATCCGCGACGCCGGCACGCTCAACATTGCCATCAGCCTCGCCTACCCGCCCATGGAGTACTCCGACGCCGGTTCCACCGAGCTCAAGGGCGCCGACATCGATTTGGCCAACGAGCTCGCCGCGCGGCTGGGGCTCAAGCCCAACTTCCAGAACGTCGATTTCGCCCAGCTGATCGTCTCGGTGACCACGGGCCGTGCGGACATCGTGTGGACCGCGTTCTCGGACCTGAAGAAGCGCCAGGGCCAGCTCGATTTCGTCGACTACTTCAGGACCGGCAACCAGTTCTTCGCCCCGGTGCAGAACCAGAAGGACATCAAGACCCTTGCGGATCTCTGCGGCCGGACGGTGACCGTCTCCACCGGAACCAGCTGGGTGCAGTCCACCGAGGAACTGAGCAAGTCGACCTGTGCGGCCGACAACCAGATCAAGATCCTTCAGGTCCCCACCCAGGCCGAGGAGATCCTGCAGATGCAGCAGGACCGCGCGCAGGCATCGCTGATTGGCTTCGAAGGCATTCTTGACCTGCAGAAACAGCAGCCGGACAAGTTCTACACGATCGGTGATCTACTGGAACCAGGCAACTACGGCATCGGCGTTGCCAAGGAATCCACGGAACTCCGGGACGCAATCCAGGCCACGATGGAGGCCATGCGGGCGGACGGAACCTACCTGAGGATTCTTGAACAGTACGGACTCAGGGATGCCGCGTTGGAGAAGATCACCATCAACGCCGGCAAGTAACGACAGAAACACATGAGGGGGACAGATACGCATGACAGCTGAGTTTGCGCTCGATCCACAGGATTCGGCACCGCTGTACGCACAGCTCTACAGGGACCTGCGCCAGCGGATCCTCGAGGGCGATTACGCGGAGGGCGAGGCAATCCCGTCGGAGACGGTGCTGCGGGATTTGCACGGCATTACCCGCAGCACCGTCAGGCATGCGGTGTCGTTGTTGGTTGCAGAGGGGCTGGTCCGCCAGATCCGGGGCAAGGGGACCATCGTCACCTACACGCCCATCAACCACAGCATCTGGAACTTCGGCGGCTTCACGGACTTTTCCCGGGCACGCAACGAACGGCCCGTCACGGAGGTCCTGTCCCAGGAAGTCCAGGACGGCCCCAACGGACCGCAGCTGCGGTTGGTCCGGGCCCGCGGCGTCGCCACGAACGATTCGCACACGTTCCTGAACCTCGACACGTCGGTGCTGGATCTGGGCCGGTTCCCCGGCCTGGAGAATTTCGGCTTCGACAATCTGTCCCTCTACCAAGTGCTGCGCGAGCACTACGGCGTCGCGCCGGTCCGCTCCGAGATCTCGCTGTCAGTGGCGCTGCCCTCGGAGCTGACCCGCCGGGTGTTCGGCGAGCTTCCGGACGTTCCGGGGTTCATCTGCGCCAGTGGCGAGGTGTACAGCAGCGACGACGAGCTGGTCGAACACACCTCGGTGATCTACTCGCCCGCGCTGGAAATGCGCGTCGGCACGTCCTGGAACGGGACGCCGCCGGGGCAAAGCTCTCCGCCGCGGGCCGTTTAAGGCTTCCAACTCCGGCGCATGCCGGATACCCCTCATTCACAAGTTAGGACTTTCCCTTGACCATCGGTGACAGCCGGTTTAGCCGGACCTTCAGCCAGCCCAAGCCCATTCTTGGCATGCTCCACCTTTCGGGCGACTCCGCCTCCGAACGGCTGGACATTGCCCGGGAGGAACTGGAAATTCTCCGCAGCCAGGGTGTTGACGGCGTCGTCGTGGAAAACTACTTCGGCGACAAGACCGACGTGCGCAATGTCCTGGAATGGCTGGAGGGCAAGCACCCCGACCTGTTGGTGGGCGTGAACGTCCTGCACGACCACCTGCTCGCCTTCGAGCTGGCCCGCCAGTTCCGCGTCGACTTCATCCAGATGGACTCGGTCGCCGGGCACCTGGCGCCGGAAGCCGACGAGGAATTCGCACTAGAGCTCCAGGAACTTCGCGGGGAGGTCGACTCCGTGCTGTTCGGCGGTGTGCGCTTCAAGTACCAGCCGGTGAACTCCGGCCGCACGGAGGCGGAGGACCTGGTCATCGGCATGGACCGGTGCGACGCATTTGTCATCACCAGCGATGCCACGGGCCAGGAAACCGACCTGGACAAGGTCAAGCGTTTCCGCTCCGTCGTGGGCGAAACGTTCCCGCTGCTGATCGGCGCCGGCCTGACCGCGTCCAACGTGCACGAACAGCTTGAGGCGACGGACGGCGCGATCGTGGGCAGCTTCCTCAAGGACACCCACGTGGACACCGGCCGGATCGCCGCCGCCCACGTCGAGTTGCTGATGCGCGAGGTGCGTGCGCTGCGCACGCTGGCCGGCACCGCCAACGGCCAGGCCGTCCGGTGAAGCTGCAAGCCCTGCCCGTGACGGCCGAGGAATTCGCGCCGTTCGGCCGGGTCCACGCCATGGTTCCGGCGCTCCAGCCGGAGGAACCGGCGGCTCGGCTGGTGGTCTCTTCCGGTGACGGCTGGTCCGACGTCTACACCGCCAACCCGCTGATCAGCACCAACGGCTCCCTCGGGATGACCCTTGGCAGCGGCGCACCGTTCAGCACGCGGCGCATGGAGCGCCACCTGGGCACCGAGGAAGCCCTCTTCACCGCGGGCTCCCCGGTGGTCCTGGCCGTCGCCGCACCGACCGACGCCGGGCAACCGAACGCCGCCGATGTCCGGGCATTCGTGATCAACCCGGGCACCGCCGTCGTCCTTCACCAGGGCACGTGGCACGACGCGTGCCACGGCGTTGACGGGGATGCCTACTACTACTGGATGGCCACCTGTGGCGGCGACGGGGGGTCCACCTGGACCGATGTCGAGGACGGGCCCGTGCATGTGGAGGTCGGCGTGAGCGCTGCAGGGGGCAACCGTGGATAGCGCGGCCGCGCGGCACACGGCGTTCTTCATCGGCGACGTGGCCCTGGACGACTACTTCACGGCGGAACGCTGGCCCGAGCTGGCCGACAAGGCGCCGTTCGATGCCACCGGAAGCTACGTGGGCGGCATGATCGCCAATGCCGCTTCCGTCCATGCCGGGCTCGGCGGCCCGACGGAGTTCATCTCGCACCTGAACGACGGCGCGCTGTCCCGGCGGCTGTGTACCGACCTCGGCCGCTACGGCCTGGGAACCACGCACATGTTGTACGACCCCGAGGTCCCGGATTCGCGGAACATGATCTTCCTGGTGGGCGGCGAACACGTGGTCCTCTATGCGGAGACCGGTGACAGCCCCATGATCCTGCCGCCCGAAGCGATGGAGGCGCTGAAGGCACCCGGGTTCCTGTACACGACCCTGTCCCGGGCGAAGCGGCTGCGGGCCGGAACCAGCGCGGGGGATGCGGTGCTGGCCCAGCTGCGCGAACACGGCCGCCGTGTGGTCTTCGATCTGGACGTCGAGGGATTCGTTGCCGGAGACGAAGGCTACCTGTACGGCGCCGACGTCATCATCATGAACCAAATCGGCTTCGAGCTGTCCTTCGGCGACCCGGATCCGGCCGTGGTCGCCGCGTGGATGCGCAAGCACGAGGTCAGGACGGTCATCCGCACCCTGGCCGCGGCCGGCGCGGAAATCCACGACGGCATCGGCGTCCGGACGGTCCCCGGTTACACCGTGCCGGTGGTCGACGTGACCGGTGCGGGGGACACCTTCGGCGGAGCCTTGGTCTTCGCCTTGTCGGAATCCACCGGCCTGCGCTCGGCAGTTGAATTTGCGGTGGCCGCCGCGTCGCGCGCCGTCACCATCGAGGGCCCGAGGGGCGGGGTGGCCTCGCGGGAGGACATCGAGAACTTCAGGCGGGCACAAACGACCTCCGAGGTCACTGCCTAGGCGGCTGGTTTAAAGGCACGTTCCCAAGGCGGGAGCGGGACTGATGATCGACATCGATTTTCAGACCTGCTCCCGCCTTGTCGCTACCCCGTTTGGCTACTCTGGATTCGCAGGTAAATATGGGGTTTCGGTACCGGAAATGATTGCGTAAAATGTGATTGAATTTCTTGGAATTACAGCCATTTGAAATCCGCAGGTTTGGGCGCTTGGAAATCGGTTGCCGTCTGGTTGATGTTGCGCGACGGGGTGGAAATTCTTGATAAATTCTTGGGCTGTTTGGAATCCTGCGTGAACACTCGATTGCAAAATTGGCGTGCATTGGCGCCTCCGAGTGCACTTCCTTGAAAATGAATTCTTCCCCGCGGACGCTGCGCTCCCTGCGACCGACGTCGCGAACGGCCGGGTTGCTCGGCGTGTGCGAGGGGTAGCCTGCAGTCGCGATGAGGGCACGTCGATCGCCGTGATGACTAGTGTCGACTGGGGTCCTCTGTCCGTGCTTCTGGGGCCCGGACAACGCGGTCCTGGGTGCCAGATAAAACGCTTTCGACTTGTCAGGCTCCAGATTTCGCCGCAGCCGAGCGGAACGTGTGTGATGGACCGGACCGCGGCGCATGTTGGGTGCGGGCCTTTGCGGCGCCGGGTGCGTGTCGGCGGCACTTGTTCTCGACGTGGTTTTCGGTGCGGAATCCGTTGGTCGAGTTACGGGATTTCCCGCTCGAACCTGGGCGGGAAGATGCTGATCCGGCTGGGTGTTGGCTGGTTCCAACCTGTGCGCCAAGTGCTGAAAACTTTGTAAAACCATCGATAATTCAAAATATTATTTGGTGATATTCGTCATTATCTCAAATCACGAACAGTTGACTAGTGGGAGAGTATTTTTCATCGAACGGCGTCAATTACAAACTAATCAAAGTAATGCCTGAGAGCGCTCTCGGTTGGATATGTGAGGGGCAGTCGGGTTATGTTTGGCAAGTATCCTAGGCCCATTGGGTCGAAGAGAGCGAGCTACGTAACCTAAGTGAAGCAGGTCTTGATGTGTTTGAATTTGTTGGCGAAAGATACCGCCAAATACTGTTTGCCTCCTGGCAGCATTTTTCCCTCGTTGTGCAGTGTCTAATCCTCGCAACGCTGATCGCCGTGGGAATCGCGGCACTTGTTTACCGCAGTAAGTCACTGTCGTCCATGGCAAACGGTGTCTCCGCAATCGGCCTGACGATTCCGTCCTTTGCCGCCATCGGCCTTTTGATCGCGCCGTTCGGATTCGGCGTGGCTCCGGCCGTCATAGTCGTGGCGTTCTTCGCAGCACTGCCCATTCTCCGCAACACCATCGTTGGGCTGGCGGGAATTTCCCCGTCCATCGTGGAATCAGCGAGGGGCATCGGCATGGGCCGCATGCGGACGCTGGCCACCGTCGAACTCCCGATGGCATGGCCCATCATCCTCTCCGGAATCCGGGTATCGGCCCAGATGGTCATGGGCGTTGCCGCAATTGCCGCCTATGGGCTGGGTCCCGGACTTGGCGGATTCATCTTCTCCGGCCTTTCGCGCCTCGGAGGCGCCAAGGCCTTTGACTCAGTACTTGTCGGAGTGATCGGCGTGGTCATTCTGGCGTTCATTCTTGATCTCATTTTGCTCGGCATTGGCCGACTAACCACCCCGCGAGGTATCCGTGTCTGAAAACAATGACGCCGTCACCGGCGCAGCAATCTTGCTTGACGTGGTCACCAAGCAGTATCCAGGCCAGGCCAAGCCCGCAGTCGGCGGCCTCACCTTGGAAATCCCGGCCGGCAGCATCGTCATGTTCGTCGGCCCCTCGGGCTGCGGCAAGACCACCACCCTGAAAATGATCAACCGCCTCATCGAGCCAAGCAGCGGCAAGATCGTCATCAACGGCGAAGACGTGACCAAGATGGATGGCGACACTTTGCGCCGCCGCATCGGCTACGTGATCCAGGCCGGCGGCCTGTTCCCGCACATGACGGTTGCCGCGAACATCGCCATCGTGCCCAAGATGCTTGGCTGGGACAAGGCCAAGATCGCCGCACGCGTCGATGAACTCCTGGAATTGGTTTCCCTGGATCCTGCGATCTACCGGGACCGGTACCCCAAGGAACTTTCAGGCGGACAGCAGCAACGCGTGGGTGTCGCCCGCGCGCTGGCCGCCGATCCTCCCGTCCTGCTCATGGACGAGCCCTTCGGCGCGGTGGACCCCATCACGCGCCAGCGCCTGCAGGACGAGCTGCTGAACATCCAGTCCGAGGTCCAGAAGACCATCGTCATGGTCACCCACGATTTCGACGAAGCCGTCAAGCTGGGCGACTGGATTGCCGTCTTCGACGAGGGAGCGCAGCTGGTCCAGTACGACTCGCCCGAACGCGTCCTGGCCAACCCCGCCAACGAGTTCGTCGAGAACTTCATCGGTTCGGGCGCGGGCCTCAAGCAGCTGACCCTCACCAGGGTCAACGAGGTCGAGCTGCGCAGCGCGGTCACGGCACAGCCCGGCGAACTGGCCAGCGACGTGCTTTCGCGCGTCCAGGGTGCCGGAGATTCGCTGGCGGTCGTGCTCGACAAGCGCCGCCGCCCGATCCGCCGGTTGACTCGCCGCCAGCTGTCCCGCCTGCAGATCATCGACGACACCATCGACGAGTCGACGCCTGTGGTCGGCGACCAGGCGACGTTGAACGATGCCCTGGACACCATGTTGGTGGCGAGCTCGGAAACCGCCGTGGTGACGGGCCGCCGCGATGCCTACCTCGGCGTGATCAACGTGCAAACCATCATGGAGGCGATCTCTGCCGCCCACGCTTCGGCCGCCGACGCGGAAGGCGACGCTCCCGTGGGCCTGAACTCCGGCGCGATCCCTGCCGTTGCCCTCGAAGGTGCCATTGCAGGCGACGGCCAAGCCGGAGGGAGCGCACCCGAAGAAGCACTTAGTGCGGAGGGCGCGCGATGAGTTCGACGGCTGCCACCACCGAACTGGCGCAGCAGAACATCCCGACGCTTCGCATCGAACATCCCTGGCGCGTGCTCTGGCTTCAGCTGCTGGGGATCGCCGCTGCGGTCGCGGCCATGGTGCTTTGGCTGCTCAACGCCGACCTCACCGACACCGAGCGCATGACCCTGGACCCCGCTGTCCTGTGGGGCTACACGGTCGAGCACCTGCAGCTGACCCTGTTGTCGGCACTCATCGTGTTGGTCATTGCCATCCCGCTGGGCATCGTGCTGACCCGTCCGTCGATGCGCCGCTTCACCGGACCCGTCATGGCCGTTGCAAACATCGGCCAGGCGGCACCCGCCATCGGACTGGTTGTCATTCTGGCGTTTTGGATGGGCTTCGGTTTCCGGCCGGCGATTTCCGCGCTGGTGCTCTATGCCATCCTGCCGGTCCTGACCAACACCATGGTCGGGCTCAAGCAGGTCGACGAACGGCTCGTGGAAGCCGGTCGCGGCATGGGCATGAGCTCCATGGCGGTGCTCTTTAAGGTCGAACTGCCGCTGGCGGTTCCGGTGATGCTCTCCGGCATCCGGACCGCCTTGGTGCTGCTTGTCGGAACCGCGACGCTGGCGACCTTCGTCAACGGCGGCGGACTCGGCATCCTGATCACCACCGGCGTGAACCTCAACCTGACCACCGTGCTGGTTGCGGGTTCCATCCTCGTGGCGCTGTTGGCGCTGCTCATTGACTGGCTCGGCCGAGTCGTTGAACAGCTGGCCCGCCCGAAAGGACTCTGAATCATGGGTATTGGAAAATGGATCAAACCCGCGGCGCTTTTGGCCACGGCCGGGATCCTGCTGACCGGATGCGGGTTGTCGTCAGCGGCGTCGTACGTGCCGGCGGCCGGTCCCGGAAGCATCCAGAAGCTTCCCGGGCTGCCCGAGAACGCGACGATGAGCGTGACTAGCAAGAACTACACGGAACAGCTGGTGCTGGGAAAGATCGCCGTGCTTGCGGGCCAGGCGGCCGGATTCAAGATCAACGACCTCACCAACGTTCCCGGCAGCCAACCGGCTCGGGAGCTCCTGCGTTCGGGCCAGGCAAGCATGATGTGGGAATACACCGGCACCGCCTGGATGACCTACCTGGGGCACGAGGACGGCATTGCCAACCAGCAGGAGCAATGGCAAAAAGTGCACGAGCAGGACCTGGAAAACGGCATTGACTGGGGCAAGCCCGCGCCCATGAACAACACCTATGCCATGGCCGTGCGTTCGGAGGCCGTCGAGAAGCTCGGCGGCATCACCAAGATGTCGCAGCTGAAGGGCCTTTCGCCCAAGGACCTGACGTTCTGCGTCGACGCCGAATTCAACTCGCGGCTCGACGGGCTGAACCCGATGCTTGCGCACTACGGGCTCACGCGCGGGGACGCCACCTCGGTTCCCGACTCGAACGTCGGGGTGTATGACACCGGCGCGATCTACAGCGCCACCGACTCGGGGGACTGCAACTTCGGCGAGGTCTTCACCACCGACGGGCGCATCCAGGCATTGGACCTCACCATCCTGGAAGACGACCTGGGGTATTTCCCCGCCTACAACGTGGCGCCCGTCTTCAACGGCAAGTTCCTCGGGCAGTACCCGGGCATGGCCGACGTGTTCGCGAAGATCGCACCGCTGCTGACCGACAAGGAACTCCGGGCCATGAACCTGGAGGTGGATGTCAACGGACGCGAGCCCGCCGACGTCGCCTTCGACTGGATGGTCAAGCAGGGCTTCATCTCCAAGCCCTGACATACAGTTCAGACAAAGCAACCGGTGCGGGTTGGTTTCACGTGAAACCAACCCGCACCGGTTGCTTTGCAATGCGCCCGGACATTTTGAGGTGCTCGGTCGCGGTGCATACCCGTCGAGCGGGAATGCATTCTAGGATGGGCAGATGACCAATCCCGCCAATCGGCCACCTTGCTACGGCGTTGTGCTTGCCGCAGGATCCGGATCGCGGCTGGGCCGCGGCCCCAAGGCACTGTTGGTGAAAAGCAACGGGGAAACGCTGCTGAACTCGGCGGTCCAGGCCCTGCTTCTGGGCGGATGCGACGAGGTCGTGGTGGTGCTCGGCGCCGAGGCGCAACGCGTGGCTGCGCACCTGCGTGACGTCGGGGTCAAGATACTGATCAATGATCGTTGGTCCACCGGGATGGGCTCCTCTTTTGCTCTGGGGATGGCGGCGGTTCCTCCCGGGGCCGGCGCGCTGGTGGCGTTGGTGGACCAGCCCGGCATGGATGCCGACGTGGTCCGCCGGCTGAGGGCGGCCCACCGCCCCGGACGGATCACCGCTGCGGGCTATCGCCAGGGGACCGAAGCCCTGAAGCGCGGGCACCCGGTGCTGTTCGCACCGGAGCACACGCAACCCGCAGCGGCCGCTGCCGCCGGAGATGCGGGGGCCCGCGCCTACCTGGCCGCGCACCGGGAGTTGATCGACATCGTCGATTGCTCGGACCTGGACACGGGCTCAGACGTTGATACCGTCCTGGACCTCCACCTCCTCGGTGAGGACTAGCGGAGGGACCTTGCCCGCCGCCCGAAGCGCCAGGTAGATGTCGTCGCGGCGAATCGGGGTCCTGGTGAACCGGATGCCCGTGGCATCGCGCACGGCGTTGGCGAGCGCCGGCGCCACCGGATTAAACGGGCTTTCGCTCATGGACTTGGCTCCGCGGGGACCCAGCGAATCGCTGGTCTTCGCGAAGTAGACCTCGCTGCGGGGCACGTCGGCAAAGGTCGGAATGTGGTACTGCCGCAGCACGTCGGTCTCGACCTTTCCGCTCCCGTCGATGAGCACTTCCTCGTAGAGGGCCGCCCCGAGTGCCTGGGCGATGCCGCCCTCGATCTGGCCGCGGCACTGCCGGGGATTGACCACGACGCCCGCGTCCGCCGCCTGCACGCTTTGCAGGATGCGCAGCTCCCCGGTGCGCGAATCGATGGCCACCCGGAAGCCGTGGACGTTGAAGGCGACCGAGCGGGGCGTGCCGCCCCACCGGCCCTCGGCTTGATGCCGCAGTGACGGGCGCGCCGCGGCAAGCAGGTCTGCATGGGGAACCAGCGTTCCGGCGCAGGAGACGCCCGCGGGGACCAGCAGACACTCCTCGACCGGGATCCCGCTGAGCTCCGCCGCGACTTCCCGAAGCTGCAGCGCCAGGGCCTGCGCCGCGGCGAAGGTCGCCTTGCCGGCCACCACGGTTCCGGCCGAGCCGAAGGCTCCGGTGTCGTGGTCGGTGAGCCCGGTGTCGGATTGCCGCAGGAACATCGATTCCGCGGTGGTTCCCAGCGCATCGGCCGCCAGCTGCGTGTGCACGGTGGAGGTGCCGTTGCCGAACTCGGCGGTGCCGACCTTCAACAGGAAGCTGCCGTCGCCCAGGGACTCGATGGTGGAATGCGAGTAGTGGCCGCGCGGGGGAACCGTGGCGATCATGGAAAGGGCGGTGCCCTCGCCGATGAGCCAGTGTTCGCCCAGTTCGCGTCCGTCGGCACCGCGCTCGGCTCCCCGCGCCAGTGCGTTCCGGGCCAGCTCGACGCACTGGTCAAGCCCGTAAGACCCGTAGAGGAGGTCGTCCTCGGGCTCGGCATGGAGCGAAAGCATCGGGTCGCCCTCGCGCAGCATCACGTTGGCCCTGAACTCCAGCGGATCCAGGCCCAGGCGCCGGGCGAGCTCGTCCAGGGCCGATTCCACGGCGAAGATCGTCTGGCTCAGTCCGTAGCCGCGGAAGGCCCCGGCCGGCACCGTGTTGGTGTACACGGCGGCGGCGTCCACCCGCTTGTTGGCTGTCTTGTACACGGCGATCGACTCGGAGCAGCCGTGGAACATGACCCCCGGCGCGTGGTTGCCGTAGGCGCCGGTGTCGCTGAGGACCTCGATGGCCAGGGCGGTGAGCTCGCCGTTCCTGTTTCCGGCCACGCTGACCTTGACGTTGAAGGCATGCCGGGTGGTGGTGGCGGTCAGCGCCTCGGTGCGAGTGAGCTCGAGCTGCACCGGGCGGCGCAGCCGTGTCACGGCCAGGGCGACGACGTCCTCGACCAGGACCTCCTGCTTCCCTCCGAAGCCCCCGCCGACGCGGCCGGCGACAACCCGCACCGAATCGTGCGGAAGGCCGAGGATCCTTTCGAGCGTGCGCTTGACCAGGAACGGGACCTGCGTCGAGGTGCGCACGGTGAGGATCCCCGCGTCGTCGAACCAGCCTGTCGCGGCGTGCGTCTCCAGCGAGACATGCTGCACGCGCTGGGTGTTGAAGGTTTCGGTGTAGCTGGCATCGCTGCCGGCCAGGGCGGCGTCCACGTCGCCCATCTCATGGTGGACCTCGACCACGATGTTGCGGGATGCGTCGGCAATGCGCGAGGCGGCGGGCTTGCCGGCGTGGATCGCCGGCGCCCCGTCGGCGATCGCCTCGAAGGGCGAGAAGACGGCGGGCAGCATCTCGTAGTCGACCTCCAGCGCCCTGACCCCGGCCTCGGCGATGGCCACGGAGTCGGCCACGACCGCCGCGACGCGCTGCCCCTTGAAGCGCACGACGGAATCGAAGATGAGCGAGTCGTCGGGGTCGTCCTCGATGAGTTCGTGCTGCGCGGACGAGAAGAGCACGCCCGGATCGTCCACGTGGCTCAGCACGGCATGCACGCCGGGAATGGCCAGCGCGGCGGTGGCGTCGATGTGCAGGATGCGTGCGTGGGCGTGCGGGGAACGGGCAAGTTTCATGTGCAGCAGGTCGGGCAGCTCCCCGGAAGGGATGTCCAGGGCGTAGCGGGCCTGACCCGTCACGATGGCGTTTGCCGCGGGGGCCGGGACGTTGCTCCCCACGGGGCCCGACGCGACGGGATCGCCGCCGTCCAGGGCGCAGCTTTCCTCCGGCGGGTGCGAGCAGGCGTCCCCGTCGCGTCCCAGCACGGCGTCCTCGATGGCCCGGTAGCCGGTGCAGCGGCAGAGGTTGCCCTTGAGGTTCCGGGGCAGGTCCTCCAGCTGCTTCTCGTCGAAGGTCGAGGCCGTCATGATCAGCCCGGCGGTGCAGAAACCGCACTGGAATCCCTGGGCCCTGGCCACCTGCTCCTGCATGGGGGCCAGCGATCCCGCGGTTCCCTGGACCGCGGCGAGGCCCTCGATGGTGGTCACCTCGTGCCCCTCGGCGCGCACCGCCGGGTAGATGCACGAATGCACCGGAACCGAGTCGACATGGACGGTGCAGGCGCCGCAGTCCCCGCCGTCGCAGCCCTTCTTCACGCCCAGCGCGCCCTCGGCGCGCAGGAAGGTGCGCAGGCATTGGCCTGGCTCTGGGGTGCCGGCGGCCGGCTGGCCGTTGATGTGGATGGACATTGGACTCAACCTTCGATCGGGACGCGGGGTGCGGGCAACAGCTCGGCCAGGACTTCCAGGCCCAGGCGATGGGTCATCTCCTCGCGCCAGGGCGGGCGGCCGTGGATGTCGTCGTGATAGGCGTCCGGGGCGATGCGGGACTTCAGCTCGGCCAGGAGTTCCGCGGGGCGCGGGTGGTGGCCGGCGGCGAAGCGCAGCTGGACGGGGCGCTTGGTGGATCCGCTGACGGTGAGCGTGAACAGCCCGTCGTCGTCGACGCGTCCGATGACCATCACCCCCGTGCGGCCGAGGTTCGAGAGCGAGAGACGGCGGAACGCCGTGCGGGCGCGCAGCGCATGGGCGGGGACGTGCAGCGAGCGGATCAGCTCGCCGGGGGCCAGGGTGTTGGTTCCGTTGCCCGTGACAAGGTCCGCCACGGGCTGGCGGCGCACGGTCCCGCCGGGGCCGTGGATTTCGGCGTCGGCGTCCAGCGCCGAGCACAGGGAAATGATGGGCCCGGCCGGCAGCGAGGTGGCGATGTTGCCGCCCATCGTCGAGAGGTTCCAGACCTTGAACGAGGCAACAAAGGAGTCGCAGGCTGGCCGCACCAGTTCCAACGCCTTCCACCCGCCCGGCAGGGAGGGGTCTTCGGGCAGTGCGTAGAGTTCGGCGATGGTGCAGGTCGCGGCGAATTCGATGCCGTCCTCGCGCACGGTGATCGCCTTCCATCCCGCGGCGGTGATGTCCAGCAGCCGGGTCAGCGTTTGGGATCCGTAGGAAAAGAGCACGGTGCCCCCGGCGAGCCAGGCGTCCCCGTCGCGGTAGTCGTCCGGGTCGGTGGTGGGAACCACCGCTTCGATGGTGTTCATGTCCATGCCGGGACCTCCTGTGTCATGGCTTGGCCGGCGGTCGCGGGGGTGTTCCGGGAGCGGGTGTGGATGGACCCGGACCGGGTGCTCAGCGGACTCGTGGTGGCGTGCTCGGAGCGGTTGGCGATGATTTCCGCGGCAATGCTGATGGCCACCTCCGCCGCGGTTGCGGCCTGCAGGTCGAGCCCGATCGGTGAGTGCAGCCGGGCCAGGTCCTGCTCGGGAACCCGTTCCGCGCGCAGGGCGGTCATGCGTGCCTCGTGGCTGCTGCGTGAACCCATGGCACCAATGTAGGCAACGGGTTGGCGCAGCGCGAGGGTCAGCAGCGGGATGTCGAACTTGGGGTCGTGCGTCAGGATGCACAGCACTGTGCGCGAATCGATGCGCCCCGCGGCGATCTCGCCCGCCAGGTATTCGTGCGGCCATAGGGTGGAAATCTCGTGCGCGGTGTTGAAGCGCGGCTGCAGCGTGAACGCGGCCCGGGGATCGCACAGGGTGCCTTGGTAGCCCAGCATCGCGGAGAGCTTGAGCAGTTCCTCGGCAAAGGTGTTGGCGCCGAAGACGATCATGCGCGGCGGGCTGAGCCGGGACTCGACCATCAGCTCGATGGTGGTTTCGACACAGGAAGCCCCCTCGCCTTCAAGGCCCACGATGCCGGTGCGTCCGCCCGCAACCAGCTGGAAGCACAGCGTTGCCGCCAGCGAGCTGGCGTTTTCGCCGACCACCGGGACCAGGAGCTCGGCGAGGTCCTGGATGCCCAGGTGTCCCGGGTTGGGAACCAGCACCGACCCGGTGGAGCCGATGTCGATCCGGCGGATCAGTGCCACGGGATCCGTGGCCTGGAATGTTGCCAATTGGTCCAGCACGTCGTGCATGGACGATTCCGGCGCAAAGGGTGCGATGTGCACGTCGATTTCGCCTCCACAGGTGAGACCGACGGCGAATGCGTCGGTGGGTGAGTAGCCGTAGTGTTCGCGGCGGGGGTGGCCGTCTTCGAGGGTCTCGAGCGCGGCGGCGTGCACCGCGCCTTCCACGCATCCGCCGGTGAGGGAGGACGTCGTCGAGCCGTCGGCATGGATCAGCATCGAGGTGCCGATGGGGTGCGGGGTGGAGCCGGTGGTGCCCACGATGGTGGCCACGGCGAACGGATCGCCGGTAGCCACCATCGCGGTGTCCAACCCCGAATGGAGATTGAGCATTGAGCAACGTCCTTCGGGAAGCGCCGGGGCTAGGCGCCCAGCATCAGGGAGATGGGTCCGCGCGCGAAGTAGACCAGGAAGCCTGCCGAAACCACCCACATCAGCGGGTGAATCTTCGACCCGCGTCCGGCCAGTGAATTGATCAGCACCCAGGAGATGAATCCGACGCCGATGCCGTTGGCGATCGAGTACGTCAGCGGCATGGTGACCAGGGTGAGGAATGCCGGCATGCCCACGGAGAAGCGCTTGAAGTTGATCGCGCGAATCTGCCCGGCCATCATGGTGCCCACCACCACCAGGGCGGAGGCGGCCACCTCGATGGGAACCACCGAGGTCAGCGGGGTCAGGAACATTGCCCCCAAGAACAACATGCCGGTGACCACCGAGGCCAGTCCCGTGCGTGCGCCTTCCCCGATGCCCGCCGCCGAGTCGACGTAGACGGTGTTGGAGGAGGTGCTGGTCATGCCGCCGAACACGGCGCCCATGCCCTCGACCACGAAGGCAGACTTGATGCGCGGGAAGGTGCCGTCCTTGCGGGAAACGTTGGCGCTCTTGGCCAGGCCCGTCATGGTGCCCATGGCATCGAAGAAGTTGGTGAACACCAGGGTGAAGACCAGCATGGTCGCGGCCAGCGGGCCGATGCGTGAGAAGGCCCCGAACATGTCGAACTGCCCGATGATGGAGAAGTCCGGGATGGAGAGGACCTGTCCCGAAAGCTCGGGAACGTTCAGGTGCCAGCCGCCGGGGTTCGCCTCGCTGGCGGCCCCGATGCGCAGGACCTTTTCGGCGACGACGGCCAGGATGGTGGTGGCGATGATGCCGATCAGCAATCCGCCCTGGACCTTGCGGGCCACCAGCCCGCCCATGAGCACCACGCCGATGACGAAGACGATGGTGGGGAATGCGGAGATGGAACCGTCTGTGCCCAACTGGACCGGCGGGCCGGCCGGCGTGCGGGTGACGAAGCCCGAGTCGACGAATCCGATGAAGGTGATGAACAGGCCGATGCCGACGGTGATGGCCGCCTTCAGGTCCTTGGGGATGGCCCGGAAGATGGCCGTCCGGGCGCCCGTCAACGCGAAGATCACGATGACTATGCCGTTGAGCAGGACCAGGCCCATGGCCTCGGGCCAGGTGACGTCGCCGATGACGGAGACGGCCAGGAAGGAGTTGATGCCCAGCCCTGCGGCGAGCCCGAAGGGCAGGTTCGCCACCAGCCCGAAGACGATGGTCAGCAGGCCGGCGGTCAGGCCGGTGGCCGCGCCGACCGCGGCGGCGGGAAGGAAGTTTCCCGCCACGTCCACGGGGGCGGCGTCGGGGCTGAAGCCGCCGAGGATCAAGGGGTTGAGCACCACGATGTAGGCCATGGTGAAGAAGGTGACGATGCCGCCACGGATTTCCCGCTTGACCGTCGATCCGCGTTGGGCGATCTTGAAGGTGCGTTCCAGAACCGAGTTGCCGGCCAGGACCGGCGGTTCGGTTGTCACGGGGTGGGTCTGTTCGTGGTTCGAGTTGACGATGGTCATCTGACTCGCCCTACCTAGTACTCGACACGGGTGTCGAGCGAGGACCAAAGGGTGAAGGGCTCGAGGTGGTCGAAACCGTCGTCCGGGATTCGTTCCACCGGCATGAGCTTGGCGCGGTCGGCGGCGTCGCCCTCGAAGAACTCGTAGAAGGCGGCATCGTCGAATCCGGCGTCCGCCGCATCGTGCCGGTTTGCGGCAAAGACCACGCGTGAGACGCGCGCCCAGAGTGCCGAGGCCAAACACATCGGGCAGGGTTCGCAGCTGGTGTAGAGAACTGCCCCGCTCAGGTCGAAGGTGCCCAGGGAAGAGCAGGCGTTGCGAATGGCAGTGACTTCGGCGTGGGCCGTGGGGTCGTTGTTTGCGGTGACCCGGTTGACTCCCTCGAAGCGTGATCCGTCGGCGGTGACGATCAGGGCGCCGAAGGGACCTCCGGCATTGCGGACATTCTCCGCGGCGATGGCGACTGCTGCCGCAAGGTGTTCCGCTGAAACAGTGGTGCTAAACATGGTGGCGACTTCCTTATGCTCCAGACGAAGAGCTGGATCGGTGTCGCCAATGGTTCGTTTCCCGAGGCGACTGTCCGCAGCTTCGAAATGGCTGATGGATTAGTAGCGCCTGGTAGATAACTTCCCGACCGGGAAGCCCGCCTTTGGCAAACACCAAGATAGCAAGATCATGTGACCTGCGCCACCCATTCTGCGGAAGTTTTTATCTGCATCGTGAAATTGTTCGATTAATCTTGGCCGGACGGGAAAGCTTCTGTTCGGGTCGTGAAGGTCTTTTTGCCGCCGCGCATTGTGTTGAATGAAGGGTTGTCGATAGTGGAAATATCTACTGATATGACTGTATGCAGAATGCAAAGCGCCCCCGGATCGTCGATCCGAGGGCGGTGGCAAAGCGGTGGTGGCAGCAGTCAGGCCTGGGTGCCGGACCCTGCGGCAACACGTAACTTTTTGGCCACAGTTACGGCGTGCCACACGATTGCGTAGATCACCAGTGCCACGACCAAGGCGGCTCCGCCGTGGGTGATGGTGGTCCAAAGGAACGTCTCGAGAGTGAACGCAGTGCCGATGGACAGTTCCCCCGCCACGGCGAAACCAGCGACGGCAAGGGCTGATATTGCGAGCACCGACAGCAGCAGCGCCAGGCGCAGGCCTGCACCCTTCGCCTTGCCGCCACGTTCCGGAGCGGGGGCTGCCTTGACTCGCTTGAGGTACCAAAGCGCCAGGATCACCAGTCCGGCCAGCGTGCTGCCGTGCTGCAGGATGCGATAGATCGGCACCCCGGCGATCGGCTGCGCGGCCAGGAACGGAAGCTTCTGGACCACCCAGCCGTAGGAGTGGGTGAACGAGTCCCACGCGATGTGCGTGACCAGACCCAGAATCAGCGAGTAGAACGTCCACAGGGCAATGCGCGCGCTGCTTGGCCGGCGTCCGCGCAGCCCTTCCTTTGCCGGAACCCACGCGTCGGGGACCGACCAGCGCACCGGCTTCGCCACAAGCCACAAGACTGCGGCGAGCAGCAACGCCAGCGGGAATCCGACGGTCAGGATCTGAGCCAGGTCGTGCGAGTTGCCGCCGTTGACCAACGGTTCGTACCAGGAGCCGCTAGTCGTGGGGACCTTGAGGAAGTATGGAACATCCGGGGCCATGGCCCCGGCGACCAACGCGATCGGGACGAAGGGCTGGCGCAGGAACGGTAGGACGGCGGCCGGGTGGGCCAGTGTGAATGGCAAGAGAATCCTCGAGAGTCGTTTCAGAGCCCACGGTGCAGCAATGAGTTGGAGCGAATGGGTTCGCCCTTAAGCCTAGTCGCAGCCGCCGACACGAGGGACCGTGTCGACTGTTGGCACCAACACGTCCACCGCGGGCGGGCGGCGGCCGGCCGCACAGCCTGGGCACAGTGACGGCACAGCCCACCCTTATTGAGGCCACAGGCCAGCCCAAGTCAGGGCACAGGACTTGGGCATAACTTGAACTTCGAGCGCGGCAAGTGTCCGCGCAATGAAGGGATCGGCATGTTCACACGCTATTTGAGACGCGAGCTTTCGGGGCGGCGGAAACAGACGGCCATCATCGCGATCGCCATGGCACTGGCCATCGGTCTGGTGGTCATCGTCAACTCCCTGTCCGCGGGTGTCAGGGACGCGCAGGGCGCGGCGCTCGCGTCGGTGTACGGGGTAGGCACCGACATCACCGTGACCGCAACACCCACGCCCCCGGCGGCAGGCGAAGGCCGCGGCGGGCCCCGCTTCGAGTTCGATGCAGACGCCGGAACGACAACCTCCGACGGCACCACGGCGGTGTCGCAATCGGTGTTGATGAGCGGCCGCGGGACGGCGACCTTCGACGCGTCGGCGGTGGACACAGTCAGCGGGCAGGACGGGGTGAAGGCCGCCTCGGGCGTGCTGGCACTGACCAATTCCACGTTCGACGGCGAGCTGCCCCAGCGCGGGACCACCGGATCCACCTCCGGTGGCACCAACGCGACCCCGCCGCAGGGAGCGGGCCCGGGTGGCGGCGGGCAATTCGACGTGAACTCCTTCAGCGTCATGGGAGTCGATTCCAAGTCCGACACGATCGGTCCGCTGGCCTCCGCCACATTGCAGGACGGCAGGCTGCTGTCCGCGGACGACGCGGGCAAGAACAACCTGGTGGTCGATGCGACCTACTCGACCACCGAGGAACTGAAGCTCAAGGACAAGGTGGAGATCGCCGGGACCAAGTTCACGATCGTCGGCATCGTCGCCGGGTCGGGGGCGGACGCAGAAACGGCGTCCAACACCTACATCCCCCTGGATGTTGCCCAGAAGCTTTCCGACAACGCCAAGAAGGTCAGCACCGTCTACGTGCAGGCCTTATCCGCCTCGCAGATCGCCGCGGTCAAGACGGGGCTGCAGGCGGCCCTGCCGGAGAACACCGTCAACACCCAGGAGGACCTGGCCGCCACCGTGTCGGGGTCGCTGTCCACGGCATCCGGACTCGTTTCGTCGCTGGGCACGTGGCTTTCCATCGCCGTGTTGGCCGTGGCGTTCCTGCTGGCCATCCTGCTCACCCTTTCCGGGGTGGCACGCCGCACCCGTGAGTTCGGCACGTTGAAGGCCATCGGATGGCGCAATTCAAGCATCGTCCGCCAGGTGGCCGGCGAATCGCTGGTGCAGTCGTTGTTGGGTGGCGCGCTGGGAATCCTGATTGGTCTGGCCGGGATCCTCGCCATCAACTTCTTCGCCCCGACGCTCAGCGCCTCGGCGGCGGCAACGGGACCCATGGGAGCCGGCGGAGCCGGTGGGCCTGGCACGATGCAGGGCGGCCCGGCCGCCGTCGCCAACGCCGTGGGCAGCGCGGCGGAAGTGGTGCTGAACCTGCCCATCACGCCTATGGTCGGCGCGGTCGCCGTGGCCATCGCGATCGCCGGCGGACTGCTGGCGGGAATTCTTGGCGGGTGGCGCGCCGCGCGCCTGCGGCCGGCCGAGGCCCTGCGCTCGGTTGCCTAGGAACCAAAGGAGATTACAAACATGAGTGAACAGACACTGACACAAGACCTGGTGCCCGAGACCGGGACCGAACAAGCCATGTTCCGGCTCGCGAAGGTGGAAAAGACCTACACGCAGAAGTCGCGCACGGTCCATGCCCTCAACGGCGTGGACCTGGTGATCCCCACGGGTCAGCTGGTGGCCATCCAGGGGCCGACCGGCGGCGGCAAGTCGACGCTGCTGCAGATGCTCGGCGCCCTTGACCGCCCCACGGGCGGAACCGTGAGCCTCGCGGGCAAGCCGATCTCAACCCTGGGCGACGGCGCACTGGCCGACATCAGGGCACGCCAGATCGGCTTCGTCTTCCAGCACTACAACCTCATCCCCACCCTGACGGCGCAGGAAAACGTCGAGATGGGGCTGGCCCCGCTGAAATTGCCGGCCGCCGAGCGTGCGGCGCGCGCGGCAGCATCCCTTGCCTCGGTGGGGCTGGGGGAGCGCGGCACCCACCTGCCGGGGGAGCTCTCCGGCGGCCAGCAGCAACGTGTTGCCATCGCCCGCGCCCTGGCCAAGGACCCCAAGGTGCTGCTGGCCGACGAACCGACGGGAAACCTTGACGAGGCAACCCGCGACGACATCATGGACCTCTTCGAGAAGCTGTGGAGGGAAGGCCTGACCATCGTGATGGTCACGCACGATTCGGCCGTTGCGGCACGCGCCGAGCGACGGCTGAACATCAAGGCCGGACGCGTCACCGAGGCGGACTAAAGCGGAAGGCTCGTGGTTCCGCCATTCGCCAGAGGGGGGAGCCACGAGCTTCGCGACAGGGGCGTTCGCCCTGTGCTTAGGAACCCGGCAGCACTAGGAAGCGCGGGTGATCAGGGCATCGGTGGCTGCGTCGTTCGACGAAAGGATGTTGGCCGTGTCGATGATCATGCGCTGCATGGCCTGTGCCGCACGCGTCAACGTCACGTCGTTGCGGTGGGCCAGGCTGATCGAGCGTGCGAGCCGGGGTTCGGAGAGCCTCGCCGAACGCAGCCCGGGGCGATCCACCAAGACCATGGCCGGAACCACCGCGACGCCGAGCCCGCGTTCCACGCACCGCAGCACCGCATCCATTTCGGCCCCTTCAAGGACCACCTTCGGGGTCAGTCCCGCGTCGTGGAAGGCCTGCATGGTGGCCGCCCGCAAGTCGTAGCTTTCGTGGAAGGTGATCTGCGGCAGTGCCGCCAGTTTCGCGAGCGTGAGCGTCTCGACGCCCTCCAAGGCGGGGCTGTGGATCGCAGAAATGACCACAAGTTCCTCGGTCAGCAGGGGGATCCGCTGCAGGCTGGCCGACGCGGCCGACCGGTCCTCCGACGTGGTGATGAGGGCAAGGTCGAGGGCCCCGCCGGCAAGTTCATCCAGCAGGCCGCGCGAGCCTCGCTCCGTCAGGTGCAGGTCGATGCCTGGATACTTTGCATGGAACGAGGTCAGGACCTCGGCCACCAGGCTGATGCACAGCGTCGGGGTGGCGCCGAGGCGCACCCGTCCCTTGTTCAGGCCAGCCAGTTCCTGCATTTCGTAGCGGACGGTGTCGGCGTCGGCGAGCATGCGCTTGGCCAGCGGAAGGAGGGATTCGCCGGCGTCAGTCAGTGTGATGTTGCCCCGTGCGCGGTGGAAAAGCGCTGCGCCCAGGTCAGATTCCAGCGTGGAGATCTGCCGGCTGAGCGAAGGCTGGGCCAGGTGGAGATGCGCGGCGGCACGCGTGAAATGGCCGATTCGGGCGACTTCCACGAAACTTTGGAGCTGTTCCAGGTTCATGATCAATAGCCTATATGCATCGAAACGACTCGAAGGATTCATTGGACTAATCAAAGTGCCGTTCTTAGCGTTGAAGACATGAGCGCATCAACAAAGAATGAACGACAGATTTCCACCACCGTCTTGGTCATCGGCACCGGCGGATCGGGCCTCAGGGCCGCGATCGAGCTGGCCGAGATGGGGGTCGACGTGCTTGCTGTGGGCAAGCGTCCGCGCAACGACGCACACACCTCGCTCGCCGCGGGCGGCATCAACGCAGCACTCGGGACCATGGACGAGGATGACAGCTGGCAGCAGCACGCGGCCGACACCATCAAGGAAAGCTACTACCTGGCCAACCCGCACACGGTGGAGATCGTCGCCCGCGGAGCCGCGCAGGGAATCGCCGACCTGGAACGCTACGGGATGGGCTTTGCCCGCGAAGAAGACGGGCGCATCTCGCAGCGCTTCTTCGGGGCGCACACCTTCCGCCGCACCGCCTTTGCCGGGGACTACACCGGCTTGGAAATCCAGCGCAGCCTGGTGAACCGCGCCCAGCAGTTGGACATCCCCATCCTGGACGAGGTCTACATCACCCGGCTGCTGGTGCGCGGAAACCAGGTCTTCGGCGCCTACGGCTTCGACATCAACAGCGGTCAGCGCTACCTCATCCACGCCGATTCCGTCATCCTGGCCGCGGGCGGACACAACCGCATCTGGCGCCGCACCTCCTCGCGCCGCGACGAGAACACCGGCGACTCGTTCCGTCTGGCTGTCGATGCCGGCGCGCGGCTGCGCGACCCCGAGCTCGTTCAGTTCCATCCCTCGGGCATTATCGAACCGGAAAACGCAGCGGGAACCCTGATCTCCGAGGCAGCCCGTGGCGAGGGCGGCATCCTGCGCAACGGGCTGGGGGAGCGGTTCATGGAACGCTACGACCCAATCCGCAAGGAACTCTCGACCCGCGACCGCGTTGCACTGGCCGCCTACACCGAGATCAAGGAAGGCCGCGGCACCGCAAACGGCGGCGTCTGGCTCGATGTCTCTCACCTGCCGCGCGAAACGATCATGGACCGGCTGCCGCGCGTCTACCAGACCATGCTGGAATTGCAGATGCTCGACATCACCCAGGAACCGATCGAGATCGCGCCCACCGCGCACTACTCGATGGGCGGGGTCTGGGTCCGCCCGGAGGACCACAGCACGGACGTCGACGGCCTCTACGCCATCGGCGAGGCATCCAGCGGCCTGCACGGAGCCAACCGCCTGGGCGGCAATTCGCTCATCGAATTGCTGGTCTTCGGACGCATCGTGGCACGGGCGGCTGCGAAGTACTCGGCGTCGCTGGAATCCCAGCCGCGTTCTGCCGAGGCACTGGCCATGGCCCGGGCGGAGCTGGACAACCTGCTGGCCGCCGACGGACACGAAAACGTCCGGGCCCTGCAGCGCGCCATCCGCAACATGATGACCGAGCACGCCGGCGTGGTGCGCGACGAGGAAGGCCTGAAAGCCGGGCTGGCCAAGCTCGACGAGATCGAGGAGCGCATGGGGGAAGTGGGCATCCACCCGGACATCGCCGGGTACCAGGACCTGGCGCACGCCTTCGACCTGAAGGCCTCGGCACTGGCCGCCCGCGCAACCCTCGAGGCGGCCATCGAACGCCGCGAGACCCGTGGTTGCCACAACCGCAGCGACTATCCGGAGATGGATCCGGCGCTGCAGGTCAATCTGGTGTGGTCGCCAAATACGGGCGTCGTCCGCGAAGAAATCCCGGCCATCCCGGAGGAAATCGCTGAGCTGATCAAGGAAGTCTCGACGGCCGGCAAACTGGTCGAGTAGCGGCCGGTCCAAGAGCGTACGCCCGAGAGGTGTTGCCCATTGTCACAGCCCGTTGCTAGCTCTCGAACAGTCCCGGCATAACAGCGTCGCGCAATGTTGGTAGGGAGCCGGCGAGGAATGCCGGACCACCAACTGGTACCGCTCCGGGCGGCCACTGAAGGGAACACTCATGGCAATGAAAAAGAAGATGGCATTGGGCACTTCCGCCGCGGCTTTGGCTCTGGTCGCCGGGCTGGGTCTGGCGGGGGTCGCCTCCGCAGCCGATTCCAGCTCTTCCAGCTCTTCCGGTGCGACCACCGGCACCACACAGTCCATGCCCTCGGAGCGCGGAGGGCCCGACGGACACCGCGGCGGGGGCATGGAAATGGCCTCCGGCCTGGCCGAGAAGCTGGGTGTCGATGAGAGCAAGATCAGTGACGCGCTGGACACGTTCAGGAAGGCCAACAAGTCGACAGAGCGTCCTACGGATGGGACCAACCAGGACGGCACCAAGCCGGACCGCACCGCGATGGATGCGGCGCTGGCCAAGTCCCTGGCCGACTCGCTGGGCATCGAGGAATCCAAGGTGACCTCGGCCCTTGAGGAACTCCGGGCGGCGGCCCAGACCGAGCGGGCGACCGCACTGAAGTCGAAGCTGGATGCCGCAGTGGGCGACGGAACCCTCACGCAGGCCGAGGCGGACGCCGTCACCAAGGCCATCGAGAAGGGAGTGATCGGCGGGCGCTAGCCCGAAGGCCCAACGCAGAAAGAATAAGGAGGTGGCACCCACGAACCGTGGGTGCCACCTCCTGTCGTCCGGGGTCAAAGCCCCTTCACGATGATGACATCAAGCCGTCGCGGGCCGTGCACGCCCTCGACGCGTTCGAGTTCGATGTCGCTGGTCGCGCTGGGACCCGAGATCCAGGTCAGCGGTCGGGTGATGTCCATGCGGGGAAGCGCTTCGGGCAGAAGCCGAACGATGCTGGACGCGGGAACCACGCACACGTGGTGGTCTGGAACGAGGCTGATTGCCCGGCGTCCCTGGTTGGGGGTGCCGTCCAGCACGATCGTGCCGGACTCTGCGATGGACACCGCCGAGGAGGTCAGCACGGCACTGGTCGCGTCCAGCTCGGTCACGCTCTGCACGGCGCCCGGTGCATCGACGCGGCGGCGGGCATCGTCGGCAAGCGATGCCTCCGCCAGCCAGGATTCGTCGATACCGTGGGGAACGACGTAGCTTGCCGCATCCCTGAGCCGCTCGGCAATGGCTGCGGGAAGCTCCGACTGCTCCACGACATCCACATGGGCCTTGTAGTCCTCCAGTCTGTCGACCAATAGCTCGACGAGCTCCGCCTGCGGCATGTCCGAGGTCTTGCGGTACTCGCGGGGGATGGGCGCCGGGACCGGGGCGTCGTGCAGCGCGGAGGCGATGCGGGCGAGGATTTCTTCCTTGGCGCTCATCTGCTTAGTTCTCCTGCTTGTGGGTGGGGGCAACCGGCGTATGGTCCTTCTTCCACCAGTCGCGGAAGGACTGCGCCGGAGGAGCGGGCACGTCGCGCGACTGGGTCCAGCCGGCGGCGATGCCGGGCAAGCGCTTGATCTTCTTGTCGCGCCCGGCGGCGAGCTTGCCCAGCGGCAGGCCCTTTTCCAGCAGGGCCAGGTGCTTGCCGGAGGAGAACGCCCAGCCGGCGCCCTTCATCATCAAATCCATCTGGGTGGGAAGCTTCTTCGCGCCGCGCTTGGAATCCACGTCCTCTCCGCGCAGGTGGACCAGGATCTCGGGGATGTTGATCTTCACCGGGCAGGCGTCGTAGCAGGCGCCGCACAGCGAGGAGGCGTAGGGCAGCGAGCTGTTTTCCTCGGACTTGATGCCGGTGAGCAGCGGGGAGAGGATCGCGCCGATCGGGCCCGGGTAGGTGGAGCCGTAGGCATGGCCGCCGGTGCGCTCGTAGACCGGGCACACGTTCATGCAGGCCGAGCAGCGGATGCAGTTCAACGCGGTGCGCCCGTACTTGTCCGCCAGCGCCGCGGTGCGCCCGTTGTCCAGCAGGACCAGGTGCACGTTCTGCGGCCCGTCGCCCTCGGTGACGCCCGTCCACAGCGAGGTGTAGGGGTTCATGCGCTCGCCGGTGGAGGAGCGCGGCAGCAGCTGCATGAAGACCTCGAGGTCCTCCTTGCCCGGCAACAGCTTCTCGATGCCCATGACGGTGATCAGGGTTTCGGGCAGCGTCAGGCACATGCGGCCGTTGCCCTCGGATTCGACGACGGCCAGGGTTCCGGAGTCGGCCAGGGCAAAGTTGGCGCCGGAGACGGCGACCTTCGCGGAGAGGAACTTGCGGCGCAGGTGCGCGCGGGCGGCCATGGCCAGCTGGCGCGGCTCGTCGGTGAGGTCCGGGTCCACGTTCGGCATTTCCTTGAGGAAGATGTCGCGCACCTCGGTGCGGTTCTTGTGGATGGCCGGGACCAGGATGTGGCTTGGCTTGTCGTGGCCCAGCTGGACGATCAGTTCGGCAAGGTCGGTCTCGAAGGCGGAGATGCCCCGTTCCTCGAGGTACTCGTTGAGCCCGATTTCCTGGGTGGCCATCGACTTCACCTTGACGACCTCGGTGGTGTCCTGGTCGCGGATCAGGTCGGCAACGATCTTGTTGGCCTCGTGGGCGTCGCGGGCCCAGTGGATGGTTCCGCCGCGTGCGGTGAAGTTCTTCTCGAACTCCTCCAGCAGCGCCGGCAGGTTCGCCATGACGTGGTTCTTGGTGGCTGATCCCGCGTCGCGCAGCTCCTCCCAGTCGGGAAGCTCCGCAACCACCTTCAGCCGCTTGTCGCGGATGGTGTGGGTGGCATGGCGCAGGTTGGCACGCATCTGGGTGTTGCCCAGTTCGCGGTGCGCGGCGGCCGGGAACGGCTCGTCGATGTGCAGGTTGCCGTCGCCGAACACTGGAAGGCTCGGCATGCCCATGAAGACGTTGCTCATCGTGCGCCCGCCTTTCCGACAAGGACCTCGCCGGTCACGGAGACCGGCTCGTCGAGGGTGCTGGCGAGGATCTCGGCGAAGTGCAGCGTGGTTGCCGCGGACTTGGTGCGCGAGAGCCCGCCGCCGATGTGCATCAGGCAGGAAGCGTCTCCGCCGGAACACAGCGAGGCGCCCGTGGATTCCACGTTGTTGGTCTTGTCCTCCAGCATGGCGGAGGAGACGTCGGCGTTCTTCATGGAGAAGGTGCCCCCGAAGCCGCAGCATTGGTCGGCCTCGGGCAGGTCGGCAACCTCGATGCCGCCGACCGACTTGAGCAGGTCCAGCTGGCGGTCACCCAGACGCAGCGAACGCATGCCGTGGCAGGAAGGGTGGTAGGTGATCTTGTGCGGGAAGTGCGATCCGAGCTGTTCGGCGGCGTCGGTGACTCCCAGGACATCGACCAGTAGCTGGGAGAGTTCGTAGGTCTTCGCGCCCACTGCCTCCGCCCGCGCCTTCAACGCCGAGTCGCCGCAGCGTTCGGCCAGCACCGGGTGCTGGTGCTTGACCGAGGCGACGCAGGAACCGGAGGGTGCGACGGCGACGTCGTAGGCCTCGGACTCGAACGCCTCGACATGGTTTGCGACCACCGGCAGTGCCTCGTCCATGTAGCCGGAGTTGATGTGCATCTGCCCGCAGCAGGCCTGGCCGGCGGGGAAGACGACCTCGTGGCCGAGGCGTTCAAGGATCTTGACCGTGGCGCGCGCGGTTTGCGGATACATGGCATCGACGATGCATGTGGCGAAAAGTGCGATTCTCATGTCGTCAGGCCCTTCCGGCGTGCTCTGCCGAAGAATTGATGTGGTCAGACCATACTAGGTCGGCGGGGCCCGCGCGTCTATCCAACCGGCGGAAACAGCGTCATGTCCGAGCACCGGGGCGCTCTGGAGAAGCATGCGAAAATGAACGGGTGACAAGCAAACCAAGCACTCGGCCGGTTCCCGCCCGAGCCTATGAGACCGTCCTGAACAGCATTGAGGCGGATCTTCGTGCCGGCCGGATCAAGTTGGGGGACCAGCTTCCGGGTGAGCGTGCGCTCGCCGAGACGCACGGGATTTCCCGCGCCTCGGTGCGCGATGCCATTCGCATCCTCGACGCCATGGGCGTGGTGCGAACCTCGACCGGCTCGGGCCCGAATTCCGGGGCCGTGGTCATTTCGGAGCCCGCGATCGGGCTGTCGGCGGCCCTCCGCCTGCATGTGGCATCGCGCCAACTGTCGGTGGAGGACATCGTCGAATCCAGGATCCTGCTTGAAACCTGGGCGGCCGAATCCGCGGACCTGACCACCGACCCCCGGCGAAGCGCTGCCGTGCTGCAACGTGCCGGTGCATTGCTGGGGGAGATGGACGCACCGGGGCTGGACCGCGAGGAGTTCCACGCCTTGGATGCACAGTTCCATGTGCTGCTCTCGTCGTTGGCCGGCAACGCGGTGATCGAGGCGATGATGGAATCCCTTCGACTGTCCATCGCCGACTACGTCAGCGAATCGGTGCCGGGGAACAAAGACTGGAACAAAATTGCAACGGTCCTGCGCGCCCAGCATCACGGAATCCATGAAGCTGTCAGCGCCGGTGACGGAAAACGGGCAGCGGAGCTGCTGCGGGAACACATCCAGTGGTTCTACGCCGAGTCGCATCGGATCTAACCGGCGGCCCAACGCCAAGGGGCCGACCCAACGCGCCCAAGAAGGCGTGCGTTGAACCGGCCCGGCTGCGACCCAAAAGGTGCCGCGGAAGCGGTGTTTCCTAGAGCTTCACAACCATCTTGCCGGTGTTGGCGCCGCGCATCAGCTCGATGAGCGCTTCGACGGAGTTCTCCAGGCCTTCGACGACGGTTTCGTCGAAGACGATCTTCCCCTGGGTGAGCCATTCGGACATGTCGGCCATGAATGCCGGGTAGTGCTCGGCGTAGTTGCCCACGGTGAACCCCTTGAGGTTCAGCCCGCGGGTGATCATGTTGCTCATGTTCCGTGGCCCGGCGGGGGCCTCCGTCGCGTTGTAAACGGAGATCGCTCCGCACAATGCGCCGCGGCCGCCCGGGTTGAAGGAATCCAGCGCCGCCTCCAGGTGTTCGCCTCCGACGTTGTCGAAGTAGACGTCGATGCCCTCCGGCGCCGCCGCGCGGAGCTGCTCGCGGACCGGTCCGTCCTTGTAGTTGAAGGCGGCGTCGTAGCCGTACTTTTCGGTCAGGAGTTCGACCTTCGCGGCGCTTCCGGCGGAGCCGATGACGCGCTTGGCTCCCTTGAGGCGCGCAATCTGGCCGGCGGCGCTGCCCACGGCGCCCGCGGCGCCGGAAATGAACACGGTTTCACCGTTCTTGAGTCCGGCGATGTCCAGCAATCCCACGTAGGCGGTGAAAGCGGTCATGCCCAGGATGCCGAGGTAGGCCGAAAGCGGCAGGCCCGGGATGTCCTTCACCACGCGGAACTGGCTGGCGTCGCCCTGGGCGACATCGCGCCACCCGAGCTGGTGAAGTACCGGGTCCCCGACGTTGAATCCCTCGGCGCGCGATTCGACCACGCGGCCGACGGCGCCGCCGGTCATGACCTCGTTGAGTGCATACGGTGCCGAGTAGGACTTGGTGTCGTTCATCCGCCCGCGCATGTAGGGGTCGACCGAGATGAACTCGTTGGCAACCCGGATCTCGCCCTCGGCGAGTTCCGGCAGGTCAACGGTGGCGGTGTTGAAGTTCTCGTCGGTCGGCCAACCAATGGGGCGGCTGGCGAGATGGATCTGGGTGCTGCTTGGCGTGGACATGAAGTCATGGCTCCGTTCGGTGGGGATTGGGGAGGGGGAGTTAGCGGGTGAAGGCAAACAGGCCGAAAATGATGGCCAGGGCGGGTGCGGTGAGCTGGAGCATCGCCGCGCGCGCCAGCTTGGGAGATGAAAGGAGCAAGACCAGGCCTGCTGCCAGCATTGAACCGGTGCCCGCAAAAATCAGCGTCGCTCCGACGACGGGGGAGGATGCAAGCACAAAGACCATGCCCGCAACCGTCATGGCCGCCAGGAACAGGTTGTAGAAGCCCTGGTTGAAGGCCAGCGGCCTGGTCGCGTTGGCTTCGGCGTCCGTCTTGATCCCGAAGGCCTTGCGGGTGGCGGGAAGCTCCCAGCGCAGGGATTCGAGGATAAAGATGTACACGTGGATTGCGGCGGCAAGGCCGGCGAAGATCATGGTGATCGGCAGCATCTGGCGTGTCCCTGGGTCGTTGGAGTGATTGTGTAACGGTCGTTCCAATATATACTGGAATGACCGTTACACAAAACAAGGGGATTTCGGGACTCATGGCCAGAACGCAGGAATTCGACACCGGCAAGGCGCTCGGCGATGCCCGCCGCGTCTTTTGGGACAAGGGCTTTGAGGCCACGTCGATCACGGATCTTGAAACGGCCACGGGGCTGGGCCGTTCAAGCATCTACAACGGCTTCGGCTCCAAGCGGGGGCTTTTCGACGCGGTGATCCAGGACTACATGGACACGATCCTTCGGCCGCGCCTGAGCCTGCTGCGCGACTCGTCGCACGCGAATGACGGCATCTCGAACTACTTGAAGTCGCTGTCGGTCGACCTGGCGAAGGCTTCGGAGCAGACCGCGAACCGCGGCTGCCTGTTGATGAACACGGCCGCAGGCATCGCGGGCAACGACGAAGCACTGAGGCTGCTGATCGACGGGTACCAGCTCGAGTTGCGCGATGGCGTGGCCGGTGCACTGCACTCCATGGATCCGGCTCAATCCGATTCCCTGGTTCTTGCGCGGGCGCGAATTGTCGCCGGGCTGGCGATGAGCGCGCTGCTCTTGGCGCGCCTGAACCTGGCCGAGGCATTGGCGACCCTGGAAGCCGCCGTGGGACAAGTGCGCGAGTGGATTCCGGAGACCCTGCGGGTTCCGTAGGCCTTGCCCCGGGCCTTCGGCCGTTCCCGGAATCCATGCGACTTGCGACCCGTTCCCGTCAGATCATGGGTGGCGTCAATCCGTAGCGGGCGATGATGTCAGGCAGCCACGGGGCGTCGGCGAACTCGATCCCGTAGTGGGCCGCCAGTTTGTCGAGGGCCTCGGGATCGGGAGGCCCCGCTTCGAGTTGGTTGGCCAGCCCCCAGAAGAAATGCTCAAACCCCGCGGGGCTGATGATTTCGATCATCCTCGCCGGGACCTTGCCGGCGTTCCACATGGTGTGCAGTTCCCCGCGCGGCTTGGTGATGTAGCCTCCCGCACCCAGCACCACCTCGCGGTCGCCCGACCTGAACCCGATCTCGCCCTCAAGGACGATCGAATACTCGTCTTCACGGGTGTGCAGGTGCGGCGGAACCAGGGCCCCGACGGGGAACGGGTGCTCCACGATCGAGATCTGCCCATTGGTTTGCTCGCCAAATAGCTTGAAGGCAACCCCGATGCTTCCGAGATCGCCCTGCCGTCCTTGCCCCGGTTGCACGATGGTTAGTCGCGATTCCCCTTGAATGCCCATGGTGGGCCGTCCCTTCTGCCTCGTTGTACAGGTGTGTATAGCGAAACTGTCAGGCCGCGAGGGGCCGCTGTCAATGCCCTTTTTCCGCAAAGAAATACCTCCAGCGATGAACCCCTTGGTTGGCTGGGGGCGGACGGCTTCGGGCGGCCCGACAGGCCGTGAAAATGCGAGGCCGGCTTACTGTCGACGGCGCCCATGCCTCCCGGGCGAATAAATATCCCGCTTTGGTACTTTCGCCTCTTACCAAATCCTGAACACGTGTTTAGCATCTTAAACATGCGTACAGATGGTGAGGATCTCACCACAAGATCCAAGATCAGGGACGCGGCCATCGAGCTTTTTGGCCGACACGGATTCGCGAACACCACGATCCGAGACATTTCCGCGGCCGCGCAGGTGAGCCCCGGACTGGTCATCCACCACTTTGTTTCCAAGGCCGGCCTTCGCGAGGCCTGCGACCGGCACATCCTCGGCATCAGTTCGCAACGGGCCGTGGACAAGGCAGATGTTGCATCCCTGCAAAAAATGATGGCCGAATACCTCAGCAAGCCCGATGCCTACATGGCCGAAACTGCGTACATCCGCCAGGCCATCATGGACGACTCGGCTTTGGGCGACGCATTCTTCGATGCACTTGTTGCCATGACCAAGGACATGCTCGAGGCCGGCATCGCGAACGGAAGCATTCGAAAGATCGATGACCTGCGGGCGGCAGCGGTCGTCCTGGCCACAAACTCCATGGGCATGTTGGTGCTTGGTCGGCACGTGGCACGAAGCCTCGGCCAAGAAGAGTTCGGCGTCGGCACCGTGAACCTCCTCGGCGTCCCCGTGGTGGACCTCTACACTCACCCCTTGTACACGGACGAGCGCTTCCTGAATGCGGCCCGTGCCGCCCTCGAAACCCCTGCCAAATCCGAGGAGCAATAAGTGGATCCCGCCATCAAGGTCTCAGGCCTCAGCAAGAAGTACGGTAGCAAGGAAGTGCTGCACGGCATCGACTTCAGTGTGCAGCCCGGAAGCATCTTCGGGGTCATCGGGCCCAACGGCGCGGGCAAGACCACGACCATGCGCTGCCTGCTGGACATCATTCGTCCCAGCGCCGGGACCATCGAGGTCCTCGGGAAGGACCCGACCCAGGGCGGCCCCGAGCTGCGCAGGCGGATCGGGTACCTGCCCGGCGAACTGATTCTTGAAAGCCGGACCACGGGACGCAAGATCCTTGAACACTTCGCGGCGATCAGCGGCCCGGTCAAGCCGGGCATGGTCGAGGCGTTGGCCGAGCGCCTTGACCTGGATTTGGACAACCAGGCCCGCCGGCTCTCCAAGGGCAACAAGCAGAAGCTCGGGATCGTCCAGGCCTTCATGCACGAACCGGAACTGCTGGTCCTCGACGAACCGACCAGCGGCCTGGATCCGCTGATGCAACGGGAATTCCTGGCCCTGATCCGCGAGGCCAAGGACAACGGCCAAACGGTGTTCCTCTCCTCGCACGTGCTCAGCGAAATCCAGCAGGCGGCCGACGAGGTCGCGATCCTGCGCGAAGGCTCGCTCGTCACGGTCTCCACGGTGGACAACCTGCGCGAAAGCGCCATCAGGCACGTGCGGGTGCTCTTCCCCGGCCACGACCGGCAGGGCGCGCGCGACCTTTGCGCCGGCATTCCCGGGATCCGCGACCTTGAAGTCCGCCAGGTACACGACGGAGGCGACCGCGGAGTGATCGAGGCGCGGGCCAGCATCGAGGGGTCTGTCGAGCCGTTGATTTACGTCCTGTCCCGCACCAGGGTCCTGGACCTGGTGATCGAGGAACCTGATCTCGAGGAAGCGGTGTTGAAAATGTACTCATCGGACAGGGGACCAGATTCCCGTTTGCCGCAGGTGGCACGCAAGTGAAAACCCAACGTTATCCATTGCTGCGCAAGGCGTTGGCGGATTCCTGGCGCTCGACCCTCGGGTGGGGCATCGGCCTGCTGGCGATCATGTCGTTGTACCTGCCGTTGTATCCGAGCATTGGCGGGAGCCCGCAGATGCGCGAGCTGCTGGCCTCCCTGCCGCAGGAAATGATCAAGGCGCTGAACTACGACCAGATTGCCTCGGGCCCCGGCTACACCCAGGCCACGTTCTTCGGGCTCACCGGCTTCCTGCTCATGTCCATTGCCGCCATCTCGTGGGGAGCCGCCGCGATCGGTGGCGACGAGGAGGCCGGACTCCTGGAACTCACGCTCGCCCACGGGGTGACCCGCACGCAGGTGGTGCTGGAACGCGCGGCGGCGCTGGTCATCCGCATGCTCCTGCTGGCGTTCCTGGTGCTGGTGGTCATCCTGGCGCTCAACGGGCCCGCGCAATTGGGCATCGATCCGTCCAAGGTCGTTGCCGGCGTGCTCATGTTTGTGCTGCTGACGCTGCTGGGCGGAACCGGCGCCCTGGTGGCGGGGGCGCTGAGCGGGCGCAGGTTGTTCGGCATCATCGCCGGCACCGCGGTCGCGGTGGTCGGTTACGTCTTCAACGCCCTGGGAAACCAGAGCCAGGACCTGCAGTGGCTGCACAACTTTTCGCCCTATTACTGGGCCTATGGCGGGTCGCCCCTGGTCGAGGGCGTCCCGTGGGCGGCGGTCGCGGGGCTGGGCGGGCTGAGTCTGGTGTTCATCGTCGTGAGCGTGCTGGCGCTGCGGCACCGCGACATCGGCGCATCTTAGGATCCAGGGAAATTGCCGGTGGGGACATCCTGCTTCAGGCGTTCCGCCGATGGCAGCCGGTTGTCCCCGTTCGCCCCAATTGCTCACCTGATGTGAGCAACCTTGCCACCAGCACATTGGCTCCCGAACGGGCTCGACCCGTACCCTGTGAGAATGCCCAACAAGGAAAAACCAACAGCGGACAACGAAAATCCACAACCGACCCCGCAACGGGTCTCGCGAGGATTCCTGTTGCTTTCGCTGCTGGCCGTGATCCTGGTGGGGTTGAACCTGCGGGCGGGCATCACCAGCGCCTCGGCGCTCTACCACGACCTGCAACAGTTCCTCGGGTACGGGCCTTTCGTTGCCGCGCTGCTTCCCTCCATTCCGACGCTGGTCTTCGCCGCGGCGGGCACGTCGACCGCATGGGTGGCCCGACGCCTGGGGCTCAGCGGAACCATCATGCTGGCCTTGTGCGTGCTGGGCGCCGGGCTTGCCTTCCGCGGGGTTCCCGCCACCTGGGCACTGCTGGCCGGAACGGTCGCCGCGATGTGCGGCATCGCCCTGTGCAACGTGGCCATGCCCTCGTTCATCCGCGAAAACTTCGCCCACAAGACCTCGATGATGACCGGTGTCTACACCATCACCATGTCCATCGGAGCCACCGCCGCATCCTCGCTCAGCGTGCCGCTGGCGATGGCCGCGGGGTCGCCCACGCTGGGATTGGCCGCATGGAGCCTGCTCGCCTTTGCCGGCGCGCTGGCCTTCATCCCGTTCATCCTGATGGCCCGCAGCGGGAAGCCGGCGCCTGCCGCCGGCCCCCGGGCCAGCGCCCTGGGCCTCCTGCGCACCAAGCGCGGCCTGGTGATCACCGGGCTGTTCACGGTCCAGGGCATCCTGGCCTACGCGATCATGAGCTGGCTGCCGACCATCCTGATTTTCCGGGGCATGCCGACCGCCCAGGCGGGCATCATGCTCGGGCTCCTGCAGATCATGTCGATTCCCGCAACGATGTTTGTGCTGTGGATGGCGAACAAGCTCAACAAGTTGCGCTCGGCCATGGTGACCTGCTCCGTGGCCGCGGGGATCGGCGTCACGGGGTTGCTGCTGTTGCCGCTGGACCTGGCCTGGATCAGCGCGATCGCGCTTGGCGTCGGCTTTGCCATCTTCCCGCTGGTGCTGCTTGTCATCTCCCACAGCGGGGAAACGCCGGAGGAAACCACGGCCATGAGCACGCTGGCGCAGTCGATCGGCTACCTGGTGGCCACCAGCGGCCCGTTCGGCATGGGCCTGCTCTTTGCGCTGACCGGCGCCTGGACCGTTCCGCTGGTCCTGCTCCTGGGCGTGGTGGTGCTCCAGCTGCTGCTGGGCATCGCGGCAAGCGCCTACCGCCGGCCGGCCCTGCGGCGCGTGGAGTAGTTTCCCCGCCCGCGGCCAGGCCTCGGGCCCATTGCAAGCAAAGCCGCAGTTGCCCAAGACCATGGTCTTGGGCAACTGCGGCTTTGTCGTCGGGCCTGGATCCAACCGGGCTAGACCTTGGAGTCGGCGTACTCCTCGACGTAATCCTCGACGTCCTTGGGACCGGAAAGGTCCATCTCCAGCAGCGACACGACGCGCGACTTGGTGACATGGCGGTGGATGATCCACAGCCCCAGGAAGATCGGGATGCCAATGTAGGAGGAGAGTACCTCCATGCCGCGACCGGCCAGCACTGCCTCGTAGTTCTGTCCCGCGATTACCACGATCAGCACGGCGAAGGCCAGCAGCGGCCCGATGGGGAAGAACGATGCCTTGTAGGGCAGGTCGCTGACCTTGTTGCCCTGCGCCAGGAAGCCGCGCCGGAACCGGTAGTGCGACAGGGCGATTCCGGCCCAGACGATGAACCCGCACAGGCCCGAGACGTTCAGCAGCCAGGCGTACGCGGCGCCCTGCCCGACGATGGCGCTGAGGAACCCGAAGAGCCCCACGGCGGCCGTGGCCAGCAGCGCGTTGATCGGCACGCCACGGGAATTGGTGCGGCCGAAGGCCTTCGGGGCCTTGCCGTCATGGGCCATGGCGTAAAGCATGCGCGTCGAGGCATACAGGCCGGAGTTGCCCGCCGAGAGGATCGCCGTCAGGATCACGGCGTTCATCAGGGCCGCGGCAAAGGCGATGCCCGCGCGCTCAAAGACCAGGGTGAAGGGCGAGGCGGCGATGTCGGCTTCGCCGGAGGCCAGCAGGCTCGGGTCGGTGAACGGAATCAGGCAGCCGATCACGAAGATGGCGCCGATGTAGAAGATCATGATGCGCCAGAAGACGGAGCGGATGGCCTTGGGGACTTCCTTCCGAGGATTCTTGGCCTCGCCTGCCGCGACGCCCACCAGTTCGGTGCCCTGGAAGGAGAACCCGGCGATCATGAAGACGGAAATGATCGATACCCAGCCGCCGTGGAAGACGTCCTCGCGGTTCTGCCAGTTGCTGAGGCCCGGGGAAGTGTCCCCGAGAATGCCGACGATCATCAGTACGCCCGCAATCAGGAAGATCACGACGGCCACGACCTTGATCATGGAAAGCCAGAACTCGCTTTCGCCAAAGGCCTTGGCCGAGAGTGCATTGACCCCCGTGAGCAGCACCAGGAACGAGCCTGCCCAGATCCATCCGGGGACCCCGGGGAACCAGAAGTCCATGATGATGCCGGCGGCCACGAGCTCGGCGGCCACGGTGATGGCCCAGTTGAACCAGTAGTTCCAACCGATCGCGAACCCGAAGGACGGGGAAACGAACCGGGTCGCATAGGTCTGGAACGAGCCAGCCACCGGGATCTTCGCCGACATTTCACCGAGCGACTGCATCAGCAGGAAGACCATCAGGCCGACCAGCGCGTAGGCGACGAGTGCGCCGCCGGGTCCGGCCTGGGCGATCGTGCCTCCGGAAGCGACGAACAGGCCGGTGCCGATGGCACCGCCGATGGCGATCATCTGGAGGTGGCGGCTGCTTAGCCCGCGCTTGAGTTCGTTGTCGGGCTTGCCGGCGTCGGTGCCGTCGCCGACGGTGTTCGCGGTGCCACGCTGCACCAGCGATTCATTTTCAAGTGTCACGGAAGTTCTGCTCATGGGTGTCATGCAACACCACCGGAGGCCATTGAAGCGACTTTGCTCACAGGGGATCCGTGTGCTGGTGCCGCTGCGTGACGTGTGTCTGGTTTCTCACATACCGCACATCCCTGTATTAGTGCGGTTTTTTCCGGGGAAATTCGGGGTGGTGGACTATACAGAGCGTCACGCAAGGTTGCCAATCCGAAGGCGTGAGCCACAGATGGTCGAATGGATAACCTTGTTCTCGTCCGCTCCGAGGCACAGTATTGCTGATGCATTGGTAGCTTCCCGGCGGTGGTCTATCTGGATCAAGACCATGCCACAGTCTTTGATCTGGGCCTGCTAGGCCCGGAAATGTCGCTCGGAGATACCGTCTGATTGCTCAGATTCAACGAAACGACACTGACTATTATGACGGGCGTTCGTCACAAAATGAGAATCGGGCCACCCCGGGGAAGACTCGACAGTGGCCCTGAGCCAGTGTTCATCCGAACCGGGTGTGATATAGGGCGATCGGCCGAATGCGCCCGTCATCGGCCGCCCAAACGCGACGAGGGGGCCACCCGCCGGATGGCCCCCTCGATCAATTGCTGCAAATAGTTAGTCGGCGACGACGAGTTCCACGCTGATCGGCGTGGGGTTGGCAATGATGTCGAAGACCGGGCAGTGCGCGTCGACGGCCGCCTGCAGCTCCTCGTAGCGTTCGCGGGTCTCGGGGCCGGACACCGTCACCTTGAGCCGGACGCCGCCGAAGCCGGGGCGAACCGTCTCATCGATTGCGAAGAGCCCACGCACGTCGAGGTCTGCCTCAGCATCGATGTCCAGCGAATCAATCTTGATCCCCAGCTGGTGGGCGTACAGGCGGTAGACGACCACCTGGCAGGAAATCAATGCGCCCAAGGCGTACTCGACGGGGCTTGCCGCCGCGTCGTCCCCTGCCAGGCCGACCGGCTCGTCGACCAGGAAGGTGTGCTTGCCGGCGGTGACTTCGGTGGCGACGGAGCCGACGGCGGTTCCGTTGGCCTTGAACGTCAGCGAGGCACTTGCGGTGTCCGCCGTGATGCGCTCGCCCCAGGCGTTTCCGGCCGCGTTGAGCTTCTCGGCGCGCAGGATGTCGGGGGTGGTTTCGAGCAGGGTCTCAGACATGGGAGATCGATCCTTCCGTGGTGGCGCGTGCCAACCACGTCGCCATACTTACGCCGGTCCGGTTGGACGGCGTCGAATCTTCACCTGGAGCACCCCGCTATGACGAAGGGGGTTGCCGTCCAACCGACCAGGGTCGTGAATGGTTGGAACTCGTGATTCTGTTGACAAGTGTGCCGGGGATACCGAGCGCGAGGCAAGAAAATGCTTCATGCAGCGTCATGAAACGGGGGACGATCCTGCCGCCATGTCAGCTGCGTGCCGGGTCAGCTGCCTGTGGAGAAAAAGAAGGGCGTGAGCAAGAAGAATGGGATGAGCAGCAAAAAGGGAATCACTGACAGGATCCACAAGATGGTGCCGACCCAGCCAGTCACCTTGCCGACCGTCGCGTCGGTGTTCAACTGCTCGGCCTCCTTTGCCTTGTTGATGGCGATGATGCCCAAGGCGATGCCGACAAGGGGAACGAAAAGGGAAAGGATGCCCAGGATCATCGAGGTCTGGGCAAGCTGTTGGCCTCGATTTAGCTCCGGGTACTGTGTCATGTTTCCTCCGACGTGATAGCTCTGGTTGCCGGAGGCCATGCGGCGGAACATCCGGTTGAATCGAGACTAGCGGAGTCCCCACGGCAAAAGGCGCAAGATGCCTTGTCGGGACGCCAAAGATGACTGCAGGTGCACTTGAGGCTCGCCCTTGGGTCATCTTCGGTTCGTGGCGATTCCGGTCGTTTGCAGATGGGTTGGGCCAACGGAGGATCGCCGCAGACGGAGAATTCCGGTTCGGGGAATTCCGAGATTGCCTTGGGTGCCGCCGGGCAATTGGCAAAAACACAAAAATAGCGACCCTCCAAGATTTGAATTCTTGGTGGGCCGCCATCTTCATGGTTTCGTGAGGATTTACGACTGGGAAGCGGCCATGCCGGCTACGACCGTGATGAGCACGAACGCGATGATGCTCAGAATGGCGAGGATGGTTCCGATCCAGCCGGTTACCTTGCCGACGGTTGCCGCAGTGTGGAGCTCTTCTGCCTTCTTGGCCTTGGAAATGGCGATCGGGCCAAGGATGATCCCGACGACGAAGAGTGACAGGATGCCGAGGATCATGGAAGTCTGGGCAAGCTGGGCGCCGCGCAGCTGCTCGGGGCTGTTCTGGATGTACGTAGGTGCTCCCTGGTACGGGGCAGCGCCATTGAACTGTGGCTGGTTGTCGGCCGGCTGAGTCATTTTTCCTCCGCGAAAAAGATGATGGTGCAAGTGAATGATGTCTAAGGTGCGTCCTTAGATTTTGAGCGTACCGGCGTTTGGCCATGAAATGGCGAAAAGCATCGCCGTCCAGCGCAACGAAATGATCACAAGTGCCATCCGAGCCGCGTGGGGCCGGAAAGTCTCGGCTGCTGGGGCCCGGGCGGCGGTATCGATCATGGTTTGGCGACGACTAACCCTCGCTCTGCTCAGACTCCGAGTCGTTGAGCCGTGCCAGCAAGTCGGCAAAACGACGGATCTCATCCGGTTCCCAATTCGACAACCGCTCGCGCATCAGGATCCTGGCCCGTGTCCCGGATGCGACCCATGCTTCCCGGGCGGCATCCGTGATGCTGACGAGCATGGCGCGCCCATCGCTCGGGTCGGGCTCCCTGGTCACCAGTCCTTGGCTCTGCAATTGCTTGATGGTCCGGCTCATGGTGGCCTTGTCCACGTGGAGTTCCGATGCCAGGACTATTTGTTGCTGTGCCTGTTGCCTGACCAAAATCGACAGGACCCTGTAGCCCAGCGGCTGCAGCTCCGGGTGGATGTCCAGCGCACGCTTGCGGATCGCGGTGCGGGCTTTGACGGCCATGATCGAAAATTGCTTCTCGACCTCTTGCATCAACGGCTCCAGCACCTGCGGATCGGCGGGCTTGTCGACGTCGGGGGTTGGCTCGGAGCTAGGGGGTTCCATGAAGTCCATATTAGTGCGTTTCCCCGGGGCCACAGGGCGGAACATCGGTGAACGACGCCGGGCCCGCGGCTTCCCCGGGGGCGGGACAAATCACGGGGCCAGCGGCACACTACGAGCAGGGCTCTTCCGTTTTGTCCTTGTCGCAGTGCAGAATGGCAACTTGCTAGACCTCGACAAGTCAGGAGAACAGCATGGCCACAATCCTTAATCCCTACATCAGCTTCCGCGGGGAAGCCCGCCCGGCGCTGGAGTTCTACCAGTCGGTTTTCGGCGGTGAACTGGACCTGCGACCCTTCGCGGACTTCGACTTCGCCAAGACCGACAACCCCGCGGACGATGCGAAGATCATGCACGGGCACCTTCGAGGGCCGAATGGCTTGAACATCATGGCTGCGGACACCCCTGAATCCATGGAATGGAAGGGCGGCACCGCCATCTCGATCACGCTCAGCGGCGAGGACAAGGACGAGCTCCAGGGCTACTGGGACAAGCTTGCCGAAGGCGCCACCATTGGCCAGCCGCTGGCACAGGCCCCGTGGGGCGACTGGTTTGGAATGCTGAGTGACAAGTTCGGCATCGATTGGATGGTCAACATCGCAGGATCGCCGGGCGCCGGAGCCTAGCTGCGACGAATAGGCTTCTGGTGGGTGGCGGACCCAAGGTTGTTTTGCCACCCACCAGTCTTGTGTTTCCGGTCAGTCGTCCTTGAGCAGGGCCTCCGTGCGTACCCACAGGGAATCGCTCAGCCCGGGGTTCTTGGCCTGCGGGTTGGTCCGAGAGACCTTTCTGCGCGTGAAGTACTCGCCAGCCGGCCAGTCGACGCGGGCGTTTCCGTGGGCCAGCCATACCAGGGTGTCTGCGCCCTTCTGGGGCGAGGCAAGGAACTTGGAAAGAAGCTTGTTGCCGTAGACCCCTTCCATGGAGGCGCCCGGCGAGCTGGAAAAGCTCGTGGCGACTATGCCCGGGTGGAATGCCGCGGCGGAGAGCCCTCGGGAGCCATAGCGTTTCTGCAATTCACGGGTGAACAGGATCTGTTGCAGCTTGGCATTCCCGTAGGCGCGGTTGGGGCTGTAGAACTTCTCCGCATTGAGGTCGTCCAGATCGACCCGTCCATACAGGCGGTTCGCAAGGCTCGAGGTGTTCACGACGGTGGCCTGTGAGTCGAGCAGCCGGTCAAGCAGCAGCTGCGTCAGCAGGAACGGTGCCAGGTAGTTGACCTGGAAAGTGAGTTCAAAACCATCGACGGTCGTTTCCCGGACGGGCGAGAATATCCCGCCGGCATTGTTTGCGAGGACGTCGATACGCGGATAAGTGGCCAGGAGTTCGGCGGCGAGAGTGCGCACCTGGGCCAGATCGGCGAAGTCGGCGAGATGGAATTCGGCACCCAGCTCCGCTGCGACGGCCTTCGTCTTCTCGGGGTTTCTGCCAACCACAACCACCTGATGGCCGAGGTCCGTGAGCTGTCGGGCGGAGGACGCGCCGATTCCATCGCTGGCGCCGGTGATGACAATTGTCTTGGCTGGCATGTGGTGCCTCTCGAACTGAAATCGGCGTGCTGCTTTGTCAGCCAGCCTACGCCGCGCTCAGGGCTCCCAGCTGAAAGCGGCTTGTTGCCCCGAAACTTCTCTGGATGGCTTGCACCTTGCGCTGGATCGTCCGCAAGCTGACGCCGAGCGCGCGAGCGATGGAATCGTCGGTGAGGCCGGTTGCAAGCAATCGCAGTATCTCTTGTTCTTCACTGCTCAGCAGCGGCGAGGTTGACCTGCGGTCGTTGGTCGGGGGCGTCGCGGATTTCCAGATGGTTTCGAAGGTGTCGTTGAGGAATGCGGCGAAGCACGGGTCGTGGATTCGAACCCCCAGGACCCCGCTCGGGTGGTTTGCACTGCTGAAAACCAGCGATTCTTCCCCGTCCCGAATGACCAAGCGAGTGGGAACGATCGAGGAGACGCGAGCGCTGGATTCGTGAAGGGCGGAACTCGGAACCAGCGGAGCGCGCGACTCTCGCTTGAATGCCGCCGGATCGTAGACCACCCGGTAGTGAACGCCGCGTTCCAGGGCGTCACGTCGAGCCCTCTCCATCCCCTCGGTATCCGGTGCGTCGATTCCGCGGTCGAAAGCCTCGAGCGATCGGCGTGCCCGGTATTGAATGTCCGCATACGCGGTGGCAAGGCTTTTCCTGACGGTGATGAACTCGATCTCCGAGTGGGGGAGTGGCCTCGCGGGCATTGATTCACCGGCCAGTGTTCCCGCGCCGGAAGCCAGAGCGTCGAACTGCCTGGATATCGCATCCAGCCCAAGGTCGATCAACGGGTACTCTCCATTTCGTGGAAGCGCGGGCGCTGCAGCGGTATCCAGCTGCATGCAGGGCCTGCCTCGGAACGTCGCCGGCCGCCCGCTTCGGGACAGTGTCCGATGGGCCGCAGGTTCCCTGAAAGCCTGCAACCCATCGGCGAAACCGGCTCAACGCATTCGGGGATTTAGAACAGGGTGAAGCCGGTTCCCAGTTCGTCATCCGGGTTGAGATCGAACTGGTGGCGTCCGGTGCGGTACGCCATGCCGGTGACCACCGGGATGACCGCGGGGAACTGCGAGCCTGACACGTCGTGGGGCCGGACGGTGCCGATGAAGGTCGAGCCCACGATCGAGTCGTGCTTCAGCGAATTCTCGGTGATCTCGCCCGTGGCGGCCAGGCAGGCCAGTCGCGCCGAGGTGCCCGAGCCGCAGGGGGAGCGGTCAACTTCGCCGTCAGCGAAGACCGTCATGTTGATCTGGTTCGGTCCCGTCGAGAGGTCTTCGAGCTTCTGGAACAGGATGGTTCCGTAGACACCGCTCTGGCGCGGGTCGGAGTGCTGGGCCTCGGGCAGGTCGTTGCAGGCCCATTTCACGGCGCGGCCGATGGAGCGCAGCTCGGAGTAGTTCTCCTTGGTGATGTCCAGGTCCAGCTGGGCAACATCCAGGCACGCATAGATGGCTCCGCCGTAGGCCAGGTCGACCGTGTACTTCTTGCCGTCAACGTCGACCTTGAGGTCTTGCCCCACGACGTAGGACGGAACGTTTTCAAAGGTGACGCCGCGGACGATGCCATCGCGGGATTCGACGTGTGCGGCAACGCGCCCCGAGGGAACGTCGATCACGACGACGCTTGTTCCGTTGGGGTCGGATTCAACGATTCCCTCTTCGACGGCCCAGACGCCCAGCGCCATCGTGCCGTGTCCACACGCCGTCGAGTATCCGTCCTTGTGCCAGAAGACTGCTCCGAAGCTTGCGGCAGAGTCGTCGGGCTCGGTGATGAAGCAGCCGTACATGTCCGTGTGTCCGCGGGGTTCCTGGACCAGGAGCTGGCGAATCTTCTCGACGGCCGGGCTGTTTTGTGCCGACACACGGCGCTCCGCAACGGTCAGGCCATCAAGCTCACCGTAGCCATCGGTGACAATCCGGAACGGCTCACCACCGGTGTGGTAGTCGATGCTGCTGATCTGGATGGATGCTGTCGTCATGTTGTTCGGATCCGTTCTCATGCGTGTCGGTTGGCGTGAGGGTCAGGCGCCAGAAACCTGGCGCCCAAACCGCGGGAGAAGGTGCTTGAACTTGAGGGGCACATAAGGGCGAAGGGCAATGGAACCGCTCCCTGTCATAGGTGATACCGGCCACTGAGATTTTTGCGCTTCCGCTGTGAATGAGAGCACTTCTATGCAATAGTACATTGCATAGAAAAGAGCGTGTCAAGGTCGGCGAACGGTCGTTTCGGCCCTACGCATGTGGCTTCGGATGTGGACCGTCGATCGGTAGCTTGACCTGCACCGTTCGGGGCGTTCACGTGGCTTCTGTTGTTTCCGACGAGCAGCCCTCCCGTTTTGGACGGCCCGGCGGCAACGCGGTGGGCACGCATGCATGAGGGGGAAACGAGCAATCGCCCCGAGCGGGCAAGACGTAGGCATCAATCCATGGAGAGAGTGGCAAATTGATCAAGACCGAATACACGGCAGCAGGAATGCAGATACGTGACCATGTGGTGACGGTGCCGTTGAACTGGGCGCAGCCCGACGAACGGACCATCCAGGTGTTCGCCCGCGAGCTGTGCTCCGCGGAGCAGTCACACCGAGACCTGCCCGTCCTGTTGTTCCTGCAGGGCGGACCGGGCGGCAAGGGCCCGCGCCCTCTCGACAAGTCCGGGTGGATCGGCGAGGCGCTGAAGACGCACCGCGTGCTCCTGCTCGACCAGCGCGGCACCGGACGCAGCAGCCGGATCACCGCGGCCTCGATGGAACGCTTCCCGGACGCGGCCTCCGGCGCCGAGTACCTGGGCCACTTCCGGGCCGATTCGATCGTTTCCGACGCCGAATTCCTGCGCAAGACCGTCTTCGGCGGACGGAAGTGGACGACGCTGGGGCAAAGCTACGGCGGGTTCCTCACGCTGACCTACCTCGGCCAGGCGCCGGAGGCGCTGGACGCCTGCTACATCACCGGCGGGTTGCCGAGCCTGACACCCGATGCCTCGGAGGTCTATCGCCGGACCTACGTGCGCACCAAGGCGAAGAACGAGGAATTCTACGCACGCTACGGGCACCACATGGAAACCATGGCGAAGATCGCCGACCGGCTGGCCGTGGGCGATGTCCGCCTGCCCGACGGCGATACGCTGACGGTGCGCCGCTTCCAGTCCCTGGGCATCGACTTCGGCAGGAAGCCGGGGTTTGAGCGCATGGCCTGGCTTGTCGACGAGGCGTTCGACGAGGGCGGCGAATTGAGCGACACCTTCCTGACCCAGATCCAGGGGCGCAGCAACTACGCGGAGAACCCGTTGTTTGCCGTGATGCAGGAAAGCATCTTCGCGGACGGGGCAAGCGGCGCAACCGCCTGGGCGGCCCAGCAGGAAATCGAGCTGCACCCGGAATTCGCCGAGTCGGCCCGCCCGTTGTTGATGACCGGCGAAATGATGTACCCGTGGATGTTCGAGGAAATCCGCCTGCTGAAGCCCTTCGGCGCCGCGGTGAACGAAATGGCCCGCCGGGACGACTGGGGTCCGCTGTACGACCGGCGGAAACTGGCGGAAAACCAGGTTCCCGTCGCCGCCGTCGTCTACTTCGACGACATGTACGTGGACGCGCCGCTGTCGCTGGAAACGGCGGCGCAGGTCGGGAACCTGCAGGCCTGGGTGACCAACGAGTTCGAGCATGACGGCATTTCGTCCCCGAGCGTGTTCCCGCGGCTGGTGTCGATGGTCGAATCGGTCGGCGGACCGCTGGGCTAGCGCGCAATTTCTCGCCGTTTCTACCGAAACCCCGCGCTGGCACCGGTATGGAAGGAAACCATGCACAAGTTCCCGCCGGAACTTGTGCCCCTGCTGGAGAAGCTCAAGGCAATGAGCCTTGACGAAATTCTCCAGCGTGGTCGGGCCCACAATACCGCAGTCAAGACGCTGGAAAACGTGGTCACCGACCCCGAGAAGACACGCCAGGCCATCAATGCGAACACAACCCTAGGTATCGGTACATCCGGCGCAGGGAAGGTGTCAGAGCGCTCCGGAAACCACCACGCCATACTGCGGCTGGATGAACCCCGTCCATGACCGCGGACACGACGGCCGAGGCCTCGGGTTCTAGCAGCAGCAAAGGCGGATGCTCACGGAGCTCGGGCATTCTACATAGTGATTGGATGCAATAAGGTCATCAAAATTGATGGTCTTTCAGGATGATTCAAGCAGTTTTAATACAACGTATTTCAGTGTGTTTTACTAGGGTTTCTTACTCGCATCCGATTACGAATTTGATGACTGTATTATGAAAAAACTCTTGAAGAGAGTTGCGTTGACTGGGGCTACTGTGATGCTTTTGCTGAGTACCTCGGTAGCCCCAGCCAACGCGGCATACCAAGATACTTACGGTGACTTTTACGGGTCCGCAAAAGAAGCTGCGTACTGTGTAGCTAAGGTTGGTGTCGGGAATTTCGCAATAGCAAAGTGCGCTGCTGGTCGAACACACGCGGATGTGGCAAGCAAGGAAGCTTCCAAGCGCTTTGCGAAGAAAACATTGCATAACGGAAAGGGCGATGCTTTCAGGCACTGCTACTGGAATGCCCGGATGACGAAATCTATGGGATCAAATTACGCGGGGATCATTGCAACCAATCACGAAGACGTGAACAAAGGTCCTGCAAAAGAGCGCTCCATGGACCTTAAAAACAACGCCACAGGGTGAGCCATCGGCTCAAATCGCGGAGCTTCATACACCTGGATGCTCAACCAATGCTCTACGTACGCTACAAAAGGAAAGCTGGTAACACTCAAGTGAACAAAGGTCCCGCAGGTTTCTGGTGCGGTGTGATTGGCATTTTGATGCTGACTGCATGCAGCGGATCGAACCAAGATGCCTTTTCCGTTGATTCGCTCAGTAAGGCATTGAACGAGGAGCCAACTCAAACTGTTACTCTCGCTTCTGCATTTGCAGAAGCAGGTGATTTCAGTCGCGTGGTCGTTGGATGCCCGTTCTTAGAACCTGAAGATATCAAGGACTCACTTGGATTCAACTGGCCAGGAGCTCGGGATCTTCCCCTGGATTCGGAGTCAAAGGGCGAACTTATTTTTGCCACTGATTCAGAGGTTGTTGGCGTAAGTGTCTTCTCTCGTACAGAGGTAAATTTCTGTGAATCACCGGAAAGTGGAGGAAGCGTTATTTCTGCGCAGACACCGATTTCCTTTACGAAGGAAGCAAACACAGATGGATCGAACTCATGGACAGCTCAGCTCTCTAAATGACGTCTTCCATGAATGATTCACGACCCCGGCACCTGTTCCTAAGCTCCCCGAAGCTGACAGGTGCCGCGGCACTTTCAGCGCTATTTCTAGCAGGCATACCCCACCTGGAAATACTTGCTTTTGGCTTCGTACCCATAGTTCAAGCTCTCGCCCCACTATTCTGCGTAGTAGCTGTGGCGTTGTCTCTAGCCATGATGTTCTTTCGTCGACGACGATTGCCTGCGCTGATTTTGCTTCTGGGTTCGATAATTGGCGGCATTCCTTTGCTGGTTCCAAGCGAGGTCTCAGCGGAGACAAAATTTGCACCCCTATCTGTTCTGAGCATCAATGTTGAACGGGGTGGGGCTGATGTTTCATCACTTTCAGCTGTCATCAAGAATCAAGAAGTCGATATTGCGATCCTTATTGAAGCAGACGAGTATTTGATCAAGTCCTTACTCTCTCCAGACATTAAGAAGATGCTTCCTTATCGTTCTGGAACTGTTTCTTCCGGCGGTACAGCAGGAACAGCCATGCTGTCTAAATATCCATTGCAGCAAGAGGATGAAATTTCTGTACCAGCGGGGGTTACGTCATTTGATCAACCCGTCGCCACAGTCGATCATCCACAGCTTGGTTCCATCCGAATCGCGGGAGTTCACCCTTATCCGCCCATAAGTGGAGCTATTGAGTGGAAGAAATCACTTGAATCAATCAACTCCTGGCAGAGCGAGAACACTGATTTGCCACTCGTGATGGCTGGTGATTTCAACGCAAGCTACGCCCACCCCGAATTTCGGGAAATCGCAAGTAGCTTTACAGACACCGCAGCATCCGCAGGTATTTTGCCGATCTCCACATGGCCAGCCTCGGGGCCGATTCCGGCTTTCACAGCCATCGATCATGTCCTGGTTCGTGACTTGTCGACTACCTCATGGGAACGAGTCAAAATACCCAACACGGATCATTTCGGAATCATCGCAAAAGTCACCAGCCGCACAGACTAGACGGAGCGCGGTCCGCGCATGGCGCCGGACGGCCGCCTTGTTGGACCGGGGAGCCCGGCCCGTGGATTGATTTCCATGGGCCGGGCTCCTTTCACATGTCTGCATATTTGCATAAATACCAGTGAGGGGCGGAATGCCGCGAACTTGGTGGTTCGGCACGGTTTCGGCCCAAATTAGACGAATAAAATCCTTGATTCGCGAAAATGTGACATGTACCATTGCATACACTGGTGATGTGGAGCACATGGGCGTTGGTGCCCGTGCGGCCCAAGGGGAGCCGTCGAGCGGCAGTGGAGTTCGAGGGTTTACGCATCTGGACGGAACTCGGCGGGGTGGACCCCGACCGGTTTCGCGAAATTTAGAGGCTTTGAAACTGCCGGAATGGCTAGCTTCGTCGCATCGGGATGCGGGTCCGTTTTGAGGGATCCCCGATGCGTTCGAGAAGACGTTAGGAAAAAACATATGGACATGCTCACCAGCATCAACGATGCGATCTGGAACCCCATGGCGTACTTCGCCCTGGCCGTCGGATTGTTCTTCACCGTACTGACCGGATTCGTCCAGTTCCGGCGGTTCCCGGACATGATCCGCCAGATCCTGAGCAAGAAGAACAGTTCGGACGGGATCTCCCCGGTCCAGGCGCTGCTCTTGACCCTGGCAAGCCGCGTGGGCGTCGGCAACATCGCCGGCGTGGCAACGGCAATCGCCGCCGGCGGCCCCGGCGCGCTGTTCTGGATGGTCGTCTGTGCGCTGCTCGGATCGGCCAGCTCCTTCGCCGAATCCACCCTGGCCCAGGTCTACAAGCGCCGCATCAACGGCGAGCACCGCGGCGGCATGCCGTTCTACATCGAGCACGGCCTGAAGCTCAAGTGGCTGGCCGTCACGGTGTCGCTCGTGGCCATGGTCGGCTACGGGTTCGTGTTCCCGGGCGTCCAGTCCAACAACATCGCCTCCAGCGTCGAGACGGCGTTCAACGTTCCCACCTGGGTCAGCGCGGTTGGCGTCACCGCACTCATGGCCTTTGTCATCATCGGCGGAACCAAGCGCGTCGTCGGTGCCGCACAGCTGATGGTCCCGGTCATGGCCGTGGGTTACATCCTTGCCGCAGCGGTGATCGTCGCCGTGAACTTCGAGCAGATCATTCCGACCATCAGCCTGATCCTGTCTTCGGCCTTCGGCGTCCACCAGGTCTTCGGCGGCATCGTCGGTGCGGCCGTGGCCTGGGGCGTGCGGCGCGCGGTGTTCTCCAACGTCGCCGGCGTGGGGGAGGGGACCTACGGAGCCGCGGCGGCATCGGTGTCCCACCCCGCCAAGCAGGGCCTGGTCCAGGCCTTCTCGATCTACATCGACACCGTCGTTGTCTGCTCCGCCACCGGCCTGATGATCATCATGACCGGCTCCTACAACGTCACGGCCCCCGACGGCACGGTCCTGATCCAGGGCGTGCCCGACCTCAAGGCCGGCGCCGCGTACACCCAGCAGGCAATCAGCACCGTGTTGCCGGGCGTCGGCCCGGGCTTCGTGGCCGTCGCGCTCTTCTTCTTCGCCTTCACCACGCTGGTTGCGTTCTTCTACATCGCCAAGACCAACCTGGTCTACCTCACCGGCCGCGATGACAGCCCGGTGCTGGACTGGGCCCTGAAGCTGGGTATGCTCGGCATCACCTTCTTCGGCGGCATCATCAGTGCCGATGCGATGTGGGCCATCGGTGACATCGGCTACGGAACCCTGGGCTGGATCAACATGCTCTGCCTGCTGGCGCTCACCTCGGTGGTCTACAAGGTCACCCGCGACTATGACAGGCAGTGCAAGGCGGGTCTCGACCCGGTCTTCGACCCGATTGCCCTGGGTATTCGCGGAGCCGACTTCTGGGTCGAAAAGGCGGACGAAACCGCCGAAAGCCCGGTGGTCTTGGCCTCGGGCGAGACTCGGAAGAACTAGTTTCCCCCGCCCCCTTCCCTCTGTGCAATGTCACATGATACTATTTGAAAGTGATGTACGGCATGGAGTCGAAAGCATCGCCCACAACTTTGCAAAACATTGAAAAGTCCCCTTGAAAGGAACACAACATGAGCACCACTAAGAAGCCTTGGCACGGAGTTATCGTCGCATCGGCGCTGCAGTTCAAGGACGACTACTCGGTCGACTACGAAGCATTCGCAGACCACGTTCGCTTCCTTGCCAGCAGCGGTTGCGACGGCATCGCCCCGAACGGTTCGCTTGGTGAATACCAGACCCTGTCCGACGAAGAGCGCGCCAAGGTCATCGAGACCGCCGTTGCCGCCGCTCCGGAGGGCTTCGTAGTCATGGCCGGCGTTGGCGCCTACGGCGGACTGCAGACCCAGAAGTGGGCCCAGCAGGCCAAGAATGCCGGCGCACACGCCATCATGTGCCTGCCGCCGAACACCTACCGCGCCACCGACGACGAGGTTGTCGAGCACTTCCGCCTCGCCGCCTCCGCCGGCCTGCCGGTTGTTGCCTACAACAACCCGATCGACACCAAGGTCGACCTGACCCCGGCCCTGGTTGCACGCCTGTTCCACGAAGGCCTGATCGTCGGCATCAAGGAATTCACCGGCGATCCGCGCCGTGCCTACGAAATCAAGGAATTGGCTCCGGGCATGGATATCCTCATCGGCACCGATGACACCGTCCTGGAAATGGGCCTCGCCGGCGCCGTTGGATGGGTTGCCGGTTACCCGAACGCCATCCCGCACGCAACCGTCGAGCTCTACCGCCTGGCAACCTCCGGCAACCTGTCGGACCTGGAGCGCGCCCGCGAGATCTACCGCGACTTGCACTCGCTGCTGCGTTGGGACACCAAGACCGAGTTCGTCCAGTCGATCAAGCTCTCGATGGACGTCGTCGGCCTCAACGGCGGCGTATGCCGTCCGCCGCGTGGCCCGCTGACCGACGCCGTGCGCGCCGCAGTCATCGCAGACACCGAGGCTGCAGTGGCCAAGGGTTACAAGTAACCTCGAAACTGCATAGCCGTTGGCCGGCCCCGTGGACACGGGGCCGGCCAACGGCGGCACCGCAATCAACGACGATTCACCAGAGAGCTTTCACCATGCGCACCAACAGGATCTTCCACGCAGTGGATTCCCACACCGAAGGCATGCCCACCCGCGTCATCACCGGCGGCATCGGCACCATTCCCGGAGACACCATGGCGGAACGCCGCCTCTGGTTCATGGAGCACAGTGACTGGATCCGCACCCTGTTGATGTGCGAACCGCGCGGACACGCCTCGATGAGCGGCGCGATCCTGCAGCCCTCCACGCGTCCCGACGCGGACTTCGGCGTCCTGTACATCGAGGTCTCCGGACTGCTTCCGATGTGCGGACACGGCACCATCGGCGTCGCCACCGTGCTGGTGGAAACCGGCATGGTCGAGGTCCACGAACCGGTCACCACCGTGCGCCTGGACACCCCCGCCGGCCTGGTCATCGCCGAGGTCGCCGTCAAGGACGGCCAGGCGGAATCCGTGACCATCCGCAACGTGCCTTCCTACAGCGACCGCCTGGACGCATCGGTCGAGGTCCCGGGCTACGGCACCGTGAACTACGACCTGGCCTTCGGCGGAAACTTCTACGCGGTCGTCGAGCTCGACGACCTGGGCCTTCCGTTCGAACGCGAACGCAAGGACGACCTGATCACCGCCGGCCTGGCCATCATGGACGCCATCAACGCGGCCGACGAGCCAGTGCACCGCGAACGCGACGACATCCGCGGCGTCCACCACGTCTACCTCAAGGCCCCCGGCTCCACCGCCGAGCACTCCCGCCACGCCATGGCCATCTACCCGGGCTGGTTCGACCGCTCGCCGTGCGGCACCGGCACCAGCGCCCGCATGGCCCAGCTCCACGCCCGCGGCGAACTGGCCTTGGACACCGACTTCATCAACGAGTCCTACATCGGCTCGCAATTCACCGGCCGCCTGGTCGAGGAAACCACCGTCGGCGGACTGCCCGCCGTCATCCCCACCGTGACCGGACGGGCCTGGCTGACCGGCACCGCCCAGTACTTCCTTGACCCGAGCGACCCATTCCCGGAGGGATTCCTGCTGTGAAGCTGCCATATTTCGACGCCGCCGAGGTTCGCGCCTCGCTTCCCTTCGACCGCGCCATCGGTGCCATCGAGGACGCGCTGCGCGGCCAGACGGATCCGGAAATCGACGGGCCGCGCATCTTTGCGCCGGCGCCCGACGGCGAATTCCTGCTGATGCCGGCCATCGGCCAGGGCTACACCGGACTCAAGGTCGCGACCATCGCCCCGCTGAACCCGGCCAAGGGCGGGGAAAAGATCCAGGGCGTCTATCTGCTCTTCGGTTCCTCGAACCTCACGCCCATCGCCTCGATGGACGGCGCCGAACTCACGGCCATCCGCACCCCGGCGGCGACCCTGACCGCGGTCAAGAACATCGCCGACGCACCGGGCGACAGCCCGTTCACCCGGACCCCCAAGGTCCTGGTCTTCGGCGCCGGCATCCAGGCCGTCAACCACATCCGTGCGGCCAAGGCGGTCTTCCCCGAGGGCAGCTTCGCCGTGGTGGGCCAGCGCGCCGAGCGCATCCAGGCACTGATCGAACAGTTGGCCACCGAGGACATCACCGTCACCCGCGGAAGCGTCCAGGACGTGCCGAACGCGGACGTGATCCTGTGCGTGACCTCCTCGCCGACCCCGCTCTTCGACGGATCGCTGCCGGCCGACCACGCAATCATCGCCTCGGTGGGACAGCACGGTCTTGATGCCCGCGAGGTCGACGAGACGCTCGTCAAGCGCTCCGAGGTCGTCGTCGAGGGACGCGCATCCTCCTGGCGCGAAAGCGGGGACCTGATCCCCGCGCGCAGCGTCGAGGAGTGGAAAGAGATCAACCCGCTGAACCTCAAGGACCTCGTCAACGGCAAATTCAGCCGCGTCCCGGGCAAGCCGACACTTTACACGGGTGTGGGCATGGCATGGGAAGACTTGGTTTCCGCCGCAGTGGTGTATGAAGATCACAGGAGTAAAAACGCGTGAGCGCACCTGTGGAAATCGGAGAACATAGCATGATCGGCAATTCAAGGTTCACCATTGAAAAACTAGACCGCCAGATGAGCCTGCGCGAAACCGTCACCGAACGGCTTCGCACCTCGATCATCTCGGGCGACCTGGTGGAAGGCGAGCTGTACTCGGCACCGAGCCTCGGCGCAGCCTTCGGCGTGTCCGCGACCCCCGTGCGCGAGGCCATGATGGACCTCGTCCGCGAGGGCCTGGTGGAGACGGTGAAGAACAAGGGATTCCGGATCACCGGCATGACCGATGCCGAGCTGCAGGAAATCGCCGAGATCCGCCTGCTCATCGAGCCGGAGGCGACCAAGCGCGCCCTGGCCTCGATCCCGGCCGAAAGCATCCCCGAACTGCGGGCGTTGGCCGACACCATCGTGCGCAAGGCCATGGACAAGGACGCCGACGGCTACCTCGCCGCCGACCGCGAGTTCCACGCCCGGCTGCTGAGCTTCGCCGGCAACAAGCAGCTCGTGGAACTTGCCACCTCGCTGCGCCTGCGCACCCGGATGTACGGGCTGAAGTCCCTGATGGACAACCACCAGCTCGACGGCTCGGCCCAGGAACACCACGAAATGATCGACTGCGTGGAACGCGGCGACGGCGAGGCCATCCACGACCTGATGGTCCGCCACATCAGCCACGCACGCGGGCTGTGGAACACCGGCACCCCGGAACAAGAAACAGCTGCGCCAGAGCAGCGAACCCAGTAGGAGTAATCATGAATGCGCCCAGCGACGTCATCGTCATTGGTGCCGGAGTAATCGGTTCGGCGATTGCATACTTCGCCACCAAGCAAGGACTCTCCGTCACCGTGCTGGAGCGCGGACTGCCCGCCAGCGGAACCAGTTCCGCCTGCGAGGGCAACATCCTGGTCTCCGACAAGGAACTCGGCCCGGAGCTCGAGCTGACCAAGTTCTCCCTGGACACCTGGCGCGGAGACCTGGCCGAGCACGCCTCGCACTGGGAATTCGAGTCCAAGGGCGGCATCATCGTCGCCTCGCGCGAATCCTCGCTTGCCTCGCTGGACCGCCTGACCAAGGCACAGGCCGAGTACGGGATCGACGTCGAACGCGTCGACATCCCGCGGCTGCGCGAATTCGAGCCAAACGTTTCCCCCGACGCGCTGGGCGCCGCCTGGTACCCGGACGACTGCCAGGTCCAGCCGATGCTGGTCGCCGGGCACCTGCTCAAGCTGGCCCGCGCCGCCGGAGCCAAGGTCGTGACCCACACTATGGTCACCGGCTTCGTGCGCTCCGGCGATGCCGTCACCGGAGTCAAGACCGACCGCGGAGAATTCCACGCCCCGGCGGTCGTCAACGCCGCGGGCAGCTGGTCCGAGGACATCGCGGCGCTGGCCGGGGTCAACGTGCCGGTGAAGCCCCGCAAGGGATTCGTCATGGTCACCGAACCGCTGCCTCCGATGGTGCACCACAAGGTGTACGCGGCCGAGTACGTGGACAACGTGGGCAGCTCCGATGCCGGCCTGCAGTCCTCGCCGGTGGTCGAGGGCACCCCGGCAGGCTCCATCCTGATCGGCTCCTCCCGCGAGCGCGTCGGCTTCGACCGCAGCGTCAACACCGACGCCCTGCGCCAGATGGCCGCCAACGCCATCGCGCTCTTCCCGTTCCTGGAGAAGACGCGCATCATCCGCCACTACCACGGCTTCCGCCCCTACTGCCCGGACCACCTGCCGGTCATCGGGCACGACCCGCGCGCACCGGGCCTCTGGCACGCCAGCGGCTACGAGGGCGCCGGCATCGGCCTGTCCGCGGGCACCGGAAAGCTCGTGGCCCAGGCGCTGGCCGGGCTCACCCCCGACATGTCCCTGGCGCCCTTCGCCCCCGAACGCTTCGGCGAATTCACCCCTGCAACCAAAATCCCACAGGAGTCGGCAGCATGAGCACCACCCCGCGGCGGATCACCGTGACACTCAACGCCACCGAGGTGACGGCCGACGCCGGCCAGAGCGTCGGCGCGGTCCTGATGGGCGAGGGCATCAAGGCCTGGCGCACCACCCGCAACGAGGGCAAGCCACGCGGCCTCTTCTGCGGCATCGGCGCCTGCTACGACTGCCTGATCACCGTCGACGGCCAACCCAACCAGCGCGCCTGCATGGTTCAGGCGTGCGACTCCATGACCATTGAAGGGGACTTCGACGCATGAACTCCCACGAGGAATTTGCCTTCGACGTAGCCGTCATCGGCGCGGGCCCGGCGGGCCTGGCCGCGGCCGTTGCCGCGGCCGAACGCGGCGCCAAGGTCGTCGTGCTGGATGCCGGCGCCCAGCCCGGCGGCCAGTTCTGGCGCCACCGCCCCGAGTCGGTCATTCCCGAGCCCGACGGCCACGGCCACCACGGCTGGAAGACCTACCTGGACCTGCGCGCGCGCTTCGACGCCGCAGCATCCCGCGGACTGCTGCGCTACCTGCCCAATACCCAGGTGTGGATGACCGAACGCGAGGACGCCGGCCGCTTCGTGCTGCGCCTGACCCCCGCCACCGGCACCGTGATCGAGGCCGCGACCGTCCGCGCCGACAAGCTCGTCTCCTGCACTGGCGGCTACGACCGCCAGCTGCCGCTGCCCGGCTGGGAACTGCCCGGCGTCATGGCAGCCGGCGGAATCCAGGCGTTCATCAAGGCCAACGGCACCCTGCCGGGCAAGCGCTTTGTGGTCGCCGGGACCGGTCCCTTCCTGCTTCCGGTGGCGGCAAACATCGCCGAGGCCGGCGGCAAGGTCGTCGCCGTGTGCGAATCCGCATCGCTGGCCAACTGGCTCCCGCACCTGGGCGCCGCAAGCGGCGTTCCGGGCAAGGCGCTGGAGGGCGCGGAGTACGCGGGCGTCTTCGCCAAGCACCGCATCCGCTACCGCACCCGCACGGTCGTCACCGAGGTGCTGGGGGAGAGCAGCGCCTCCTCGGTGCGCATCGCCAAGGTCGATGCCGACGGCGCCGTCATCGCGGGCACCGAACAGCTGCTCCAGGACGTCGACGTCGTCGGCTTCGGCTGGGGCTTCACCCCGCAGATCGAACTTGCCGTTGCACTGGGCGCCGAGACGCGCATCGACGCCGACGGCTCGCTGGTCTGCGTCGTCGACGGCCGGCAGGCCTCCAACGTGCCGGGCCTCTACCTGGCCGGCGAAGTGACCGGCGTCGGCGGGGCCGTGCTGGCCGTGGCCGAGGGCCTTGTCGCCGGGGCCGCCGCGGCCACCCGCGAGCAGCCAACAGCCGGAACCGCGCGGCAGATCCAGCGCCACCGGAAGTTCGCCGGGGCCATGCACCAGGCGCACCCCGTTCCCGAAAAGTGGGACGACCTGCTCACCGACGACACCCTGGTGTGCCGGTGCGAGGAGGTCAGCCACGGCGAGGTCGTGCACGCCCGCGACGAGCTGGGCGCCACGGACGCGCGCACCATGAAGTCCTTCACCCGCACCGGCATGGGCTGGTGCCAGGGCAAGGTCTGCGGCTTCGCCGTCTCCTGCCTGTCCACCAAGGGGGCCGCCGATGCCGGGGCCGAACAGGCATCGCTGGCGGCCTTCGCCAAGCGCCCCGTCGCTGCCCCGCTGACCCTGGGCGAGATCAGCGCCCTGGACTCCCGCCAGCCCCTGGACTCCTGACCACCCACCCAAGATTTCGACCCGCGAACCACCACGCGGGCCACCACCGTCTTCCCCGTGAAAGGACCAACCCCATCATGACGACCACCATCACCGTCACCCCGACGACAGCCACCGAGCTCGAGGAAATCCTCGTCGCAGCCCAGCAGGCAGCGGCCCCGTGGGCAGCCCTGCGCCCGTCCGAGCGCGCCGACGTGCTGGACACCGTCGCGAACGCCCTTGACGCGGCGGCCGGCACCCTCATCCCGATCGCCATGGCGGAGACCAACCTGCCGCAGGCCCGCCTGACCGGCGAGCTCAAGCGCACCACCTTCCAGCTGCGCATCTTCGGCGAGGTGCTGCGCGACGGCGCCTACCTGGACGCCCGCATCGACCCCGCCGACGCGCAGTGGCCGATGGGCGCACCCCGCCCGGACCTGCGCCGCGTGCTCGAGCCCATGGGCCCGGTCGTCGTCTTCGCCGCCAGCAACTTCCCGTTCGCCTTCTCCGTGGCAGGCGGCGACACCGCCTCCGCATGGGCCGCCGGCAACCCCGTCATCCTCAAGGCACACTCCGGCCACCCGGAACTCTCCATCGCCACGGCAAACGCCATCGCCGAGGCCCTGGCTTCCGCCGGCGTCCCGGCCGGCGTCTTCGCCCTAGTCATGGGCACCGAGGCCGGCGCCACCGCGCTGAAGGACTCGCGCGTCAAGGCGGCGGGCTTCACCGGCTCGATCCCCGGCGGCCGCGCCCTCTTCGACATGGCCAACGCCCGCCCGGAGCCGATCCCGTTCTACGGCGAGCTCGGCAGCAACAACCCCGTCTTCGTCACCGCCGCAGCGGCGGCCGAGCGCGGAGCCGCGATCGCCGGCGAATTCGTCGCATCCTTCACCATGGGCGCCGGACAGTTCTGCACCAAGCCGGGCACGATCTTCGTCCCGCGCGGTTCGGAGATCGTCGAGACCCTGCGCGCCACCGAGCTTCCGGCAGCCGCCGCGCTGCTCAACGGCCGCATCCAGGCCGGCTACGTCGAGGTGCTTGAGGCGCTGCAGGGCCACGAGAAGGTCCAGGTCCTGGCCCAGGGTTCGGACCCGCTGGCCGATCCGCCAAGCCCGACCCTGCTGCTCACCAGCGCCGAGGACCTGCTGGCACACCCCGAGTCCCTGCAGACCGAGTGCTTCGGCCCGACCGCACTGGTCGTCGAGTACACGGACGAAGCCGAACTCGTCGCGCTGGCCGAAAGCTTCGAGGGCCAGCTGACCGCGACCCTCGTGGGCACCGAAAACTGCGAGGTCACGGAGCTGATCGAGGTGCTTTCCCGCAAGGCGGGCCGCGTGCTCTGGAACCAGTGGCCGACCGGCGTCTCGGTGACCTACGCGCAGCAGCACGGCGGCCCGTACCCGGCAACCACCTCGGTGGGCAGCACCTCCGTGGGCACCGCCGCGATCTCCCGCTTCCTGCGCCCGGTCGCCTACCAGGGCTTCCCGCAGGCATTGCTTCCCGAGGCGCTGCAGGATGCCAACCCGCTGAACGTGCCGCAGATGGTCAACGGCAAGCGCTAACAGCCCGACTTCAACGGCCCCGGCGGAAGAACCCATCTTGGGTTCTTCCGCCGGGGCCGCTGTTTTTTCGGGGCAGCTTGCCCGGGTGCATCGGCAAACGTGCCGGCCAACAAGATCGCCGACCCGCTTACGTTGCGTGGCGTTTGCGGAAACCACCTTCCGTAGCCGGTCACAAGCCATATCATGTAGCTGTGCGTGAAATCCTTGCGGCGATCGGGCCTGCACTCGAACTTTTTGGCTGGATCGCACTGTTCGGTGCCATCGGGTTTTTTGTGGTGGCGCGGGTTTCCCGTCGCAGCCAGCAAAATTGGCGGGAGGCACCCTGCGAAGTCACCGAGCTCGAGGGCCAGGAATGCCTGGTTTGGACCAGCGCCGACGGCACCGCCCACAGCCGGGCGCTCGATGAATTGGAACCGGCTCCGTCCGGCAACCCCGATCGGGTGTACTACAAGGTCTCGGCACCCCAGAAGATCCAGATCGAGGAACCCCGCTCCCACGTGCGGTTCATGTTGGTCCTGGCCTGGACCATGCTGGGCCTGTGGGCGTTGTGCAATGTCGTTCCGCTGGTCCTGCACCAAATGATGATTTCCGAACCCTCCTAGCCCTGGCCCTGAGCGGGCAGCGAGAGCGATATGACCCGCGAGCTTTCGCCCTCGTTGGTGGCGATCCACAGCTCGGAATCGGAGACGACGAGCACGTCGCGCAAGCGGCCCTGCCCCTTGAGGACCACGCGGGCATCGGGCAGGGTGCCTCTCGACGCAGGCTCGCCCGCCGGGAGGCCCAGCCTCCAGAGCAGTTCCCCGCGCAGGCATGCCACGTAGGCGGCGCCGCCCGCGATCGCCAAGGCGCTCGGCGAAGCGTCGGCCGTCGACTTCCACACATGAACCGCGTCGATGAACTCTTCCCTGTGGGGTGCGCCCGTCACTTGCGGCCAACCGTAGTTGCCGCCCGGGGCCACCAGGTTCAATTCGTCGTTCTTGTCCGGCCCCAGCTCGCTGGCCCACAACCGACGCGATTTGTTCCAGGCAAGCCCCTGTACGTTCCGGTGGCCGTACGAGTAGACGGGCGATCCGGTAAACGGGTTGCCGACCGGAATGCTGCCGTCGGGATTCAGGCGCAGGATTTTCCCGTTCAGCCGGGCGGGATCCTGGGCCGCCGCGGAATCCGTTGCGTCCCCGGTGCCCACGTACAACAGCCCGTCGGGCCCGAACTTGATCCGCCCGCCGTTGTGGATGCTGGCCCGTGGAATGCCGGAGACGACGGGTTGGGGCTCCCCGAGCCCGTCCGGGCCCAACTCGAATCGAAGCACGCGGTTGTCGGCTCGGGTGCTCGTGTACGCATACAGCCACTCGCGGTCGCCGTCCTGCAAGGTTTCCAGTCCCAGCAGGCCGCCCTCGCCGCCCGGGACAACACCGGGCACCTTCGCAAAGGTCTCCAGCTTCCCGTCGCGGGTGAGGAGCCTGACCAGCGCCGTGTCGCGCTCGGAAACCAGGGTCCCGCCGTCGCTGCGCCGGGCCATCGACCACGGGGTCGACAGGCTGCTGGCCACCACCACCGGGCGGTTCACGGGTTCCGGTGAATTCGGGCTGGGCTTGAGCGGGTCCGAACACGAGGACAATGCGGCCATCGTTCCAGCCCCGGCCAAGAGCAGAAAAGACCGCCGACCCACACCGATTGGCATTCCGGGCTGCACCGCCGTCATGGTCAGAGTTTAGGTCGAAGTTCCGCGTCCTTCCAGAGCAAGCCGCGACTTCGACGCTTTGAGCGATCAGGCTTTGGGTCTGGCGGGCATTGCACGGGATGATGGAGTCACATGTATTGAGTTCTTATCTCCCCGTGCGGTCCGCGGCGGCGATGACACCACCAGGAGGCACCCTCATGAGCGAAGCCATCAACATCGGTTCCGTCGACAGCATCGACGAAGGCGAAGCCATCGTCATTCCCGCCGAAGAGAACGGCACCAAGGACGACATCGCGGTGTTCCACGCCGAGGACGGCAACTTCTACGCCATCAACGACGAATGCACGCACGAGACCGCCTCGCTTGCCGACGGCTGGATCGAAGGCACCGAGGTCGAATGCCCCGTGCACGCGGCAAAGTTCTGCCTCAAGTCCGGCGCAGCGCTTTGCCTGCCGGCCACCGTTGCCGCACGCACCCACAAGATCGAGGTCGAAGACGGCGAGCTGATGCTTTACCCGGACACCCCGGCCGTCTAAGGCGCTTTTCGATCACGTCAAAGCCGCACGCATCACCGCCCGCGCAGGTCTGCGGACCACCACCCAAGCAGAAGGACATACGTCCCACACCATGAACGTTGAATCGATCCTGATCATTGGCGGGGGCCTGTCCGGTTTCACCGTGGCACAGAACCTGCGCAACCGCGGCTTTGACGGCAGCATCGGCATCATCGACCCTGCGGGGATCCCCTACGACCGCCCTCCGCTGAGCAAGGCCTACCTGCTGGGAACCAAGGACGCAGAGGGCATCGAGCTGGCCCCCCGCTCGTGGTACGCCGAGCACCGGGTGGACATCATCACCGGCGCCGCAGCAGAGCTGCTGCTGGACCCCCTGGGCGTGCTGCTGGAGGACGGCAGTCGGGTGCATGCCGATCGCCTGGTGCTTGCCACCGGCGGTTCGGCCCGGCCGCTGCCCATCGAGGGCGGGGAACTGGACTCGATGTTGGCGCTGCGCAACCGTGACGACGCCGACGTGCTGCGCGGCAAGCTACGCCCCGGCGTCCACCTGGCCATCGTGGGCGCGGGTCTCATCGGCGCCGAGGTCGCCTCGGCGGCCCTTGAACTCGGCGCCCGCGTGACGCTGATCGACCCGATCGACCCGCCCCTGGTGCCGGCCGTGGGCCCCGAACTGGCCCGCCGCCTGCATGACATGCACGCCACCGCGGACATCGACACCGTCCAGGGCACCCCCGTGCGGATCTCCCTTTCGGAGGGCGGGCACCTCATTGAGCTGTCCGACGGACGGAAAATCGGCAGCGACGAGGTGCTTGTCGGAATCGGCATCGTGCCCAACAGCTCGCTGGCGGCAGCGGCGGGCATCAAGACCGACAACGGCGTGATCGTCGACCGGAACCAGCGCACCAGCCACCCAAACATTTACGCCGTGGGCGACCTGGCGCGCACACAAACCGATGCCGGCGAACTGCTGCGCCGCGGCGAGCACTGGGAACACGCGATGAACACCGGTGCCACGGCGGCGGCGGCGCTGCTCGACCAGGAACCGCCGCTGCACGGGGCGTCGTGGTTCTGGTCCGACAGGCACGGAGTCCACGTCGAGGGCGTGGGCGAGATGAACGCTGAAGGACACACGGTGCTGCGCCTCGTCGACGGCGAGCCCGTTGCGGCGTTCCGCCTCGATGCAGGGGGACGCATGCTCGGTGCGGCAGCCATCGACGGAGGGCTGACCATCCGGGCGGCCCGGCGCATCATCGACAAGGGCATCGTCGTGGACGCGGAGGCCCTGGCAGATCCCTCGGTTCCGCTGAAAAAACTGGCCCGCTAGCAGGACACGCCGGGAGTGGCCGTCGCCCTAGACCGTGGCGGATCGTCCTGGGGTGTCCGGGCCCAGCCCGGACACCGTCTCCAAGGCCGAATCGGTGCCCAGCTCGGCGCGTTCCCCCGGGTGTTGCAGGTAGTGCGCCAGCGTGCGGAGCAACGCGTCCGGGTTTGCCGCGAGTTCATGGACCTGGATCAGCAATCCGCTGAGTCCCTTGGAGGCCCCTGACGACGGAGTGCCTGCTTTGCTGTCTTCCTTGCAGGTGACAAGAATCCAGGCAGGTCCGCGCTTGCCCAGGGGCTGTCGCCGCGGGGGATCGGCGGCCTCGACGGACGACACGTCGTTCCAGTAGATTTCGTGCATGCCCCGTGAGCCGTAAAGCACGATGCGGCTGCGCGTGAGGTAGACGCCGGGGTCCTGGGCCGTCGCGGCAATCCGGGCCATCCGCAACCCGCGGAACATCAGGAAAATCCCGCAACCGATCAAGGCAATGCCCATCAGCACGATCAGGAACAACGGGCTGTAGTCGTGCAGGAACAAAAGCCGGGCGCTGAGGGCGACGCTTGCCACCAACACCACGACGGATAGCCCAACCACCAGCGCGGCCAGGATGGCCGAGCTCCTGAAGATCGGGAACCACGTGGCTGCCCGCTGGCCGGTGCTGGTTTCGACGGCGGCGGTTTCCACGGGGCTGTCATGGGCAGAGCGCCGGAATGCAGAAACCACGCCGAGCAGAAGGGCTGCGGCGCTTGCAAGCAACGCCGTCGAAAGCGCTGCCTTTCCGTGGACAACGGCGTAGGCACCCGCCGCACCCAGGAAGATGACCAGCAAGAAGGTCGCCAACAAATGGTGAGCAAGATTCCAGCCGTGGTGTCTGGGTCTCCACACCAACGGTCCGAATCCCGATTCGCTCATATCGTTAGCCTAATCCGGGGATCCTCCAAATGGAGAAATCTTCCTCACTTTTCCGCTTTGCAAGTCGCTGATTCATTTAGAACTCGTTTACGATGAACGCATTATGGAATCAATGCGTAAACGTGCAAAATTGGTCACTTGGCTGCTTATCGGCGCTTTGGTCGTGGGTGCCGGTGCAGGCCTGCTCTCGGGATTGGTCTAGTGCAGATGGATGACAGTTTGACAGGCACGCTACCGGAAGCGCTGCAAGCACCCACCAAGAAGGTCTCCCGCAGGTGGATCACTTCGGTGGTGCTGGTCAACCTGGGCATCAACATTGTCATCTTTGCGCCATTGAATGTCCTGCTCGGGTTGCAGGCGACTGCCATCGACGCAGGGAGCAAGGAAGCAATCCTTTCATTGGTGACGGCCTGCGGTGCGGCCGTGGCGCTTGTATCAAACCCGCTCTTCGGGGCCCTGTCGGACCGCACCGTTTCCAAAATGGGACGCCGCTCTCCATGGATCCTTGCCGGTGCCATTCTTGGTGCCGCCTCGCTGCTCATGCTCTCCGGTGCCACGACGGTGGGGCTGATGCTCATCGGCTGGTGCGCATTGCAGGCTTCGGTCAACGCGGCATATTCGACGGTGACCGCCGCGGTTCCCGACCGTGTTCCAGCGGCCAATCGTGGTTCCGTTGGCGGATTGGCCGCCATGGGCCAGACGGTCGGCATCCTTCTCGGCGCAGTGGTTGGATTCGTGATTTCGGGCAACGTCGCCGTCGGCTACGTCATCTGCGCCGTGGCACTGGTTGTTTCGGTCGTTCCCTATGTGCTGCGGCCGAATGATCCGCAGCTGCCCAAGGAATACAGGTCGCCGTTCAAATTGGGCGAATTCGTCAAGAGTTTCTGGATCAACCCGGTCAAGCACCCGGACTTCGGATGGGCCTGGCTGACCCGCTTGATGATGAACACCGGCAACCAAATGACCATCGTTTATTTGCTGTTTTACCTCACCGATGTGGTCCGCCACCCGGACCCGGCCGGTGGCGTCCTTGTGTTGACTGGTACATATGCCGTCATGGTGATCATTAGTGCCGTGATTTTCGGGCCGATGAGCGACAAGAGCGGCAAACGCAAGGTCTACGTTATTTTCTCTTCGATCGTGGTTGCCTGTTCGGCCCTGATCATCGCCGTTTTCCAGACTTTCCCGGGCGCGGTTGCGGGCGCTGCGGTTCTCGGTTTGGGCTTCGGTGCCTACCTGGCCGTCGACTTCGCCTTGCTGACCCAGGTTTTGCCATCCTCGCGTGCGAGGGCCAAGGACATGGGTGTCATCAATATCGCGAATTCACTGCCACAGGTCATTGCCCCGGCACTGGCGTTCTTTGCGGTGACGGTCATCGGAAGCTATTCGGCGTTGTTTGTAGTTGCGGCCTGCATCGGGCTGGTCGGCGCGTTTCTCGTGCGGAACATCCGTTCGGTTCCTTAACGGGACCGTCCGCAACCGACCAGTGGACTGCGCCGAACAATCGCGTGTGCGCTGGATGTCAGATGGCTCACCAAACGCCCCAATGGATGCAACGCACCGCTAGGCTTTGATGATGGATTGGTTACGGGATGCGCCCTTCGGTTGGGCTTATGCATTTCTTTTCCTGTTGGCCATGGCGCGGGCCAACACCACCTATTGGCTCGGTCGAGGCATCGCCGCGGGCGTGAAACACACAAGATTCCAGCATCTGATGACGGGTCCGATCTACCAGCGGGCCGAACGATTCATCCAAAGATGGGGGATCTTCGCCATCCCGCTCTCCTTCATGACGGTGGGAATCCAGACCGCGGTCAATGCCAGCGCCGGAGTGGCCCGCATGCCCCTGTCCAGGTACATCCCCTCGGTCATCATCGGGTGCCTCATCTGGGCCACCATATATTCCACCGTGGGAATGGCTGTCATCTATGCATGGATCGCCTTGGGGTGGCAATGGATCGTCGCAGGTGCACTGGTCGTGGCCATCGTGACCTTCGCCTGGATCCGCTACCGGCGGCAAGACGGCTAACCACCTCAACAACCGCGCGTTCCAAGCCATTTTTGCTGCGGCGCGTTGGGGTATATTGCGAATTTTCATCGGTACTATCGATGGAAACAGGAAATGCTTGCGAAAGTCGGGTAGCTCGGTGGCAATTACGGCAAAGAATTTTCGACCGACCAATCCGGTCGAACTGGACGACATCGACCGGGGATTGCTGCGGATGCTCACCGAAAATGCGCGCCGCACCAACAACTCGCTGGCCGAAGAGCTGGGCATAGCCCCTTCGACGTGCCTTGCACGGCTCAATGCCCTGCGCTCGGCCGGGGTGATCCGGCGTTTCACCCTGGAAATCGACCCGGTCGTCCTGGGCCACGCGCTCGAGGCGCTGATCTTCGTGAAGATCCGCCCGGGCGCCCGACACCTGATGTCGACCTTCGCCGAGGAAATGCGGGCCAAGCCGGGTGTCACCCAGCTCTTTTTCCTGGGCGGTGCCGACGACTTCCTGATCCATGTGGCGGTGCGGGACTCCAACGACGTGCGTCAGTTTGTGCTCGACAACCTCTCCGCCAACCCCGCCGTGGCAACCACCCAGACGTCGCTTGTGTTCGAGCACAGCCAGGGCGCAGTGCCCTGGCTGTGACCCGCGGCTTGGTAAATCGGCCGGACCGGCCTCACCACGAGGTGTCGCGCGGGCGTCCCTCGTCGTAGCCGGCGGCCGACTGGATGCCCACGATCACGCGTTCCCGGAACTCCGCAATCGACGAGGCCCCTGCGTAGCTGAACGATGAGCGCACCCCGGAAATGATCGAATCGATCAGGTCCTCCACGCCGGGACGTTGCGGGTCGAGATACATCCGGGAGTGCGATATGCCTTCCTCGAACAACGCGGCCCGTGCCCGGTCGTAGGCGGACTGGTGCCGGGTGCGCTGCTGGACGGCGCGCGCCGAAGCCATGCCGAAGCTTTCCTTGTAGAGCCGGCCTTGCCCGTCGCTGGCCAGGTCGCCCGCGGATTCGTAGGTCCCGGCAAACCAGGAGCCGATCATGACGGAGGCCGCGCCTGCGGCCAGCGCCAGGGCGACATCGCGCGGGTACTTCACGCCGCCGTCCGCCCAGACTTCGGCGCCGAGCTCCTGCGCCGCAGTGGTGCACTCGAGGACCGCCGAGAACTGCGGGCGGCCCACGCCCGTCATCATGCGCGTGGTGCACATGGCTCCCGGCCCCACCCCGACCTTCAGGATGTCAGCGCCGGCGGCCACCAGGTCCCGGGTGCCTGCCGCCGAAACGACGTTTCCAGCGGCCACGGGAATCCTGCGTCCCGTCCGCTGGGCAAATTCATCGCGGGCGGCAACGACCTGCGGAAGCGCCTCGATCATCTTTTCTTGGTGCCCGTGCGCGGTGTCGACGACGATGACGTCAACGCCGGCCTCCAGTAAAGCGGTGGTCTTGGCCCTGACCTCGCCGTTGATGCCCACCGCCGCACCGACCATGAGTCGCCCGGCCGGGTCGAGAGCGGGGGCATACATGGAGGAACGCAATACGCCCTTGCGGGTGAGCACTCCTGCCAGGTTCTCCCCGTCCAGCACCGGTACCATGCCCAGATGCCGCGAGCTCAGCGTCTCAAAAACCGAATCCAGGTCCGCATCCTTGGAAACCGTGACGATTTCAGAGGTCATGACCTGTTGGACGGGGGTGAACCGGTCGACCTCCAAGCAGTCCTTCTCCGCAATGATTCCAACGGGTCGGTGCCCGTCCAGTACGACCGCCGCGCCGTGTGAACGTTTGCCCAGCAACGCCAGTGCGCTGGAAACGCTGTCGCCGACCTTGACGGTGATCGGGGTTTCAAACACCGTGTGGGCGCGCTTGATCTTGGAGACCATGTCTTGAAGCGCCTCCAAGGAAATATCCTGGGGCAGGATGGTGATTCCACCGCGGCGGGCAACGGTCTCGGCCATGCGCTTGCCGGCCACCGCCGTCATGTTGGAAACCACCAGGGGAATTGACGTTCCCACCTGGTCCGGGGTGATCAGATCCACCGAGGTTCGCGAAACCACTGCGGAGCGCGAGGGCACCATGAAGGTGTCGCTGTAGGTGAGGTCGTGCGTTGGCTGGATGTCATTGAGAAATTTCACTCGATCAGGCTACAGCCAATAGGGGGTACACCTGTGACTGGCGTCACGCATCGTGACGGGGTGTCGCAGGGTAAGGGCATGAATGGTTGGGCAAGTGAGGCCGTGAGGAAGTCTTGGGCCCAAGACCTCGGGGGTGGAATTAGGGCCGAAAACCAGCACTAATTTGATTGGCCATTCCGGGCGTATGGTGGGTGAAGAGCGGCTCGAATACCGCGTGGCTGCCAATCTTTGGGAGAGCATTATGGCCGTTTCTGTCCCCGTCGCCGAGTGCGCCGTCGCAAATTGTTCGTTCAATGACCATTCGCATTGCGGTGCTGCAGGAATCACCATCGGCGGCAACGCCGACCACGCGCAGTGTGCCACGTTTATCGATACCGGAGTCCATGGCGGTCTGCCGAAGGTCTTGGCCTCCGTTGGTGCCTGTCAGCGCATCGAATGCTCCCACAATGAGCACCTCATGTGCGCCGCCACCGAGGTTCGGGTTGGTCCCGGCGCAGACAACGCCGACTGCCTGACCTACGAGCACAAGTTCTAGGCTCCGCAAAGACAAAATGCCGCCGGCATGAACCCTGTGGAATCAACGGGTTCATGCCGGCGGCATTTGCCGTTTGGGCTATTTGGCTCCGACGCTCGACGGTTGCCCCCTGGTAGTGCGGGGCAACGCCATCAGCCTTGCATCGGTTCCCGGGCGTCGTATTCGTTGACGTCTAGGCCCCCGTGGCGCCGTCATTGCCGCCAGGCGGGTGGCTGCCTGACGCAGCTGGTTCCGTGACCTTCGTGTTGCCGAGACCGTGGTGGAGGTTTGGCATGCGACCAAGTGTTGTCTCCTGTGGGCCTGAGCGATTCAATGAGAGGAAGATGGCCTCCAAGCATTGTGGGCGCACCCGAATTGCCTCAATTGTTGAACAACCCTCTTGCCATGATTGTTCAACAACATGTAATGTACCTTTCATTGCTCCCCACTTGTGACAGCTGTCACCCGCACCCCGATGGATGGAATCATGGCGACTCCCAGCACTAAACCGAAGCTCAGCACTTCAGCCCGGCGCACAGCGATGCTCGGCGCCATGTTCCTCATGGCGACCAGCGCCATCGGCCCGGGCTTCATCACCCAGACCACTGAATTCACCGTCCGGATCGGGGCTTCGTTCGCCTTCGCCATCGTGGTGTCGATCCTGGTGGACATCGCCGTCCAGCTGAACGTCTGGCGCATCATCGGCGTCTCGGGACTTCGCGCCCAGGAGCTGGGCAACAAGGTCCTTCCCGGCATCGGCTGGGTCCTGGCGGCCCTGGTCTTCGTCGGCGGCCTGGTCTTCAACATCGGCAACATCGCCGGAACCGGCCTGGGCATCAACGCCATGATGGGGCTCGACCCCAAGATCGGCGGCATCATTTCCGCCGTCGTGGCTATCCTGATCTTCCTCTCCAAGCGTGCCGGCATGGCCCTGGACAAGATCGTGGTCCTGCTCGGCGCAATCATGATCCTGCTGATGCTCTACGTGGCGATCGTCGCCGCGCCCCCGGTTGGCGAGGCCCTGAAGAACGCGGTCCTGCCGGAGCAGATCGACTTCCTGATCATCACCACGCTGATCGGCGGCACCGTCGGCGGCTACATCACCTACGCCGGCGCCCACCGCATGCTCGACTCCGGCGCGGCCGGTGTCGACAACATCAAGGACATCACCAGGACATCGATCCTGAGCATCATCGTCACCGGCATCATGCGCGTGCTGCTCTTCCTGGCCATTCTCGGCGTCGTTGCCGGCGGAGTCGTTTTGACCAGCAACAACAAGGCCGCCGAGGCCTTCGGCCACGCGGCCGGCGACATCGGCATGCGCTCCTTCGGCGTGATCCTGTGGGCTGCCGCCCTGACCTCCGTGATCGGCGCCGCGTACACCTCGGTTTCCTTCGTCACCAAGTCCACCACCCCGGAGCGCACCCGCAACCTGATCACCGTCGCGTTCATCTCGGTCTGCGCCGTCATCTACATGTTCCTGGGCCAGGCGCCGCAGACGCTGCTGATCTTCGCAGGCGCCTTCAACGGGCTGATCCTGCCCGTTGGCTTCGCGGTGCTGCTCTGGGTCGCCTGGCGACGCCGTGACCTGCTGCAGGGCTACGTCTACCCGAAGTGGCTGTTGCTGATCGGCGTGGTCACCTGGCTGCTGACCCTGTTCCTGGGTTGGAACTCGCTGGCGGGCCTCGCCAAGCTCTGGGCCTAACCCTGCCGGGGTTCCTCCCAAAGCCCCTCTCCCGCCATGCGTATTGAAAGGACATCCAGATGACGAACGCCGACGCACGCCCCGCCCGGCTTCCCGAAAACCGTGCAGGGCTTTCCCCGGCGCAGGCCCGCGAGCTCTTCCGCAACGGGCTGGTCGGCCCCACAGCCGGGTTTTCCCTGGGATATGCGCAGGCGAACCTGATCATCGTTCCCAAGGACCAGGCGTTCGACGTCCTACTCTTTGCCCAGCGCAACCCCAAGTCCTGCCCGATCCTGGGCGTGCTGGACGCGGGGGAGACCAGCGGGGAACTGCTGAAGGGCGGGGACATCCGCACGGATGTCCCGCAATACTTCGTCTACGAAAACGGCGTGAAGATCGCCGAGCCCACGGACCTGGCCGAGTACTGGCGCGACGACCTGGTGACGTTCATCGTGGGCTGCTCGTTCACGTTCGAGACGGCGCTGATGGAAGGCGGCATCAAGATCGCCCACATCGACCAGGGCGTGAACGTGCCCATGTTCAAGTCGAACATCCGCAGCGCCTCCGCCGGATCCATGAGCGGCCCCATGGTGGTTTCGATGCGCCCGATCCCCGCCTCGCAGGTGGCGGACGCGGTGCGCATCACCTCACGCTACCCGGCCGTCCACGGCGCTCCGGTGCACATCGGCAACCCGGAGGAACTGGGCATCACGGACCTGTCCAAGCCCGACTTCGGCGATCCCGTGGAGATCCCTGCAGGGCACATCCCGGTGTTCTGGGCCTGCGGGGTCACCCCGCAGGCGGCCGTCATGGAGTCCCGCCCGGCGTTGGCCATCGGCCATGCGCCCGGGCACATGCTCATCACCGACGCACGCGACAGCAACTACCTGGTGCCGTAGCGCCGACCGCATTCATACGTAAGCGCAAAGCAATGCCCGCCCGGTTCAACCGGGCGGGCATTGCTTTGCTTCTGGGGTGAATCTAGCGTGATTCCAGCCAGGCGGTCACTTCGCCGAGAAGCGCGGCCTTGGCAGGGGCTTCGAGGAAGGAAGCCTCGATCGAGTTCCTGGCCAGCACCGCCTGGTCCTCGCGGCTCAGGTCGAACTGCCCGATGACCGCGGCGAAATTCGCGTCCAGGTAGCCGCCGAAGTAGGCGGGGTCATCCGAGTGGATGGATACCTTCAGGCCCAGGTCCAGCATCTGCCGCAGCGGGTGGTGGGCGATGGTGTCCACCGCCCGCAGCCGCACATTCGAGAGCGGGCACACGGTCAGCGGCATCTGTTCGGCCACCAGCCGTTGTACCAGGGCAGGGTCCTCGAGGCAGCGGATTCCGTGATCGATGCGTTCGACCTTCAGCAGGTCAAGGGCCTGGACGATGTATTCGGCCGGGCCTTCCTCGCCGGCATGTGCCACGACGTGCAAACCGTTTTCACGGGCAAATGCGAAGACCTCCTGGAACAGGATCGGCGGGTAGCCGAGCTCCGAGGAATCCAACCCGATGCCGTCGATGGCGTGTTTCTCCTGCACCAGGGTGCGCAGGATCTCCATGGCGGATTCGGCGGGGGCATGGCGCCAGAAGCAGGCGATGAGCCGGTGCGTGATGCCCCAACGGTCCAGCCCCTCCTGAAGGCCCGCACGGATCCCGGCGATCACCTCGGTCAGCGTCAGGCCGCGCTCGAGATGGGCCTGTGGGTCGAAGAACAACTCAACGTGCCGCACACCCGATTCGTGGGCGCGCAGCAGGTAGTCGGTGGTGATCTCCTGGAAGTCCGCGGCGGTGCGCAGCACCGCCATGTTCGCATAGAACAGGTCAAGGAAGGACTGCAGGTTGCTGAAGCTGTACTGCGCGCGCAGCTCCTCCAGCGAAGGCCACGGCAACTCGATGTTGTTTTGCCCGGCCAGGCGCAGGATGGTCTCGGGCTCCAGCGTCCCTTCCAGATGTATGTGCAGTTCGGCGACAGGCAATTTCACGGGCGGGCCACTGACGGCGCATCGGCCAGCGCCAGGGTGCCGCGCATGATCTCCTCGATGGCGCCTTCCCCGGCTTCCAACACCACGCGGCAGCGCGCGCCGGACGGCTTGGGGTAGCCCTTGTAGCGTCCGCGCAGGTCGCAGATGGTCTGCCCGCGTCCGGGGCCGTCGGTGGCATCCACGACCACGCGTGCATGCGGGGCGGACGTTGCCTGCACCAGGCCGATGGCGATGGCGGCGGCCAGCGGATCGTGCATGACCGAGCAGCGGCGGCCGAAGACGCCCTTGTAGAAATCGAAGTAGTAGCCGAGCATCGACCCGACGGCCTGCACCGCCGGGGATTCGCTGGCCTTCAGGCGATCAAGGTCGGCTTCCTCGAGCACATGGTTCATCGTCACGTCCAGCGGGACCAGGACGATCTCCCAGTCCGCGGCAAAGACCTCCGCGGCGGCTTCAGGGTCGTTGTGGATGTTGGCCTCGGCGGCCGCGGTGATGTTGCCCGGGGCCATGGCGGCGCCGCCCATGATGGTGAGCTCGCGGACAAGGCCCGGAAGCTCCGGGTCCAGGCGCAGCGCCGCGGCGATGTTGGTCAGCGGGCCGATGGCGATGACACGCAGCTCACCCCGGTGCTCCCGGGCCAGCCGCACCAGCATCTCGGGTGCCGACTCGGGCGCCAGTTCCAGGCCCGCGTCGGGCAGCTCGACCTCGCCGATGCCGTTCTGGCCGTGGACGTGGGGCGCGCCGCCGCCGTAGGGACGTGCCTGCGCGTCGTGGTGGCCCAGGGCCACCGGGACATGCCCGTGTCCGGCCAGCGCCAAGAGGTTCTGGGTGTTGGTCGCGCCCTGCAGCGCATCCGTGTTGCCGCTGACCGAGCCGACGCCCACGAGGTTCGCCCCGGCTCCGAGCAGGTAGGCCAGCGCCAAGGCATCGTCGATCCCGGTGTCGCAATCGAGGAAAACGGGGGCGTTGTCGGGGGTGGCGTTCATGCTGGAATCCTTGGCTTTGGCGTGCGAGTTGGCTACAAGGATACCTGCCATGCTCCGGGGAACCGGTGTTGTCCCCCGTTGGTGGTCCCGGTGGAAGGGGCGTTTCCGGATCCGGGTTCCCCGGGCTGAGCGCACCCGCAGAGAGCGCCTTCGTGTGGGGAGACGGGCAGGGCAGCCCGTCATCAAACCAGCGGACACAGGTCAACCATGAAACACTGGCCTGAAATGCGTTTGTGCAGCCACGCCGGCCATCGCGGCAGGGTGCTCGCCGCGCACCCTGCCGATTTGAAAGTCGAGTCCCCGCCGTCGTGTCACGACCCGCAAGACCTTGGTTCCCCGCAGCGCTGTCCTTGACGATGGTCGGGTGGGGCGCCAACCAATTCGTTTCATTGCTGGTCTACTACCGGCAGCACCACGGCTTCTCCGAGGTGCTTGTCACCTCGATGCTGGGCATCTACGTCGCGGGCCTGGTGCCCGCACTGCTGTTGGGCGGGCGCTATTCGGACAGGACCGGCCGCAAGCGCGTGACGATCTTTGCGGTGTCCCTCTCGATGGTCGCGAGCGTTGCCATGACGGGCGCGGTCTTCGGCGCCGCGCCGTTGTTCATCGGCCGCCTCATGGCGGGAACCGCCACGGGCCTGGCGATGGCCGCGGCAACCAGCTGGGTCAAGGAACTTTCCCAGGCCCCCTGGGACCTGAAATCGGTCCCGGGCTCCGGGGCCCGGCGGGCCTCGCTGATGACCGCGGCCGGATTCTGGCTGGGCCCGGTGACGGGTGGTCTGCTGGCGGCTTGGGCGCCGGCCCCGGAGGTCTTGCCCTATGCGGTGCACATCCTGTTGTGCATTCCGCTGCTGGCGGTCCTGGCTCGGATGCCGGAAACCAGGACGGCACACCAGCCACAGGGCTCCCAGGCCGCGGACAAACCGCACCACGGCGAGGGACGCAAGCGCTTCCGGCTGGTGGTTGCCCCGGCTGCGCCGTGGGTGTTCGCCGCCGGAACGACCGGCTTTGCCGTCATTCCCGCAGTGGTTCCCAGCCTGGGGGAGGGGCGCCTGGCCTACGCCACGGCGGCCGTGGCCATCACGCTGGGCTGCAGCGTGCTCATCCAGCCGCTGGCCCGGCGCGTGGACACCGTCCGCAACGCCAGGTCGCTGCTGACAGGCCTCGGCGTGGTGCTGCTGGGGCTTTGCCTGGTGCTGCTGGCGATCCTCACGGCCGCCCCGGCGCTGGGCCTGGCGGCCTCTGCGGTCCTCGGCTGCGGAAACGGCCTGCTCATGGTCGGCGGTTTGCTGGAAATCCAGCGGGCCGCCGCGGCCCACGAGCTCGGCGCGCTGACCGGGTACTTCTACACGCTGGCCTACGCGGGTTTCCTTGCCCCGACCATCGTGGCATTCCTGGCCCAGTGGATTGGCGGTGCCTGGATCCTGGCAGGCATGGTCCTGCTGTGCACCGCGTCGCTGGCCACGGTCGCGCTGAACTCGCGCAAGCACCTGCCCCACGCGCTCGAGCGGGTCTAGACAGGTATCGGTGCAGGCTCAGCCGCCGGCGGACTCCGCCAGCCGCAATTGCACCCAGAGCGCCAATTGGTCATCGCCCCTGGTGAAGTCCAGGTCGAACAACTCGGTGGCCCGCCTCACCCGATAGCGCAGCGTATTGGGGTGGACGTTCAGCGATCGCGCCGCGGCCGCCATGTCGCCGGTGTGCGCAAAGTATGCGCAGAGGCTCACCCTGTACTCGGTCCCTGTTCGGGCATCGTGGTCCAGCAGTTCATGGATCCCCGGGTGAATGAGCCGTGGCTGGTTGCGAAGCAACGAGGTCAGCTGGCGTAGCAGCAGCGCGGCGTTTACATCGCGCGTGCTCACCACCTGCCCGATTTCCATGCCGGGGTCCGGGCGCTCGATCACGCCAATGATGTCTTCAAGCTCGCGGCGCAGGTCGGCCACGGTGCCGGGGCTCTCGCCCACCGAACTGACGGCCACGTTGACCTGGTGTCCCAGCCGGGCGCCCAGTGCGGTGGCGGCACCGGAAGCCAGCCGCAGGGCCGCGGCCTCGGAGCGGATGGCCGGCACCAGGACGTAGACCACGCGGCCGGATTCCAGCGCGGAGACGTTGGAATGGAATATCGAACAGTACTGCTCGGCCGCGATGCCGAGTTGCCGGGTCAGCGGCAGCGGCGGCACGCCGGCGCCGGCCGCCGCTTCGGGTGCAAACATGAAGCCCAGCAACGCCGGGGAAAGGCCCTCCATCAGCCCGAAGCGGGCCGAAGTGGCCGGGTCCGAGCCATGACCGTCCAACGCCGAACGCAGCCACTCGGTACGCACCTGGCGTTCGAGGTCCACGGCATTCTGCGCGCGCAGGATATGCACCGCGGCCAGCCGTGCGACCTCAAGAAGAGCGCTTTCGGCCTCCGGCCCCAGAGGTTCCTTGTCCTCGATGACCCAAATCGATCCGAGGATCTGGCGTCCGGCACGGACCGGGGCGGCGCATCGGGGCAACTCGCCGTCCGAGGGGTCGTACGGAAAATGCACCACCGTGTCGGTGAGCATCACGGAGCGGTACTGGTCGATGTTCTTTTCCATGTCGGGCACTTGGCGCGCCAGGATGCCGCTGCGTCGCAGCGGGTCGACCACATGCCGCTCGAGGTTCGAGTAGGCGAGGATGTTTCGGTCCAGGTCCTCGATGGCCACCGCACCGTCGGTGGCCGTGGCCAACGCATTTGCCAGCACGAACAAGTCCTGGCCGTATGACTCGGCCGATGCGGTGCCGGCGGGCCTGCCGCTGGTGACCGCGGTAATGAGGTTGTCCAGGTGCAGCCACGGCACCTGGTCGTCGACCTGAATTACCGGCAGCGGCGCCGCATCAAGGATCCCGTTTTCCGGAGGCTGGCCATGGGTCTTCAGCGCCACCGCGCTGTAGCCGTTCTCGGCCGCGCGCACCATCAGCTCACCGAACCCCGGGGCCTGCGGCTGCACCCCCACCAACAACAGGATCCCGCCGGGGGTTTCCGGCAGCGTATCCAAATGGTCGTGGATGACGGGGACCGAGATCGAGGACTCGAGTCCGGCGGCACCGGTGAGTGGAGTCAGCAACGGTGCGCCCAGGATGCCAAGCAATCCGCCGAGGCTGAGCGGTCGACCGCTGTTGTTCAAGGGAGTCCTTTCCGGCGCCTGCCCGCACGTCTTTAGCGGATAGGACAAATCAAGCACGTCAATATTGTTTGGTACTACTAAATCTTTCGATGCTGGCAATCCTACGCTTGACGCAGATCACATTCACACTTGATCGCTCCGGCCGCGAGGCGGGGGTGATTGCCAGCCCGAAGGAATCCCATCCACATGACAGTGACCCAGCAAGCAGCGCCCTCGGTGGATCTCCTCATGGAGATCCTCCCCGAGGAATCAACCATTTCCGACACCGGCGAACTGTCCATCGGCGGCGTCCCCGTCACCGAACTCGCCCGCCAGTACGGGACCCCGGCCTACATCATGGACGAAACGGGGCTCCGCCGGCAGATCCGGCGCTTCGTCGACGGGATCAGCAGCCGCCGCCCGAACTCGGAGGTGCTCTTCGCCTCGAAGTCCCTTCCCTGCGTGGCCATGTACGCCATCGCGCAGGCCGAGGGTTTGAGCGTCGACGTTGCAGGCGGCGGCGAACTGATGATGGCACTGACCGCGGGCGTCAGCCCCGAGCGCATCTATCTGCACGGAAACGCCAAATCCGACCAGGAAATCCAGATGGCGTTGGAAGCCGGAATCCGGGCCGTCATCGTGGACAACTTCGACGACCTGGACCGCATCGAGAAGCTGGCCGCCAAACCGCAAAAGGTGTTGCTGCGGATGATTCCGGGAATCACCCCGGCAACCCACGCCTCCCAGGTCACCGGCGGAAACGACTCCAAATTCGGCCTGCCTCCGGCCGACATCACCCGGGCCATTGCCCGCATCGCGGCACACCCCATGCTCGAGTTCGAGGGCATCCACGTCCACATCGGCTCCCAGGTGCTGGAAACCGAGCCGTTCGCCGAGGCAGTGAAGTCGGTGGCGGAGTTCGGCACCTTCACCACCTACGACGTGGGCGGGGGCCTGGGCGTGAAATACACCTACGACGAGGTCGCACCCAGCGTCGAATCCTACCTGGACACCATCACCGAGGCCGCCGACAGGCTGCTGCCGGCCGACGCCAAGCTCATCATCGAACCGGGCCGCTCCATCGTGGCCCGCGCCGGCATCACCCTGTACACGGTCAACACGGTCAAGACCACCGGCAAGACCTTCGTGGCCGTCAACGGCGGCATGGCCGACAACATGGACATCGCCCTGACCGGGCAGCGCTACGAGGCGCTGCTGGCCACCAAGCTCGGCGCCGAACCCACAGTGGTGGCCGACGTGGTGGGGCGCCAATGCGAGTCCGGGGACCTCATGTGCCAGGACGTGGCCCTCCCGGACCCACAGGTCGGGGATTTGGTCGCCATGCCGGCCACGGGCGCCTACGCCTACACGCTGGCCAACAACTACAACGGCGCCTGCAAGCCACCGGTCATCTTCTGCGCTGATGGTTCCTCCACCCTCGCGGTGGCGCGGGAAACCTACGAAGACCTGCTGCGCACGCAGCAACCCGCGCTCCAGCGCCGCTGGTAAACCGTTTCACCCTGCCCCATCGTTTGCTCCCCACCTGCGTGCCCCCCCGGACTCCCAAAGGAAAACCCGTCATGAACAGCACTGAAAACCGCTTCCGCCCCGGACTGAAAATGTTCTCCGTCGCCGCGCTCGGCCTGGCACTGACCCTCGCCGGGTGCTCCTCGGACGAGCCGGCAAACGCCGGGCCGGGCTCCGCAGCACTGGACATCGGCGTTGACAGCACCGCTGCCGCGGCGCTGCCCGCCAAGTTCAAGGAATCGGGCGTCATCAACGTGGCGGCCGACATCCCGAACCCGCCCATGGAGATGCTCGACGAAAACGACAACCCCACCGGGCTGGACTACGACCTGTCGCAGGCCATGGGGGCCAAGCTCGGGGTCACGTTCAACTTCCAGCAGCAGGCCTTCGACGCATCCATCCCCTCGCTGCAGGCGGGGAAGAACGACATCATCTTTGCCGGCATGAACGACACGGCCGAGCGCCAGAAGGTGCTGAACTTCGTCGACTACTTCCACGCCGGATTCATGATCCTGGTCAACGCGGGAAACCCCGACGGGATCAAGTCGCTGGTCGATCTGTGCGGCAAGCCGGTTGCGGTCCAGAAGGCCACGATCCAGGGCGAGTACCTGAATGCATACGCCTCCAAGTGCAAGGACGCGGGCAAGAACCCCATCGAATTGGTGCAGCTGCCCAGCGAACTCGACGCCCAGACCGCCGTGCGTTCGGGCAAGGCCGTTGCCGATGTCGTGGATGCGGCGGTTGCGTCCTACGCCGCGGCAACCGCCGGGGACGGAAAGATCTTTGAACTGGTCAAGGACCCGGAGTTCCCGTCCGGCTACAACCCCGTCTACACCGGCATCGGCCTGCTGAAAGACAACGTGGAGTTGACCGAGGCGCTGCGCCTGGCCCTGCAGTCCCTGGTTGCCGACGGCACCTATGCCAAGTTGATGGAAAAGTACGACCTGGGCGACTTCGCCGTGACCGAGGCCGGTGTCAACAATGGCGGGAAATGACACGCTGCAAGGCACAAGCGCGGAGGAACTGCGGTCGGAGGCAAGCCCGAACCCCCACGACATCGAGGCGGTCCCGCTGCGACACCCGGGCCGGTGGGTGCTGGCGGCCGTCATCCTGCTGGGGCTGGTGGGCGTGTGCACCTCGCTGTGGAACAACCCGAACATCGACCACGCCACGATCTCCAAGTACATGTTCAACGACCGCATCGTCCAGGGCGCGGTGCTGACGGTCGTGCTGACAGTCATCACGATGGTCCTCTCCACGATCCTGGGCATCGTCCTGGCCCTGATGCGGCTCTCGTCCAACCCGGTGCTCGCCGGCGTCGCCTGGCTCTACGTGTGGATCTTCCGGGGAACGCCGCTGCTGGTGCAGATCGTCTTCTGGGGCTACCTAGGCCTGCTGTACAAGCAACTCTCGTTGGGGATCCCGTTCACCGACTTCACGGTGTTCACGGTGGACACCAACGCGTTGATTCCCGCGTTCGTCGCCGGCGTCATCGCCCTGACCACCAACCAGGCCGCCTACACCGCCGAAATCGTGCGTGCCGGGATGCTCTCGGTGGACCCGGGGCAAAAGGAGGCCTGCTACTCGCTGGGCATGACCCCGCTGTTCACCCTGTTCAAGGTCGAACTGCCGCAGGCCATGCGGGTCATCATCCCGCCCATGGGAAACGAAACGATTTCGATGCTCAAGGACACGGCGCTGCTTTCGCTGATCGCCGTGGCAGAGCTCTACACCGTCGCGGCCAGGATCTCCGCGCAGAACCTGCACCAGGTGGAACTGCTCATCGTCGTCAGCGTCTGGTACCTGGCCCTGACCTCGGTCCTTTCCGTACCGCAGTACTACCTCGAACGCCACTACGGGCGCGGTTCCCGAGCCCTGGGCCCCACGCCCATCGGCCGGATCGTCGCCCTGTTCAACCGCGCACGCCACAGCTAGGAAAGTGAAGACCACCATGAACGGCACCCTGGAAACCACATCCCCGCTCCATGCCACCGAGGCCCGCCAACCGCTGGTCCAGGCCCAAGGCGTCAGGAAGAGCTACGGACCGGTCGAAGTCCTCAAGGGCATCGACCTCTCGGTGCAGGCCGGGCAGGTCATGTGCCTGCTGGGACCCTCCGGTTCCGGCAAATCCACCTTCCTGCGCTGCATCAACCACCTGGAACGCATCGACGGCGGGCGGATCAACTTCGACGGCCAACTCATCGGCTATGCGCAGCGCAACGGCAAGCTCCACGAGATGAAGCCCGTCGAGGTGGCCCGGCAGCGCCAGGGGATCGGCATGGTGTTCCAGCGGTTCAACCTTTTCCCGCACATGACCGCGCTGGAAAACATCATCGCCGCACCCATCGGCATCAAGAAGACCCCCAAGGCGCGGGCCGTGGCCCAGGCGCGCGACCTGCTGGAGCAGGTGGGGCTGGGGGACAAGGCCTCGCTGCACCCTTCCCAACTCTCCGGAGGGCAGCAGCAGAGGGTGGCCATCGCCCGGGCGCTGGCCATGGAACCCAAGCTCATGCTCTTTGACGAGCCGACCTCGGCGCTGGACCCCGAACTCGTCGGGGACGTCCTCGATGTCATGCAGGGCCTGGCCGCCAGCGGCATGACCATGATCGTGGTGACCCACGAGATCGGGTTCGCGCGGAACGTCGCCGACGAGGTGGTGTTCATGGACGGGGGGGTGGTGGTCGAATCCGGGCCGCCCTCGGCGGTGTTGGACAACCCGGGCCACGAACGCACAAGGGCCTTCCTGGAAAACGTGATCTAGCGGGGCCTCCGGCGAGGGGACTCAGTCCGGGACGAACCTGTAGCCCATGCCGGGCTCGGTGAGCAGGTAGCGAGGCTCGGCCGGGGCGGCCTCCAGCTTCTTGCGCAGCTGGCCCAGGTAGAGGCGCAGGTAGCCGGTCTCCTTGACCAGGTGCGGTCCCCACACCTCGGTCAGCAGGGTCTGCTGGGTGACCAGCTTGCCCGGGTTGTTCAGCAGCACCTCCAGCACCCGCCACTCGGTGGGGGTCAGCCTGACCGGCTTTTCCGGGGTCCCCCGGGTGACCTGCTTGGCCGCCAGGTCCACGTTCACGTCCCCGAACCGGATGACGGGCACCTCCGAGGCGCCGGGGGTGCGCCGGGAGAGCGCGCGGATCCGCGCCAGCAGCTCCTCGGTGGAGAACGGCTTGGTGACGTAGTCGTCGGCCCCGGCGTCGAGCGCCGCGACCTTGTCCGAGGCGTCGGAACGCCCGGAGATCACCAGGATGGGGATGGATGACCAGCCGCGCAGCGCGGCGATCACCTCCAGCCCGTCGAGCTTGGGCATGCCCAGGTCAAGCAGCACCAGGTCCGGGTGGGTTGCCACGGCCAGGTGCACCGCGGCGGCGCCGTCGGCGGCGGGAACCACCTCGTAGTCGTAGGCGCCGAGGGTGATGCGCAGGGCCCGCAGGATCTGCGGGTCGTCGTCGGCAATCAAGATCTTCATGCGCTGGCGCCTCCTGTCGGTCCGCCCGGGGTGGGTTCCGTCGGTGTTGGTGCCGCCGGCAGCGACAGCACCATGGTCAATCCTCCGCCGGGGGTGTCCTCCGCGGCCAGCGACCCGCCCATGCCCTCCGCGAAACCGCGGGACAGCGCCAGGCCCAGGCCCAGGCCTGTCAGGTTGTCGGTGTCCCCGTGGCGCTGGAACGGCACGAAGATCGCCTCCTTTTCCGCGGCGGGGATGCCGGGGCCGAAGTCGATGACGCGGACCTCGGTGCGGCCGGCGAACTGGCTGGCGGCGAGGATCGGGCGCCGGGCGCCGGCCCCGTAGCGCAGCGCGTTGAGCAGCAGGTTCACCACGATGCGCTGCATGAGCACCGGGTCCGCGGTGAGCTGGTCCAGGTCCTGAGGCACGTCCACCTCGATGTCGGCGGGACCCAGGCCCGCCTCCTCGAGCGCGGGCAGCAGCACGTCCTCGACGGAAACCAAAGTCATGTTCACGCCCAGCATGCCGGCCTGCAGGCGCGAGACGTCCAGCAGGTCGGTGACCAGGACGGAGAGCGCGTGCAGGGACTCATCGGCGGTCTCCAGCAGCTCCGCCCGGTCCCGCTCGCCGTAGGCGACCTCCGTGGAACGCAGCGAGGTCACCGCCGTGGTCGCGGCCGTGAGCGGGCGGCGCAGGTCGTGGCCGACGGCCTGCAGCAGGGCGCTGCGCACGCGATCGGCTTCGGCGAGCGGGGCCAGTTCGCTGGCTGCGGCTGAGACGGCCCGGAAATCCAGCACGGCCTCCAGCTGGGAGACGATCGCGGCGAGCGCCCGCCGGTCCGCGGCGGGCAGGTCCCGGCCGTGGAGCTCGAGCGTTGCGTTCGTGCCCACCGGCAGCACGGCGCCCGCGGGACCGGGCCCCGGGGTGCCCGCGGTGTGGGTCTCGCCGTTGCCCTCGAGAAGCCGCACGCCCCGCAGGGAGAACGCCTCGCAGGTCTGGTTGAGCAGGGCCTCCAGCGCGTCGGCACCGCGCAGCACGGAGCCGGAGACGGTGGCCAGCAGCGCCGATTCCGCCGCCGACCTGGTGGCGGCGCGGTGCCGCCGGGCCGCCTGGTCCACCACCACGGAGACCAGGATGGCGATCAGGATGTACAGGATCAGCACCACCAGGTGCGTGGGTTCGGCGATGGTGATGGTGTACAGCGGGTTGATGAAGAAGAAGTCGAGGGTCAGCCCGGAGAGCAGCGCGGCGAAGACCGCGGGGAAGAGCCCGCCGACCAGCGCCACGATGACCACCAGCAACTGGTAGGCGAGCACGTCGACGGTGATGGAGTCGTCGGTCTTGGGCAACCCGCGCAGAAACCAGGTCAGCAGGGGCCCGCCGAGCAGCGCCAGCACGAACCCGGCGAGCGTCCGGCCCCGGGTCAGCGCCCCGCGGGAGCGCGGCAGCCGGTGCCCGTGGGCCGCGGCGGCGTGGTTGACCATGTGCACGTCGATGTCCCCGCTCAGGCGCACGATGCCCGCCCCGATGCCCGGGCCGGTCAGCGCCGTGGCCAGCTTGGAGCGGCGCGAGGCGCCGATGACCAGCTGCGTGGCGTTGGAGGCCCGCGCGAACTCCACCAGCGCGGAGGGCACGTCCTCGCCGATCACCTGGTGGTAGGTGCCGCCGAGCCGTTCGACCAGCAGCCGCTGGTCGGCCAGCACCTTGGGGTGCGCGGCGAGCAGCCCGTCGGGGGCCGTGACATGCACGGCGGAGAGTTCCCCGCCGCTGCTGCGGGCGGCGATGCGCGCCCCGCGGCGCAGCAGCGTCTCGCCCTCCTCGCCGCCGGTCAGCGCGACCATGACGCGTTCGCGGGTCTCCCAGCGCGTGGAGATCCCGTGTTCGGCCCTGTACTTTTCCAGCGCCGAGTCGACCTCGTCGGCCAGCCAGAGCAGCGCGATCTCGCGCAGCGCGGTGAGGTTGCCGAGCCTGAAGTAGTTGGACAGCGCCGCGTCGATGCGCCCGGGCGGGTAGACCAGGCCCTCGCCCAGCCTGGCGCGCAGCGCCTGCGGGGTCAGGTCCACCAGCTCGATCGCGTCCGCGGCGCGCAGCACGGCATCGGGGATGGTCTCGCGCTGGGCGGCCCCGGTGATGTCCCGGACCACGTCCGCGAGGGACTCGATGTGCTGCACGTTGACGGTGGAGATCACGTCGATCCCGGCATCGAGCAGCGCGTGCACGTCCTGCCAGCGCTTCTCGTTGCCGCCGGTGCCCACGTTGGTGTGCGCCAGCTCGTCCACCAGGGCGATCTCCGGGGCCCGGGCCAGCACCGCCGCCAGGTCCATGTCGCTCAGCTGCACCCCGCGGTGGGTGAACACGCGGCGGGGCACCATTTCCAGGCCGTCCACCAGCGCGGCGGTGGGTTCCCTGTCATGGGTTTCCACCAGCGCCAGGACCACGTCGCGGCCCTCGGCCAGCAGCTGGTGCCCCTCCTGGAGCATGGCATAGGTCTTGCCGACGCCGGGGGCGGCGCCCAGCAATACCCGAAGCGTTCCGCGTGTCATGTGTTAATTCTCCAGCCCCACCAGGGCAATGTTCAGTTTCAACACGTTTACCCGGGGTTCCCCGAGGAACCCGAGGTCCCGCCCGGTGGTCTGTTCCTTGACCAATGCGACCACCTTGGCCAGATCCAGCGAGCGGGCCTTGGCGACGCGTGCCGCCTGGTCAAGGGCGTTGGCCACGGAGATGTCCGGGTCCAGCCCGGAGGCCGATGTGGTCAGGGCATCGGCCGGAACCACGGTGGTGCCGGGGTTCTCGGCCAGGTAGGCGGCCTTGCGCTCCGCGATGGCTTCCAGGAGCTTGGGGTTCTCCGGGCCCAGGTTGGAGCCGGAGGATGCCGTCCCGTCGTAGCCGTCGCCGGCGGCCGAGGGGCGGGGCTGGAAGAAGGCCGGGTCGGGGTTGCCGGAGGCGTCGTTCAACGTCTGCCCGATCAGCCCGGAGCCGACAGGGCCGGCGGCACTGTTGGGAGCCGCGTGCGCCGGTGCCTCAAGCAGCGAGCCGTTGGCCTGGGCGGGGAAGGCGAGCCGCCCCACGCCCAGGATTGCCGCGGGATAGAGCACGCCGAGCGCCAGGGTGAAGATGAGCAGGGTGCGCACCGACACCCAGAGGGTGCGGGGCCAGGATCGGATGGTGGCCATGATGTGGGGTCATTCCTTTTCGGAGGGCGGGACGGGGGAGGAGGGAACTGGGGCGCGCATCAGAACCCTGGGATCAGCGAGATCAACATGTCGATCAGCTTGATGCCGATGAACGGGACAAGCACCCCGCCGACGCCGTAGATCAGCAGGTTGCGGTTCAGCGTGGCCGCGGCCGAGCGCGGGTGGTACTTCACCCCGCGCAGCGCCAGCGGGATCAGGAAGACGATCACCACGGCGTTGAAGATAACGGCGGAGAGGATCGCGGAGGCCGGGGTCGACAGGCCCATGATGTTCAGGACCGCCAGGCCCGGGAACACCACGGAGAACATCGCCGGGATGATCGCGAAGTACTTGGCCACGTCGTTGGCGATGGAGAACGTGGTCAGCGCGCCGCGGGTGATCAGCAGCTGCTTGCCGATCCGGACCACGTCGATCAGCTTGGTGGGATCCGAATCCAGGTCCACCATGTTGCCCGCCTCCTTGGCGGCAGAGGTGCCGGAGTTCATCGCCATGCCCACGTCCGCCTGGGCCAGGGCAGGGGCGTCGTTGGTGCCGTCGCCGGTCATGGCCACCAGGTTGCCGCCGGCCTGCTCGCGCTTGATCAGCTCCATCTTGTCCTCCGGCGTGGCCTCCGCCAGGTAGTCGTCGAGGCCCGCCTCGGCGGCGATCGCGGCGGCGGTGCGCGGGTTGTCGCCGGTGATCATCACGGTGCGGATGCCCATGGCGCGCAGCTGCGCGAAGCGCTCCTTCAGCCCCTCCTTGACCACGTCCTTGAGGTAGACGACGCCCAGCACCGACGCGGTGTCCCCGGTGCGGGTGGCGACCACCAGCGGGGTTCCGCCGACGGTGGAGATCTTCTCGATGATCGCCTCCAGTTCCTGCTGCCGCGTCGCCTCCAGCGGCGCGACCTTCTCGACCCAGGCCAGGATCGCCGAGCCGGCGCCCTTGCGCAGTGCGCTGCCGTCCGCAAAGTCGATGCCGCTCATGCGGGTCTGGGCGGTGAATTCGACGGGAACGCCGTCCGGGTTCCGGTTGGCCTCCACGCCCAAGGCCGCGGCGAGCGCCAGGATCGACTGGCCCTCCGGCGTCGCGTCGGCGACCGAGGCGTCGGACGCGGCCCGTGCCAGCTCCGCTTCGGTGTATCCGGCCAGCGGGTGGAACTCGGCTGCCTGGCGGTTGCCGTAGGTGATGGTGCCGGTCTTGTCCAGCAGCAGCGTGGTCACGTCGCCCGCGGCCTCCACAGCGCGTCCGGACAGGGCCAGCACGTTGTGCTGGATGAGCCTGTCCATGCCGGCGATGCCGATCGCGGAGAGCAGCGCCCCGATGGTGGTGGGGATCAGGCAGACCAGCAGCGCAACGAGAACCGGCAGCCCCACCTGAGCGTTGGAGTACGCGGCGATCGGGTTCAGCGCCAGCACGACCACCAGGAAGATGATCGACAGCGTTGCCAGCAGGATGTTCAGCGCCACCTCGTTGGGGGTCTTCTGGCGCTGGGCGCCCTCGACCAGCCGGATCATCTTGTCAACCAGCGAGTCCCCGACGGCGGTGGTGATCCGCACGACGATCGCATCGGAGATGACCTTGGTGCCGCCGGTGACGGCCGAGCGGTCGCCGCCGGACTCTCGGATGACGGGTGCCGATTCGCCGGTGATGGCCGATTCGTCGACCGCGGCGATGCCGTGGACGATTTCCCCGTCGCCCGGTACCAGTTCGCCTGCGACGACCCTTACGTAGTCGCCGATGCGCAGGTCGGTGGAGGGCGCCAGGACAGTTGTCTGGTTGCTGCCCGACGGGTCCGCCGTCGGGTCGTAGTGCTCGAACCTGGCGGCCATGGTGGACGTGCGGGAGGCGCGCAGCGATGCGGCCTGGGCCTTGCCGCGGCCCTCGGCGACGGCCTCGGCCAGGTTGGCGAAGAGCACGGTGAGCCACAGCCAGAGGGACACCGCGGCGGTGAATCCGACGGGGGTGTTGGCGTTGTCCGCGCCGGAAGCCGGCGGCAGGAAGGGCTCGGCGATGGCCAGCGCGGTGGTGAGCACCGCACCGATGAGCACTATGAACATCACGGGGGAGCGCCACATCTGCCGCGGGTCGAGCTTCCTGAACGTACCCGGGAGGGCGGCGCGGATCTGGGCAAGGCTCAGTGCGCTGGTCCGCGGGGCGTGCGGATGGTGGTGGGCATGGGCCGCCGTTTCGACCGGCGGTTCTGTCGGGGGCTTGGTGAGAGTGGACATGGGAAGTTAGAGCAATCCTTCGGCTAGGGGGCCCAGGACAAGGACCGGGAAGAACGTCAACGCCGTGACGACGAGGGTGATGCTGCCCAGCAGGACCGAGAACTGGGGCTTGTGGGTGGGAAGGGTTCCCGCGGTGACGGGGACGCGGTCCTGGGAAGCCAGGGTGCCGGCCAGCGCAAGCACCCAGAGGATGGGCAAGAACCGGCCGAGCAGCATGACGATGCCCAGGGTCGTGTTCAGCCACGGGGTGTTGGCGGTGAGCCCGGCAAAGGCCGAGCCGTTGTTGTTCGCGGCGGAGGTGAAGGCGTAGAGCACCTCGGAGAAGCCGTGCGGGCCGGGGTTCAGGATGGAGACCGATTCGATCTCGGCGCGGATCCCCGGGATGGCGAAGCTCAACGCGGTGAAGGAAAGGATCAGCGTGGGAACCGTGAGCAGGTAGAGCGAGGCGAGCTTGATCTCGCGCGAGCCGATCTTCTTGCCCAGGTACTCGGGGGTCCGGCCGACCAAAAGACCGGCGATGAACACCGTGATGATGGCCAGGACCAGCATGCCGTAGAGCCCGGATCCGACGCCGCCGGGAGCGACCTCGCCCAGCATCATGTTCAGCAGTGGCAGCATCCCGCCCAGGGCGGTGAAGGAGTCGTGCATGGAGTTCACGGCGCCGGTGGAGGTCAGCGTGCTGGTGGTGCCGAAGAGCGTCGACCCGCCGATGCCGAAGCGTTGTTCCTTGCCCTCGAGCGCGGCGCCCGCGGCCTGCGGACCTGTTCCGGCCCCCGCATATTCGAGCAGGGTCAGTGCGGTGAGCGAGATCAGGAACAGCCCTGCCATGACGGCCAGGATCGTGTAGCCCTGCTTCTTGTTTCCGACCATGACCCCGAACGTGCGGGTCAAGGCGAAGGGTATGGCCAGCATCAGGACGCACTGGAACAGGTTGGTCAGCGGCGTGGGGTTCTCGAAGGGGTGGGCAGAGTTGGCGTTGAAGAATCCGCCGCCGTTGGTCCCCAGGAGCTTGATGGCTTCCTGCGACGCAACGGGCCCGCCGGGGATGGACTGCACCCCGCCGCTGAGCGTGGTCACATCGGTGAACCCGTTGAGGTTCTGGACGACACCGCCCGCCAGCAGGAGGATTGCCGCGATTGCCGACAGCGGAAGCAACAGACGTACGACGCCGCGGACCAGGTCCACCCAGAAGTTGCCCATGGTGGAGACCTTGCGTGCGGCCAGGCCGCGGATGAGCGCGACCGAGACGGCCAGGCCGACTGCTGCCGAAGCGAAGTTCTGCACTCCCAGGCCGGCGGCCTGCACGAAGTAACCCATGGTTGATTCGCCGGAGTAGGACTGCCAGTTGGTATTGGTCACGAACGATGCTGCGGTGTTGAAGGCGAGCCCCGGCGGAACCGCCGGCAGGCCCAAGGCCAGCGGCAACCAAGCCTGCAGGCGCTGGAGTGCATAGAGCAGGACCACGCCGATCAGCGAGAAGGCCAGCACCGAGCGTGCATAGGCCTGCCACGTTTGGGCTGCGGAGGGATTCACGCCCATGACGCGGTAGAGGCCGCGTTCGACCTTCGTGTCCCTGGTGGAGGTGTATACCCTCGCCATGTAGTCGCCCAGCGGACGGTAGAGGACTGCAAGGGCCAGTGCCAGTGCGGCGGCCTGGGCGATGGTGAACCACATTAGAATCGCTCCGGCTTCAGCAGTGCTACAAGAAGGTAGGCGACGCCGGCGATGCCGAGCGCGACGGCGACAAGCTCAAAAATGATCAAAGCTTCTCCACCGCCCGCACCACGAGTCCCAGCGCGCCGAACAGCGCGAGGGTGGCGAATAGATACAAGATGTCGAGCATGATGGGCGACGGCCCTCCTGATGGATACGGTGATGACATCTCCATCAGATACCCGCCCGAACGCGGTGGACCCGATCCTCACGAAATCCTTACGCCCCGGCGCCAAAGCCCTACGCGGTGCTGACGCCGACGAACCCAAACATGGCTGTCAGCGCGCTATTTGGTGACCCGGAACGGCACGTATGGAGTGGCGCAGGCAACGCGTATGACGGCCATGCCGGACTGGCCGAATCCGAGGTTTTCAATGCGGTTGTTGCGGCCGGTGTCGTCGCACCAATCGACTCCGTAGGGCGTGGCGGAGATGCTGTAGCTGCCGGGCTTCGTGGTGGCCGGAATGCGCAGGGTGTGCTCAAAGGAGCCGGCATCGCCCATCGGAGCCAGCTCGGTGAGAAGCGCCTCGTTCTGCTCGTCCAGGAGATCGATCTGGATCTGGGCGCGCTCGCCGTAGCGCGGATCGCATGTGGCATCCGGAGCCGAAACGGTGAGTGATTCACCGGCCTTCAAGCTTGTGGAATCCAAGACGTATTCGGGCGGCATGCAGGGCGGTGCGCCGGAGAACGGCGGTTGGCATCCCGAGACCAGCAAACTCGCAGCACCGGCCAACGTCAGGCCGAATGCGGTGCGGATCAGGCGTTTTGTGGTGCGATCGGGGTGACCGGAAAGCGAGCGGAAGTTCATGGACTTCATCGTCCCCTACCGAATGAGGATTATCCGTGCCGAAGCCGAATCGTGATGCATGTGTTGCGGCGCTGCGGCAACACGCTGCCATTCTCCCGCACCCTCGCTGACGACGACGCAAAGGGAGGCGCCCGGATGGCCCCGCTGACGGGCATGCGGTGGACGTTCGGATCCAGCCCGGTGCCAGCTGCACCTGTTAGTGTTCCAAGGGTTGTCTAAGCACCGGGAGTGAACTGTGAACAAAAAGTGGATGGCGTCCATCGTCCTGATCGCCTCGTTGTCGTTCGTGACCGCGTGCAGCGGATCGGCCGAGCCGGAAGCCAGCCCGTCGACCAGTGAATCCGCACCGGCTTCGCCCGGCGCCGAGGCAGAAGCGCCGAAACCTGACTTGTCGGGCGTTCCTGACCTGGTTGCCACTGTGAATGGCGAGAAGATTTCAAAGGCCGACTTCACCCGCATCTATGAGGGGCAGTTCCAGCAGGTGGCGTTGCAGGCGCAAATGTCGGGCCAGGAACTCGACCAGACGCAGCTGAAGAAGCAGACTGCCGAAGGACTGGTGAACACCGAATTGCTGATCCAGCAGGCGGCGAAGGAAAAGATCTTTGCCACACGCAAGGACCAAGAACAGGCGCTGGCCGATGTCGCCAAGAGCAACAAGATGAGCAGCACCGAATTCCTGAAGTCCATGGAAGCCCAGGGCATTGACGAAAAGTCGGTCCGCGCCCAGCTGCGAACGCAGCTGGAAGTCGAACGCCTGATCGCCAACGAGATAGGCGATTTTAAGCCCACCGAAGCGGAACTCAAGGCCGCCTACGACGTGCTGCTCCAGCAACAGAAGGCCAAGGGCTCACCGGCAAACACCGAGGTCCCGAAGTTCGACCAGATCAAATCCGAGTTGGGCCAGCAACTGAAGCTGCAAAAGGAAGCCTCCGCGGTCAAGACCTATGTGGAGAAGCTCCGCAAGGGTGCCAAAATCAAGACGTACATGTAGCCAGCAGGCTATTCCGCGGGAACCTTCGTGCCGGGGAACGTGACCGTCGCCAACAACCCGCCCGTTGGCCGTGCTTCCAGGGCCAGCGCGCCGCGATGCCGTTCGACGATGGCGGAGACGATCGACAGGCCCAACCCGTGTCCCTTGCTTCCCGACGCGGAGGTGCGGCCCGCCGCCCGGAAGAACGGTTCGGTGAGGTTTTGGACCGTGCCCGGATCGAGCATGGTCCCGCTGTTGGCGACCGCGACAGTTGCCTCTCCGTGGGGCCTCGACGATGCGGTGCGGATGGACAGGTGCCCATCGCTTTCCGTGTTGTGCCGAATGGCGTTCTGCACGAGGTTGGTCAGCAGCTGGCGGATCAGTACCGGGTCCCCTGCCATGGGTGCGGGGTTCAGCGAGAGCTCCACCTTTATCCCGCGTGCGGCGGCTTCCGCAGCACAGGCCCGCGCGATCTCGGCAGCGGTAGCGGCAAGGTCGATCGGCTCGGTGCGGGCGGCTGAGGAATCGACCCGGGCCAGCTCCAGCAGGGCCTGGGCGATCTCGATGCTGCGCTCGTTCATGATGCGCAGCCGGTGGAACACCTTGGCGGTCTCGGGGTCGTCGTGCCGGGCAATGGCCACGTCGAGCATGGCGCGGCTGGTGGCCAGCGGGGTGCTCAGCTCGTGGGAGGCGTTCGAGGCAAAGCGTTTGGATGCGGCGAAGGAGCGCTCCAACTGCTCCAGCATGGTGTCGAAGTTCGTGGCAAGCTCGGAGATCTCGTCACGCGGACCGGTGAGCCCGATGCGCTGGCCCAGGTCCCCGTGCGTCGCGTCGCGCACGGCCGCATTGATGTACTGCAACGGCTTCAGCATGCGGCCCGCAACCGCCCAGCCGACGACCACTCCCAAGACAGCAAGGACCAGCAGGACAACCAAAGAAATCACCAGCAGCAGGTTGAGCATCTGGTCGGTGGAAGTGACAAGCAATTCGGAGGCAGGTCCCGAGGGCGTTGCGGGGACGCTTCCCTCGGGAACACCGACGACGGGGGCCGGGGGATCGGGCGTGTAGCCGGGCACGGCCGTTGCCGCAGGGGCAACGGTGGAGGCCGCAAGGTCGTAGGTCGGAACGAAACGCATGAAGACGTAGACGAGGCCGAGCATGATGATGCCGGACCCGGTGAGCAGCGCAGAATAGGTCAGGGCAAGGCGCGTGCGGACCGTGGCCCGGTACCTGCGGATCCCGGGACTTGCTGCATCCCGTCGCGGGGTCCTAGACGAAGGCATATCCGGCTCCCGAAACGGTCTTGATGGGGCTGGGCTCGCCGAGCTTGCGGCGCAGCGTGCTGATGGTGACCTTGACGGCGTGGGTGAACGGATTGGCGTTCGCATCCCAGGCCTGCTCCAGAAGGGTCTCGGCGCTGAGCACCCCGCCGCCCGCCTGCATGAGCAATTCCAGCACCGCGAATTCCTTCGGGGTCAGCGAGATTGGGTTGCCGTCGCGGCTGACTTCACGGCGCGCCGAATCAACGCGGATCCCGCCACGTTCGAGCACCGGCGTCAGCGTGGTGAACTTCCTGCGGGACAGGGCCCGCAGCCTGGCGATCAGCTCGGCGAACTCGAATGGCTTGGACATGTAGTCGTCGGCCCCCAGCTCCAGGCCCGCGACGCGCTCTTCCAGGTCCCCGGCGGCGGTGAGCATGAGAACCGCAGGTCCCTGCGGGTCCGCGGCCAGCCGGCGTGCCACCTCATCGCCGTGCACCCCGGGGATGTCCCGGTCCAGCAGCACCACATCAAAGTCCTGTTGCAGCAGAGCGGCCAGCGCGGCGTCTCCGTCGCCCGCCACTTGCGCGGTGATCGATTCCATCGCGAGTCGATCGTGGATCGCCTCGGCCAAGAATTCCTCGTCTTCAACGATCAGGACGCGCACGTGTGACTTCCCGTTCCCTTCGCGGTTTGGCTGCTGCTGACTTCCACCAGTCAATCAGGAATCCGGTTGGGAAAAGGTAAACGCCGACCTTTACCTTCCTTAAACCCCGGTTCTGGTGTGCTGGATTCCAAGAGAACAAGGCACCCGCTTATCGAATGCAAGGACAGCACCATGAAGAACACCTCCATCGCCCGCCGCGTCGCGGCCTTCACCGGGATCGTTCTGGTGCTGGGCCTGACGGCCTGCTCCCCGGCAAAACCGCAGGGCACCGAGCTAAAGACCGACGACTACCAGCATTCGCTGATTGACTGGCGACAAAAGACCGACGACTGCATGCTGGCCGCGGGCTTCGACATCACCGGCCCGGAGACCGGCGAGGGCGGAATGACCGGCTCGGTGGACCTCTCGAAGTACGACATGGTGGCCTTCGACAAGGCCTACGCCAAGTGTGCGGAAACCATCGGGGATCCTCCGGTCGACGAAAACCAGCCCACCGAGCAGGAAATGTTTGATTTCCAGCTGGTCTTCGCCTCCTGCATGCGAGAGGCCGGGTACGACTACCCGGACCCGGTGAAGGGACAACCGGTGTCCACCGGCGCCTTCGGCCCGGAAACCGACGGCGACGTCGTCGACAAGTGCACCAACAAGGCCAACGGCCAGGAGAACGGCAAGTGAGCGCCCCCGAGGCAACCCGGCTTGACGACGAACCTGCGATGAAGCGTCCTCGGCGCACCAAACGTGCGGTGCTCCTCACCGTGTCGGGCATGGTTGCCGTGGCCCTGCTGTTCGGCATCCTGGCCATGCTCCGGCCGCCGGCCGCCGAGGCCGAGGGGCCAACCCCGCTGGATCTTGAACGCATGCAGGTGGTGCGCGGGGACCTGGTGGAGACCGTACGGGTGCAGGGCAACCTGGGCCATGGGACACCGCGGGACATGGGAACCGCCCTGGAAGGCACCGTCACCTCCACCGGCGCCCCGGGCACCGTCGTGTCGGTGGGCGACGAGCTCTTCCGCATCGATGACAAGCCCGTGGTGCTGATGCGAGGCAAGCTTCCGGCCTGGCGCGCATTCTCCGAGGGCATGACCGACGGAAACGACGTGCTCCAGCTCGAACAGTCCCTGGCCTCACTGGGGTTCTTCCACCTGACCCCCGACACCAGGTTCACGCCCGTCACCAAGACCGCAGTGAAGTACTGGCAGAAGTCCTTGGGGCTTGACCAGGACGGGACGATCGAACACGGCCGGATCGTCTTCTCTCCCAAGGATGTGCGCGTTCAGCAGGCCAAGGCCAAGGCGGGTTCGGCGGCCGGCGGCGAGATCATCTCCGTCACCGGAGTCAAGAAGGAGGTTGAGGTCTTCCTCGACACCTCCGCCCGGTCCCTGGCCAAGAAGGGCGCCAAGGTCAGCGTCTCATTGCCGGGCGGTGCCACGGAACCCGGAACCGTGTCCGCCGTCGGCACCCCGGTGGAGCAGGAAGGCGCCGACGGGGCCACCCGCAAGATCCCGGTGACCGTGGTGCTGGAGCAGGAGAAAGCCGCCGCCGATCTGCAGGACGTACCCGTGGGAGTGCAGTTCACACAGGTCAAGGCAAAGAAAGTGGTGCAGGTTCCGGTTTCCGCGCTCCTCGCCCAGCCCGGCGGAGGATTCGCCGTCGAGGTCACCGAGGGCGAGCTGGTGAAGTTGGTGCCGGTCAAGCCCGGAATCTTCGCCAACGGCCTGGTCGAGGTCCTCAAGGGAGACCTGAAGGCCGGGGACACCGTGGTGGTTGCCAAGTGAGTACACCCGTCATTGAATTGCGCGGCGTGGAGCGGACCTACGGGTCCCCGCCCACCACCGCCCTGGCCGGGGTTGACCTGGTGATCGAGGAAGGAGAGATGCTTGCCATCGTCGGGCCGTCGGGCTCGGGCAAGTCCACCATGCTCAACATCGTCGGTTCGCTGGACCGAGCCACTGCCGGGGATGCGTTCATTGCCGGGCACGACCTGGCCACGTTGAACGACGCCGAACTTTCGGCCCTGAGGGCCCACACCATCGGGTTCATCTTCCAGCAATTCCACCTTTCGGACGGGGTCAGCGCACTGGAGAACGTGGCGACCGGGCTCCTCTACACCGGGATACCGCCACGCGAGCGCCGGGAACGCGCCGCCGCCGCGCTCAAGCGCGTCGGGCTCGGCCGCCGGCTGGGACACAACCCCCGGCAGCTTTCCGGCGGCGAACGCCAGCGCGTGGCCATCGCCCGGGCCGTGGTGGGAAACCCGCGGCTGATTTTGGCCGACGAGCCCACCGGCAGCCTCGACACGGCCTCCGGCGCCGAAGTTGTCTCGGTGCTGCGCGAACTCAACGAGCAGGGAGCCGCGGTAGTGGTCATCACCCACGACAACGAGCTGGCCGAACAGCTGCCGCGCCGGGTGCGCATCCGCGACGGGCGAATCATCTCGGACGACAGGAAGGTAACCTCATGGGCCAGCTGAAACGCTCCCGGCTGCGCGCCGGGGACCTGTTCGTACTGGGATTCCACGGGCTGCGCGCACGCCCCATGCGGGCGGTGCTCTCCTCGCTGGGCATCGCCATCGGCATTGCCGCGATGATCGCCGTCATCGGCATCTCCACCTCCAGCCAGGCGCTGGTCAAGGAGAAGCTCGCGGTGCTCGGCACCAACCTGCTCACGGTATCGGCCGGCACCGATGTCTTGGGCCAAGACGTCGACCTGCCGAAGGAAGCAGTGGCCAACATCCGCCGCATCCCCGGGGTGCAGCACGTGGGCTCGCTGGGCGCCATCGAGGGCGTGAATATCTACCGCAGCGACCGGATCGAGGCCTCACGCACCGGCGGACTGGAAGCTGCCGTGGCCGACGGCGACCTGCTGGCGGCGACCGGGGCCAAGCTCTTGCACGGCAGCTGGTTCAACGCGGCCACCGAGAAGCTTCCGGCCACGGTGCTGGGGCGCACCACCGCCGAACGCCTGGGCATCCAGCGCGCAGGGTCGCTGGTGTGGCTCGGCGGGCAGCAATTCACCGTGGTGGGCATCTTGGACTCCTCCCCGTTGGCCCCCGAACTGGACTCCACCGCGCTGGTGGGGGAGCCGGCGGCCCGAAATCTGTTGGGCTACACGGGCACCCCGACGCTTGTCTTCGAGCGTTCCACGGAGGACCGGGTGGCGGCGGTGCGCGAGCTGCTGCCGCCCACGATCAACCCGCAGGCGCCCAGCTCGGTCAAGGTTTCGCGCCCCTCCGACGCGCTGGCGGCGAAGAACACCGTGGACCAGGCGTTCACCGGGCTGCTGGTGGGCGTGGGCTCGATCGCGCTGCTGGTCGGCGGGATCGGGGTTGCAAACACGATGGTCATCTCGGTGCTCGAACGCCGTTCGGAGATCGGCCTGCGGCGCTCGCTGGGGGCCACGCGCCGGCACATCCGCCTGCAGTTCCTCTTCGAGGCAATGCTGCTCTCGGCCCTCGGCGGGCTGGCCGGCACGCTGCTGGGTTGGCTGGTCACCGCGATCGCTGCAAGATCCAACGGCTGGGTCGTGGCGATCCCGCCGGCCGTGCTGTTTGCCGGGATCCTGGTGACCATCGCGGTGGGCGCCATCGCCGGGGTGCTGCCCGCGGTGAGGGCCTCGCGCACCGCGCCGACCGCGGCGCTGGCCTCTGCCTAGGAACGCCGGGGAAAAAGGAAACGGCCTTTCGGAATCGAATTCCGAAAGGCCGCTTCCGCGTCTGCATGGGCCGGCGGCTAGTTGCCCTCGCCCAGGTGGTCCAGGAGTTCGGCCTCGGCCCGGTCCAGGTAGCCGCGCAGGGCGACCGAGGCTTCGTCGCGCTTCCCGGCGACCAGCAGCTCCACCAGGGAGGCGTTGAGCTCGACGTAGTGGGAGTGGAAATCCGGGGCGTCGCTCATGGCATGGAAGACCAGGCGCATCTGCGCCAGCACCCGGGTCATGAGTTCCTGCAGCCGCTCGCTTCCGGTGGCCCGGACCAGCTGCTCGTGGAAGCACTGGTTGGCGTCCGCCATCTGTGCGATGTCCCCGGCGGCCAGCGCCGCACGGGCGTCGACGACGATCGCGGCCAGGGCCTCGACGTCCAGGTTCGGGCCCCAGAGCACCGCTGCGGGCTCGATGATGCGACGCACGCCGTAGATTTCCTTCACGCCGCTGGCGCCGGGGGAGGAGACGAAGACCCCGCGGTTGGGGATGCGGGTGATGATCAGCTCGTGGTCCAGCACGGCAAAGGCCTCGCGCAGGGTGTTGCGCGAGACCCCCAGCGCGGCGGACAGCGACTGCTCGGAGAGCTTGGCCCCGGGCAGCAGCTGGCCCTCGGCGATGCGCGAGCGCAGCACCGCTGCCACCCACTCGCCGGTGTGCGCGTGGGTGGAGCCCTCAGCGAGGGGCAACGACGAAAGTACGGAGTTCACCAGCATCTTTCCAATCTAGTTGATACCCGCCGAGAGACCGCGATGCATTAAGCGATGCTCCCGAGTGCTTCGCCGCGGGTGATGGCGGTTCCCGGTTCCTGGGCGCCGCGGCTGAAGGTGCCCGCACGGTGCGCCGCGATGGCCGACTCCATTTTCATGGCCTCGAGCACTGCCACGGTGTCGCCCTCGGCGACGACCTCGCCCTCCTCGACGGCCCACTTGACCAGGTTGCCGTTCATCGGGGCCGCCAGCGTGGACTCGTCGGCCGCGGCAGCGATGTTCTCGGCGGCCAGGTCGAAGGCCATCCCGGTGCCGCCGTGGCGGATCGAATCGACGAGCGAGGCCGGCAGGCCGATGTTCATGGCCTTGCCGTCGACCTCGATGGTCAGGGTTTCGCGCGTGGAACCCGGCTCGGCCGCGGCGATCTCCGGGCTGGAGGCCAGCGCCTCGGCGAACTCGGATTCGATCCAGGTGGTGTACACCCCGTAGCGCTCGTTGTTGGCGAACTCGGCGTTGCGCACCACGGCGCGGTGGAACGGCAGCACCGACGGGACGCCGGAGATGACCATCTCGTCCAGGGCGACCTTGGCGCGGCGCAGCGCCTGGGCGCGGGTGGCGCCGGTGACGATCAGCTTGGCCATCAGCGAGTCGTAGTGCGGGGGAATCACCGAGTCGGTGCGCACGCCGGAATCGACGCGGATGCCCGAACCGGTCGGGACCTCGAACGCGGTGATGCGGCCCGGGCCCGGCAGGAAGCCGCGGGCCGGGTCCTCGGCGTTGATGCGGAACTCGAAGGAGTGGCCCCGGGGGGCCGGGTCCTCGGTGAAGGAGATGGCTTGGCCCGAGGCGATGCGGAACTGCTCGGCGACCAGGTCGACGCCGGTGGTTTCCTCGGTGATCGGGTGCTCGACCTGCAGGCGGGTGTTGACCTCAAGGAAAGAGATCAGCCCGTCCGGGGCCACCAGGTACTCGACGGTTCCGGCACCGTGGTAGCCGGCCTCGCGGCAGATGGCCTTGGCGGAGGAGTGGATGGAGGCGCGCTGCTCGTCACTCAGGAACGGCGCGGGCGCCTCCTCGACGAGCTTCTGGTGGCGGCGCTGCAGCGAGCAGTCGCGGGTGCCGACGACCACGACGTTGCCGTGCATGTCGGCCAGGACCTGGGCCTCGACGTGGCGCGGCTTGTCCAGGAAGCGTTCCACGTAGCACTCGCCGCGGCCGAAGGCCACGGTCGCCTCGCGCACCGCGGAGTCGAAGGCGTCGTCGATTTCCTCGAAGTTGCGCACGATCTTGATGCCGCGCCCGCCGCCGCCGAAGGCCGCCTTGATGGCAACCGGCAGGCCGAATTCCTCGGCGAAGGCGCGGACCTCGGCGCCCGAGGCCACGGGTCCTTCGGTGCCCGGCACCAGCGGGGCGTTGGCGCGCACGGCGATCTCGCGTGCGGTGACCTTGTTGCCCAGGGCGCGGATCGAGTCCGGGGAGGGGCCGATCCAGGTCAGTCCGGCGTCAATGACGGACTGCGCGAAGTCGGCGTTCTCGGCCAGGAAGCCGTAGCCCGGGTGCACGGCGTCGGCGCCCGAGCGGGCGGCGATGTCAAGGATCTTGCCGATGTTCAGGTAGGTGTCGGCACCGGAGGCGCCGTTCAGCGCGTAGGCCTCGTCGGCGCGGCGCACGTGCAGCGAATCGGCATCCGGGTCGGAGTAGACGGCCACGGAAACCATGGAGGCGTCGGCGCATGCGCGGGCAATGCGGACGGCGATCTCGCCGCGGTTGGCGATCAGTACTTTCTTCATGCGTGGATTCCTTAGTGGGTGCGGGAGCCGGTGGCCCGGGCTGCGTGGGAGACGTGGTGGGCGTGCGGGTCGATCAGGGCAAAGCGGATCGCGGCTCCGGGCGGGAGCTGGGCGGCGGCGCCGAGGTCCTCGGCGATGACGCCGGCGATGACCGGGTAGCCGCCGGTAACGGGGTGGTCGGCGAGGAAGAGCACCGGAAGGCCCGACGGCGGGACCTGCAGCGCGCCCATGGCGACGCCCTCGCTGGCGAGTTCGCCGGAACGGACCCGCTCCAGCGCGGTGGCGTCCTCGCCCAGGGCCAGGCGTACGCCGACGCGGTTGGATTCGGCCGAGACCTTCCAGACCTGGCCGGTGAGCCGGGCCAGTCCGGCCTCTCCGAACCAGTCGTCGCGCGGTCCGGCGCTGATGCGCAGCGTGTACACGCCGTCCTCGTCGGGGACCGGAAGCGTGGAGGGCTCCGGGTTGCCGACCACGTGCGCGCCGTGGACGGCGCCGACGGGCAGCACCGATCCGCGGGTCAGCGGGGCCGGGCCGATGCCTGACATCGAGTCGGTGGAGCGCGAGCCCAGCACCGGGGGCACATCGATGCCGCCGCGCACCGCGATGTAGCTGCGCAGGCCCTGCCCCAGCGGGGTGAGGGTGACGATTTCGCCGTCGAGCAGGGCGAAGGGGGTGTTCATGGGGACCAGGCGTTCCTCGTGGAACTCGTCGTCCTCGACCGGCACGACCATGATCTCCGCCTCGGCGCCGGACACGGCCAGCACCTGGTCGCCGGCGGCCTGCAGGGTGATCGAACCCATGAGGTTCTCGATGAGGGCCGAGGAGCTCTTGTTGCCGACCAGGCGGTTGGCCTGGCTGGCCGCGCCGGTGTCGGCGGAGCCTGCGGCGGAGACGCCCAGGTTTCCGAAGCCGGGGCGGCCGAGGTCCTGGATCAGGGACTGCAGGCCCTGATCCACGACGAGCAACGTGCCGTGCGCGGCGTGCTGGGCGGCAGGTGCCTGGGCGGCCGCCGGGGCCGGGGCCACCTGCAGGGAAGTGCGCGAGGGGATGAAACGCACCCGGTCCTGCGGGCGGATCAGCGCGGGGTTCGGGCGCTCAAGGTCCCAGAGCACCGCGTCGGTGTGGCCGATGAGCTGCCAGCCGCCGGGGGATTGGCGGGGGTAGACGGCCGAGTAGTCGCCGGCAAGAGCCACGGCGCCGGAGGGGACCACCTTGCGCGGGGTGTCGCGGCGCGGGACGTTCAAGACCTGGTTCTCGCCCAGCAGGTAGGCGAAGCCCGGGGCGAAGCCGCCGAAGGCCGCGCGCCAGGTCTGCTGCGAGTGGGCGTTGACGACGCCCTCGACGCTGAGCCCGGTCAGCCGGGCAACCTCGGCGAGGTCTTCGCCGTCGTAGAACACGGGGACCTCCACCAGGGAACCCGCATCGGCCGGGGCCGAGCCCAGTTCCATGGCGAGGACTGCGGTGGAGATCTTCTGGGCGCTGGCCCAGCCGTCGGTCTTGATGAACAGCGTGCTGGCTGCGGCCAGGACGTCGACCTGGCCGGGTAGCGGGCTTGCCTCGAGAAGTGCGCCGAGGGCCAGGACCGAGTCGAGGTCGGAGAGCTCGACGAGCACCGAGCGGGTGCCTGCAAAACGGGTGGAAACGATGCTCATGCGAAGCTCTTGATGCCGACGCCGGCGTTCTCGAGGCCGAAGCGCACTGCCGCGGCCATGGCGACGGCCCCGGCGGTGTCGCCGTGGACGCAGATGCTTTCGGCGTTCATGGTGATGACCGAGCCGTCGACGGCAACGATGGTGCCTTCGGTGGCCAGGCGGATCATGTTGGCGGTGACCTGGGCCGGGTCATGCAGCACGGCGTTGGCCTCGCGGCGGGAGACCAGGGTGCCGTCCGGGTTGTAGTTGCGGTCCGCGAAGGCCTCCGCCACCGGGCGCAGGCCGGCTGCCTCGGCCTTGGCAAGGGCCACGGAGCCCGGGAGCAGGAGGACGGGGAGGTCGGAACCGAACGCGCGGATGGCGTCGATGACGGCCTGGGCGTGGGCCTCGTGGTGCACGATGGTGTTGTACAGGGCGCCGTGCGGCTTGACGTACTTGATGGTGGAACCCGCCGCGCGGGTCAGCGCCTCGAGGGCGCCCAGCTGGTAGAGCACGTCGTCGGCCAGCTCGGTGGGGGAGCAGTCCAGGAAGCGTCGGCCGAAGCCGGCAAGGTCCCTGTACCCGACGTGCGCGCCGATGGTCACCGAGGCGGCGACGGCATCGCGGCAGGTCTGGGCAATGACGCTTGGGTCACCCGCGTGGAATCCACAGGCAACATTTGCCGAGGAGACGGAGGTGAAAATCGCGGCGTCGTCGCCCATGGTCCAGTTGCCGAAGGATTCTCCGACGTCGGAATTCAGGTCGATGTATGGCATTTGTGACCCCCGTCTCTTGATGTGGTTTCTTTAAGGATGCACTAATTCCACAGATTGTTCAACAATCCTTCGGGGCGGTGTTCCGTCGGCTTGTCGAGGGCCCATGTATCAGAATCATGGCATAGCGGGTTTGCGGTGCCTAGGATAAGGGAACAGGGTCTGATGCCGATGGGCATCGCCGAACCGAGGGGCGGGGAGAACATGAAATTTGTTTTCGAGATCGACATGAATACCGATGCGGTCAAGCTGGACCCCGAGGCCGAGATCACCCGGGCCCTTCGGTATTGGGCCGGGAACCTCAAGAACTACCCGATGGAGCAGGGCGCCGAGGAAGACGTCTACGACAGCGCCTATGAGCGCGTCGGCAGCTGGTGCATCATCGACGACTGACGTGTCGGTTGGCCGAGGTCGGGCGGGCGTGGCGCTTTGTCGGTGACAAGAGCGGGCAGTCCACCGACCCCCAAGATTTGGTGGACTACCCGAGTCCTCGTGATGTAGCCGGCCAGCGTCGCCGGACCCGTTGCCAGATGACTTCTAAATCAACACCGACTGGTCGGGCAACCGATGCATGGCCCGGCTTTTAGCCGTAGTACTCGAAGTGCCAGGCTTCGGCGTACGGGCTGCCCTCTTCAAGGATCTTGCGGTGGACCCAGCCGTAGTTGCTCGAGTTCTGCTTGAGCCATTTGTAGTACTTTCCCCGGAACGAATAGTCGTACGATTCGGGGAAGTCGATGGCCGTACCCCAGCCGTGGTTCGAAGTACCGGGACGCGCGGCAATGTAGGGGCCGAGTTCTTTCCAGTAGTAGTCCTGGGTCGCCCGGGTGCGGTAGGACAGGTCAATGGTGAGGTCCTTGCCGAACTTCTTCTTGAATGCGGTGTTCAACCTGGTCAGGGACGCGACCGCGGGTGCGGCGATCAGCGTCTTTTCTTTGTCCCACGAAACCGTGGACAGCGCCCGTTGGTCGATCTTGCCGTTGGTCATGCGTTTGATGGACTTGTAGCTGTACTTATTGGGGTTGCCTGTCGGTGCATTGGAGCTGCGCTTCAATGCAGAGGACTTGACCCAACCGGATGTGCCCTGGGTTCGCACGAAGTACCAGCCGGAACGTTGCCCGCCCTTCTTCTCCAGCTTCAGGTCGCGATAGGCCACCGAGTTGCGGGGGATGTCCTTGATCCGCGCGGCTCCTCCAACGCTGCGGTACAGGCTGGTGGTCTTGTCCTTTGTCCAGAACCTGGCGTCCAGCCCGGCGCGGTTGGTGCTGTACTTGCCGGTGACGACCGCCCTTCCACCGGAAACCCTCGTTGCCGACGGTTTCTTCGCCGTTACCTTTTTCGCGTGGGCATTCGAAATGTGTCCGGCGGTGCCCTTGTAGCTCACCTTGTACCAGCCGTTTGACGCCTGCGCGGTGGCCCGCAAGGTGGTGTTGGCCGGGATGATCTTCAGGGATTTTTTCTTGGCAGAGGCGCCCTGGCGGATATTGACATTTGCGGTGGTCTTGACCGAGATGTCGACGCGCTTGGTGGCGGCCCTTGTCGCTTGGCGCGGGCCTGGTGTGAGCATGCCGGGGGCGGCGGCGGGAGTGACCCCGTGCGCCACGGTTGGGGTGGCGGATGCCGGAGCTGCGGCAAGCGGGGCAAGGACGAGGCTTGCGCCAAGGCCCAGCACCAGTCCCCATCTCCAGAAGTGGCGATTCGCCGGTGCCTTCAACGAAGGAGAAGGCATAGAAAAATTGGTCATGACTGAGAAGGGCCCCCATGGCTAAAGAAGTGCACATCTAGGAGGCGGCTGGAAGCGTTCCTGTCCGAGATCTCCTGATGCGCGAGACGTAGAGATAACACTATCAATTTTCAATCTATAGATTTTTCATAAAAGATCTTATCAAGTATCAAAATCACCCATAGGATCGTCTTGGAGATGGGAAATTGATTCTACGGAATCTAGTTTCGAAGAGACCCGCATCACACCTGTCGCGCGGGCGCCGAGCACTTTTTGGGGGAGCCTGGATGCCATTACGTATTGACCTGTGCAGATTGGGTGAAAATGATCGGAACACGCCGCGACTCTGGGAAGAAATTCGTCATGCCACTTGGGTTGATGAGCGTACGGTCTCCAAGCGGGCGGCCTTTGCGCGGCTGGGCCGAGGCAGCACCGCCGGTTATCGATTGATCGATGCCGGTGTTCTTCCGCTCCGAAGCGTGCAGGGGTACAAGGACCCCCGTGTGCCCGAGTCCGTCGTGGAGTTTCTTGAGGCCCTGCCACATCTGGATGCGGAATCCATGGGTGGCTATGAGGCGAGCCTGCAATTTCGCTGCATTGGTGCAACCGTTCGGGGCGATGCGACCGAAGCGTTGGGAGAACCTGAATCGGAACTGGCCAAACGCATTGCTGCCCAGGGGGTTCCCACACGCGCGGCAAAGTTCTACGGCCTCAACATCGGCATGAACATCTCGCAGGCCGTCAACAGCACTTGTGGCTGGTGGAGCATGGGGCCCAAGGTTGCCGGTGCTCCTTCGCTTCGAAGCGCCGTGTTGCACAACTACCGGCCACCCTTCGAGCGGGTACTGGTGACGGTGGCCGGCTTGGCGCTGCTGGACCTGCAAACCACGGAGATTGTTTGCCGCAGCCCCGGCGGCGGCTCGGAACGAACCCATGGCGTTGTCATCCACGCGCAGACCCCGAAAGACCTGTCGTTGGTTGGCACCTGGATTGCGGATCCCCCAGACGGCAGGACGTTGCGGCGCTTCGGAAAATGGCCGGATCGTCCGGATGCGAAATAGGCCATTGGACTTCCTGTCAGACTAGGTGCGTGGACATCCAAATCATCGCAACCGTCATTGCCGGAATCCTCTTGGCCGTAGCGGCACTGGGAACCATCATCCCGGTGCTGCCCGGAAGCCTGCTCACCGTCGGCACCCTTCTTGCCTGGGGCTGGATCATAGGCAGCCCGGCAACGTGGTGGGCTGCGGGAATCGGCATGGCCATTGCGCTCGCCGGCTGGAGCGCCTCCACGGTCCTCACCGGGCGGAACCTCAAGCAACAACTCATTCCGCGCGGATCCATCTTCCTGGCGATCATTCTGGCCATCGTTGGAATGTTCCTCATCCCGGTGGTCGGGCTGTTCCTCGGATTTGGCGTCGGGCTGCTCGTGGGTGAGTACTCGCGCCGCAGGAACCTGCCCGAGGCGCTGCGGGCCTCGGGGTCCGCGCTGAAGGCGATGGGCCTTGGCATGTTGACGGAATTCGGGTGTGCGGCCTTGGCCTCTTCGGTGTGGATGATCGGCGTCATCGTCCATTTCTCCACGCGCTGACAGGGTTTGTGCGCTCCGGCACAGGGCGCCCGCGGCGTGGGCCACACACCCCTGTGAGTTTGCCAACCGTTCTCCCCGTATTCGGTGGTTGCCCTGCCACCTGCCCGTAGTCTCGAAAGGAAAGAGACTGAGAAAACCGTGGGTGTTCATTCCCCGCGGCCGGGTGACCTTGAAGGGGAATGCAATGCGTCTGGCACATCGAACGATGCCACTTGGTGAAGACATCCTGCTGGCCCGCCACGGGGATCGCATCGTGGAAATGACCCAGGACCGCAAGAACAACCTGACCCGGGCGCTGCTGTCCGACGGCACCAGCGATACGGCTTCAAACTTCCTGGTGAGCCTCAATGCCCTCGCGGCGGTCACCCCCGCCGAGCGTTTCGGCAAGGTGGCCGGCGACTACTCCGCGGATCGTTTGTCGATCAGCCGCAAGGAGATCCGCCTGATGATGCGTCTTTCGGCGGCCTGGGCCGCCGTGAGCACCGCCATCGTCGGCGGCCTGACCTGGGCCATTTATTCCTATGGCGACCCGGAAACGCTGACCCAGATCATGGGCAGTTCCTTCTGATCCCAGACATCGATCGCCTCGAAGCGCAGCCAACACCGGTTGGCCGCGGGTCGAGGCGATTTTTTGGTTGTACGGCCTAGCGTTTTCTGAATGAAAACCGTCCGACGACCCAGCCGATCAGCAGAACGACGCCGAGGGCTATCCACAGCGGCGCATTGAGATTCAGGAAAAACAGCTCGATGCGGACGCTCTGGCGGTTTTGCACAACGAAGACCACGGCAAGGATGGCGCCGACAATCGCGATCCAGTTCTTGGCCGTAAGTTTGGACAGGAATCCGGTGACGGGGTTCTTGCCGCTGCTGGGTGTTTGGCTCATGGCACTACTCTATGTTCTGCGGGGCGCGCAGGCACCGGGTTGCCACGGATTGCTCCGTCCCATGTGGTGACGGATTTTTCTAGCTGCCGGCGCCCGCGGCAAGCAGGCCGCCTATGATTGCCGCCAGGCCCGTGAGGAACGCGGTTTCTGAGTTGTTCTTGCCGGTGGCTCGCTGGGCATCGAGGGCGCCCTCGAATTGCGGCAGCTTTCCCGCATGCTCGCCGGGGTTGAAGATATCCAGCGGGGCTGTGGCATCCAGTGCCGAGCCGAAGATGAACGATTCCAAGGCGACGATGGCCGGGATGATCGCCTCCTGCTTCCAGCCTGCATGCACGAAGCCCCCTGCCACTGCCTCATACATTTCCAGGGTTCGCGGGGAACCCGAAACCGGGAGCACGGCGATCATGGGGATCAGCGGGGCATGCTCCGCAAAGACGTCCCTGTACGACTGTGCCCAGCGGAAGAGTGCCTGATCCAATGCGTGCGTGGCGAACACCGAGGAATCGACCCCGTCCATCACGATTTCCTGGATCCATTGCATGAGTTCCTGCTTGGAGTCAACATGGTTGTACAACGCCGACGGTGAGACGCCCAGCGACTTGGCCACGGCGGACATGGTCAGCGTCGAATATCCCTGCGTCGAAACCAGCTTCAGCGCGGCCCGCGCAATGAGCTCGCGATCCAACACCACCGAACGCGGCCTGCCGGCCCTGCGGCGCGTGGATTGCGCAGTTTCTTCGGGCACAAGGGGCTCCTCACGTGGCTCACTTCACAATGCTTCTCTTCTGTCCTACTATTAAACCAGTCTAGTAAATGAACGCCATTCATTTAGCGCAACGAAAGAAGTGGAAATCATGACAACTCTGGATCGTGACGTCGTCATCATCGGAGCTGGCCCCTCGGGCCTGACCGCGGCATACGAGCTGCGCAAGGCCGGCAAGACCGTCGCAGTGCTGGAAGCCCGCGACCGCGTCGGCGGCCGCACCTGGAGCCAGAACATGGACGGAGCCACCATCGAAATCGGTGGCCAGTGGATCTCCCCGGACCAGACCGGCCTGTACTCGCTGATCGAGGAACTGGGCATCGAAACCTTCGAGCGCTACAAGGAAGGCAAGTCCGTCTACATCGCGGAAGACGGCGCCCGCACCGTTTACGAGGGCGAAGACTTCCCGGTCGGCGAAGCCACCATTGCCGAAATGAACAAGCTCATCGCCGAGTTGGACCGCCTCACCGCGCAGGTCAACCCGGACGCCCCGTGGGAGCACCCGCAGGCCGCGGAGCTTGACATGATCTCCTTCCACCACTGGCTGCGCACCATCTCCAGCGACGAGGCCGCCTGCAACAACATCGGCCTGTTCATCGCCGGCGGCATGCTCACCAAGCCCGCCCACACCTTCTCCGCGCTGCAGGCATTGCTGATGTCCTCCTCCGCGGGCTCGTTCTCCAACCTGGTCGACGAAGACTTCATCCTCGACCGCCGCATGGTCGGCACCATGCAGGGCGTTTCCATCGCCGTGGCCGAGCGCCTGGGCGAGGACGTCTACCTGAACAACCCGGTGCTGAAGCTGGACTGGTCCGAAGAGGGCGTCACCGCCTACGGCGCCGACGTCACCGTCAACGCCAAGAAGGTCGTCATCGCGGTTCCGCCGAACCTGTACTCGCGCATCTCCTACAACCCGCCGATGCCGCGCCGCCAGCACGTGACCCACCAGCACCAGTCCATGGGCCTGGTCATCAAGGTCCACGCCGTGTACTCCACCCCGTTCTGGCGCGAAGAGGGCCTCTCGGGCACTTGCTTCGGCCCGAACAGCATCATCCAGGAGGTGTACGACAACACCTACCACGGCGAGTCCACCGGCACCCTGGTCGGCTTCATCTCCGACGTCAACGCCGACGCCATGTTCGAGCTTTCCGAGGCCGAGCGCAAGGAAACCATCCTCAAGGGCATCGCCGCGTTCCTGGGCGAGAAGGCACTGACCCCGGAGGTCTTCTACCTCTCGGACTTCGGTTCCGAGGAATGGACCCGCGGCGCCTACGCCACCAGCTACGACCTGGGCGGCCTGTTCCGCTTCGGGCCGGACCAGAACAAGAACGTCGGCCCGATCTACTTCTCCTCCTCGGACCTGGCCGGCGAAGGCTACCAGCACGTCGACGGCGCGGTCCGCATGGGCCGCCGCACCGCCGCACGCATCGTCGCGGCCGTGGACGGCACCGACTACGACCTGAACTACGACGGCGTCGTCTCCAAGTTCGCCGCCGCGCAGGAACAGAACGCCTAGTTCCATGCGCTACCTCGTCGGATACACGGCCGATGCCCGCGGCGCCGAAGCCATAGCATTGGCTTCGGCCCTGGGCGGAGCCGATGCGCACCTGGACATCGCCATTGTCCTGCCCGAGCACACCCCGTTCTCCGCGGTGTACCCGGGCAGCGACCACGGCTACTCCTCGATCATGGCCGCCAAGGTCGATGAGTGGGCCAAGCAGGCCCTCGCGCTGGTGCCCCAGGGTGTCAGCGCGCGGGTGATCGCCCGTTCGGTTCCTTCCCCTGCGGAGGGATTGATCGCGGTTGCCAAGGAAACCGGTGCGCAGGTCATCGTGCTCGGCGGGCGCCGGCGTCACGTGGTCGGGTTCTTTGCCCCCGGCTCGGTGGCCAGCGCGCTGCTCCATTCCTCTCCGTTCCCGGTGGCGATGGGCTCTCCCGAGGCTGTCGCCTCGCTGGAAAAGGCCCACGGAAAGCTCAGTCGCGTCACCGCGTTCGTCGGGACCCGGCCGGGACTGAAGGGCGTAGTGCAGGCCGCTGCCGCGGCCGCCGCCGCCCAGGGATTGCCGCTTCGCGTGGTTTCCCTGGTGGAACAGGAAGAAATGGATGCCGACGCAGCCTCGCTCGAGGCGGCGATCGCATCCACGCGCACAAAGGTCGGCGAGGTTGTTGCCGCGCTGGACCTTGACGCCGAGGTGCTGGTTGCCTCCGGGTCCAACATCGATGACGCAATTGCGGAATTGAGTTGGGAAGACGGCGAAATCGCGGTCGTCGGTTCGAGCCGCCTGGCTCGCAAGCGGCGACTCTTCATGGGTCCCACGGCCCAGCGCATGTTGCGGACCCTGCCGGTTCCGCTCGTTGTGGTTCCCAAGAACTACAAGCCCGGGTCGGCGCAGTCCTAGCGTTACCCACCATTTGATGCCGCTTCATCCCCTATCCCATCTTCCGGGAAAGGGGATGAAACGGCATCCGGATGAAAGAATTACAACATGAGTCGTCCAGAAGCGACCGGCGCGAAAACGCCGATGCTAGAGACCGAATCGGGCCTCGGCGAAAAGGGACTGAACAAGGGCGTCGTTGGCGTCCTTGGCGCGGTCGTCATCGGGATTTCCTGCATCGCCCCTGCCTACACCCTGACGGCGGCACTCGGCCCGACCGTCGCCGAAGTCGGCACCCAGCTCCCGGCCATCTTCCTCGCGGGGTTCCTGCCCATGCTCTTGGTGGCCCTTGGCTACCGCGAACTCAACAGCGCGATGCCCGACTCCGGCACCTCGTTCACCTGGGCCACACGTGCCTTCGGGCCTTGGATCGGCTGGATGGGCGGTTGGGGCCTGATCGCCGCAACCATCATCGTGCTCTCGAACCTTGCCGCGGTCGCTGTTGACTTCTTCTACATCCTACTGGCCCAGCTCACCGGCAACGAAGCCATTGCCGAGCTGACCAAGAACCTGTGGGTCAACATCCCCACCACCCTGGTGTTCATTGCCCTGGCCTGCTGGATCTCCTACCGGGGCATGCAGACCACCAAGATCTTCCAGTATGTGCTGGTGGCCTTCCAGCTGATCGTCCTGGGCTGGTTCGCCATTGCGGCGTTCATCCACGTGAACAACGGCACGGCCTTCGACGCCACCCCGATCAGCCTCGACTGGTTCAACCCGATGGCGGTCGAGTCCTTCTCGGCCTTCGCCGCCGGCGTCTCCCTGTCGATCTTCATCTTCTGGGGCTGGGACGTCACCCTGACCATGAACGAGGAAACCAAGGACCCGGACAAGGTGCCGGGGCGCGCCGCCACCATCACGGTGCTGGTCATCATGGCCATCTACATGGTCGTCGCCCTCGCCGTGATCTCCTACGCGGGCGTCGGCGACACCGGGCTGGGCGCCGGAAACCCGGACAACCAGGAATCGATCTTCGCGGTCCTCTCCGGCCCGATCATGGGTCCGTTCGCGATCCTCATGTCCCTGGCGATCCTCTCCTCCTCGGCTGCCTCCCTGCAGTCGACCATGGTTTCCCCGGCCCGCACCATCCTGGCCATGGGCTACTACAAGGCGCTGCCCGAGCGCTTCGGAAACGTTTCCCCGCGCTTCATGTCCCCGTCGGTGGCCACCATCACCGCCGGCGCCGCTGCGGCCGCGTTCTACGTCGTCACCCGGTTGCTGAGCGAAAACGCCCTGTGGGACACCATCACCGCCCTTGGCATGATGATCTGCTTCTACTACGGCGTCACCGCGCTGGCCTGCGTCTGGTACTTCCGCCGCGAGCTGTTCGCCTCGGCACGCAACATCGTCTTCAAGTTCCTGGCCCCGCTGGTCGGCGGCGTGGTCCTGCTGGTGATGTTCTTCAGCACCGCCAGGGACTCCATGAGCCCGGACTACGGATCGGGATCCAACATCGGCGGCCTGGGCATGGTGTTCATCCTGGGCATGGGCGTGCTGCTGCTCGGCGTGATCATCATGGTGATCATGCGTGTGCGCCAGCCCGGCTTCTTCAAGGGCGAGACACTCAAGCGCCTGAAGTAGGCCCGTGCCGCAACGGCACCCACAATCCAGCTACCCCGCATCGTCTTTGACGCCTCTTCGACGGTGCGGGGTAGCTTTATGTCCGGGTGCGGGAGCCTCTCCGGGTTGCACCGGCCGAATGGCTCCCCGTTTCCGGACATGGGATGATCGAAGCATGCGCCGCAACAGCAACCAAAGTGCGACAGCGGTGCAGGCCCCTTGAAAACCCTTGATGGAAGAGTGTCATGAGCGAGGAATTGGTGGTGCTGCTGGACGAGGCAGGCACCCGCATCGGAACCGAACCCAAGGCCCATGTGCACACCGCCGAAACCCCGCTGCACCTGGCCTTCTCCTGCTACCTGTTCAACGAGGCAGGTCAGCTGTTGATGACCCGCCGGGCCCTGTCCAAGAAGACCTGGGCGGGGGTCTGGACCAACTCCTTCTGCGGACACCCCGGGCCCGAGGAATCCTTCGAGGCGGCCATCGCGCGCCGGGCCGGGCAGGAACTGGGAACCAGCGTCACAGCGATCCGCAGCCTGCTTCCCGACTTCCGCTACCGAGCCGTCGACGCCTCGGGCATCGTAGAGAACGAGATCTGCCCGGTCTTCGCCGCCGTCATCGGCGCCGACCTGGACCCCAACCCGGACGAGGTCTCGGAATACGCCTGGGTGGACCCCTCGGCCTTGCGCCTGGCCGCGGAAGCGACCCCCTTCGCGTTTTCGCCCTGGCTGCTGGAACAGATCGCCCAGGGCTCGCTCGACGCCGGGTAGCCCGCAGCCGGCACCGCGCAAGGGGCACCGCCGATGCGCCACATTTTGCTAGGAAGCCCTAGTAAATCCGTAGCCTTCCAAGTAGTCTCACGATTGAGCGAAAAGCCCAGCATCGAGGGAGTACTTGGATGAAAATCGTGGTCTTGATCAAGCAGGTTCCGGACACGGCGGAGGAACGCAGGCTGGAGCCGGACACCGGCAGACTGGACCGCGACGCCAACGAACCCGTCATTGACGAAATCACCGAACGAGCCCTGGAACTGGCGCTCACGGTCAAGGACCAAGACAAATCCACCGAGGTGGTCGTGCTGACCATGGGTCCTTCCGAGGCCGCCAAAGCCATCCGCAAGGCACTGTCCATGGGGGCCGACTCCGGGATCCACGTGCTCGACGATTCCCTTGCCGGGGCGGACCTCACCGTCACCGCTGCGGCGCTGGCCGCCGCGCTGCGCGGCACGGACGCCGACCTGGTCATCGCCGGCAACGAATCCACCGACGGCCGCGCGGGAATCATCCCCGCCATGGTAGCCGAGCACCTGGGACTTCCGCTGCTCGGATCGCTGCTGTCCGCCGACGTCACCCACGGCGTGGTGAGCGGCGAACGCCAGACCGAGGCCGGAACCCAGAGGGTCCGGGCCGCGTTCCCCGCCATGCTGACCGTCACCGAGCGCTTCGACGAGGCCCGGTTCCCGAACTTCAAGGGCATCATGGGAGCCAAGCGCAAGCCGGTCGCCACCCTTTCCGCTTCCGAACTCGGCGTGGGGTCGCCTCCCCGGAGCCGCGTGCTGGATCTGGCCGAACGGCCCGCGCGGGCCGCGGGCCGCAAGATCGTTGACGAGGGAGCCGCCGCCGAGGAGCTCGTCGATTTCCTGACCGCCCAGCGGCTGATCTAGCAAAGGACCGAGCATGCCGAACATCGTGGTTCTCATCGAACTCACCCACACCGGACACGTTCCCGCCTCGGCCCGGGGCCTGCTGGCCGTCGCGGCCCGGCTGGGGACCCCCGTCGCCGTCACCGTCTCCGCCGCGCCGTTGGATCCCGAAACCATCGCCGTGCTCGGCGGGCTGGGCGCCGTGCGGATCCACGCGGCCCGGACGGATGCGGCACACGCCCTGCTGGGTGCGCCCCTGGTAGATGCGCTGGCCGACGCCGTCGCCGCCCACGCCCCGGCCGCGGTGCTCACCGCGGCCTCGGTGGACGGTCGCGAGGCCGCCGGCCGGCTGGCCGTCCGCACCGGCGGGGGAGTGCTCGCCGACGTCGTGGATGCCTCGCTGGTCGACGGAAGGATCGTCACCGAGCACTCCGTCTTCGGCGGAAGCTACACGGTCCACGCCACGGTTCCGGACGTCCTGCCGATCATCACCGTCCGCTCCGGGGCCATCGACGAGCAGGCACCCGCGGCGACCCCGGAGGTGACTTCCGTGCAGCTCGCGCCTGCCGCGGGCAGCCAGGCAACCATCGATTCCTATGCCGATGCCCCCGAAAACCCGACGCGCCCCGAACTGCGCGGGGCCGCCACGGTGGTCTCCGGCGGACGCGGCCTGGGCTCGGAGGAAAACTTCGTGCTGGTCGAACAACTCGCGGACGCGCTGGGTGCGGCCGTCGGTGCCTCGCGGGCCGCCGTGGACGCCGGGTTCATTTCGCAAACGGCGCAGGTCGGCCAGACGGGTGTCAGCGTTTCCCCGCAGCTCTACGTGGCGCTGGGCATCTCCGGCGCCATCCAGCACCGGGCGGGCATGCAGACCGCCAAGACCATCGTTGCGATCAACCAGGACGAGGACGCCCCGATCTTCGAGATCGCGGACCTCGGCATCGTGGGGGACGTCTTCACCGTGGTTCCCCAGGTCATCGAACTGCTCAAGAACCGTTCCTGACCAAGGCAACAAGAACATGTCTGCGAGGTGTTGGTGATGATGGCCCAGTCCACGGCGAAGAAGAAGCAGGCCGGCAACAAGTGGGTGCGCGCCGGGGTCGTTGCCGGATCGCTGGTTGTCCTGCTCATTGTGGCGGTGCTGGCGGCCCGGTGGCTGACGGGCCTCGACGGGGTCAAGGCCTGGATGGACAGGTACCCCGGGCATTCCCCGCTGCCCGAGGGCGCGCCGGTCGGGCTTCCGGCCTGGCTGGGCTGGCAGCACTTCCTGAACATGTTCTTCCTGGTGCTGATCGTGCGCACCGGCTGGCAGGTGCGCACCGTGACCCGGCCCGCGGCGCACTGGGTCCGCAACAACAAGGGGCTCATCAAAACCAAGGGCGCCCCGACCCGGATCAGCCTTGACCTCTGGTTCCACCTGACCCTCGACGCACTGTGGGTGCTCAACGGCATCGTCTTCGTCATCGTGCTTTTCGCCACCGGGCAATGGATGCGCATCGTGCCGACCAGCTGGGACGTGTTCCCCAACGCGGCCTCCGCGGCGCTGCAGTATCTCTCGCTGGACTGGCCCACCGAGGACGGGTGGGTGAACTACAACGCCCTGCAGCTGCTGGCCTACTTCACCACGGTCTTCATTGCCGCGCCGCTGGCCATCGCCACCGGCCTGCGCATGTCCGCGGCTTGGCCCAAGAAGGCCCCGAAGCTGAACAAGGCCTACCCCATGGAACTGGCCCGGGCGCTGCACTTCCCGGTGATGCTCTACTTCGTCGCCTTCGTGGTGGTCCACGTGGCCCTGGTGTTTGCCACCGGCGCCCTGCGCAACCTGAACCACATGTACGCGGCCAGCAATTCGGATAACTGGACGGGGCTTGTCATCTTCGCCGTGTCGATCGTGGTGGTCGTCGGCTTCTGGTTCCTGGCCCAGCCGATCTTCCTGCGGCCCGTGGCCGCGCTGACCGGAAAGGTCGGCAAGTAAGACACCCGGCGACCCACGCCATCCGCACATCCCCGAAGACAGGAGCACAGATGTTCGACCTGACCGAAGAGCAACAATCCATCGTCGACATGGTGGGCGACTTCGCCACCGAAAACATCGCCCCGCACGCCGTCGTATGGGACCAGGCCAAGCACTTCCCGGTCGACGTGCTGGCCCAGGCCGGGGAACTCGGCATGGGCGGCATCTACGTTCGCGAGGACTTCGGGGGCTCCGGGATGAGCCGGCTGGACGCGGCCCTGATCTTCGAGGAGCTGGCCAAGGCCGACCCGACCATCGCCGCCTACATTTCCATCCACAACATGGTCGCCTGGATGATCGACGAGTTCGGCAACGACGACCAACGGGCGGCCTGGCTGCCGGGGCTGTGCAGCATGGAAACGCTATCCAGCTACGCGCTGACCGAACCCGGCGTCGGCTCCGACGCCGCGGCGCTGACCACCCGGGCGGTCCGCGACGGCGACGACTACGTGCTCAACGGGACCAAGCAATTCATCTCCGGGGCGGGAAGCTCCGGGGTCTACGTGGTCATGGCCCGCACCGCCGACACCGGCAGCGCCGGGATCACCGCCTTCATTGTGCAGGACGGCGTCGAGGGCCTCTCGTTCGGCCCGCTGGAAAAGAAAATGGGCTGGAACGCCCAGCCCACACGCCAGGTGGTGTTCGAGAACATGCGGATCCCCGCGGGCAACCGGCTGGGGGCCGAGGGCGCCGGGTTCGGCATCGCCATGAAGGGCCTCAACGGGGGCCGGGTCAACATCGGCGCCTGCTCGCTGGGCGGCGGCCAGGCGGCCCTGGACAAGTCGATCGCCTACCTGAAGGAACGCTCGGCCTTCGGCGCCCCGCTGATCGGGCAGCAGGCGCTGCTCTTCCAGATCGCGGACATGCAGACAGAGCTGGAGAGCGCCCGCACCATGGTGTGGCGCGCCGCGGACGCGCTCGAGCGCGGCACCAAGGACACCGTGCGGCTGTGCGCCATGGCCAAGCTGGTGGCCACGGACGCGGGGTTCAACGCGGCAAACACCGCGCTGCAGCTGCACGGCGGCTACGGCTACCTTTCCGACTACGGGATCGAAAAGATCGTGCGGGATTTGCGCGTGCACCAGATCCTGGAAGGCAGCAACGAGATCATGCGCCTGATCATCGGGCGCCTGGCGGTGGAGCGGTAGCCGCACCCCCTTGTCGCGGGTTTGGTGCCGGTTAGTTGCCTGTTTCCGCCTGCGGGACCACCGCAACAGCGTCGATCTCAACGAGGAAGTCCCCGAGGAACGAGCCCACGGTGGTTCGCACCGGGTAGGGCTTGACGACGAACTGTTCGTAGATCGAGTTGAACCCCGCGGCGTCGCGGCCCGGGTGGTGCAGGTGCACGGTGGTCTTCACGACGTGGGAGAAGTCCAGGCCGTGGGCCGCCAGCACCGCTGCAAGGTTTTGCATGGCCCGGGTGGTTTGTTCCTCGATCGAGATGCCGACGGTTTCATCGGTGACGGGGTCGTGCGGCGTCTGCCCGGCGGTGAAAAGGAATCCGTTGGCGACGATGCCCTGCGAGTAGGCCCACGACGGTGGCGGCGCATCCTGGGTGGAGACCTCTTGGCGGAGCATGCTGCTGGTTTCTGACATTGAGACTTTTCCTAGCTGGTTGATGGTCACGCGGGACGGGGATGCTTAGAGGACCTTGGAGAGGAACGCCTGGGTGCGTTCGTTCTGCGGGTTGTCCAGGACCTCGGCCGGCGGCCCGGATTCGACCACCACGCCGCCGTCCATGAAGACCACGTGGTCGGCGACCTGACGGGCGAAGCCCAGCTCGTGGGTCACCACGACCATGGTCATGCCCTCCTCGGCCAGGTCCTTCATGACGTCCAGGACCTCCCCGACCAGTTCCGGGTCAAGGGCCGAGGTCGGCTCGTCAAAGAGCATCAGCTTCGGCTTCATGGCCAGCGCGCGGGCGATGGCCACGCGCTGCTGCTGGCCGCCGGAGAGCTCCTGCGGGTAGGAACGGCCGCGGTCGCCCAGCCCCACGCGGTCCAGCAGGACCTGGGCCTCGGCGGTGATCTCCCTGCGGTTGCGGCCCTGCACCTGGATGGGTGCCTCGATGATGTTCTCCATGATGGTCATGTGCGGGAACAGGTTGAAGCGCTGGAACACCATGCCGGAGGCGCGGCGCGAGATCGCCGTCTGCTTGTCCCGCATCTCATGCAGGCGGCCGTTGCGTTCCTCGTAGCCCACCAGCGAGCCGTCGACATAGAGGCGGCCGGCGTTGATCTTCTCCAGGTGGTTGATGCAGCGCAGGAAAGTCGTCTTGCCCGAGCCCGAGGGGCCGATCAGGCAGGTGACCGAACCGCGTTGGACCTGCAGGTCGATTCCCTTGAGGATTTCGAGGTGCCCGTAGCTCTTGCGGACTCCCTGGGCCTCAACCATGACGTTGCTCATTTTGCGCTCCTGGCTTTGCGTGAACGCTTGCGCTTGATGACAGAGTCAAAGCCGCGTCCGTAGTGACGTTCGAGTTTTTCCTGGAAGAAGCTCAGGATGGTGGTCATGAGCAGGTACCAGAGGCTGGCGACGATCAGCAGCGGGATCGTCTGGTAGTTCTCCGAGTAGATGATCTGGGCCGAGTACAGCAGGTCGGAGATCGCCAGCACGGACACCAGCGAGGTGCCCTTGAGCATCGAGATGACCTGGTTGCCGGTCGGCGGCAGGACCACGCGCATGGCCTGTGGCAGGATGATGCGGCGCATCAGCTTGGAACCGCTCATGCCCAGCGCCTTCGAGGCGTCGTACTGGCCTCGGTCCACCGAGCCGATGCCGCCGCGGATGATCTCGGCCATGTAGGCTGCCTCGTTCAGCGACAGGCCCAGCAGGGCCGCGCCCAGCGGGGTGATCAGCACGTTGGCCGAGCCCAGGACGATCGAGGGTCCGCCGAAGGGAAGCCCCAGGGCGATGACCGGGTACAGGGCCGCGATGTTGTACCAAAAGATCAGCTGCACCAGCAGCGGGGTCCCGCGGAAGAACCAGATGTAGCCCCGGGCGATGGTGCTCAGGATAGGGTTTTCGCTCAATCGCATGATGGCCAGCACGGCGCCGAGCGAGATGCCGACGCTCATCGAGACGACCGTGAGCATCAGGGTCAGTGCGGCACCGGTGAGGATGCGCGGGGCGAAGAGGTAGTCGGCGACGACGTCCCAGTGGTAGCGCTCGTTGAGCGCCACGTCGATGGCGGCCAGGGCGGCGACCACGACGATGATGGCGGCGAAGGCGTTTCGTACCGGGTGCTTGAGCGGGATGACCGGGGCCGGTTCCTCCGCGGCCGTGGCCTGCGCTGTGGCAGACGGGGCGTTCTGGGGTTGCATGGTGTTCACTTCCATTGCTACTGGGCGAAGTTGACGCGGGCGTCGGTGATGGCGCTGGCTTCAAGGCCGTACTTGGCCAGGACCTGCTTGTACGCGTCGGACTTGATGATTTCCGCCAGCGCTGCGGCAACCGGATCCTTGAGGCCGGATTCGATGGGGACGCCTGCGGCCACGGGGGTGAAGTCGTAGGCGGAGGCGATCTCGAGGGTGGGGTTCTTCGAGGCGGCGAAGTCCAGGATCGGGGAGTCGGCGAGCACCGCGTCCTGGCGTCCGCTGGTGAGCGCGGAGATGGCCTGGCGGGTGTCCTGGTACTGGTTGGAGACGATCTCCGGCTTTCCTGCCGCGACGCAGTCCTTGTTGTATTCGGGGATGTTCACCGTGAGCTGGTACGAGCCGGTGAGCAGCCCGACCTTCTTGCCACAGAGGTCCTGGTACTTGGCGATCCCGGTGGGGTTGCCCTTGGCGACGGCGATCGAGTTGCCCATCGCCATGTAGTCGACGAAGTCCAGCACCTTCATGCGTTCCTTCGTGGGGGTCATGGAAGAGACGGTCATGTCGTAGCGGCCGGCCGCCATGCCGGGGATGATGGAGTCGAAGTTTGCCACCTGGATTTCCACCTTCAAACCCAGCGACGCCCCGATCAGGCGGGCGATGTCCGGGTTGACGCCGGTGAGCTCCTGCGTGCCTTCCAGGAAGTACTGGGTCGGCTGTTCGTTGGTGGGGATGCCCACGCGCAGGACCTTGGAAGTCTTGACCGCCTCGGGCAGCATCTTGATGGCTGCCTCGTTGAGCGCGATTTCCGGGACGGAGGTTCCGGCGGCGACGGCGGCCGAGGATGTGCTTGCGGTTTGGGTGGAGCCGCCGCACGCGGTCAGTGCCAGCAGGGCTGCGGCTGCCACGGCGGTTGCTGCGGCAAAGCGGCTGCGCCGTGAACGGAGGCGGGGTGTCTCGTTTTTCATGGTTACAGGCTCGTTTCTGCGTAGCTGTTCTCGGAATCCGCCGGCTTCATTGCCGGTGCGGACGGGAATGACTCTGACTTGTGGCGAAGCAGTTCGCGGCCGTTGGCGCGAAGTTCCTCGATGCTGGTGACGCCGAGCATCATCATGGCGCGCATCATCTCGTCGCGGAACAGGTTGATGACGTGTTCGACGCCGACCTCGCCGGCGGCGGCCAGGCCGTAGAGGTACGGGCGGCCGATGGAGCAGGCTGTGGCGCCCAGTGCGATGGCCTTGACCATGTCCGAACCGCGGCGGATGCCGCCGTCGACGATGATTTCCAGGCGGCCGTCTACGGCCGCAGCGATGTCTTCCAGCACGTCCAGCGGGGAGGCCATGTGGTCCAGCTGGCGTCCGCCGTGGTTGCTGACCTGGATGGCGTCGAAGCCGTATTCGGCGGCGAATGCAGCGTCCTTCGGGTTGACCACGCCCTTGAGGATGATCGGTCCGCTCCAGCGCATGCGGATCTCGCGCAGGTCGGCCCAGTCGGTGGGCTCGTAGGCGCCCGCAAGCAGGGTGCGCCACATGTCCGGGCTGGACGCCAGCGGGCCGGTGGGCTCCTCGGCGTCGAGGTTCGGGAAGGCAATGGCGTCGTTGGCGAGGAATCCCAGGGCCCAGCGCGGGTGCAGTGCGCCCTCGACGACGGTCTTCGGCTTGATGGTCGGCGGGGCGGTGAAGCCGTTGCGGTAGTCGCGTTCGCGGTGGCCGATCGAGCGGCAGTCGACGTTGACGATCAGTGCTTCGTAGCCGGCGCGGGAGACGCGGTCCAGCACCGCCTGCAACTCGACCTTGTCCGCGATCGGCTCGAGGTTGAACCAGCGGCGCAGGGTGGGGGCGGCGGCGCTGACGTCCTCCATGGTGGTGGTGCTCAGGTGGGCCAGGCCGTAGGGGATGCCCTGGGCCTCGGCGGCACGTGCCACCGCGGTTTCGCCCTTGGGGTTGAACAGGCGGGTGCCGCCGGTGGGGGAGAGGTAGAACGGCAGGGACGTCGGTCCGCCGAGCAGGGTGGAGCTCAAATCCATGTTGTCCACGGAGCCCCACTTGGGCATGAACGACCAGTCATCGAAGGATGAGCGGTTCCGGCGCATCGAGAACTCGTCTTCTCCGCCGCCTTCGATGTAGTCGAAAATGGACTTGGGAAGTCGCTTGGAAGCGAGCTTGCGCATGTCTTCCACGCTGTGGCAGCTCCGCTTGAGTCGCTCGGCCGGCGTGCGGGCCGGTCCCTGGATGGAGGCGAGTGCCAGGATGTCTTTCAGTCGCATTGCTTTTCCTCAAATTTCTAACGTGGAAGTCCGTTCCACCTGCTTCCTCAATAGTGATCTAAATCTCTCCGCGTGGTCATGTGAGAACGTCCATAAGACCTGCCAGAACCCTGTGGTATCTTCCAAAGATGGATGCACAAAGCTATGGAAGTCAGGTCGCCGGAACGGAATCGGGGCAGGTGCGCCTCTCGAACTGCATCGAGTTCATGCAGGCGGATCTGGTTCACGTCAATCCGACTCCCGAAAACCTCGAGCATCCGGTCTCCGATGTGCTGATGTACGACCCGCTGGATGAGTGGACAAACGTCGATGACCGGATCATCCTTGCCGTCGGAATCACCTACGGATCGGCCGACTTCGAACAGCTGCTGCACAGGGCATCCAACAGCAACGCGGCGGCGGTGATCATCAAGGCGCGTGGCAGCCATATGGACCAGCTGCGAACAGCGGCAATACGAAACGGGCTGGCCCTGTTGGTGGCGCCCCGCGATGCCGACTGGACGCGGCTGGTGGCACTTGCCAGGGCATCGGTCATGGGTGCCGCCGCGGATTCGGTCTCGGGCGTGCGTCTGGGCGACCTCTACGCGTTCGCCAACGCGGTCGCATCGATTACGGACGGTGCCACAAGCATCGTGGATCCGCTCGGGCGGGTGCTCGGGTACTCGACGCTGCCGGGCCAACCCATCGACGAGCTGCGGCGCGTCACCACCCTGGCGCTTCAGGAAAGCAAGCCTCCGGCGTTCGACGCGGATTTCAAGGCCGTGTATGCGGCAGCCGGCGCGCTGTACATCCCTTCAACGGACGAGGGCGTCGGCCGGCTGGCGTTGGCGGTGCGGGCCGGCGGCGAATTGCTGGGTTCCATCTGGATCATTGACCCGGGAGCCGGGAACGTGCCGGCGGCGGTGGAGGCGCTTGACCGGATGGCTCCGCTGGCCGGCCTGCACATGCTCCATGCGCGTTCGGCCTCGGACTTTGGGGAGAGGCGCAACGGCGACCTGATCCGCACCCTCATCGACGACCCCGCGCATGCCTCGTTTGCCGCCGCGCAGCTGGGGCTGGACGTGACCCGGGGGCTCGCGGTCGCGGCACTGACGATCGCCAGGCCGGAGTCGGGTTCCCTTGATTCGGTGCGCGAGATCCAGCGGCTGCTGCACCTTGTCACGACGGTGTCCAACGTGCAGTTCAAGACAAGCCACAGCGCGCTGATCGGATCGGTCATCTATGCAGTGTTTCCCTGCCCCGGAAACGATGCCCGCGCCCTGCACCGCAGGGTCGTGCAGGAGATCGGGGCCTACTCCCACACGATCAGTTCCCATCCGCTCATTGCCACGGTGGGCGGCATCGCACGGCGCATCGAGGACCTGCCGGAATCGCGGACCGAGGCGCTGCAGGCGCTTGAATACCTGTTGAACCGGGAAGCCGTCGCAGGGAACGCCGGGAGCGCCGGGGGCAGGGCCGTGCCGGCCGTCGCCCTTTATGAGGACCACAGGATTCCGTTGAACCTCATGAAGGTCGGGAGATTCATCGCGGAGACGGGGCTTGGCACGGCAGACGGCATCGAGGCAATCCGGTCCTACGACGAGGAACACCAGACGGACTACATGGACACCTTGCGGGCCTACTTGGTCTCCAGCGGAAACATTTCGACCATGGCGGCGAACCTGCATGTCCACAACAACACGGTCCGCTACCGGATTGCGCAGATGGCCAAGAACTTCAATTTGGAACTCGAGGATCCGCAAAAGCGCCTCTGGCTATGGTTGCGCCTGACCACCACGGATCTCAGCACCCAGACCACGCTGCGCAACCTGACGCTGCAGGAACGCTGAAGGCGGGTTCCGGGCAGCAAAATGCCCCTCGCGGGTGCGCGGCTCCGGGATCCGAGGCAGCGAACCCGCAAGGGGCAACAGGTCTGCGGGGTTACTTGCCGGCCCAGGCGGTGGCCTGGACCTCGACCAGCAGCTTGTCGTTGAGCAGCGGTGCCACGATGGTCGCGCGCGACGGGCGGTGTCCGGCGAAGGTGTCGACCCACGCACGGTTGTACTCGCCGGCCATTGCCGCGTCGTTGATGTAAACGGTGGTCGTTGCCACCGAGGCCAGGGTCAGGTCGTAGGCGGCGAGCACCTTTTCCAGGTTCTTCAGGGTCTGGACGGTCTGCGCGTAGATGTCGCCCTCGCCCACCAGGACCTTGTTCTCGTCCTTCGAGACCTGGCCCGAAACGAAAATGAAGTCACCTGCACGCGTGGCGCTGGGGAACGGGCTCTGGTCGGTGGTCATGCCTGCAACGTCAATGTTGCTCAGGCCTGTTGAAGTGCTCATGGTGCTCCTGGATTGACTGGTGGTGAGGCCTGTCGTGACCCCTTCAAAAGCCTAGGGCATCGGCAAGAGGTGCCGAAACACGTTCGGCCGTTTCCAAGGGAAACGGCCGAACGGTCAATTGAAGTTCCGGAATTGCGTGATGCCCTAGCTCAGGCGCTTGAGCAGCTCCGTGGTGCGGTACGGGATCACGTCGCGCAGGATCATGGACGTGGAGGTGCGGGTGATGCCGGGGCACAGCCGGATCTCTTCGCTCACGCGGTACAGGTCGTCGGGGTCGATGGCTACGGCGCGGATCAGCAGGTCGGTGTCGCCGGCGGGGGCCACGCATTCAAGGACCTCGGGGATTTTCCGCAGTGCCTCGATCGCCTCGTTGAGGTGCGACTGGTCGAGCTCCGCGCTCACCATGGCGGAGACGCCTCGCCCGACGGAGGCCGGCTTTACGCGGCTGGAATTCGGGCGCAATGCGCCGGAGGAAGCCAGCCGCTCCATGCGGGTCTGCACCGTGCCGCGGGCCAGGCCCAGTCGCTGTGCGAGCATCATGGTCGGGACGCGGGGATCATCATCCAGGGCCAAAAGAATGCGCCTGTCCGTATCATCCAGTTGGTACGATTCCGGCGTCATTCCGACTCCTTCGGCTAAGTGCGGTCAAATTGACCAAGTTGTGCGGTTGCTACCGCTCCATGTTAGTCAAAATGATCAGCGATTCCCAACTGTGTTGCACGGTATGACCGATGGTTGCTTTAGTGGTTGTTAGCAGCTCAACCAAGGCCACAAGCCGCGGCGAGCAGACCCCCGATCCGGGAACCTATCAGGTCCCGTGTTTGGGCTGACCCACAAGGTTTCAGGTCGAATTCAAAGGTGGTCCGCAACGATTCCAAATACTTGGAGTTGTCGCGGACCAGCTTTGGTTAACGGGTGGATGTGCCCGGTCTGTCCCGTGCGGGGCTTGGATATCCACAGATTGGGTTTGACACGTTTCCCGCCCGGCATGGGGGTAACGTTCTTTGTATGAGATTCATGCGTCTTGAAGATGTTGCCGACGAGTTGAACGTCAACCTGCCACAGGTGCGCTCGCTGGTGCGCAGCGGCGATCTCCCGGCCATCAAGATTGGCGGCCGGGGCGTTTGGCGCGTGGAACGCAGCGAGCTCGAGGCCTATATCCAGCGGCAGTACACCGTTGCCCGGGAATCAATCGAGGCCGGTTCCATCGAGAACGAATCCGGCGATTAAGCACCTTGCGTCACCGTATTTTGTCCACGGGGTTTTGTGGGTTTAGGCTATGAATCGTTGAGGGCCTTGGCTCGAGACCCGGGGCATTAGCTCAGTTGGTAGAGCGCTTCGTTCGCATCGAAGAGGTCAGCGGTTCGATTCCGCTATGCTCCACTAGATTTATGGCCCGATTAGTCCTTTTGGGATTGGTCGGGCCATTCTTCGTTTAAGTTGCGCATTTGGTGAGTCGCCTCTGGGTGTCTGTCCTGAACGAACAGCCGGGATGGAATGATCGCAAAAGTTTGATGTCGTTCCCGCTTCGGCAGCCTGCCGCAGCCCCGAACGGCACACGAAAGCGGCTCCCGGTTCAGTGAACCGGGAGCCGCTTTCCTAGGTGACTCGGTGACAAACGTACCTACATGTCAGCAGGCGTTAGCCTCCGTTCGGTGCCGAGTTGGTGGCCACCAACGCGTGCATAGTTCCGTCGTCGGTCAGGGCGAACAAGGTGTTGCCGCTGATCGTCAGTGACGAGGCCACAGCCGCGCCGAGGTTGTACTCGGCCAGCTTCTTGCCCGAAGCCCGGTCAAGAGCGACCACGCGTCCGTCGCGGGTTCCCGCGTAGATGACAGTCTCGGTGGCCAGAGCGTGTCCGGCCGGCGAACCGGCACCTTCGCCCTTGCAGCCTGCCTGTACCCGGAACGGGTCATCCATCGGGCTTTCGCCCGGCAGGTAACCCAGCTTGGTTTCCCACAGCGGGGTGGCCGGGGTGTCCGATCTGGTGTCGTACGCCCGCACCACGCCATCGATGCTGGCCACGTAGGCCTTCGAGCCGAAGGTCGCGGGGCTGCTGACCGGTGGCGGTCCGTCCTGGCAGGCGGCGCCGATGCCGAGCTTGGCGTGCCAGCTGGTGCTGACGTCCTTCGGGTTGTGTCCGCGGGTGCCCGAGACCGTGGTGGTCACCAGCTGCGGATCTCCTTCTTCTGGGTTGGTGAAGGCGGGGGAGGACTGCGAGAACAGGTCACCCGCGGTGTCCACCGAGGAGATCTTCTTGCAGGTGTTCAGGTCCATGCTCATCAGGCTCTGGCTGGAGCCCGAGTGCAGGTAGGCGGTGCTGGAACCGGGCTGGCGCACCGCGGTGCTGCGGAACTGTCCCCATCCAGCCGGGGCCGAGAAGCCGCCGGGCAGCTTGGCGCCGGTCTCGGCGTTGCGGCAGATGACCTGTCCCCATTCCTGGTAGACGGCCACGGGAGGCTTGCCCTCGAGGTCGAACACGCTCACCGGGCCACCGGCGCGGCCGTAGCGGCGCACCGTCTCGCCCTTGTTGTGTTCGTCGTCGATGGTTTCCCAGGCAACCGCGCCGTTCTTGGCGTCAAGCGCGTACACGCGACCGACGCCGGTGGTCAGGTAGACCTTGTCGCCGTGGACGGTGGGGGAGGACTCGGCGTCGCCGTCGAGGTAGGTGCGCCAGGCCTCGGCGCCCGTGCGGGCGTCGTAGGCAAGCATCATGCTGTACGGGGAGTCCAGCGCACGGGAGGCGACGATGACCTTGCCATCGACTACGGCGGCGCCGTTGAGGTGGAACTGCTCGCCGGTGTTTGCGGACCAACGCAGGTCCAGGTCAGCGCCCGGGTTCTCCGCACTGTCCGAGGCGCCGGACTCGTCGCGGCCCTGTCGCAGCCAGTCCTGGCCCGGGGCGGCCTGCGAGGCGCGGACCTCGGCGACGACCTCGAACTCGTTGACGACCTTCGGCCACGCCTTGCCGGCGGTGTCGACGGCGTTCATGGTCGCGACGTAGTTGCCCGGGGTCAGGCCCTCGATGTGGGCGCCGGCGCGGGTCCAGGAGGTCCTGACCTCCGGGCACTTCTCCGCCTTGCCGCCCGGAGGCGTGTAGCAGTTGACGATCCCGGTGGCCTTCTTCTCCTGGCCGAAGGTCAGGGCGCCGTCCTCCCAGACGGTCTTGCCGTTTTCCTTGCGCTTGACGACCAGCGAGGCGGTGTCCGGGGTGCGGCCGTCGTCCTCGACGAACAGCTGGACGGGTACGCCCGCCTTGTGGCCGTGGGTGCTGCCCGCGGCGGGGCTGACCATGGCCACGTCGTCGTTCACCCCGAACTGGCGGTGCGTGCCGCCGATGTAGCCGGTGTCCTCGTTGGCTTCTGTCTTCGGGTCATCGGTGATGCCGGAGAAGTCGACGATCTTGTAGTCGGGGCGGGTGGAGTCCAGGCCGTAGGTGCCCATGTTGTTGACCTCAACGGAGCGCTTGAACGCGCCGCGGCGGTACTCGGCCTGCTGGTTGTGGCCGGCGGCGAACATGCGCACGTCGTACTTGGCCAGCTCGTCGATGATCGGCTGCATGCCGGCGCCCGGGCCCCACTTGGTGAACAGCGAGCGGTGCGCGAACACCATGACCTGCTTGCCCACGGCGTGGCGGGCCAGGTCTTCCTTGAGCCATTCCAGCTGCGGCTTCAGGCCGGAGGAGTCGTAGTTGTTTTCCAGGACCACCGCGTGGCGGCCGTTGCGGTCGAAGCTGTACCACTCCGGACCCATGTTCTTGCGCCAGTACTCGAGGCTGCCGCCGTAGCCCACCGACGTGGCGGTGCCGCCGACGTCGTGGTTGCCCATCACCGGGTAGAAGGCGTGGCCGAGCTTGCCGGCGGTCAGGCCGTCGCGCAGGATGTCATAGCCGCCCTGGCGACGCGGTTCCGCGGCGTAGTCGGTGACGGTCAGGTCACCGGTGGTGATGGTCATGGTGGTTTCGGCGTTCTCGGACATCGCCTTCACGCGTCCGGTCCAGGTCGGCAGGCCGGAGGCGGCCGAGGCGTCGGTGGTGTTGCTGACCTCCACGTCGGAGACCATCGACCACTTTTCCTTGGGGTCGGCGGCGTTCTTGTCCGCCACCAGGGCGAAGTCCAGCCCGGTCAGCGGCGACGGGCCGGCGGGGACGGTGCGGAAGTGCTGCGGCACGGAGTCGGCGCGCAGTGCGGGGGTGTACCCGTTCGGGGACACGATCTGGACCAGGTCGGTTTCGCGGCGGGTGCGATCCATCTGGAAGCTGTAGGAACCGTCGGCCTCGCTCTTGGACCAGACCTCGCCGTCGGTGACCGAGACGCCGCCCATGCCGGGCTCGCCCGAATCGCGGACGCCGTCGGCGTCGAGGTCCTTGAACACGGTGCCCTGGACGACGGCCACGTCGGTGGTGGTCGTCTTGGTGAGCGTGAACGTGATCGGGTCGGCCAGCGGCGCGTAGCCGTCCTTGGCCAGGAAGTGTGCGGTCCAGGTGCCGGCGCCGAGGCCGCCGCTGCCCAGGGTGACGGTGCCGTCGGCCTTTGGGGCGTAGCCCCAGGTGCGTGCGGCGATGGGGCCCGGGGTGTCATTCGGTCCGTAGAGTCCCACCCAGTTGTTCGAGGCCGGGGCGTCGGTGATGTAGCGGAAGGAGAGCTGCTGCCCGACCTTCGGGTCCTGCGTGGTCAGGCTTAGCCCGGGGGTGCTGGAAGCTGTCTTGGCGGTTGGAGCGGATGGAGCGGTCGAAGTGGAGGTGGGGGCGGGGTCCGCGCTGGGTGCGGGGGTTTCGGGGGCTTCGCTGGTGGCCGGGGATTCGCTGGCCGCGGGGGCTTCCGGGGCAGCGGTGGCGGCGGTCGGGGCCAGCACCAGCAGCGGGGCGATCAAGGCCACGGCCAAGCCGCCGCTGGTGGCAACGCGGAACTTTCCGGTCCGCGCGGGGCTCGGGCGCCCAGAGCCGGACTCGGAGTCGGCGGGGACCTTGCGGCGGGCCAGGATGACAACCAGTGCCACGCCCAGTCCCAGTGCCAGGACCAGCAGGCTCTGCGGAGGCAGCTCAAGGGCTCCGGTGGGCGCGGGGGCGTGCACGCCGTACGCGTCAACGACGGGGGTCGCTTCCGTGGCGACGACGGTGTTGCCGTCGAACTCGACCACGAGCGAGTCCATCTGGGCCGCCTGCAGCAGGGCAGAGAGGTCAAGCTGGGTCAGCTTGCAGTCCCAGGCCAGCTGGAGGACGAGGGAGCCGGGCGCGCCGCCGGACTCGCCGGCCACGCCTTCCGCGGTGAGCGGGCAGGCGCCGGCGAGCATCGTCTGCGCCCATGCGGCGGACTGCTCGATGCCGACGATCTCGTTGCTCAGCATCATGTGGCCTGTGGAGGTCGCCCCGCTGGTCGAGACGACGAGCTCTCCATGGTCACGGCTCTGGTGGGCCGAAGCGGTGCCCACGGTGGATAGCAGGAAGGTCATTGTCGCTATGAATACCGCGAGAATGTTTCGATAGGTATGGGGTGCGCTGCGCGCGTCAGGTTTCACGCCGACAAACGTAACGATTCAACGTGACTCGATGGTGTCTCCCACATGAACGCGGTCTGACCAGCGCATGCTCTGAAGTTAAGGCGGGTTCGCGTCGGTTGCGGGAGGCTGCCGGGCCGGGCCGGCGGCCTCCCGGAGGCGTCTATTTGGCGCCGGTCAGGGCATCCTCCTTCGCGTTGGACTTTGCCTCCGGAGTGGCCGCGTCCTGGCCGCCCGCCCGCGCTCCGGTGAACCCCAGCAGGAGCATGGCGCCGATGAACACCACGTAGGAGAGCAGCGGGTTGGCGGCGATGCCGTCGAAGAGCGGGGTCAGCACCGAGTCGGTGTCCGTCCAGATGCCCACCACCCAGGCTGCCGAGGCCACCACGCCGAATGCTGCGACCACTTGGCAGAGCCGGCCGTAGTGCTTTCCGTTGGCCGCGGCGTGGATCAGCGGGACCACCAGCAGCACGCCGAGCAGCTGGGCCAGCTCGATGCCGATGTTGAATCCGAGCACCGCAACCAGCGTGTCCGCCAGGTTGAGGTTCATCTCCAGGATCGTGGTGGCGAAGGCCATGCCGTGCACGAGCCCGAAGACACCGGCCAGCATCACCTCGCCGTGCGCAAACATGGGGCGGACCAGGTTCCATGCCGCCACCGCGATGGAGATCGCCACGAAGGTCTCGACGTAGCGGACCGGTGGGGTGAACCAGCCCAGACTCACCACCAGCAGGGTGACCGAGTGGCCGACCGTGAAGGCAGTGACGATCGCCAGGATCCGCTTCATCGACGGGCCAAGACCTGCCTTGCGCTGGCTCCAACGCCACCCGGCGCCGGTGCGCACGGCCAGCATCGGGGCCGAGAATAGCAGCACCGCGAGGAACAGCAGGTGGTCGTAGCCGTCGGCTATGTGGTGCATGCCGTGTCCGATCATCTCGCCGAGGCCCGCCTTCTGCGAGTGCGCGTCGACCTCCAAGGACTGCTGGGTCGCGGTGAGGACGCCGAGCAGCTCCGCTTCCTCGCCGTCCACGACGCGCGAGACGTAGACCTTGTGGCCATCGAGGGCATCGGTCATCAGCGAAGACTGCACCATGAAGGGACCCGACCCGGTCGGGGAAACCACGGTTATGTTCACGACGACGGCGTCGCGGTCGTTGACGATGCCGTGGGCGACTCCGGTGATCTCGGTGGTGCCGGCTTCGCCGCCCGCGGTGATTGCGACCTTCTCGTTGACGAGCTGCTCGATGGTTCCGGCCGGAATCGGATCACCCGCTTCCAGGTTGATGCCCGGGTACTTGTTCAGCTGGTCAAGCTGCAGCTGCAGGGTCAGCCCCATCCGGTCGCCCTCGACTTCGACCAGCATGCCGGTGGTGCCGACGGGGTGGGCCTGGGCCGCCGTGGCGGGTCCGAAGAGGAGAAGGAAGGCGATGAGAATCATCACGAGGCGGCGCATGGAGCTCCATTGATTGGTCGAGATTGGTAAACACACATTGAGTCATGGAGCCATGAATGCCTTGGGAAGGCCGGGTGAGGGGCAGGCGGCCACAAGGTTAACGGTTGGATTGCCGGACCGCGTGTCCGCGGCCGCGGTTCGGAAAAGTTGTCCACGTCACAAACAAATTCGCGAGCGTTGATGTTATACATCGGATGTATGCTATGCAAAACTGTCATAGCGCGGCGGCAGGGCTTGGGGGTGCCTCGCATTTAGGAGCTAAACAACCGATCAATTAAGCATTGGAGATTGTCCATGGTCTACGCATCACCCAGTCGACGACAGGTTCTCAAAATTGGTGGACTGCTGGCGCTCACCCCGCTAGTCACCCAAATCGTCGCCCAGTCGGCCAATGCATCCCCGGCGTTGGCTCCGGCCGTCGGGCTCCTGAAGCACCCGGCCCTTTCCGGGCACACGCTCTGGTACCAGCGTCCCGCCACGGACTGGCAATCGGGCGCACTGCCCATCGGCAACGGCCGCCTCGGCGCCATGTTCTTCGGCGACCCGGACCGCGAGCGCATCCAGTTCAATGAACAGAGCCTGTGGGGCGGGATGAACGACTACGACAACGCCCTGGCAGGCAAGCCGGACGGCGCCTACGACACGAGCGTGACGGGGTTCGGCTCCTACCGGAACTTTGGCGACGTGGTGGTGACCTTCGCCGAGCAGGCAGTGGTGACCTCGCCCGGCGGCCCGTACAACAATTCCTCCTCCGAAACAGTGGCGGCCACGATCGACGGCAACAGCGGAACGAAGTGGTGCATCGACGGCCCGCCCGCCAAGGTGCAGTGGCTGGTCAAGCTGCCCAGCCCGGTGAGCGTCGCCCAATACACGCTCACCAGTGCCAACGACGTGCCGGCCCGCGACCCCCGCAACTGGACCCTGTCCGGCTCCAACGACGGCGACGCTTGGACCGTCGTCGACACCAAGACCCTGCCCGGGCCGTTCGAGGCCCGCCGCCAGGCCAAGGACTTCACGGTCACCAATCCGGGATCCTTCAGCCAGTACCGCTTCGACTTCGCACCGGTCCCCGGAGTCAGCCACTTCCAGGTCTCCGAGATCGCACTGGCCGGTGTCTCCTTCGGCGGCGGCGCCAAGATGTACGTCACCTCGCCCACCGGGCAGGCCGACGGCGAAGGCCCCGGCTCCGACATCCTGCGCACCCTTGACGGGTCGACCGCCACCGCGTGGACGGTCGCCAAGCCGGGGGCGGAGGTCATCTGGCAGGCGGAACTGGCCAGCGCGGTGGTGCTCAACTCGTACTCGTTGACCTCGGCGTCCGATGCCCCGGAAGCCGATCCGCGCGAATGGACGCTGGAAGGTTCCACCGACGACCGGACCTGGGCCGTGCTGGACACCCAGTCGCCCGGTGCACCGTTTGTCTCCCGCGGCCTGGAGAAGACGTTCGCGATCGCCGGCGGCAGGAACTTCAACTCGTACCGGCTCACGCTGCGCGGTGCGGCCGGGGCAGACCGGCTCCAGCTTGCCGGGGTCTCGCTTTCCGGGCCGTCGTTCAATTCGCGCAAGTCCTCCGCCGTGGCCGAGTACAAGCGCGCACTGGACCCCAGTGTCGGCATCCACGTGACCCAGTTCGGCACCACGGGAGACCGCGTGCAGCGCGAGGCGTTTGCCAGCCGGGACTCCGACCTCATCGTGCTGCGCTACGAGACCGACCGGGCGCAGGGGCTCAACGCGGGCATCGCGCTGACGTCCGCCCAGGCCGGGGCGCCGACCTCCGCCGATGCGTCGGCCCGCTCGCTGTCCTTCGCCGGCGAGATGGCCAACAAACTCAAGTTCGCGGCCACCCTGGCCGTCACCGAGACCGACGGAACCGTCAGTGCTTCCGGCGATTCCCTGAAGATCGCCGGGGCGCGGAAAATGACCGTGGTCCTGGACGCACGCACCAACTACAAGCTCGATGCCAAGGCGGGGTGGCGCGGCGCCGACGCTGCAGCCACGGTGGCCGGCAACATCGCGAAGGTCTCCACGCGCGGCTACGAGGACATGCGCACCGCACACCAGGCGGATATCGAAGGCCTCATGGGAAGGGTCAGCGTCAACTGGGGGACCTCGACGCCCGCGGTGTCCGGCGTTGCCACGAACGTCCGCCTCGGCGCATACTCCGCGGGCCAGGACGACCCGAGCCTGGAGCAGACGATGTTCGCTTTCGGCCGCTACCTGCTGCTGAGCTCCTCGCGGCCCGGCGGCCTGCCGGCCAACCTGCAGGGCCTGTGGAACGACAGCAACTCCCCGGCGTGGGCCTCGGATTACCACACGAACATCAACGTGCAGATGAACTACTGGGGCGCAGAGACCGCCAACCTCAGCGAGAGCCACGAGCCGCTCATCGACTTCATCCGGCAGGTGGCCGTGCCGAGCCGCGTCGCGACCCGCAACGCGTTCGGCAAGGACACCCGCGGTTGGACCGCGCGCACCAGCCAGAGCATCTTCGGCGGCAACTCCTGGGAATGGAACACCGTGGCCAGCGCCTGGTACGGACAGCACCTCTACGAGCACTGGGCCTTCAGCCAGGACAAGGCCTACCTGCGCGGCACCGCGCTGCCCATGCTCAAGGAGATCTGCGAGTTCTGGGAGGACCGGCTTGTCGAGGACGAGGGCGGCAAGCTGGTGGCCCCGGACGGATGGTCGCCGGAGCATGGCCCGCGCGAGGACGGCGTCATGTACGACCAGCAGATCATATGGGACCTCTTCCAGAACTACCTGGACTGCGAAGCGGCCATGGAGTTCGACCCGGTGTTCCGCGACAAGGTTGCGAGCATGCAGGAGCGGCTCGCCCCGAACAAGATCGGCAGCTGGGGCCAGCTGCAGGAATGGCAGACGGACAGGGACAACCCCAAGGACATCCACCGCCACACCTCGCATCTCTTTGCGGTGTACCCGGGACGCCAGATCACGCTCGAGGACACCCCGGAACTGGCCGCGGCCGCCCTGGTGTCGCTGAAGGCCCGCTGCGGCGAGGTCGCGGGCGTGCCGTTCACCGAGGCATCGGTCTCCGGGGACAGCCGCAGGTCCTGGACCTGGCCGTGGCGCGTGGCGCTCTTTGCCCGGCTGGGGGAGGCCGACCACGCCCGCCTGATGCTGCGCGGCCTGCTGCGCTTCAACACCCTGCAGAACCTGTTCTGCAACCACCCGCCGTTCCAGATGGACGGAAACTTCGGCATCACTGGCGCCGTGGCGGAGATGCTCATCCAGAGCCACGGCGCGAAGATCCACGTGTTGCCCGCCCTGCCGACGGCGTGGCCCGACGGCTCCTTCACCGGCCTGCGGGCACGTGGCGGCTACGAGGTCAACGCAACGTGGAAGAACGGCAAGGTCACCGAGGTGTCGGTGGTCGGTGACCTGGCCCCGAGCCAGGGCAACATCACGATGCTGATCAACGGGAAGGATTGCAAGGTCAAGCCGACCATGCGCGGCCACAAGCCCAAGCCGTTCCGCCCGTAAATCACACGCCCCGGCCAGGCCCCTCCCCGCCCTGAACGGTGGGGACGGGCCTGGCTTCATGTGTTGGGTTTCCGGGTGCGGGACCGTGTCGGACCGCCCGCATGAAATGCGCGTTGACTTGGGTTCACTCCGGTTGCCCAGCTGGGCAGTGTACCGTGAGCCTTAGGGGAACCGCGGGTTCCCAACATAAAAAGGGCGTATATCGTGGCCATCTCTCATGAACTTTCATTGGGTCTTATCGCAACCTCACGCAAGGTGGATGAACGGCGTTTGCCGATCCACCCGGCACATTTTGAACGAATCGACGAGCACCTCCGCAGCCGAATCATGATCGAATCCGGCTACGGGAAGTCCTACGGATTCGACGACGAGCAGCTGGCGCCGTTTGTCGGGAAGATCGTCCCACGCAGCGAGGTCTTCGCAAACGCGGACATCCTCTTGCTGCCAAAACCGCAGCTTGCCGACCTTGAGGAGATGCGTGAAGGGCAAACCCTGTGGGGTTGGCCGCACTGCGTCCAGGACAGGGCGATCACGCAGCTGGCCATCGACAAGAAGCTCACGTTGATCGCCTTCGAGGCGATGAACCACTGGGGCACCGACGGCAGTTTCGGGCTTCACGTCTTCCACAAGAACAACGAGGTTGCGGGATACGCATCCGTCATCCACGCGCTCCAACTCTGTGGCTCCACCGGCGACTACGGCCGGAAGCTCACCGCGGTCGTCATCGGCTTCGGCGCCACGGCCCGCGGGGCCGTGACGGCGCTGCGCGCCCACGGCATACACGACATCCGGGTCCTGACCAATCGCTCGGTCGCCGCCGTGGCTTCGCCCATCCACTCGGTGCAGATGGTGCAATTCGAACACGACGGGGGCCCGCACCTGAGCGAGGTCATCACCGACGACGGACGGGTGCCGCTGGCCCCGTTCCTTGCGGAGAGCGACGTGGTGGTGAACTGCACGCTGCAGGACCCCAACGCGCCGCTCATGTACCTGCGGACCGGGGAACTGGCCGCTTTCGCCCCCGGCAGCATCATCGTCGACGTGTCCTGCGACGAGGGCATGGGATTCGAATGGGCCAGGCCGACCACCTTTGCCGACCCCATGTTCACGGTGGGCAAGAACATCAACTACTACGCGGTCGACCACAGCCCGTCCTACCTGTGGAACTCGGCGAGCTGGGAAATCAGCGAAGCGGTGCTGCCGTTCGTCGAAGACGTGCTGGGCGGCCCCGGAGCGTGGCAGGCGAACAACACGGTGGCCAAGTCGATCGAGATCCTCGACGGCGTCATCCAGAACCCCTCGATCCTCGAGTTCCAGCACCGGGCAAAGACCTACCCCCACCTGGACGTCGAAGGCTAACCGAGTTCGCCCGATTGCTGCCCATCGGGTGGACCTGGGCCACACCCGAAGAAGCCGCCGCATGCTGGTGCGTGCGGCGGCTACTTCGCGGATGAAGCGGATTGTCTCGATCAGGCGATGACCGCGGCGCCCTTCCACAGGCGCTTGGTGGCCAGCGCCGCGCCGGCGCCGAGGGCCTCCAGCTTGGCCATGGCGATCTGCGGGTGGACACGTCCGCCCAGGCCGCAGTCGGTGGACGCGATCACGTTCTCGCGGCCCACCAGGTTCGCGAAGCGCTCGATGCGGTCGGCGACAAGCTCCGGGTGCTCGACCACGTTCGTGGCATGCGAGACGACGCCGGGGACCAGGATCTTTCCCTCCGGCAGCGCCCGGTCCTCCCAGATGCGCCATTCGTGCTCGTGGCGGACGTTGCCGGCCTCGAAGGAGATCATGCCGGCGTTGATGCGCAGCACCGGGTCCAGGATGTCGGCGAACGGGATGTCCGTGGTGTGCGGTCCGTGCCAGGAACCCCAGCACACGTGCAGCCGGATCCGCTCGGCCGGCAGCCCGCGCAGCGCGTGGTTGGTTGCCTCCACGCGCAGCTCGAGGAACTTCAGGTAGTCCTCGAGGCTCGGCTCCGGGTTGACCTGGTCCCAGGACTCGGCCAGCGACGGGTCGTCGATCTGCAGGACCAGCCCGGCATCGAGGATCGCCTTGTACTCCTCGCGCATGGCATCCGCGGCGGCGAAGAGGTACTCCTCGTCGCTGGTGTAGAAGTCGTTGGCCAGCCGGGCACAGGACGCGGGGGAGAGCGCCGCGAGGAAGCCCTCCTCGGTGCCCGTCGCCGCCATGGCGGTCTTCAGGTTCTTGATGTCCGATGCCACCAGGTCGTGCCCGGTGTAGGTCAGCGGCGCGACGACCTTCGGCTGTGTGGTGGCCTTGCGGTGCGCCAGGATGCCCGAGGTCGGATCCGCGTACGCCTCGGCGAAAGCCTGGCGGTCGCGGCGGTCCGGGAACGAGGTGAGCACCACGTTGCCGGGGGTGGAACGGTTGACCGAGGTCTCGGCCCAGCGGTCCACGGTGGTTTCCTCCAGGCCGCCGAGGCGGGCGAAGGAGTAGTTCCACCAGGCGCCGAAGTCGACGGCGGAGGACATGGTGTGCCCGAATTCGCCGTCGTTGGGGATGTCGATGCCCAGCTCGCGCTGCTTGGCGACGATGCCGGTGACCGAGGCCTCGAGGAGTCCGTGGAACTCGGGGGTGATCCCGTCGCGTTCCTTAGCCTCGTTGGCGGCCAGCAGCTCATCGGTGCGGGGCAACGAACCTGCGTGGGTGGTGCGGATGTGGCTGTTGTCAAAGGACATGGGCGATTGCCTACTTTCCATCGAACCTGGCAGTAGCACCGTTACCGTTTCAGAGGCCTCGTCGGCGGGTTAGGTTGCTGCGGCTTCATCGATCCAGGTCTCTCGGCCGCTCCGGATGGTTACGAATCAATACCTATCATGGAACAGTTTCTTGTCATTCTTTGGCGCGCTCGTGTTACGTCGTCCGGGCCGTGGTCAACCGGCGTGCCCCCGGCCACGGGCCCGAACCGTGCCGGAAGCTAGTCGTTGGGTCCGGGGTATGGGCTCGTTTCGACGGTCTTGCCTGCCTTCTGCCAGGCGGTGACGGACACGGTTCCCCTGTCGACGATGTCCAGGTCGACGGTCGAGTTCTGGCGCAGGGTGCCCGCGTACGGGGCCACCAGGACGTTGCCGACGCGGGTATCGCCCGCGGATACCATCGCATTCCATCCCATGAAGGCCTCGGCGCCCTGCCCGGGAGCGAGCGTCACGCGTGCGACTCCCGGGTCATCGGTCATGAACGAGCCGCCGTGGACCACCAGAACGTCGATGGCCCAGCCGTCAACGTTGTCGAAGGCGAGATCGGGGTAGGACGCCAGGACGCAGGAAGCCGCCCCTGCATTGGTCAGCCCCATGCGCATTGCCCGGTGGCCGGTCGCGCCGTCGGGTTCGGACACGGTCAGCGAGAGATCCTTGCCGTCGCACCAATCCGTTCCAGCCGGTTGCGTCGCATAGGAGACGCTGGGCGAGCCAATGGGATCGGGTTCCGGGGATGCGGGCGGGGCCGTGACAGGCGGGTCGAAAGCGGCCCGCGCCTTGGTTTCCCGGTGGGCCTGCGGGATCGCAATCACCAGGGTTGCGGCCATGAAGATGGCCGCAACCGCGACAAGGAGCCCCGGCATGCCGAAGGCCTTGCGTCGGCCGACGCCGTCGGGGCGTTGCCTGGCGACCAACGTCCCGGCAACCACCGGAAGCCATCCCCAGAAGATTCCCCAGTATCCCGCCGCCAAAAGGTCGGAATCGACGCCTTGGAAAAGCATTGTCAGACGCGGAGGCGGCCAGTTGGCGATGAGCTCGCCCAGCGCCGAGAGAACGCTTGTGGCAAAGGACGCAACGACAATGCACATCCACGTTGCGAAGAAGCGGATGCGCCTATGTGCAGGATCCAGCGCATTCAAAGGGCCGACGAGCAACAAGGCACAGACCGTGAAAAGCATGAACGTGAGCGTCGAAACCAGAGCCAAGAACACGGGCCAGATATCGACCGTCCGCCATGCAACGAGGGCTATCGTCTCCGGAAAGAGCAGCTGCACGAAGGACACGGTGAGCAACCCCGGGCGTGTAACCAGCCAGCCATTCAGCGCGCCGCTTAGCAGCCAGCCAACGCCTGCGAATCCCGCGATCCACGTGCTCCGGGCAGCCAGTCCTTTGTCGTTGCTCATGCCGACAAGCCTAGTCGCACGCCATTTCGGGCGATTCATGCTCCGGGGTAGGGTCGGTCACGGATAATGAAATCCTGGATTCGATCCGCGACCCGAGGAGATTATTTTGAGCACGCTCTTTTCGGAGAGTTTCCTTGACCGTTCCCGGCGGGAACTCAGCCCCGGCGCCGTCTGGGTTCCCGACTGGCTCGGTCTGGATGAACAACGCTGGCTTGTGGACAGGTTCCATGAGTGGGGGCGGGGACCCGTGCCGCCACGTGCCGCCAAGATCGGTTCGGGCGAAATGTCGGTCCAGACGGTATGTCTGGGCTGGCACTGGCAGCCCTATGCCTATTCCCGCAAAGCAACCGACGTCAACGGAAACCGTGTGCTCGAGTTCCCCGAGTGGATGGTCAGGCTGGGGCGCAAGGCCATCTTCGCAGCCACCGGCGACCCCGTCGCCGCGGAGAACTACACGCCGGACACCGCCCTGGTGAACTACTATTCGGACGACTCGAAAATGGGCATGCACCAAGACAAGGACGAACAATCGACCCAGCCGGTCGTCTCGATTTCCATCGGTGACACCTGCCAATTCAGGTTCGGAAATACAAGCAGCCGGAACAAGCCCTATGAAGACATCGCGCTGGCTTCGGGGGACCTGTTTGTCTTCGGCGGCCCGGCACGATTGGCCTACCACGGGGTCACGAAGATCCTGCCCGGCACCGCGCCCGCCGAGTGCGGCCTGGCCGCGGGGCGGATCAACATCACCATGCGGGTGACCGGCCTGGAGGGTTAGGGTCAGGACCCCGGGAGATTCACGGTGGCCCGCACGGCAAGGTGGTCGCTTTCCCCGGCGGGGACGACGGTGTTTGAGGTGACTTCCAGGCCCCGCTGAAGCACATGGTCCAAACGCATGAATCCAAAGGGCTCGCGCGGCCAGGTGAAGCCGAACATGCCTTCATCCTGGTTTGGCTCATCCATGGTTTCGGTGAGCACGGAGAAGGACCTGTCGGTCGATGTCGCATTGAAATCGCCCACGGCGATGACCGAGGGGCTCGTATCGGCCCGCAAGGTAGCAGCCAGCTGGGCGAGCATTTCATCGCGGTTTTCGTGGTCGTTCGGGCGGGCCGAGGCAGCATGCACGGCATAGAGGCGGATGCTTCCCGCCGCGGTGTCGACCTGGGTAGTCAAGGCCCGTTTCCAGCCCAGTCCCAGGTCCAGGGGCTGCGAGCGGGAAAGGGGGTACTTGCTCCAAACCCCCACGGTGCCGACCACATAGTGATGCGGATAGTCAGCATTCAGCGCGGCGGTGACGTCCTGCCCGCTGCCCGCATCCAGTTCCTGAAGCGCGATGACATCGCTGCCCCCGCGGGCCAGTTCGAGGGCCGAATCAACGGCAGCCCCGGTGCCTGCCTTGATGTTCTGGCTGCTGACGGTCAAGGTATGTGCGGAGGCCTTCGGGACGGTCCAGGAGAGCGGCACCACGGCCGCGCCGAAGCCCGCGAGCCAAACCAGCGCGGGGACCAATGCGAAGGCGATGGCGCTTCGGGTCTTGCTGCCCAGGGCCACCAACAGGAGGACAGGTACGGCCAAACCCAGCCACGGAGCTGAGTTGTCCACCAGCAGGGCAACGCCCATGAAATCAGGCACCCGGGAATGGAAAACCATGAGCAGCGTGCTGAGCAGCGCACCGAGAAGCACGAAGGCCCGGAGTTGGCGTTGCCAACGCGACAAGCGTCGGGGCTTGCGTTGCCGGGGCGGAGCGGAAGCGGTTTGAACAGACATCGCTATCAAGGGTCGCATATGGAACTGGTACAAGCTTGGGATAAATCTGTGAACCAACAGGAAGCGGGGATCCCGGACGCACCAAAAGTCCCGGTCGCGCCGGAAATTCCAGCCGTCCGCGTGAGTCACGGCAAATTTTTCCGTTGGATCGGTCGGCGGAAGTCCCGCCCGGGAAGCTATCGACTGGCCCTGTGCAAAGTGCCATTCTGAGGTGAGAGGTACCCGCCGCCACCGCGACTTTCGACCCAACCATCGATCCGACCGGTGGCCCCATGTTGTAGGAGAAGGCAGCCATGTCCGGTGTAGACGACGGGAATTCCGCGGAAGACAACAATGCAGGAACCGTGGTGGTCGGCGGGGGACTCGCAGCTGCGCACTGCGTTCACGAACTCCGCAAGGGAGGTTACGGCAAACCCATCACCGTCGTCACCGACGAGGACGCCATCCCCTATGAACGACCGCCGCTATCGAAGGAGTTCCTGCAAGGGAAAAAAGACGTCGTCGAATTCCAGCCCTTCCCGAGGGAATGGTATGCCAAATCCTCGGTTGAGTTGCGTCTGGGTGTGACGGCAACCGCAATCGATACGGCCAACAAGGTGGTCGGCCTGTCCGATTCCACGTCGATCGGCTACGAGAACCTCGTCATTGCCACGGGATGCCGTTCCCGGCTGGGTGGCCGCGCTTCAAACATGACCGGCTGGGATCTTCCCGGCGTCCATACCTTGCGTTCCCTTGCCGATTCGCAAGCCCTCAAGGAGCAGCTCGTTGAAGGCAATCGGCTGGTGATCATCGGCGCCGGATGGATCGGCATGGAAGTGGCGGCTTCGGCCCGGGCCGCGGGCGTGCAAGTCACGGTGCTGACGCCGGACGAGGCGCCGCTGGCTGTTGCCATGGGAACGGAGTTCGGTTCCCATGTTGCACGTCTGCACATCAAGAACGGGGTTCATTGCCGTTTTGGAACGATGGTCAACGGGATCACCCTGGATCCGGAATCCGGATTAAAGGTGGTGACGTCTACCGGCGACGTCGCGGCGGACGTTGTGCTCTTGGCCATCGGAGCCGTGCCGAACAATGAGCTTGCGGCCCAGGCCGGTCTGGACGTTGGAACCGGCGTCCTTGTAGATGCCCAGCTGCGCAGCAGCGACCCGAGTGTCTTGGCGATCGGCGATATCGCGGAGGCGTTCAACACGACGCTGGGTCGTTCCCTGCGTGTCGAGCATTGGGACAACGCCATTCGCCAGGGAAAGCTCGCCGCGGCAACCATCCTGGGGCGCGAGGAATCATACGACTGGCTTCCGTATTTCTTCACCGACCAGTTTGATTTGGGCATGGAATATGTCGGCGACCGAGCCGCCGACGATGACGCGGTGCTTCGTGGAGATCCGGGTAGCGAGGAATTCATCATCTTCTGGTTGCGCAAGGGAATCATCACGGCTGCCATGAACGTGAATATCTGGGACGTGAATGACCATTTGCGAGGCCTTGTAGGCAAGAGCATCTCCGCAGAGAGGCTTGCCGACACTTCGCTGGATTTGCTCTCGTTGTAGTCCTTTGAACGCCGCCTGGGGGGGTACTGCTTTTGTTCCGGCATGTCGTGGATCCGTGTGATCGGTTTTCATGGTGTTTTGCCCGTATCGGAGCGCCAAATGGCGCTTTGGTTAGGTCTTGGTTGCTCCCGCGGCAATGTCGTCTCGGAAATCCCAAGGTTCGCTAGTGAGCCATGCCATACTGTTTCTAACCGGCCGGGGAGCCGGTTCGGGTGGGGCGTTCAAGACTGAACGAGTGGACCGAAAGAGGACTCAATTCATCAGAGATGCGTGCAAGCCGTGGCTTGCAACGACACTTGGGGTGTCGGGGACAACGCGGTGACAGGAGCGGGCAAGCTTGCCATTCCATGCAAGGCCGCGCCGACCGTAGCCTTCCTGAGCGATCCTGCGCCACGTCGGGAAACCGCGGCCGAATCGCGAGTGCTGGCCGGCACCCGGTTGTTCGCGTTCGTTGCCGCAAGTTCCGCACCACCAGCCACCGGCGTTTCGACCATTGGATCGACCCGCCGCCACAAACTGAGCTAATCGCTCACTCGCGGGTTCGTGAATCTTCCTTGGTTCATGAGCCCCAAACGTCGGGTGTTCATTGCGTTCCCCAAACCGCGAACGCCCGACACGGAGTTGCTCGTTCCCCCAAGGACCAGGCGCTCGACAGCGGGAGGTGGGTTTCGTTTCGAGTAAACGAAACCCACCTCCCTATTGTCTTGGCGTGGTGGGGACGGTCACGTTCGGTGCCGACGGCAGGATTCCTGCCCGTAGGCTGTTACAGGTGTCGACGCAACAGAACTGACACCTTGCACACCTAGCTGAATCTTGAAAAGGCACCCGTGAATTCTGACGCCACCGCAATTGGCAATACCCCGGCCATTCGATCCACGCAATTAACCGGCAAGGCATTGTTCGTGGCCGTCGTGGCACTGGCCATGGGCGGCTTCGGCATTGGAACCACGGAATTCACCATCATGGGGTTGATGCAGGAAGGTGCCGCGGACCTTGGGGTTTCCAACCCACAGATGGGCTTGCTGATCTCGGCCTATGCGCTGGGCGTGGTTGTTGGCGCACCGGTCCTCACTGCTCTCGGAGCCAAGGTCGCCCGCAAGACAATGGTCTTGTGGCTCATGGCCTTCTTCACGATTGCCAACCTCAGCTCGCTTTTGGCCCCCAACTACGAGTCGATGTTGGTTTCGCGTTTCCTGGCGGGACTTCCCCACGGGGCGTACTTCGGGATCGCGGCCATTCTTGCCGGGACGTTGGTGCCCGCCTCGATGCGCGGCCGGGCCATCGCCTGGGTCATGATGGGCCTTGCTGTCGCCAACGTCCTGGGCGTGCCGTTCGTGACCTTCCTCGGGCAAAACTATGGCTGGCGCTGGATGTTTGGTGTCGTCGGCATCGTCGGAGCCTTGACCTGGATTTCCATTCGCATGTTCGTTCCCCATGAGCCGGCGCACGAAGGTGCCAGTATCCGCCGCGAGCTCTCGGCGCTGCGTAGCGGGCAGGTGTGGATGGCAATGCTGACCGGAATCGTCGGCTTCGGCGGGTTCTTTGCCGTGTACTCCTACATCAGTCCGATTCTTACCGACGTCACCGGCGTGGACATCAGGACGGTACCGGTTGTGCTGGGTCTCTACGGTATCGGCATGGTGGCCGGATCCCTGATCGGCGGCCGGCTCGCGGACTGGTCGGTACACGGGGCGATCTATGTTTCCATGTCGGCCATGGTGGTTTTCATGGTGTTGTTCGGGTTGTTGTCCAGCTACGTGGTTCCGACCCTGATCATCATGTTCCTTCTTGGAGCCACCGGATCCGTACTGGTTCCGGGGCTCCAAGCGCTGCTGATGGATTCGGCGCCGCATGCCCAGTCATTGGCGGCGTCCTTGAACCACTCGGCCCTGAACGTGGCCAACGCCCTGGGCGCCGCGCTTGGCGCCGCCGTCATTGCCGCGGGATTCGGTTATCGCGCGCCGTCCTTCTTGGGGGCGGGTCTTGCGGTGCTCGGGTTGATGCTGGCGCTGGTGACGGGTTGGCGGGCTAACAAGATTGAAGCCCGAGCCGTCACTCGCTAGCGATTCAGCCTATCCTGCGGTATCCGGCAGGGTCGGCGAACCTTCGACGTTTGTGCGAACCTGCTGCAGGAAGGCCTCCATCGTCCCCGCGACATCGACGTCCCGATCCACGAGCCACTGCTGTTGCAGGCCATCTGCCATTGCCAACGACGCACGAGTCATCGTGCGGAAGAACGCGAGTTCATCCTCCGTCGGGTTCGGCTTGTCCGCATAGTACGAATCTTCGGCGAGCTTCATCAGCCGGTCGTATCGTTCCTTGAAGTAGGCTGCGGCGGGATGCGCGGGGTCCGCGGCCGCGGCCACCATCGTCACGTAAAGGGCGACGAGGCCCGGTTCCTGGGTGCTCCTGTTTAGTACTGCGGTGAGGTTTCCCTGTTGCTCTACATCGTTGCCGACGATCTCGTCACGAAGATCCTTCTTGCGCAGGATCTGGACCAACAAGTCTTCCTTGGACTCGAAGTAGTGCATGACGCCCGCGAGGGAGAGATTGCAAAGGTGCGCGACCTTGCGAAGCGATGTTCCCCGGTAGCCTTCTTTCGCGAAGACTTCCAGGGCAACGTCGAGTATTTCGGCTCGTTTAATGATGCCTTTTGCGTATGAACCACGTGTTGCCATGTTGATAGAGTAGCGAGAATTTTCGCCGTCGTTTACTAACCGGACGCTCAAAGGTTTTGGTACTTGTCGGTAGGTTTTTTCGTACTTGCCGGTAGGTTCGGGATCGCCCGGAGAATTCATGGCGAGAACGGTGCCGGCGCCGAAAAAATGAGTAGATTCCAGCGGAAATGACGCGGCTGCGCCTCAGATGGCCCACTTGAACGGGAAATCTGGGCCAAAATTTGATTCGTGGCGGCGTTTGGGTATTTTGCAGGCGTCACAGATTCGTCATCTGGTCTGGAAGGTCTTGAATCTCGATCCTGAACGCGCGGTGATGTCAAGATTCTGGGCGCGATCAGGGGTATAGCGCGTTATCGCGCGCCGCACGCTGGATGGGTGCGCTCTTTGTTCGCGGACATGGCCGTAGCCGATGCCATGTCGCGGCTTGCTGCTCCATGCTTTTCCCGTCGGTGCGGGTTCGCCGAAACGGAGACGGAAACCCGCTTGAAGAGCCCGGAACCGACACGATCAAACTAGAGTGGCGGACGTCACAAAATAAGTAATGGGGGTCGAAATTCCCCGCAAACAGTGGGAACCGGCGCGGCGCTCGGTGGCGCAAGTACCCGTGCAGGAGATTGCCGTGATTCTCGATTGGTGTTTCGGGGTGATTGTGCTGTAGATTATTATCTCGGTTCGGCAGTCCTCCGGGAAAGCCAAATACCAACCCGATTCGGGGGTATGGCGCAGTTGGTAGCGCGTCTGCATGGCATGCAGAAGGTCAGGGGTTCGAATCCCCTTACCTCCACGAATTGAATGAGGCTCCGCATTGCGGAGCCTCATTTTTTTAAGCAAGTTTCGCTGCCCTCCGCCGGAATCCGGGCGCCGGCATTAGTGCGGATCGGTAACGCAGAAGATGTTCCCGTGCGGATCCCGGAGCACGTCCCAGGCGAACCCTTCCATCCGCTGTTGGTCGACCAGGGAGGCCCCGCCGGCGACGAGCTTTGCAACAACAAGTTCGCGGCCGCCCGCGCTTGATGTTGCGGCGAGATCCAGGTGGATGCGGTTTTTGCCCGCTGTTGGCTCTTCGACAAGCTGGAAGGCCAAGGGAACGGGCAGCATGGGGGTCTTGACGATGCAGAAGTATCCGTCGTTTTCCTCGACTACTTTCCCATCCAACTGATCTGCCCACCATTTGGAGAGCTCGAGTGCATCGCTTGTATCAAAGGTGATCATTCCCAACGTGAGCATGCCGAAGTTCCTTCTTGGTGAAGTGATTGCACAACAAAGGTGCCGTTGGCCTCGACGCTATTGCCCTGATCCGTTCCCGGTCAAGGAAAACCGGTACGCTCGGCCGGCTATGCGCGGGAAATGCTCGCAAACAGGGGGTGGCTGGGGGACAGGTCGCCTAGTCGCTCCGAGCCGTCCAACGGGTCGCCCAGGGCGGGAAGCAGCCGGGCGTTCGGCCACTGAGCGGCAAAGCGCCTGACGAGTGCCTGAGCCAGCACTTGGCTGCGCACCACACCGCCGGTCCAGCAGACAACGGGCGCGTCCTCCATGGCGAACCCCGCCTGTCGAAGGGCTGCATCCATTGAGGTGTAGAGCTCGTTTGCCGCATGCATGGCCACGTCCGATGCGACCGCGTCCCCGGCCTCGGCCGCATCCAGAACCACCCGCGCGAAGGACGCAACGGACCGAACCCTGTCGGGATCCGACTGGATGCGGAGGTAGGCTCCGGCAGGCTCTCCGAACAAGGCGATCAGGTCATCGAGCAGGACGGTGGATTCCCCGCGGCCGTCGTAGGCCCGCATTGCCGCTTCCAGGCCCGCGCGTCCTATCCAGAACCCGCTGCCGCAGTCGCCCAGCAAATGCCCCCAGCCATCGACCCTGTGCACACCGCCGTCGCCCACGCCAAGGGTCACCACGCCGGTGCCGACGGCCGTGGTGACGCCCAGTTCCGTGCCTGCCGAGCCCAGGTACCCGGAGATCGAATCATGGGCAACCCGCACAGAGGCCGAAGCCAGCGCCGGAACAAGGCCCTTGAGGCGCCCGGCCAGCTCAGGGCGGAAATCGACGCCGGAGGTCCCCACGTTGGCGGCTCCGAGGACCATGTCGGGTTCGGCTGCGATACTGTCAATCGCGGCCGCCAGCTGGGTGATGACATCGCTGTCGGTGCGCACTCCCGGACGGGAAAGCTCCCGCGAAGTGCCGTCTGCTGCGCGCAGGCGCACGCGCATTCCGCTTTGGCCGGCGTCGATGGACAGGATCGTCATCATGCTCCAGTGCTCATTGTGAATCGAAGGGTCCGTACTTCGAAGGGCTTGAGTTCAAGCGGGACGGTTGTGCCGTTCCCGCTGGGGGCATCCTCGAGCACGTCCTCGATCAGGGTGGCGGTTGCCCATCCACTGGTCCTCGCGTTGATGCCCAATGACCCGGAGGCTCGGCGGCCGAGAGACTCGTGGAGCCGAACGATCACGTCACCGGAGCGGTCGGCAGCGAGCTTCACCGAGGAAAGCAGCAGCCCCTCACCGTCGACGGAGACGAGGGGATCGAAACCGCTGCCGCCCGGAACCAAGCGGCCCGGCGCGTTCAGGGAAATGCCTGCGGCAGTCGTCTGCCCGATGTCCGCACCGACCACCATGCCGTAGCGGTGTTCATGGAGGCCCTGGTCCGCCTCGGGGTCCGGGAAGCGCGGGGCGCGAAGCAGCGACAGCCGGGCGGTTGTTGTCACGTTGGCGTGCTCGTCGACCTGGCGGGTCACGTCGTAGCCGTAGCTCGAGTCGTTGACCAGTCCGACGCCGAAGCCCGGTTCCTCGACCTGGATGAAGCGGTGCATGGAGGTCTCGAACTTTGCCGCCTCCCAGCTGGTGTTGGCATGGGTGACCCGTTTGAAGTGCCCGAACTGCGTCTCGGCAATCGTGTGCTCGGCCCGGATGTCCAGCGCGAATGCCACCTTGAGGAATTTCTCGGTTTCGTGCCAATCGGTGACCTGGTGGAATGACAGGGTGCGCGACCCCGGTTCCAGCATGATCGATTGGCGCACCGTCGAATCAGCGGAGATCGGGCGAACGATTTCCAGCAGGGCGCTTCCGTCGGCGTTCGCCGTTGCATCCATCGAGGTGACTTCGCGCAGGTCGGTGACGCGGTTCCGGTAGAACTTGTCCACATCCCAGGCATCCCACTGGTTGGGAAAGTCCTGGTGAAGCTGCAGCAGGTTTGCCGTCTGGCCCGGGGCGATCGCCTCGCGTCCGGTGGACAGATCGACCGCCGAGGTGATGAGGCCCTCCGGGGAGAAGCGGATGTCAACGAGGTCATTGAGAAGCCTGACGCCCGAGTCGTCCGAGGTCACGCGCACGGCGGGCAGCAGGCTTGGCTGCGCCTCGTGGCCGCCGCCTGCCGGAACGATCCCGGCAATGGCGGTCGGATTCACCGAAATTTGTTTGTCGCCCGGTCCGGCAAGCGCAGCCAGGGCCCGCCCGATGATCAGCTGCGTCGCGGAGATGATGCGCTCGTATTCGGTGACCGCCTCGCGGTGGACCCACGCGATGGAGGTGCCGGGCAGGATGTCGTGGAATTGGTGCAGCAGCACGGACTCCCACAACGCATCGAGCTCGTCGTAGGGGTACTCGAAGTCCCCCTGCTGCGCCGCCGTGGTGCACCACAACTCCGCTTCCACCAAGAGGTGTTCGCTGCGGCGGTTGCCGGCCTTCATCCTGTGCTGCGACGTGAGCGTCGCGCGGTGCAACTCCAGGTAGAGCTCGCCGACCCAGACCGGCGGCTGCGCGTACTCTTCCCGTGCACGCCCGAAGAAGTCGTTGGGGTGTTCCCAGCGAACGGTGGGGTTGCCCTCGAGGTCGGCCATCCGGGCGGCCTTGCCGGTCATCTCACGGGTGGTTCCGCCGCCGCCGTCGCCCCAGCCCACGGGGGCAATCGAGCCCGAGGCTGCGCGGGCGTCGCGGAACTGCCGTTCGGCCAACGCGACCTCGGCGCCGGAGAGCTGCCCGTTGTAGGTGTCCATGGGCGGGAAATGCGTGAAGACCCGAGACCCGTCGATTCCCTCCCAGTCAAAGCTGTGGTGCGGGAACTTGTTGACCTGGTTCCAGGAAATCTTCTGGGTGAAGAACCACTCGAATCCCGCACGGCGGGTGAGCTGCGGCAACGCGGGGGAGTAGCCGAAGCTATCCGGAAGCCAGACGCCCTCGCAGCTGACCCCGAATTCCTTCCTGAAGAAGCTCTGCCCGTACAGGAACTGCCGGACCAGGGATTCGCCGGAGGGCATGACGGTGTCCGACTCGACCCACATGCCGCCGAGCGGCAGGAAGCGGCCGTTGGCGACCGCAGTCTTGATCCTCGCGAAGATCTCCGGGTACTGCACCTTCAGCCACTTGTACTGCTGGGCGCTGGACATGCCGTAGATGAAATCGGGATCCTCGTCGATGAGCTCGAGCATCGAGGAACAGGTCCGGGCCACCTTGCGCATCGTTTCGCGCACCGGCCACAGCCACGCCGAGTCGATGTGGGCATGGCCGACCGCCGACAGCGCGTGGGCGCTGGCCGACGCCGGGGCGCCGAGGGCCGGCACGAGCCTGGCACGGGCCGCGGCGGCGGTTCCCGCAATGTCCTGCAGGTCCAGCTCGTCCAGGGAATCGTCCATGGCTTGGTGGATTTGTGCGCGGCGGGTACCTTCCGGCAGTTCCGCCTGCAGCTCCAGAAGCACGTCAAGGTCCAGGGCGAGCTCATAGACATCGCGCTCCAGGACGGCAAGGTCGAAGCGCCGGGTCCTGTACAGCGGTTCCCTCGATGACGTGAGGATGTCGCCTTCCTGGGTGGGGAGGAACGGGTGGTCCTCGAGCAACACCGGGTTGGAGGCGGCTTCAATGAACAGCAGCACCTCTTCACCGCCGGAAGCAGACTCGGCGACCGGCACCCATTGGTTGCGCGGGTTCAGGGATTTGATGGTCGATCCGTCGTGCCTGTACACGAGCCCTTCGCACTGGAAGCCCGTTTTGGAGACATCGAAACCGAGATCCACCAGAAGCTCGACGCGCTTGCCGCTCCAGCCGGAAGGCACCGTGGCACGAACCTGGAACCACGTGGTTCCCCAGGCAGCACCCCAGGTGCTCCCCACCCGGAATGGTTCGTAGTCCAGTGCCAGGCCATCCTGCGCGGGGATGGGCTCGGAGGGCAATTCATGGAATGACACGTTCGCCGGCAGGTGGCTCGAATGGATGGCCGGGCGGATTCGTTCCTCGAGGACGCGCCTGGCGCGGCCGACTGTGAGGGACGTTTGATCATGCATGGAAAAGCCTCTCAGCCCTAAACGGATACGTCACCTCATTGTTACAGCAAATTCGGGCAAATGGAGATATTCGCTTTCGCGGCGATGCCGTCGGCCGCGACGCACCCCTGGCCGGGGGATCATTTAAGCATGAGTGTGAAACCGCTGGCATTTATCCCCGAACACGATGTGGCTGTTCCGGCTCGGTTGCTGGTCCTTGCCCAGGGAGACTCCGTCCGTCCGGTTTGGGTCAACGGGGTGGGTGGCATGACGTTCAGGATGGCTGAGGGCACCGCGCGGGAACGTTACGTGAAGTACGCGGCCGCGGGAACGCCGGAGAGCGACTTCGCCAGGGAGGCCGAACGGATGGAATGGGCCGGACGATTCAGCCCGGTACCCGAGGTGCTGGAACGGGGCGCTGATGAAGATGGCAGCTGGCTGTCGACCCGTGCGATGGCAGGGGCCTCGGCGGTGGACCCGGTGTGGGTCGCCCGCCCCGAACAGGCAGCGCGTGCCGTGGGCATCGGCCTGCGGGCCATGCACGATGCCCTTCCGATTGGTAGCTGCCCGTTTTCCTGGTCGGTGGAGGACCGCATGGCGGGGTTCGAGGCGCGCGTCGCCTCGGGTGAATCCCCGGCGGACTGGGGGAACGGCTATTCACGGTTCACCGTGGACCAAGCACGCGAAATGCTGGGCACCCCGCCGCCGATCGACAAACTTGTGGTGTGCCACGGGGACGCGTGTGCGCCAAACACCCTGCTGGACGTGGACGGGAACTTTGCCGGGCACGTGGACCTGGGCGACATCGGGGTGGCCGACCGCTGGGCAGACCTTGCCGTTGCTGCGTGGAGCACCGAGTGGAACTACGGCCCCGGATACGAACGCCTGGTGTACGAGGCATACGGTGTCCAGCCCGATGCCGAACGCATCGCCTACTACCGCATGCTCTGGGACCTGACCTAGCAGCCAAGGGGACCGGGCAAAACGGAGATCGGCCAGGGATTTCCTGGCCGATCGTGTGTTGGGCTTCCATCGTTCGACGGACCGCTTCATCAGCGGTGCGGGGAAGCCCTGCCCTGCATGCGTCCGCGATCAGCCCGTCCAGCGGTAACCGGTCGTGCCGATCATGCTGCGCAGCCACGAGACGAGCGGATCGAGCCTCGTGAGTGTTGGCTGCGAAGCGTCTACCACAAACACGGGAACCTCTCCACGCATGTGCTTCGGCAAGAGCCGCAGGACGCGATCGGTGTCCCCGACACCGGTCAACAGCAGGGCCGTCGGCTTGAAGCCAAACGAGGCCTTGATCAGGGACAGCCCGTGCATTCGGGAAAAATGAAGGGGGCCGGCGAGGACCACTGCGTCGAAATAGATCAGCTCGTGTGCCGAGGCATGGGCGACGTCGCGCAACTCTCCGCGCAACTCGTAGGCTCGCAATTTGTCCGCAAGTTCCAAGGCAAGAACCTTGGAATTCGCATCGCGTTGGTAGTGGACAATGGCTATGTTATCCATCAGGATTCCCTCCCGAACCGAAGTGGTTGCGCCGCCACCGGAGCATCCCTTCGCGGTTTGAACCCAAGCGATTCAACGCTAGACGCGTTGTCGGTGAATTGGCTGGGAGCGCGGTAAATTCCTGTTGCGCCGCACATGGAGGCCCATGAGGCACCAGCTGCCCGCTTCTCGAAATCGTTAGCTATAAGCAACGAATGAGGTCGAACTCAACGATTGGCACACGAATCGAATTCGCCATTGTTTCGGGTTTGGGCGGGGTAGAAACTGAAGGCTCATAGTCCTCACAATGCACAACTCGCGAAGGGTGCAGGATCATGTTGAACAAAACCAAGAAATACGGGTTGGCACGCGGAATGTTTGGGACCATTCTGGCGGCCGCCCTAGTCGCCGCGTCGGTTCCCCTGACTGCTTCGGCGTCCGAGCCGACTTCCCGGCCCAATGTACTTTCCGCGACACAATCGCTTGGGGTAGCTGCGGCGATATTGCCGGCCAAGGTGCGCGCCACGGCCAATGTCAATCTCCGTGCCGGATCCTCAACGAGCCACAAGGTCCTGCTCACGATTCCTGCGGGCAAAGTGGTTCCAGTTTCCGGGAAGGCATCCAACGGTTGGTACAAAGTCACCTATTCGGGTCGCACGGGGTGGGTGAGCAACAGCTATGTCTCGACAAACACGAAGGCCCCGGTTGCACCAAAGACGCCCCGTTTGAGGGGCCCCAACAAGACCTCGCGGGTGGTCCTGACGTTTGACGATTGCCCCCGCACCCTGAGTGCGTTCACGAGCGCCGTCGACTACGCATCGGCCAACAACATCGGACTGGTGCTGGCGCCCACGGGGGACTGCATCTCATCGTTCAAGTCGCGCTACGGGGTGGATATCGCCGCACGTGCCCGCGCCAAGGGGCAATGGGTGATCAACCACTCCATCAGCCACCCTGACCTGCGCAAATTGAGCTGTGCGGCAGCAGCGAAGCAACTGGGCGGAAGCGGTGTGCACACGAACTTCGGCAGGCCGCCATTCGGTGCCATCGATGCGAGCGTGACCTGCGCGTACGCGAAGGTCGGCATGGCCATCTGGACCTGGTCGCGCGACACCATGGACTGGAGCGTGAAATCCAAGGCCATCACCGTGTCCAGGGCATCTGCGGCCAAGCCCGGGGACACCGTCCTGATGCACATGCAGTGGTACGGATTCGCGCCGGACTCAATCCGCCAGATCAACAAGAACCTCAACAAGCGCGGCGTGAATCTCTGCAGGGCATATCACGGCACTGACGGGACGGGCGCGGTGGCCACCACCCCGGTGCGCCTGCCGAGTTCCCTGCCCTGCTGAACGGTTCCATGCGTCTCGAAGACGCACGGAAACAACCGGCCGGGAAGACCGCAGACAGGCAACCAACCACATGCCGTCCGCGGAGCTCGTGCCGGAACTGAAGGCACCACCGGCGTTGGCCGTCCGGGGTTCGACGGGTCTGACCGTCCTGCCTACATGGCGCATGCTTCTCCGCCCGCTCCAGGAAATGGAGCGGGCGGAGAAGCGTGACGTCCTGCAGGGCGGTCCGATGGTGAACGGAGAATTCTCGCCGGCCCCCCGGAAGCCTATAGCCGCTGGGCGCCCGGACCAGGGACCACCGAGAAGATCTCGGGGGTGGTGTAGCCGGCCTCGGCGAAGTCCTTCAGCACGCGTTCGGAAACGGCTTGAGCTTGCGAGGACTCCACCAGGGCGATGGCCGAACCGCCGAATCCGCCGCCCGTCATGCGGGCGCCCAAGGCGCCGGCCGCCATGGCGGCGTCGACGGCAAGGTCCAGTTCCTCGCAGGAGATCCCGAAGTCGTCCCGCATGGAGGCGTGGCTTGCCAGGAGTAGGTCGCCGATGGCAGCGGGGCCGTTGGCGTCCAGCCGTTCGATCGTGTCGAGTACCCGCTGGTTCTCGGTGACGATGTGGCGCACCCGGCGGTAGATGTCCGGGTGCAGGAGCTGCTTGGCTTCGGGCAGCCGTTCGGGGGAGACGTCGCGCAACGCCGGAACGCCCAGTTCCCTGGCCCCGAGGGTGCATGCCTCGACCAGTTCCTTGTAGCCGCCCGAATCATGGGCGTGGCTCACGCGCGTGTCGATCACCAAGATCTGCAGGTTCTCGGCTTCCAGCGGCAGGTTCACCTGACGGGATTCGCGGGTTCGGCAATCCAGGAACAGCGCGTGGTCGGCGGTGCTCAACAGCGAGGCGGACTGGTCGAGGGTGCCGGTGGGCGCGCCGACAAAGTTGTTCTCCGCGTTTTGGCACAGCAGCACCAGTTCCTCGCGGCTCAGGCCCAGGCGCAGCATCTCGTTCAACGCCAGGGCCACCGCGCACTCGATGGCTGCCGAGGAGGAAAGCCCCGCGCCGATGGGAACCGTCGAGTCGAGCAGGATGTCGGCTCCGGGCAGGGTGAAGCCCTTCTGCCCAAAGGCCCAGAACACGCCCGCGACGTAGCGGGCCCATGGCGTGACGTCCTCGGCCGCCAGTGTGCCCAGGTCCGCCTCGATGACGTCCCCGCCCATGGTGGATGCCACGCGCAGGGTCCGCGCCTCGGCGGAGTGGTGGATCTTGACGGCAATCCGGGCGACCCTGTCGATGGCGAACGGCAGCACGTAGCCGTCGTTGTAGTCGGTGTGCTCGCCAATGAGGTTCACCCTGCCCGGCGCGGCGAAGTGCCCGTCCGGGGCGTGGCCGAAGAGCGCGGCGAAGGATTCGGCAATGGTGCTCATGGGGGCGACTTTCGTTTGGGTGCTCATGCGTCGCCGTTGGCGCGCGATGCCGCGTCCCGCAGGGACTCGGCGGATGTTTCCGGGGTGACATCGCCGATGAAGGCGCCCATGGCTGCCTCCGAACCGGCCAGGTACTTCATCTTGTCTTCGGCCCGTCGGGGTGAGGTCAACTGCAAGTGTAGCCATGCCTCGTCCCTGTTCGGGTGCGTGCGCGGCGCCTGGAACCAGCCCGAGATGTAGGGCGTCGGCGTCGAGTACAGTGCGTCGACGCTGCGCAGCAGCCGGTGGTACATCTCCGCCAGCTCGTCGCGTTCCTCGGCGGTGAGTTCGCCGAGCTCGGCGACCTGCCGGTTCGGCACCAGGTGGACCTCGATGGGCATGCGGGCGGCGTAGGGGACAAAGGCCGTCCAGTGGGTGCCGCGCTCGACGATGCGCCTGCCGTCGGCGATCTCGAACGCCAGGATGTCGGCCATGAGGTTGCGGCCGGTGCGATCCCTGTGGGACACGGCCCGGGCCAGCTGGTTGGCGGTGCGCGGGGTGGTGTACGGGTAGGCGTAGATCTGCCCGTGCGGGTGGTGCAGGGTCACGCCGATTTCGGCGCCGCGGTTTTCGAAGACGAAGACCTGTTCGACGCCCTCCATGTTGCCCAGCTCCGTGCTGCGGTGTGCCCAGGCGTTGACCACCGTGCGGATCCGCTCCACGCCGAGCGAGGCAAGCGAATCGCTGTGCCCCGGGCCGAAGGCCACTACCTCGCAGCGGCCGTGGGACGGTGTGAACGCACCGAGCTCGGCGGCGACGCCGGAGGTGTGCTGCTCGGGGCCGAAGGACGGGAACCGGTTTTCGAAGACCGCGACGTCGTAGGATGCGGCGGGAATCTCGCTGGCCATCTCGCTTCGGGTCGGGCACAGGGGGCATTCGCTGGCGGCCGGCAGGTGGGTTCGCGTCTGGCGGTGTGCCGCGAAGGAAACCCATTCGCCGCTCAGGGCGTCGTAGCGCAATTCCGACACGGGAGGCCGTGGCTGCAAGTCCCGGGCGTCCGCCGGGGCGACGAATTCAGCACCCCGGTCGGTGGTGTCGAAAAAGTAGATCAGTTCCCGGCCGTCGGCCATGGCGGCCCGAACGGGGCTGCGACCAAGGGAACCGCCGCCGAGTGCTGTCTGGCTTGGGCTTGATTGCTTGCTCACGAATACTCCTTGGGCCGGTGCGGCATCGACATTGTTGACTGGGGGAAAATGTTTCATAAGTTAACAAAAACGATCATATTCGATCGTGCCCCTGTTGTGCCAGACCTGGCGAAATGTTGCGTCGAAAACGACCGTCCGATGCACGGTCCCTGCATCGGCATCCGGAAAACGACCGACGCGGGAGGCCCCGGGGAAGAATGCGAACGCCCGCAGCGCTCAAAATCGAACATATAAATACTTTCAGTGTTCGATTGTCGCTAGGATGTTGGTGTTCACCCGACAAACTGATGACTGGACGATCATGACTGAGATGCTTGCTACGGCGCGACACCAACGAATTCTTGATCTCCTGAACCGCCATGGCCAGGTTCGAGTGACGTCGCTGGCCCGTGAGCTGGGCGTTTCGGAGATGACAGTGCGACGCGACCTGAGCCTGTTGGCCGCCGGCGGCGCCCTGGTCAAGGTGCACGGCGGGGCGACAACCAATGCGGCGCCCACCAGCCGGGAGCCGGGGTTCGTCAACAAGCTGTCCCTCGAAGCGGCCGAAAAGCAGTCGATAGCCGCCGCGGCAGCCGCAATGGTGAAGCCGGGCATGTCCATCGCCCTGAACTCGGGCACCACCACCTTCGCGCTTGCCGCGCAATGCACCGGCATCAACGACCTGACCGTGGTGACAAACTCCCCGCGCATTGCCGAGGCCTTCTACGCGGCAGACAACGCCAGCCAGAACATCATCCTCACGGGCGGAATCCGGACCATATCCGATGCGCTCGTGGGGCCGCTGGCACTGTCCGCACTGGGCCAGCTCCATGTCGATGTGCTCTTCCTTGGCGTGCACGGCATGACCGTCGAGGACGGATTCACGACGCCCAACATGCTTGAGGCGCAAACCAACCAGGCGTTCATGCGTGCGGCGGCCCGGCAGGTAGTGGTCGCCGACCACACCAAGTGGGGGGTCACCGGCCTGTGCCAGATTGCGCCGCTGTCGGTCGTCGACGCGCTGATCACGGGCGAGGCCCTGGACCCCGAAACCGCGGCGATCCTGGGCCAGTCCATCGATACGGTCGTGCTTGCCTAAAGGGGCCCCTGCACACCAAGGGGGCTGCCAAGCAGGCTTCGCAGCCAACCGGGAGCGTGCCGTCGTTTGGCACGGGCAGGCCTGCGTCAGAAAAGCGTTTCCTCGGGCTCGGGAACGATTCCCTCGAGCCGCAGCAGGAACAGCTTGCGGTCAAGGCCTCCGGCGTACCCGGTCAACGAGCCGTCGGCACCGATCACCCGGTGGCACGGAACGATGATCGAGACGGGGTTGCGGCCGTTGGCCGTTCCCACCGCACGCGTCAGCTTCACGTCGCCGAGTTCCAGCGCCAGATCGCCGTAGGAACGGGTCTGCCCGAAAGGGATCCTGGCCAGTTCGGCCCAGACCCGCCGCTGGAATTCGGTGCCGGCGGCATCCAGCGGTACGTCGAATGTGGTGCGTTGGCCCGCGAAGTACTCGCCCAGCTCGCGTGCGGCCCGGGCGATGAACGGATCGTCGCCCGGGCTTTCCAGCTTCTTGCCGAGGGCTTCGGGAGCCGGCGGGTGCGAGTGGGCCTGCATGTAGATGCCGGTCACGCCCCGCTCGTTCGCGGCGATCGTCAGCGGCCCGATGGGCGAATCGACCACCGCGTGGCAGGGATCCGGCCGCTCAGCCAAAGATGCCCCGCAGCGCGTCGGCGAAGGTCGGGTGCTCGAACTCGAACCCGGCGGCCTCCAGCACCTCGGAGGTCACATGCCTGCCGGTGGTCCCCAGCGCGGGGTCGGTGTGCAGCAGCACGGCGCCAGCGGCCAGCACCGGCTTGGGGGTGGGCAGACCGATCTTCTTCATGACCCCTGGGGCCACGCGGGCCCGCAGCAGCGCCATCATCTCGGTGTTGCGCACCGGATGCGGCGCGGCAAGGTTGATGACGCCCTGCGGCAGCGCGGCACCTTCCTCGAGGCCCAGGCAGGCCCGCACGATGCGCAGCCAGTCGGCCAGGTGGATCCAGCTCACCCACTGCCGGCCGCCGGCCACCGATCCGCCCAGCCCGGCCTGCGCCAGCAGGCTGAGCCTGTCCACCAGCGGGCTTTCCTGCTCGAAGACCAGCGAGGTGCGCAGGATGTTCACGCGTTCGGCGTTGGCGCCGGCCACGGCTTCCTCCCACGGCCTGGCTACGCCGGTCATCTGGGGCAGCGCGCGAGAGCCGACGGGCAGCGGCGAGGATTCGGTGAGCAGTGCCTCGCCGGCGTCGGCAAAGATCGCGGTGGTGCTCGACTGCAGGAAGGCCGCCAGCGGGCGGGGCAGCGCGGCGCTTGCCTCCACGAGTGCCCGGGTGGATTCCACCCGGGAGGAACGCAGCCTCTTGATGTTCTCCGGCGTCGGGGGCAGGTCCACCAGCTCGCCGGCAAGGTTCAGCACCGCGGTCGGCCGGCCCTGCGCATACAGGGCGCCGGCCCACGGACCCTGGTTCCTGCCGTCCCAGGGCAGCTGCCGGTAGGGGCTTTCCTTGCGCACGCTGCGGGTGAGGATGGTGACCTGGTGCCCGCGGCAATGCAGGTCCGCCGCCGCGCGGCTGCCCAGGAAACCGTGGCCGCCGGCGATCACCACACGCAGGTCCTGCATGTCGGTGCCGCCGGCCAGGGTGTAGAGCCTGGCGCAGTTCTGCGCGAAGTTCGCGGCGATCGGCTTGGCCGCGGTCTGTGCAAAGAGCGGGGAGGCGAGCCCGGAGACGGAGACGAGCTGGGTCAGCTCGCAGCCGCCGGAAACCTCGCGCAGCGACCACCGAACCAGCAGGTAGCCGCCGGGCTGGGGCTGGCGCCAGGTCAGGCTGGAGCCCTCGTCGACCCGGGTGATGACCGCAGGAGGGGCCGTCCTGGCGTGGATCGGGCCGATGACGTCGCCGGCGGGCACCAGGTCGAGCTCGGTGCCGGCCGCCGCGGGTTGCGTGCGCGGGTCCAGCCGCGCGATGGCGAGGTTCCATTCGGGAACCCGGGCGGGATCCCTCAGCACCTCCCACAGGGCGGAAACGGGGAGGGCGAAGAACTGTGTCTGTGTACGCTGCCAAGCCATGGGTTCAGCTTAGCCACTTCCGGGGGCCCGTTTGAACGGGCCGCCCGGAAGCATGGCCCGATCAGGCCTTGGTGACGAACCCGGCCAGCGCGCCGAGCTGTGCCACGCGCACCTCGGGGTCCACGTACATCATGTGCCCTGCCGCGTAGTAGTAGTGGCTGAAGCGGGCTCGTGCCGCGGCCGGAATCTCCAGGTGGGCCCACACGTACTCGGCCGCGAAGTGCGGGGTGGCGCCGTCGTGGTAGCCGTAGTCCACGTGCACGCGCAGTTCCGGGATGTCGATGAGCAGGCGCTCCAGGTCGCGGGTGACGTCGACGGGCTTGCCCTCGAAGGTCTCGTAGCTCCACGGGTGGACGCGGCCGGTGAGCACCTCGTAGGGCAGGTCCGATTCGTAGCCGAGCTCGGCGCGCACGTAGTGGTTGATCGCCGCGGCGTAGGGCGGTGTGATGGCGCGCAGCGAGGGGTCGTCCCAGGTATGGGATTCCTGCAGGCGCGGCGGAACCCCGGTGAAGCGGCCATCGATGCGCCCGACCATCAGGCCCTTCTCGCGCAGCAGCTCGGTGGCGAACTCCATGTAGTCCCAACGCAGGTTGGTGCGGCGGATGAAGGCCTCGGAGAGCGTGGTGAGCTCCGCCAGGTGCTTGACCGTCCCGTCGAACTTCCGCTTGGACAGCCGGCTGCCCAGGTGCAGGGCCACCACGTAGTCGCCGGCCGCATAGTCCTCGGCGTCGCGGATGATCTCGTCCAGCGGGCGGTTGCCGTGCCGGCCGTGGTAGTGGGCGATCGCGGCGTAGGTCGGCAGGTGCAGCGCGTAGGGGGTGTCGTTGCCCGGTGCGAAATCCAGCGTGGACATGTTCAGCACCGTGGAGATCAGGCCCAGGCCGTTCACGGCCATGCCGTGCGCCTCGTGCAGGCGGCGGGCCACGGCCACGGCGCGCATGGTTCCGTAGGACTCGCCGATGAGGTACTTGGGGGAGAGCCAGCGATGGTTGCGGGTGACCCAGAGGCGGATGGCCTCGGCGATCAGGTCGCGGTCCGCGATGAAGGAATGGAACTCATCGCTCTTGCCGCCCTCGACGACGCGTGAGAAGCCGGTGTTCACCGGGTCGATCATCACCACGTCGGCGTGCTCCAGCAGGGACTCGGGGTTGTCGATGACCCCGTACGGCGCCGGCGTCATGTTCCCGACGTCGCCGGAGTCGACGATGCGCGGGCCCAGCAGGCCCATGTGCAGCCAGAGGCTGGCCGAGCCGGGGCCGCCGTTGAAGGCGAAAACGACCGGGCGGCGGTTGACGGCAGGCGGGCCGCTGGGCTTCTTGGCCCGCGCCTTGCTGGCTGCGGTTGTCGCGGCGGGGGCCTCGGCCTCGTCCGCGGTGTAGGAGATCATGAAGATCTCGGCCTTGGGCTTGAACCCCTCGGTCTTGCCTTCTGCATCCTCTTCCCGGCGCAGCACCATCCGGCCGGTGGTGCTGGTGTAGCGCAGGCCCGAGGCGCTGCGGTGCTGACGGGTGACGAAATCGTCCACGGCTTCGGGCTTTTCGGCGGTCATGGAGGCGGCAGGGGATGAGGCAGGAACATCAGGCATGGGAAGAGCCTACAGCCTGATGGCGGCAAACCCGGACTCGGGGAATTCCCGGCAAATTCGGGGCGAAAACGCAATTCGTTGGCATAAAGCCGACTGCTGTGCGGTGCCATGCCGGGGCGTCCGAAACACCGCCGGTTCCATCCGTTCCGGAGGGTCGTTTTCAGCCCTGCGGTCGGCCGCCGTCGTAGGGCGTGGCAGGAGGAGCCGGCGGCGGGTTCATCGGTGCGCCGGGATAGGGACTCTGGACCGAGCTTGGGCCCGGTGCGCTGCCGCCGGCCAGACGAACCAGATCGCCGGTGTGTTCCGCCGTGCGGATCGTGGCAAGCAACGATTCCAGACCCATGCGGGCCAGCGCCAGGTAGATAATGGTGACCAGCGGGCCGATGACCAGCAGGACCAGGATTCCGAGCATCACTTCTTCGGAGGCGAACGCGGCGATCACCATGCCCAGGTACAGCACGGCCAAGCCGATGGTGATCAGGATGTAGACGATCTTGACGATCTTGGGTGTCACGAAGCTATCGAAGTTGAAATCAAAAAGCTCTTTCATGAGTGTTCCTCATTTCGACCAGTGGTGAATCGAGCGATGATTGCCCGCCCAGTCAAACACGCAAGGGGTGCCCGCGTGAAGGGCGGAAACGAAGGCGAACCGGTGCGGACGAGCCGCCGCCGGGGCACGAAAAAGCGGGGCGGTTCATCGTGGATGAACCGCCCCGCTTTTTCGTTGTCAGGCCGGGTGGCTAGACGGTTGCTTCAACGTAGGGTGCGTTTTCGGAAACTTCCTTCTCCATGGCGGAGAATTCGGCTTCGATCGTCTCGTTGTGCTTGTAGGTCATGCGCGAAACGACGACGGCGACCAGGAGGTTCAGCAGGAAGCCGGGAACGATCTCGTACATGGCCTCGTGCAGGGCGGTGATGTTGCCCCAGACGAAGACGGTGACGGCACCGGTGATCATGCCGGCCAGCGCGCCCGTCGAGGTGAGCTTGCGCCAGTAGAGGCTCAGCAGCACGATCGGGCCGAATGCGGCACCGAAACCGGCCCAGGCGAAGCCGACCAGGTCCAGGATGCTGGAGTCCCGGTTCAGCGCCAGCACCGAGGCGACGACGGCAACCACGAGCACGCCCGAGCGGCCCAGGGCCACCTCGCGCTTGGGGGTCAGCTTCTTGCCGGCGATGTTGTAGAGGTCCTCAACCAGGGCGGAGGAGCAAACGATCAGCTGCGAGGACATGGTGGACATGATGGCAGCCAACACCGCGGCCAGCACCAAGCCGGCAACGAACGGGTGGAAGAAGATCTGGCTCAGCAGCAGGAAGACGGTTTCCTCGTCCTTGATTTCCTTGGCCGGGTTGCCGGCGAAGTAGACAATGCCCACGAGTGCAGTGACGATGGCGCCGAGGGCGGTCAATGCCATCCAGCCGATGCCGATGCGTCGGGCGGTCTTGGCCTCGCTGGGGGTACGCAGCGCCATGAAGCGCACGATGATGTGCGGCTGGCCGAAGTAGCCAAGGCCCCAGGCTGCGGTGGAGAAGATGGCGACGGCGGCAAGGACGCCGTTGGTGCCGTTGAAGCTGGAGAACAGGTTCAGCGCGTCGGGGTTGACGGCCTTCAGCTGGGTGGTGAAATCGCCCAGGTTGCCCATCTGGATGACGGCAACGATCGGCACGGCAATCAGGGCCGCGAACATCAACAGGCCCTGGGCCACGTCGGTGAGCGTGGCGCCCAGGAATCCGCCGAAGAGCGTGTAAAGCAGGGTGATGCCGACGACGATGAACATGCCGGTGAAGTAGTTCCAGCCGAAGGACGACTCGAAGAACTTGCCCGCGGCGACCATGCCGGAGGAGACGTAGAAGGTGAAGAACGCCAGGATGATCAGCGACGCCGCGATGCGCAGGAAGTGGCTGTTGTCCTTGAGGCGCTTCTCGAAGAAGCTCGGGATGGTGATGGCGTTCTGGGCGACCTCCGTGTAGGAACGCAGCCGCGGGGCCACGAACTTCCAGTTCAGCCAGGCACCGATGGTCAAGCCGATCGCGATCCAGGCCTCGATCAGGCCGTTGAGGTAGATGGCGCCGGGCAGGCCCATGAGCAGCCAGCCGGACATATCGGAGGCGCCGGCGGAAAGGGCGGCGACGCCCGGCTTCAGGCCGCGGCCCGCGAGCATGTAGTCGTCGATGTTGTTGGTGCGCTTGTAGGCGAAGTAGCCGATGGCCAGCATCGCCGCCAGATACACGGCAATTGCTATCAACTGGAAGGCTTGTTCAGACATGGTTGGTCCTCGTGAATGTGGTGCGTACCGGGAAATGGGATGGTCCCCGGCATGTTGCACCGCCACCAACACAGGCCGGGCGCGCACAACGAAACTAGAGTATGACAGCAAAAACGCCTACACGGCGAAGTCGCCCGTCGCCGCGTTATCTTCCTGTGATAAGCATTACAGGGGCAGGGAGGTGCTGTCCTGAGTCGTCGGAAGGCTACCTGCCTGCTCATGCAGGGCCCTGCGCACGGCGATCAATCCGGGGTGTTGCGCCGAGGAATGTCGCATGGCCGTGAAGATCGTGCGCTGCGGTGCACCGGGCAGGTCGACGATGCGCAGATCAAGCTTGCGCGCCGCCCACACCAGGTCCGGAAGCAGGGCGACGGCGTTGCCCGATTCCACCAGCCGAACGTGCGCTTGGAGGTCGGCCGTTTCATAGCGGACATCAGGCTCGAAGCCGGCCGAGCGGCAGACCTGTTCGGCCCAGTGCCGGGAGGCCGCGCCGTGCGGTTCCATGACCCACGGCAGGCCCGCGGCGGCCTCGATCGAGGAGACATGGTGGAACTCCTCGGGCATCGCCTCGTTGCGCGCGGGAAGCGCCAGTCGGATGGCGTCGTGTGCCAGGATCCTGCGATCCAATTCGGCGTAGTGCGGAGCCGCGTGCCCGGGGTATTGTTCCGCTACGACTAGGTCAAAGTCGCGCGCCCAGGTTTCGTGCAGGGCCGTTTCCGGCTCGTGCTGGACCATCTCCACGCGCAGGTGCGGATAGTCCTGGCGCAGCTGCCTGAGCATCGAGGGGATGAGTGAAAGCACTGCCGTCTGAAACACCGCCATGCGGACCGTGCCGGCGATCTCCGGCTGGGTCGAGGCGAGGTCGGCCTCGGCCCTTTCCATGGAGTCCAGCAGCTCGTCCGTGTGGGCCACCAGGACCTCCGCCTGCGGGGTGAGTTGGAGGCGCCGGCCGACCTTGCGCAGCAGCTGCACCCCGGTTTCTTTTTCCAGCAGCGAAAGCTGCTGGGAGATCGACGAGGGACTATAGCTCAAGGCGTCGGACACCTCGGCGATCGTCCCGCGGATGCTGAGCTCGCGCAGCAGGCGTAGACGGCGAATTTCAAGCATTGCGACTCCGGGGGTGTGGGGAAGATCTCGGCGATTCTTCGCTGGCGGGAACACCCCAACAATACATCGGGAAACCCGAAGGAAAACCTTCGGGTTTGTTCACTTTCGCTGAAGGTATGGTTGGGGTCATACTGGCTTGTGAACCCGTCCGCCCGCATCCTCTCTGGTGTGCTCCCGGCAGGCGCGTAATCGATAAATATCTCATCTTCCAAGGAGAAGCAGCCGTGTCCCTCGAGACCTCGCATGCGCGCATTGTGCCCCCGGCACTAGCAGCCGATGGCACCCCCCTGGCCCGTCCCCAGGACCTGGCCGATGAAACCATCAAGCTGGTGCGCCACTGGCTCACCGAGGGCGCAAAGGTTCCGGTTGACGCCTCCGCCGCGCAGCTTGCCGGCGTGCTGAAGGATCCCAACGGCCTTGACTTCACCGTCGGCTTCGTCGACGGCGTCATCCGCCCCGAGGACCTGAAGGTTGCCGCCCGCAACCTCAAGGCACTGGCCCCGAAGGTTCCTTCCTTCCTGCCTTGGTACATGAAGTCCGCAGTTGCACTCGGCGGCTTCATGGCCCCGATCATGCCGGGCGTCGTTGTCCCGATCTCCCGCAAGGTCTTGCGCGAAATGGTCGGCCACCTGATCATCGACGCCACCGATGCAAAGCTCGGTGCCTCGATCTCCAAGATCAAGAAGGAGGGCATCGACCTCAACGTCAACCTCCTGGGTGAAGCCATCCTCGGCCAGGGCGAAGCCGCCCGCCGCCTCGAGGGCACCCACAAGCTGCTGTCCCGCGACGACGTCGACTACGTCTCCATCAAGGTTTCCTCCACGGTTGCCCCGCACAACCACTGGGCCTTCGACGAGGCCGTCGAGCACATCATCGAGAAGCTCGTTCCGCTCTACCGCTTGGCAGCCACCTCGGCACCCAAGAAGAAGTTCATCAACCTGGACATGGAAGAGTACAAGGACCTGGACCTGACCATTGCGGTCTTCACCCAGATCCTTGACATGGAGGAATTCCGCGACCTGGAGGCCGGCATCGTGCTGCAGGCCTACCTGCCGGACGCCCTCTCCGCCATGATCCACCTGCAGGAATGGTCCGCCAAGCGCACCGCCCGCGGCGGCGCATCGATCAAGGTCCGCGTCGTGAAGGGTGCAAACCTTCCGATGGAGCAGGTCGAAGCAGACCTCCACGGCTGGCCGGTTGCCACCTGGAACACCAAGCAGGACTCGGACACCTCCTACAAGTCGGTCCTGGACTACGCACTGCGCCCGGGCCACGTCGAGAACGTGCGCATCGGCATCGCCGGCCACAACCTCTTCGACGTTGCACTTGCCTGGTTGCTGGCACAGTCCCGCGGCGTGACCGCAGGCATCGAATTCGAAATGCTGCTGGGCATGGCCACCGGCCAGGCCGAGGCCGTCCGCAAGGACGTCGGATCGCTGTTGCTCTACACCCCTGTTGTGCACCCGGGCGAGTTCGACGTGGCCATCGCCTACCTGATCCGCCGCCTCGAAGAGGGCGCCAGCCAGGAAAACTTCATGTCCGCAGTCTTCGAACTGGACAAGAACGAAGCCCTGTTCGAGCGCGAAAAGAACCGCTTCCTCGCATCGCTGGCCGACCTTGACGACAAGGTACCGGCTCCGCACCGCATCCAGGACCGCAACATCGTCGACGAGGTCGAGGTTGGCGCCAAGCTTGCGGGCCTGGCCAACGGAACCCTCGACTTCGAGAACACCCCGGACACCGATCCGGACCTCCCGGGCAACCGTGCCTGGGGCCGTGCCATCGTGAACAAGATGGTTGGCTCCACCCTGGGTGCCGAGTCCGTGGCCAACGCCATGATCCACACCGAAGACGAGCTCAACAAGGTCGTCGAGACCGCCGTTGCAGCTTCCGAGTCCTGGGTTGCCATGGGCGCTGCCGCCCGTGCCGCCATCCTGCACCGTGCCGGCGTCACCCTTGAGGCCCGCCGCGCCGATCTGCTCGAGGTCATGGGCTCCGAATGCGGCAAGACCCTGGACCAGGGTGACCCGGAAGTTTCCGAGGCCATCGACTTCGCCCACTACTACGCACAGCGTGGTCTTGAGCTGGAGAACGTTGCAGGCGCCACCTTCGTTCCGTCGAAGCTGACCGTTGTCACCCCGCCGTGGAACTTCCCGGTTGCCATCCCGGCAGGCTCCGTCCTCTCGGCGCTGGCCTCGGGTTCCTCCGTCGTCATCAAGCCTGCCGGCCAGGCAGCCCGCTCCGGCGCCGTGATGGTCGAAGCCCTGTGGGAAGCCGGCGTGCCGCGCGATGTCCTGCAGATGGTGCAGCTTTCCGAGCGCGACCTGGGCACCGAGCTTGTCTCGCACCCGGCCGTCGACCGCCTGATCCTCACCGGTGGCTACGAGACCGCGCAGCTCTTCCGCTCCTTCCGCAAGGACCTGCCGATGCTGGCAGAGACCTCCGGCAAGAACGCGCTGATCGTCACCCCGAACGCCGACCTTGACCTCGCGGCCAAGGACCTGGCTGCCTCGGCATTCGGCCACGCCGGCCAGAAGTGCTCCGCCGCCTCGCTGGTCGTCCTGGTTGGTTCGGCTGCCGAATCCAAGCGCTTCCACAACCAGCTCATCGATGCCGCCCGCTCGTTGAAGGTTGGCTACCCGCAGGATCCGCAGACCCAGATGGGCCCGGTCATCGAGCCTGCTCAGGGCAAGTTGCTGCGCGGCTTGACCGTCCTGGGCGAAGGCGAAAAGTGGGTTCTCGAGCCCAAGCAGCTGGATGACTCCGGCAAGCTGTGGAGCCCGGGCGTACGCTCCGGCGTCAAGCGCGGTTCCGAGTTCCACCTGACCGAGTACTTCGGCCCGATCCTCGGCGTCATGACCGCGGACACCCTGGAAGAAGCAGTGGCGATCGTCAACGACATCGACTACGGCCTGACCTCCGGCCTGCACTCGCTGGATTCCGATGAGATGGCTTACTGGCTGGAGAACATCCAGGCCGGCAACCTCTACGTCAACCGCGGCACCACCGGTGCAATCGTTCAGCGCCAGCCGTTCGGTGGCTGGAAGAAGTCGGCCATTGGTGCAGGCACCAAGGCCGGCGGACCGAACTACCTGGTGGGCATGGGCTCCTGGGAAGACGCCCCGCTTGCCAAGTCCGGCATCCTCTCCGCTTCGGCATCGGCGCTGTTCAACGCAGCACGCACCGCGGGCCTCGAAGAAGCAGACCTCACCTGGCTCGAGGCTGCCCTGGCATCGGACAACGATGTTTGGATCAACGAGTTCAACACCGCCAAGGACGTTTCCGGCCTGCACGCAGAGCGCAACGTCTTCCGCTACCGCGCCCTGCCGGTGACCGTACGCTTCGAGGGTGAAACCTCGGGCCACGGCATCGCCGAACTGGTTCGCGTGGTTGCCGCAGGCATCGCCGCCGGATCCCGCGTCACCGTTTCCTCCGCTGTCGAGGTTCCGGCCGCGATCCGCACCGTCCTGACCGAATCCTCCGCCACCGTCGTGGTCGAAGATGCCCAGGCATTCGGCGCCCGCGCCGCACGGCTTGCAGCCAAGACCGGCCCGGACTCCGCAGCCCGCATCCGCCTCATCGGTGGCTCGATCACCGACGTTGCCGAGGCAACCAACGGCAAGCCGGATGTTGCGATCTACGCCAACAACGTGGTCTCCGCCGGCCGCGTGGAAATGCTGACCTTCCTGCACGAGCAGGCTGTCTCCATCACCGCGCACCGCTTCGGTACCCCGAACCACCTGAGCGACTCGGTTATCTAGTAGCCCGAAGCTCTAACGACGAAGGCTCGTAGCGTTCCCCTAGCGGGGAATGCTACGAGCCTTCGCTGTTTTGGCTCGGGATCTAGAACAAGCGCCGGTCTGTTAATGACGTGAAGTCAGTATGGCCATTCGAACTATGAGCATTCATGCACTATGAAAGTTCCATGCCCACCAACCGGAAAGGAATTACGCCATGAGTGGTAGTTCGTTGAATTAGGTTGCTCCACTAGGGGCAACCGATTTTTCAAAGTCTCGGACCCTAGGCATTAGCCTTTTCGCCAGGGTACTCCCAGACCCACCCGCCGTCGCCATACGGGTCGAACGCGACCTCGCCGGACTTGGTGGTCACATCGATCAGGACCATGCCTTTGGCCTTTTCGCCTTTTCCGATGTAATCGGGAAGAAGTTTAGCTTTGGACTCGAAGCAATTTTGGATGGCTGTGCTATTCAGATCATTCATCCGAGTACCGTCAGGTTCGTAACCGCGCCAGTAGTACGCCCCGAAGCCTATGAAGCCCGGTGCACCGTTGACATCAAGTGGCCCTTCGTAGTCGCCCGTCGTTTCCACCTCGACATGTGCAGCAAGCGCGCGACCGTTCAGATCACCCGCATACTTGGAGCACTTCACGAACTCAAACTTGGTCACAGCGAATTTTAGGTCAAGCTCCCCGTCTTCTCCGGGGATGCCGCCGGTTTCGCCAAGCTTCTTGACGAGCTGACCCCGCTCGTTCGTATTCCGCGTCGGAGACGGAAGGGCCGCGCTTGGCGCGGAACCCGTCGGAGCGGTGCTTGCAGGCAAGTGGCCAGCGGTCGTTGGCGGCGCAGTTGACGCCGAGCTACAACCCGTTAGGATGAGCGCCGACAGCATTGCGATGGCCAAGTGTTTCTTTTTCAATTGTTCCCCCATGAAATATGCAATTCTCACGTAATTCTATCGAGCGGTACCGACAACCATCACTGACGACTCAATATGAGTGCCCGTGGTTCTGAAATGCAGAAATGGGGAACGAGGTGCCTGTCGAGTATCTATGGCGAGCAACGGGAGCAAATTTTCCAGCCTTTCCAGAAATCTAATTCTGAACGCTCCCGTGCTATTGACAGACTGGAACGAATCAAGCCTGACAGTGCAAACTTGATCGATCGCGTAGATCGAGTACCTAATAATTTGAAGGCTGTTCGCGATCCCTACAATAGGGTGTAGAACTTACACGGCTGGCTACTGCTGTTAGCGCAAGAGGCCAGGCGCTTTCCGATGCGTGATCATGAAACAGCAATGATTGCAGTGAAGCTAGTCTTCAAGCTTCAGCGCCTTGCGCCAGGACAGTGCGCTGCCGGTCTGCATGATTGCGCGGCGGTAGATACGCTCACCGAGCAACACCATCGCCCAGGCTGCGGCGACCGCAATGGCCAGCGAGGCAAACGGTTCCCACAGCGGCACGTCGGTGCTGAGTAGTCGGATGGGCATTGCCACCGATGAGATGACCGGGATGTACGATGCGGCAACCAACAGCGATCCCTTGGCGTAGATCCCCACGAACAGCACGGCAACCAGCACCGTGATCACGGGTCCGGTCGATTGCTGCAAGTCCTCGGTGCGCGAAGCCATCGAGCCGAGCGCCGCCCAGATCGCGGCAAGGATCAGGAACCCGGCCAGGAAGAAGGCGAGGAACCAGCCGGAGGTCGCAAAGACCACGGAAAGGAACGGAATCGAGGTCGGCATCATGCTCAGCGCGAGCAGGCCGATGCCCACGAAGAGGCAGAGCTGGCCCGTGGCCAGGATCAGGTTGCCCAGGATCTTTCCGGCGAGCAGCTGGCGGATCGGGATCGCGGTGGCGAGGATTTCCACCACGCGGTTCTGCTTTTCCTCTACCACGGAGTTGGCGATCGGCATGCCGAAGATCAGCGCCGACATGTAGAAGAGGAACGAGAAGACGAATCCCATGGCCGTGGCCATCGAGTTGCGTTCCTGGTCGCCCTCGAGCAACACCGGGGCGACCGTGGACCCCGCGGTCAGCGACTCGACGGAGACACCCAACTCTTGGGCGTTGGACTCAAGGGCCTGCGCCGCGGCCGCATCGGCGAGCAGCTTCTCCACCGACGCGGGGACGTCCGCCAGCCCGGTGAGGTTGAATCCATCGGCCGTCGGTGTGAGCACCAGATCCGTGTTCTTGGTTCGCAGGGCCTCGACGGCCCGTTTCTCGGAACCGAGCGGAGCGGGTATCAAAACGATCTTCTGGTCTTGTTCCACGGCGAGCTCGTTGGCCGCCCGTACCAGCGCCGCGGCCCGGTCGTTGCTGGCGAAGGCCACGGAGGCCTCGGTGGTGCGGTCGGCCAGGATGCCCGAAATGACGACCGAACCGACGATTAGCGCGAGGGTGATCGCCGTGGAAATAATGAACGACTTGTCGCGCAGCCTCACCGTGACCTCGCGCAGGGTCACGATCAGCCACGGGGTGCCTTGCCGGGTTACGGCAGGTGTTGTGGTGCTCATCGAATGACCTCCCGGTAGATTTCGGCAAGCGAGGGGCGCTGGGGTGCGAACTCCGTGACGCTTTCGCGTTCGAGCGCCGCGCGCAGGATGCGCTGGGCGGCTTCTTCACTGGCGAACTCGACGATGGCGCGGGGCCCGGAAACATCAAGCACGTTCACCTCGGGCTGTTCGCGCAGCCATCCGGCATCCGGAGGGGTCACCAGCACGTGCGTGGACCTGGCTCGGCCGCGCAGCTCGTCGGCGGAACCGGAGGCGACGATCTTGCCCTCGGCCAACACCACGAGGTTGTCGCAGAGCTGATCAATCAGGTCCAGCTGGTGGCTGGAGAAGAGGATCGGCACGCCCGTGGCGGCGCGTTCGGCCAGCAGCGAGCTCATCGCGTCCACGGCGATCGGGTCCAGCCCGGAGAACGGTTCGTCCAGGATCAGCGCGGTGGGGTGGTGCATCAGCGAGGCGGCGACCTGTACGCGCTGCTGGTTGCCTAGCGAGAGTGACTCGAGCTTGTCCTTGGTCCGGTCGGCAATGCCGAAGCGCTCCAGCAGGTTCAGCGCCTCGGTCCGGGCGTCGTGCCGGCCCATGCCGTGCAGCTGGCCCAGGTATTGCAGCTGGTCGAGCACCTGCTGCTTGGGATATAGCCCGCGCTCCTCCGGCATGTAGCCGAAGCGGGCCCGGTCGGCGTCGACAAGCGGCTCGCCGTTGAAAAGCACCTCGCCGCCGTGCGCCTTGAGCACGCCCATGACGATGCGCATGGTGGTGGTCTTGCCGGCGCCGTTGGCCCCGACGAAGCCCGTCATGCCGTTGGCGGGGACGCCGAAGGAGATGCCGTGCAAGACCGTCCGTTCCCCGAAGCGCCGCGTCAGATTCCGTACCTCTAGCACCTGCTGGTTTCCTCACGTTGAAGCTGGTTGTTCCCGTGCCCTCCAATCTATGGCGGGCCCCGCGGCGGGCGGATCGTTCAAAGGAATGAACTTGTGGGAAGCGGTTTACTGGATCTCAGTCAAAGGGATGAGGCGCGCGCGGTACGCAAAGACGACTGCCTGCACCCGGTCCCGCAGCCCGGCCTTGGCCAGGATGTTGGACAGGTGCGTTTTCACCGTCGCCTCGGAGATGGAAAGGACCGCTGCGATCTCCGTGTTGGACAGGCCCCTGGCCAGCCTGGTCAGCACCTCGAGCTCGCGGGCCGTCAACGCATCGAGGATCCGTTGGTCCTCCGGGGCCAGCGGCACTTGCCCGGTGCCGGAGACCGGCCGTTCCGTACCGGTGCCGCGTCGGATGATGCGCAGCGTGACCTCGGGGGAGAGCAACGCCTGCCCGCCGGCCGCGGCGTGCACCGCCGCAATGAGCATTTCCGGTTCCGTGTTCTTCAGCAGGAAGCCGCTGGCACCGGCGTCGATCGCGTCAAAGAGGTAGTCGTCGTGGTCGAAGGTCGTCAGCACCACGACCTTCGCGGTGCTTGCCGCGGTGATCCGTGCGGTTGCGGCAACGCCGTCGAGCACCGGCATCTGGATGTCCATCAACACCACGTCGGGCTTCAGGGACAGCGTTGCCGCCACGGCCTGCGCGCCGTCGGCGGCGGTGCCGACGACCTCGAGGTTCTCGTCGGTGCCGAGGATCAGCTCCAGCGAGGATCGGATCAGTGGCTGGTCGTCGCAGATCAGGATGCGGGTCTTGCTCATGCGGTGGCCTCCGGGGCTATGTGTGAAAGCGATGTGGAACCGGGGACGCGCAGGCGTGCGCGCGAGCGCCACCCGGCGGGGGAGCGGGGCCCGATGTCAACGAGCCCGTGGTGCAGTTCGGCTCGCTCGCGGATGCCGCGCAGCCCGAACCCGCTGCCACCGGTGCCCGGGCGCGGGTTGCCGTCGTCGGTGACCTCGACCTCGGCCCATTCGCCGGTCCCGTCGACTCCGCTGCGCAGCGAGAGCACGGCGGAGCGCGCCGTCGAGTGTTCGCGCACGTTGGTCAGAGACTCGGCGGCAATGCGGTACAGGGCCAGGCCCAGCCCGGCGCCCACCGAGTCGAGGAAGCCCTCGCGGTGTTCGACGGTGATCAATTTGACGCGGACCCCCGCCCGGGCGGACTGCTCGAGGAGTTCCGGAATGTCGGTGAGCCCGGGTTCGGGGGAGCGGTGCGCGTCGGTGCCGGCGGTTTCCGCCCCGGTCTGGTCCTCGTGGCGCAGCACGCGCAGCAGCGACCGCGTTTCCCCGACGGCCTGGCGTGCCGAATCCTCGATGCCGCGCATCAACTCGGCGGCGCGCTGCGGATCCCGTGGCTGCACCATGCGCGCGGCCGCGGCCTGCACCCCGACGGCGGAAATGTGGTGCGCCACCACGTCGTGCAGCTCGCGGGCGATGCGCAGGCGTTCGTCGATGACGGCCCGGCGCGCCAGCTCCCTGGACTGCTCGCGCAGCTTTTCGGCCTGGGCCACCAGCAGCTCATGCTGCCAGGCGCTGCGCCACGACGAGAAGCCCAGGAAGATGGCGCCGCCAAAGTAAAAGAGATTGACCAGGAAGTTGTATCCGGCGTAGGCAACCACCGGATCGATGAAACCGGAGGTGTCGATGGCCATGGGCAGGTCCAGTTCCGAACCAAACAGGACCTTGGCGTTGGTGATCGAAATGACCAGCCACAGGAACATCACCAGGACGACCCCGCCCAGGGCCAAACGCAGGGCCCTGCGGTCCCGTGCCCAGGTGACTGCCGAATATAGCCCCACGAAGTAGGCAATCTGCGGGGCCAGCTGGATCATGACCTGCGGCAGCCACGTGCCAAAGCCGATGAACAAGACGGAGAGCAACAACATGGAGCTGATGGGGAAGCGTCTGCGGACGGCCAGCGGCGCAATCAGTGCACACATGGCGAGGTAGCTCATCGCGCGATCGGGGGCATCCTCGGCCGGTGCAAAGCTGAGGACCATTTCCATGCCCAACAGCGAGCAGGCCATGACCAGAAGCGTCACCCACACGTCGCGGCGCAGCTGCTGCGCATTCGGCATGGGACGTTCCCAATCCGGCGGGGGGAAAACGCCCGGAAGGAAGCGCTGGCGCATGGCCGGTGGTTTCATCTTTTTCATCTTCCGTCTGGATCAATCCGTCAAGGTCCTGCAACCGAACCTATCCCATGGCGGCATCGCCGCCGAAAGACCTTGTCTGGTGTGACAAAAAGGTGTTGGGTGGGGCCATGAGTACGCCCATCGAAGACTACGCATTGCTGTCCGACCAGCGGACCGCGGCTCTGGTGTCGCGCAACGGCTCGGTCGACTGGTTGTGTTTTCCGCGTTTCGACTCAAGCAGCGTGTTTGCCGCGCTCGTCGGAACCAAGGACCACGGGCGCTGGCTGTTGGCGCCGCGCGACGGGCACGTCATCGGCAGGAACTACCTGAACTCGTCCTTTGTCCTGCGCACCCTGTGGGGGAGTGAATCGGGGCAGGTGCTGGTCACCGACTTCATGCCCATGGGCAACGGACGCTCCAGCGTGATCAGACGCGTCGAGGGCCTGAGCGGTTCCATGGTGATGGAGCACGAGCTGATCATGCGCTACGACTACGGCAAGGTGCTGCCCTGGGTCCGGCGCAGCTTCGACACGGTGCAGGGAAGCGAGTCGCTGATCGCGGTGGCCGGCCCGCACGCGGCCGTCCTGCATGCCACCCGCCTGCCCAAGGCCGACCAGCACTCGCACCGCGACGAGTTTGTGGTGAACGCCGGGGACATCTTCGACTTCGAGTTCGCCTGCCACCCGAGCCACGAACCCAGTCCGGGCCCGAGCGATGTGGGCCTGAGCATGACCCAGACCGCGAAACACTGGCACGACTGGGCGAGCGACATCCCGCCGCACGGCGACTACGAGGCCGTCGTCAGGCGTTCGATGCTGGTGCTCAAGGCGCTGACCCACGAGGCGACCGGCGGCATCGTCGCGGCGCCGACCACATCCCTTCCGGAGTTCCTGGGCGGGGAACGGAACTGGGACTACAGGTTCTGCTGGCTGCGCGACGCGGCGCTGACCCTGCAGGTCATGATGACGCACGGCTACGGGGTGGAGGCCCTGCAATGGCGCGACTGGCTGCTGCGCGCCATCGCCGGGGACCACCACCAGCTGCAAATCATGTACGGGATCGACGGCAAGCGGGAGCTTCCCGAGCGCGTCCTGCACCACCTGCCCGGATACGCGGGATCAGCCCCGGTGCGGATCGGCAACGGGGCCGTGAGCCAGTACCAGGGGGACGTGATCGGCGAGGTGATGGTGGCCATGGAGGAGCTGCGCACGCTCGGCGGGCACGAGGACCACTTCTCCTGGCCGCTGCAAAGGGCGCTGATCGACTACGTACTGGACAACCTGTCGCACAAGGATCGCGGCCTGTGGGAAATGCGCGGGGATCCGCAGCACTTCACTCATTCGCGCGTCATGATGTGGGCAGCCCTGGACAGCGGGGTGCGGGCCGTGAAACTCCACGGGCTGGCCGGCGAGGCCGAGGCCTGGGCCGACGCCCGCGACAAGCTCCGGGATGAGATCCTGGCCCGGGGATTCAACACGGAGCTGGATTGCTTCACCCAGACCTATGACGGCACCGAGGTCGACGCGTCCCTGTTGGTGCTGGCGCAGGTCGGGTTCGTCGACCACAAGGATCCGCGGATGCTCGGCACCGTGAAACGCATCGAGGAGGAGCTGGTCGACGGGCACGGCTTCATCAGGCGCTACCGGACCGAGGTCGGTACCGACGGGCTGCCGCCAGGGGAAGCCGCCTTCTTGGTGTGTTCCTGCTGGCTCGTCGAGCAATACGCCCATTCCGGGCGGCTCGCCGACGCCCGCGGACTCATGGACAGGGTCGCGGGCGTCGTGAACGACCTGGGCCTGGTCTCGGAGGAGTACGACCCCGCCAGCGGGCACATGGCGGGCAACTTCCCGCAGGCGCTGTCCCACCTGGGGCTGATCCGCGCCGCCGACGCCATCGAGGAGGCGGAAGGCAACCGCCCGGCCCACCCGCGCCGGGCCTACACATAGGCCCCGCGCGGGTGGGCGCCGAACCCTAGTGGTCGGGCAGTGGCAGCGGCTTGTCCAACGGCTGGCGTGCCGCGTTCATGTCGATGCCGAAGTCCTTGGCGAAGACGGTCCGGGTGGAGGTGTAGATGCCCTCGGCGTTCTCGTCGAGCTCGAAGACGCGGGCGCCGCGTAGCTGGTGCTTGTCCGCGCCGCTCTTGCCGTACGGTCCGAACCCGGTGCCCGGGCCGTAGCCCAGCTCGATCCCGAAGTAGTTGCCCATGTAGGAGTTGATGTGGTCGTGCCCGCAGTAGGCGCCGCGCACGTCGCCGCGCTCCAGCAGTGCGGTGAACAGGCCCGAGTTGAAGGCGCCGGTGTAGACGCCCTCGTTCTTCTCGCCGACGATGCTGTGCTTCTTCGCCGCGGCGGCGTGGTCGGCCTCGTTGGAGGTGAACTGGGAACCGTACCACATGTGGTGGTGCTCCCACAGGGGGATGTGGAAGAACATGAGCGAGGGAATCTTGCCGTGGCGGCGCTCGGCGGCCATCGAGGCCGCGCGGTACCACTGGACCTGTTCCGGGCGGATCCAGTCGTAGTTCTTCAGCCCCTTGAAGTCCTGTCCGGCGATCTGGCTTGCGGCGTAGCGACCGGAATCCAACAGCCAGATACCGAACTTGGGCTTGGTGCCGCGCGAACCGGCAATGAGCAGCTGCGAGTTTGAGGAACCGAAGATTTCATCCTCGCGGGTGTTCACGTTGTACTTGTAGCCCCGGATGAAGTCGAGCATCTTCGCCTCGGTCATGTCGGTGCCGTGGGAGAGGGAATCCTCGTCGTGATTGCCGAACGTCAGCGCCCACTTGACCTTGCGTGATTCCATTGGCTGGACCACGTTGTTGATTGCCTGCTTGACCTCCGTGGCCGTCTTCGGCTGGCCGTCGATGACGTCGCCATTGATCAGCACGAAGTCGGGCTTTTCGGTTTCGATGACCTTGTCCATCAATTCCAGGGTGCGCCGATCGGTCAGCGGCCCGTCCTGGGTGTCGTTGAACTGGACGATCTTGAACTTGCCGTCCTGACCGAACTTCAGCTTTGCGCTCACCGATGATTCGGGCTGCTTGGTGACGGTGCTTGCAGTTGCTGCTTGTGCGCCCGAAGCCAGGATGCCAGTGACCGCAGCTGCAGCGCCGCCGACAAGGATTCCGCGGCGGGGGACTGAAGAGGAGGAATTCACACTATGCCTTTCAAAGATTTCGACCATGGAAAAAAGCGAGTACAGATGGCTCGAGGTCGTGATCTAGAGCGTAGGAATTCCATATGTCTGGAAGGTGACCTGCCGGCAACCACGAGATGCAGCGGAAGCAAAGAACGCGCTTTGCTAGGTCAAATGCCTGGTTGTGCCACTGTTTTTCTTCCTCGCGGCCAATTTCGCCATGCCGATTCCCAGAATCACCGCACTGAAATATCCGGTTGTTGCCGACCAGTATTACGCTCAACGGTCGCCCGGGCAGGCCGTGGCCGGCGGCGGTGATGATCGGCCGCGGGAGAGTTGCGGAAATGACACGATGCCGCCAGTCAGCGGCGGATGATTGCATGTTGGCGTGCCTTGAAGCCGAGTGCCACTCGTGCGAGAATCACTGATGGTCCCCAGCTTGGCTGAGTCTGTATGGGATTGGGGCAACTCAAGTCGTCGCCGCGCCGCAATGAAGTGTTCCTCTTGCGTACCCGCAAGAACCCACAGATTTCCTGGGCACGCTTCTTGATTTCCTCACCATTGCCTGGTGGCTGGGCCACGCGAGGCTTGCATCCTTTTGTTTCACGTGTCAGGAAAGCGGGAGGAATCCATGAGCATTTCCTTCAACCACACCGTCATTGCCGCCAAAGACCGCGAAGCCTCGGCGCAATTTTTCATAGACATCGCCGAAGCCCACAGCGTTCAAGGGGTGGGTCCCTTCGCCAATGTCGCGTTGGACGACGGCGTCACACTTCAGTTCGCCGAGTCGTCCATCGATTTCCCGCCGCAGCACTACGCGTTCCTCGTCGACGACCAACATTTTGACCGCATATATGCCCGCATTATTGAAAACGATCTTGAGCACTGGGCTGATCCGCTACGGACGATGCCGCGGCAAACCCACTCAGAGCGCGGTGGGCGCGGCGTCTACCTGCTGGACCCGGCCGGGCACTACATCGAGTTCATCACCCGGCCCTATCTTTAACTGGCAGGGTCCCCGAACGACGCACATCGTTCGGGGACCCTGCCGTGCAGTACTAGCCTCGGCCTTCGGCCGGTGCTTCCTTCCGCGTTTTCGCAACACTGTCCAGCGGGTGCTCGATCTCGTCCTTGTACATCTTTCCCGCAAACCACGCTGCGACGCCGACGACCGGGGAAGCGACTCCGGCGATGACAAAGATGGCCCAGATCGGCATGATCGATGCAAGCGGCCCGGCCAAGGCCATGGACACGGGCATCAGGGCAAGCGAGACAAAGAAGTCCAGCGAGGAGACACGGCCGAGCATGTGCGGCGGGACGCGGCGCTGCAGGAGCGTTCCCCAGATGACCTGCCCCAGGCCGCCGGTGACGCCGACAACCACAAGAAGCGCCGCCAGTTGCCACGGCGTTCGCGTCAGGCCGATGAGTGCCAGCGGCAACGTGCCGAATCCCCAGAACATGATCATGAATGTGAGGTAGCGTCGCGGCAGCGGGAAGGACGCCGTCACCAGCGAACCAACGGCGCTGCCGATTCCGAAGGCCGCGAGCATGAAGCCAAAGGTCCGCGCATCCCCGCCCAACTGGTCCCCGACCACGAACGGAAGCAGCACTTCGACGGGGCCGATGAAGCTGAGCACCGAAATGACGGCAAAGAGCAGCGTCCACAAAAGCCATGGGGTGCCCAGGGTATATCCGACGGCCTCGCGCAGGTCGGCCAGTGCACTCGGGCGTTTCTGCCCGGGTTCCAGGTGCTCGTCATAGGCCTTGTGGTGGCCCAGGGCATTGAGCACGATGAACGCCACCAGGTGGCAGGCCGCGATTCCGGCGATGGCCATGGGCGGGTTGAAGGAGGCGACAAGCACGCCGGCAATGGCGGGTCCCGCGGCCTGCTGCAGCACCGGACGGAACATTCCCTCCATGCCGTTGGCCGCCAGCAGGTCGTCGGCGGGCAGGATCCGGGGGAGCAGCGCCGAATAGGCGGGGAAAAAGAACGCGGCTCCCGCGCCCTGGATGAATCCGGCCGCCGCCAGGTGCCAGAGCTGGATGGTCCCCGTGGTGGCAAGGACCGCAACGGTGCCCATGACCAGCAGCGAAAGCGCCTCAACGGTGATGATGATTTTCCGGCAGCTGACCCGGTCCGCGGCGATGCCGCCGATGAGCACGAATCCCAGCAGGCCGATCGAGGTCGCCGTGGCAACAATCGAAAGCTGTGCGGGCCCGCCGCCCAGGTGCTTGACCTGGTAGACCATGGCCACGGCCCACATTCCGTGGGCGAAGACGCTGATCGCCATGGCGATCAGCAGGACGCGGTAGTCGCGGTGGGCGAATGGTCTAAGGGCGCGCGGGGCCATGATGTGGGTCCTGTAGCTGGTGAATTTCTCGGCGCACGATGTTGCGCCACGGTCAATCTTGTCTCAACTCATTGGGATAAGTCAATCAGAACCCAGTGGAATTTGGGTGACTAATAAGTTACTGGCGAGTAGGCTGTGGTTCATGCATGTACTCTTTCGACTTCTCGTCCTGCTGACCACGGCCCGCAAGCGGCCTCCCGTGTCGATTTTCGACCCGATTTCGACGCCGATGCGCGCAATGCCGACCGACATCGACATCGCCATGCACATCAACAACGGTGTGTATTTCTCGCTCTTCGACCTCGGGCGCTTCGAGTTGATGGTGCGCTCGGGCGCCTGGGGCGTGATCCGGAAGAAAAAGTGGACCCCGGTGGTCCAGGCCGAGACCGTCACCTTCCGCAAGTCCATCGTCCTCAACCAGAGGTTCACCCAAGAAACCAGGCTCATTGGCATGGACGATCGTTGCATCTACTTCGAGCAGAGGATGGTCGCCAACGGCGAGATCTATGCCCAGGCGACCATCGCCACCCGCATGGTTTCCAAGCTCGGCCCGGTCGCCAACGAGGAGATCATCGCGGCGGTGGGAGAGGATGTTCCGGCGGACCTGGTGCTTCCCGAGTGGATCGAACGCTGGCGGGAAGACACCGCGCTGCCCGGGGCGCGCAGGCCGGCTCCGCACCAGTGGGTCTAGGTCCCGCTCACCGGGAGTTGTTCCAGGACGAATGCCTCGGCAACGTCAATCACCTCGCGCGTGTGCAATTGCGCGATGAAGGCCACCGGCGTGGCCCCGTCGAGTTCGGGGTTCGCATCCAGCATCCAGAGTGCGGCCTTTTCGCGGTCTCCGAGGCTTTGCAAGGTCTTCCACACCCTGTAGCCAAGGCGGACCCGTTGCTCCTCGACAGGATCGGGCCCCGTTCCCTGCGGGTGCGCCCACCGGTGGGGCGCGGTGTTGTCCCTGCTGCCGGCCATGGCCTGGACCGTTGGCCCCCCGAGGTCCACGAGGAGCCTCCGGGTGAGTTCGCGAACGTCCGTCTCCGTTGACTCCACGTATACGGCGCTGTGGTTTGAAGGTTTCATGACACCAGCATCGCGCTGCGGGGCGCATAAATCCATGCGCGCCCGCGCCTATTTGATGCTTCGGAGCAGAATGCCGACCAGCCAGACCACGACGGCAGTTCCCACCGTGAAGAAAACGATCGTTCCGAGTATTTCGCCATCCATGGTGCAGCTCTCCCTGGGTCAAGATCTTCAAGTGAGTCCGGCGGACAGCACTTTCTTGTGAACCAGTGAGTCATGTCCCGCGAGCCGTGTCGAGGGAAAACCGCGAATCCTCATGCCTTCCATACGCCGAAACCACGAACCAGTACGCGAATCGACGCGGGGCGGGGGTCAGAGCAGTGTGGCGAACCGTTCCGCGGCCGCGGTCGCCCCGGCCACGATGATCTCGTCCTCCGCGTGCAGGACCGTCTGCGGGGACGCGTAGTCCCATTCACCGCTCTGGCCCTTGACCGCAACGACCGTGACATGGTGCTTGGCCCGGATCCCGGTGGTGCCCAGCGGCTGGCCCTGGGCTTCCTTGGGCGGCCGGGTCTTGACCATCGCAAAACCGTCCTCAAACTCGACGTAGTCAAGCATGGCGCCGCGGACCAGGTGGGCGACGCGGCGTCCCATGTCTTGCTCCGGACGGACCACGTGCTCGACGCCCAGCTGTTCGAGGATCTGGCCGTGGGCTTCGCTGACGGCCTTGGCCCAGATGGTGGGTATCTTGAAGCGCAACAGGGCAGAGGTGGTCAGGATGCTCGCCTCCAAGTCGCTGCCGATGCCGACCACCGCGCTGTCGAATTCGTGCACCGATAGCTGGCGCAGGGCCTCTTCCTTGGTGGAATCCGCCCGCACCACGTGGGTGAGTCGGCCGTTGAACGACTGGACGATGTCCTCGTCCGCGTCGATGCCCAGGACCTCGGTGCCGGCGGCCGCCAGCTCCAGGGCCAGCGCGCCGCCGAAGCGGCCAAGCCCGATGACGACCACGGAGTTGGCTTCCGCGATGCGTTCAATAGACTTGGGGGTGAATAGATGGTGCTTAGCCAATGAGTGGCCTCTCTTTCGGGAATTCGTAGAGCGGGGTGCGGGCACGCAGGGCGAGGGCCGAGGCCAGGGTCACTGGTCCCAGACGGCCCACGAACATGAGGAAGACCAGCAGCAGCTGCCCAGCGGGGGGCAGCACGGGAGTGATGCCGGTCGACAGGCCGACCGTGGCAAACGCCGAGACCGTTTCGAAGAACAGCCTGTCAAAGTCGATGTCGGTGATGAGCATCAGGACCATGGTGGAACCGATGACCAGGGCCACCGCCAACAGGACGATCGTGATGGCCTCGCGGTGCACCGAGCGGGAGAGCCGCTTGCCGAAGACGTTGACCGCGGTTCCGCCCTGGACCTCGGTGAGCAGGATGAAGAAGAGCACGGCAAAGGTGGTGATCTTCAGGCCGCCCGCGGTGCCCGCCGGGCCGCCGCCGATGAACATGAGGATGTCCATGCCCAGCCACGTGGCGGGATCCATCTGGCCGATGTCCAGCGAGTTGAATCCCGCGGTTCGGGTCATGACGGATTGGAAGAATCCGGCCAGCAGCTTGTCGGCGCTGGACAGGGGCCCGATGGTCTTGGGATTGTTCCACTCCACGGCGCTGATGAACACGGTGCCCGCAGCAAGAAGTATGCCCGTGCCGGCCAGGACGAGCTTGGTGTTCATGGTCCAGTGCAGGGGCTTGCGGTAGTGGCGTCCCAGTTCGAAGAGCACCGGGAAGCCGACGCCGCCGATGATGATGGCCGCCGCAATCGGCAGGCAGATCCACGGATCCCCGACGAAGCCCATGAGGTTGTCGCTGAACAAGGCGAATCCGGCGTTGTTGAAGGCCGACACCGAATGGAAGAACCCCAGCCACAGCGAGTGGCCGAAGGAGTGGCCGTAGCCAAGCCCGAAGCGCAGGGCCAGCAGCAGCGCGGCGCACAATTCGACCACCACGGTGATGCGCAGGACGCCCAGCAACACGGATTTCACGTCGCCGAAGCCGGTGCTTTTGGTTTCCGCGGCGGCCTGGATCCGGGATTTCAGGCCCAGCCGACGGGCCATGATCACGCCGAGCAGGGAGGCGAAGGACATGATGCCGAAGCCGCCGAGCTGGACCAGGCACAGGATGGCAACCTGGCCGAACCTCGTCCAATAGACGGCGGTGTCAACGACCGCCAGCCCGGTGACGCACACCGCGGAGGTTGCGGTGAACAGCGCCTCCAAGGGGCCGGCGCCGCCGGGGCCCACCTTGGCCATCGGAAGCATCAGGACCAACGTCCCGACGACTATGGCTGTGCCGAAGCCCAAGGCGATCGCCTGGGCCGGGTGGCGGGGCAGGAACGCCCTGCCCAGGTGCCTGAACCTGTTTGCAGTTAAACGCATGAGTTACAGGGTAACCCCTGCAATCACCTTTGCCGTGCACAGCGCGGGAACGCGCCCCGAATCAGTCCTTGTCGGTGTTGATTGCGGCCAATTGTTCGCGGATACCATCGAAGTGGCGGCTGAGCAGTTCGCTGGCCAGCGACTTGTCTCTGGCCTTCACTGCATCGAGGAGCTCGCGGTGCGAATGTGCCGTCTCGGCAAGGTGTGCCCGGGTGCTGTCCCGTACTCCGATGCCTTGGTGGATGGTGCGGTATACATCCCAGAAGACGCCCAGCAGGTTGCTGAGCAGCTGGTTGTTGAGCGGCTCAAACAGGATGCGGTGGAAGTCCTTGTCGGCGTCGACGAAGTTCTGGCCGTTCGCTGCGAGGGACTCCATGGTGGCGACGCTGGCCTCGAGCTTGGCCAGCTGGTCGGAGGTGATGGCGGAAATCGCGGAGCCGACAAGCCCCGACTCCAGCGCCTGCCGCACGTCGACCAGTTCGTTGGCCTCGTGTCCTTTGTGGCGCAGGGACATTTGCCCGCGGAAGGTCAGCGAATCCGAGAGTGCCAGAAGGTTTTCGTCGGCAACGAACATGCCGAAACCGTGCCGGATCTCCACGACGCCGAGGGCCTGGAGCACCTTGATGGCCTCGCGCAGAGTGTTGCGGCCGACGCCCAGCTCCGCGGAAAGCTCCTGCTCGGTAGGCATGGCGTCTCCTGGCAGCAAGCCGCGATCCAAAATGAGGTCGGTGATATCGGCCGTCAGCGCGCGCAGGCGGGCATGGGCATCGAGGCGTGGTGGTCGCGTGATGGTCATGTGTGTGCTGATACCTCCTAGTCGTGCCGGGAAAGACTCCCCGGAATCCAATCATCGTCCATTGTGGGCCAAAACATGTGACCCAGTTGACTATCGGGCGTGATGCCGCTTACAGTCTAACTCATAGCATAGGACATCCTACGTCCGACTTTCTCAGTCTTGGATTTGAAAGAGGTTAGATATGACCCTGAAGGACTTGGCCAATAAGCCCCGCGGCCGCCGTGAATTTCTCAAGATGACCGGCATGCTCGGTGCCGCGGCCGCCTTCTCGGCTACGGTCGCCGCATGCTCGAGCCCCGGTGCAGCAACCGGAGGTGGCAGCGCTGCCACCTCCGGAGCCACCACCCACCTGGAAGCCGGCATCTCATACGCACTGTCGACCGGTTTCGATCCGATGACCTCCTCCGGTGCTACCCCGTTCGCCGCCAACATGCACATCTTCGAGGGCCTCGTCGACCTGCACCCGGCAACCCGCGAACCGTACCTGGCACTCGCCGCCGCCCAGCCCAAGCAGCTCGGCGACACCAGCTGGGAAGTCAAGCTTCGTTCCGGCGCCAAGTTCCACAACGGCGATGCAGTCACGGTCGATGACGTTGTCTACTCCTTCGAACGCGTGCTGGACACCACGAACGCATCGCTCTTCGCGCAGTTCGTTCCGTTCATCAAGACCGTCAAGGCCAAGGGCGACGACACCGTCGTCTTCACGCTGAACTACGCCTTCCCGCTCTTCCCGACCCGCATCTCCGTGGTCAAGATCGTCCCGAAGAAGCTCGCCTCCGCGGACCAGAAGGCCTTCGATGCGGCCCCGGTCGGCTCGGGCCCGTACAAGCTGGTCTCTGCAACCAAGGACGACAAGATCGTCTTCGAGAAGTTCGCCGACTACAACGGCGCCTACGCCGCCAAGGCCGAGACCATGACCTGGTACCTGCTCTCCGACGCGGCCGCCCGCGTCACCGCCGCCGAATCCGGCCGCGTATCGGTGATCGAGGACGTGCCGTACCTGGACGTCGAGCGCCTCAAGTCCAAGATGAACGTCGAGTCCGTGCAGTCCTTCGGCCTGCTCTTCCTCATGTTCAACTGCGCCGAGGGCCCGTTCTCCGATAAGCGCGTGCGCCAGGCCTTCCACTTCGCCACCGACACGCAGACGATCATCGACCGCGCGCTGCTGGGCAACGCCAAGCCGGCGACCTCATACGTGCAGGAGACCCACCCGCAGTACGTCAAGGCCGCGAACGTCTACGGCTACGACCAGGCCAAGGCCGAGGCCCTGCTCAAGGAAGCCGGCGTCACCAACCTCGAATTCGAGCTGCTGACCACCGACACCTCCTGGGTCAAGGACATCGCCCCGCTGCTGCTCGAATCCTGGAACAAGCTTCCAGGTGTCAAGGTCACCATGCAGAACCTGCAGTCCGGTGCGTTGTACACCGACCACGTGGACACCGGAACGTTCCGCGTCGTCGCGGCCCCGGGCGACCCGTCGGTCTTCGGCAACGACCTGGACCTGCTGCTGAGCTGGTTCTACCGCGGCGATGTCTGGCCGACCAACCGCTTCCGCTGGTCCAAGGCCGCCGAATACAAGGCGCTGCAGGGCATGCTGGACACCGCGGTGAAGGCCAAGGACGAGGCCGCCGCCACCAAGGCCTGGACCGAAGCCATCAACCTGATCTCCGACCACGTGCCGCTGTACCCGGTCCTGCACCGCCAGCTGCCGACCGCCTGGAACGAAAAGGCGGTTGAGAACTTCAAGCCGCTGCCGACCACCGGCGTCTCCTTCGTCGGAGTCTCGCCGAAGGCCTAACGGCCTTTCCCGCTTGCGTGGCGCGCCCGTTGCATCTTCCCCCGAGTGCATCGGGTGCGCCCCGCACACCCCCCCAGACAACTTGCCGCCTACCCATCGGAGTCCTTGAGTGGGAACCCTCCTACGGCTACTGCTACGTCGCCTCGCCGCACTGCCCCTGATGATCCTGGGAGTCACCTTCCTGGTCTTCATCATCCTCAAACTTTCCCCCGGTGACGAGGCCACGTCCGCGCTGGGCGAAGGCGCCTCCGAGGCGGCCAAGAACGCCTACCGCGAAGAGCGCGGGCTCAACGCGCCGCTGGTCATCCAGTACGTCGCCTTCCTGGGCCGCCTGGTCACGCTGGACTTCGGCATGACCACCCCGCCGGAGCGCCCGGTCGGCGAAATGATCGCCAACGCCTTCCCGTTGACCCTGCAGCTGACCTTCTACGGCGTGCTGATCGCCGTGGTCATCGCCTTGGTCTTCGGCGTCACCGGTGCCCTCTACCGGGACAAGATGCCCGACCAGCTGGTCCGCATCTTCTCCATCGCGGCGGTGGCCACCCCGTCCTTCTGGCTCGGCATCCTGCTCATCCAGTGGCTGGCCCTGGGCGCGAACCCGCTCTTCCCCTCCGGCGGCGCGGCCCCCGAGGGATCGGGCATCGTCGGCTGGCTGTCCCACATGACGCTTCCGGCGCTTGCCCTGGCCATCCCGGTCTCCGCCTCGCTGATCCGCGTGGTGCGCACCTCCATGGTCGAGGAACTCGACAAGGACTACGTCCGCACGGCCATCGGCAACGGCGTGCCGCGCGGCGAGGTGCTTACCCGCAACGTGCTGCGCAACGCGCTGGTCACCCCGGTCACCGTGCTGGGCCTGCGCATCGGCTACCTGCTCGGCGGCGCCGTCGTGATCGAAATGATCTTCTCGCTGCCCGGCATGGGCCAGCTGATCATGAACGGCATCACCAACTCCGACGTCAACCTGGTCCAGGGCGTGGTGCTGACCATCGCGGTCACCTTCGTGCTGGTCAACATCGTCGTGGACCTGCTTTACCTGCTCATCAACCCGCGCATCAGGACGGTGTAACTCTTCATGGCCACCCTTGCCCCCCGAAACGGCCTGGTCGCACGCCTGAGCTCCGGAACCACGCGCTTCACCGCGCTGCCGGTCGGCTCAAAGATCGCCCTGGCCTTCCTGGTGCTGATCTCCCTCGCGGCGATCCTTGCCCCGGTGCTCGCCCCGCACGACCCGCTGGCCTCCGGCATCCCCGCCCGGCCGCCGAGCGCCGAGAACCTCTTCGGCACCGACAGGCTGGGCCGGGACATCTTCTCCCGCCTGCTCTTCGGCGCCCGCTCCTCGCTGCTGATCGGCATCGGCTCCGTCGCCCTGGCCCTGGTCATCGGCGGCCTGCTCGGCGCGCTTGCCGCAACCAGCGCCAAGTGGGCCAACGAGACCATCATGCGCATCATGGACATGCTCATGGCGTTCCCGGGCATCGCGCTGGCCGCGGCTCTGCTGGCCTCGCTGGGCAACTCGCTGCCGGTGATCATCCTGGCCATCGCGGTGATCTACGTGCCGCAGATCGCCCGCGTGGTCCGCGCCAACGTGCTGGCCCAATGGGGCGAGGACTACGTCCGCGCCGAACGCGTGATCGGCGCCGGCCGCTTCTACATCCTGGGCAGCCACGTGCTGCGCAACTGCGCCGCCCCGGTGCTGGTGTTCGCCACCGTCATGGTCGCCGACGCCATCATCCTGGAGGCATCGCTCTCCTTCCTGGGCGCAGGCATCCAGGACCCGGCACCGAGCTGGGGCAACGTGATCGCCTACGGCCGCACCCTGGTGCTCAACGGCGCCTGGTGGGCCACCACCTTCGCCGGCCTGACGATCCTGCTCACGGTGCTGGCGCTGAACATCCTGGCCGAGGGCATGACCGACGCCCTGGTGAACCCCAAGTCCACCAAGAAGACCGCCTCGACCTCGGAAACCGCGGCCGCGAAGGCCGCCAAGCCGGCCGCCGACACCGCCGCGCTGGAACGCCTGCGCGGGGAACTGGCCCTGCTCTCGGAGACCGAGTCCCGCCGCACCGACAGGCTCAGCCTAGACGCCGCCGCCGGGGAGCCGAAGGTCATCCTCGAGGTCAAGAACCTTTCCATCCGCTTCCCGGCGCGCTTCGGCGACACCCGGATCGTGGACAACGTCTCCTTCACCGTCCGCGAGGGCGAAACCATGGGCCTGGTGGGCGAGTCCGGCTGCGGCAAGTCCATCACTTCGCTGGCGATCATGGGGCTGTTGCCCGACACCGCCAAGATCACCGGCTCCATCACGTTCGGGGGCAAGGAATTGCTGCCGGAGGGACCCGACGGGTTCGCCCTGGCCGGCGACGAGAAAGTCTACAAGGGACTGCGCGGCGAGCAGATCGCCATGGTCTACCAGGACGCGCTCTCCTCACTGAACCCCTCGATGCTGGTGGGCGACCAGCTGCGCCAGCTGACCAAGCGCAACGGCCGCACCAGCCCCGAGGAACTGCTGCGCCTGGTCAAGCTCGACCCGGTGCGCACGCTGCGCTCCTACCCGCACGAACTCTCCGGCGGCCAGCGCCAGCGAGTGCTCATCGCCATGGCGCTGAGCCGCAAGCCGAAGCTGGTGGTCTGCGACGAGCCGACCACCGCGCTGGACGTCACGGTTCAGAAGCAGGTAGTGGACCTGCTCAACGAGCTGCGCGAGCAGCTGGGCTTCGCGATGGTCTTCGTCAGCCACGACCTGGCCCTGGTGGCCTCGCTGGCACACCGCGTCACCGTCATGTACGCCGGCCAGGTCGTCGAATCCGGACCGGTTCCCGCCGTGCTCAAGGCCCCGGCCCACGAGTACACCCAGGGCCTGCTCGGTGCCGTGCTGTCGATCGAATCCGGCGCCACGCGCCTGCACCAGATCCCCGGATCAGTGCCGTCGCCATACTCGTTCGCCGCGGGGGACAGGTTCGCCGAACGTTCCCAGCGCGCCGACGCGGACCCGAACACGCCCACCGACTTCGTGCCGGCCAGCTCCGAGTCGGAGCACTTCTGGGCCAGCCACGAAACCGTTTCCCAGGGAGGCCACCAGTGAGTGCCGATACCAACACCCCGGTCGTCGAGCTGCGCGACATCCACGTGCACCACCGCGCCCGCGGCGGCAAGCTCTTCTCCCCGAACATCGTCCGTGCCGTCAACGGGGTGGACTTCTCCATCTCCCGCGGCGAGACCGTGGGCATCGTGGGCGAATCCGGCTGCGGCAAGTCGACCCTGGCCTCCGTGCTGGTCGGCCTGCAGGAGCCGACCAGCGGAACAGTGCTCTTCCGCGGCAAGGACGCGGCCAAGCGCAATGCGGCTGGCCGCAAGGAGTTCGGCCGCTCCGTCGCCGTGGTCTTTCAGGACCCGTCGACGGCGCTGAACCCGCGCATGACGATCCACGACATCCTCACCGACCCGCTGAAGATCCACGGCATCGGCAACGCGGCATCCCGCGCGGCCAAGGTCGCGGACCTGCTCTCCGTGGTGGGCCTGCCCGCCTCGGCGGCCTCCGCGATGCCCAACCAGGTCTCCGGCGGCCAGCGCCAGCGCGTTGCCATCGCCCGGGCTCTGGCCCTGGACCCGGACATCATCGTGGCCGACGAGCCGACCAGCGCGCTGGATGTCTCGGTGCGCGCCCAGGTGCTGAACCTGCTCACCGACCTGAAGGCCTCGCTGAACCTCGGCATGGTGTTCATCTCCCACGACATCCAGACCGTCCGCTACGTCTCTGACCGCATCTGCGTGATGAACGCCGGGCAGATCGTGGAGCAGGGGACGGCCGCCCAGGTCTTCGAAAACCCGACCAACGAGTACACCCGCACGCTGCTCGGCGCGGCCCCCTCGCTCCTGCAGCTCTAAATTTCCCCAAACCCCCTTAGAAGAAAGATTTTCTCGTGGCATTCGCAAACAACCCCAAGTACACCGGCGTCATCCCCCCGGTAGTCACCCCGCGCACCGCGGATGGCGCCATCGACGTCCCGGGTCTGCAGGCCGTCGTCGAGCACCTGATCACGGGCGGGGTCACCGGCCTATTCGTGCTCGGTTCCTCGGGCGAGGTCCCGTACCTCACCAACGCCGAGCGTGCCCTGGTGGTCTCCACCATCCGCGAGGCCAACGCGGGCCGCGTGCCGCTGATCGTCGGCGCCAACGAGCAGACCACCGAGCGCGTCATCGAGGAGGGCCGCGCGATGATCGAACTCGGCGCCGACGCCCTCGTCGTCACCACCCCGTACTACGCGCTGTCCAACGCCGCCGAGGTCGAGGCCCACTTCCGCGCCGTCCACGCAGCGCTGCAGATCGACATCTTCGCCTACGATGTGCCGGTCCGCACCCACGTCAAGCTGTCCGTCGCCACCGCCGTGGCGCTGGCCAAGGACGGGGTGATCGTCGGCGTGAAGGATTCCTCCGGCGACGACGTCTCCTTCCGCCAGCTGCTGCTGGCAACCCGCGACATCGAGGGCTTCTCCGTCTTCACCGGCCATGAGGTTGTCGTCGACGGCGCCATGCTCGGCGGCGCCCACGGCGTGGTCCCTGGCCTGGGCAACGTCGACCCGGCCGGCTACCGCCGCCTGTTCGACGCGGCCGTCGCCGGCGACTTCGCCACCGCGGCCAAGGAGCAGGACCGCCTGACCGAGGTCTTCGAGATCGTCTACACCCCGGACTCCTCCCGCGTCTCCGGCGGCGCCGCCGGCCTGGGCGCCTTCAAGACCGCACTGGTAGAGATGGGCGTCATCGACTGCAACAAGATGAGCACCCCGATGGAGGAGCTGAACGCCGCCGAGGCCTCTGCGATCTCCGGCATCCTGACCCGCACCGGACTGCTCTAAGCCCCGATGGATCAAGCAACAGCACAGATGCGTCCCGAGGAATCGGGGCGCATCGCCGCGTTCGGCATCGACCTGGGCGGCACCAAGATCGCCGCCGGGCTGGTCGGCGCCGACGGCACGGTCCTGGCCTCCGCCTCCGCACCGACCCCCGCCACCGAGGGCGCCGAGGCGGTGCTCGACGCCGTCGCCGGACTCGTGGCGGGATTGCTTGCCGCTCCGGAGGCCGCCGGCCTGCGGATCCTGGGCCTGGGCCTGGGCGCCGCCGGGGTCATCGACGCGGGCAGCGCGCGCGTGCTCTCGGCCACCGACACCATCTTGCACTGGGCGGGCACCGACCTGGCCGAGGGCCTGTACACCCGCACCGGGCTGGAGGTGCGCGCCGTCAACGACGTCCACGCCCACGGCCTCGGCGAGGCCTGGTGCGGCGCCGCCGCCGGCAGCGCCAACGCGCTGCTGCTGGCCGTCGGCACGGGCATCGGCGGCTCGCACCTGCTCGGCGGGGTCCCGCAGACCGGCGCACACCACGTCGGCGGGCACATGGGACACTTCGCCTCCCCGCTGGCCACCGGCGTGCGCTGCTCCTGCGGGCGCACCGGCCACCTGGAGGCCATCGCCGCGGGACCCGCCATCCACCGCAACTACCTGCGCCTGGGCGGCGATCCCTACGTCGCGGACACCCGCGAGCTGACGGCCCTCGCCCATGCGGGGGACCTGCTGGCCATCCAGACGCTGCGCACCGGCGGGCGCGCCGCGGGCATCGCGGCCGGCTCGCTGGCGAACATCCTTGACCCGGAGCTCATCGTGCTTTCGGGCGGCATGGCCGGCGCCGGGGACCTGTGGTGGGACGCCGTGCGCGAGGGGTTCGCCGCCGAGGCCATCGACCCGCTGCAGGAGCTGGAGCTGGTTCCCGCGACCCTCGGCAACGACGCAGCACTCATCGGCGCGGCAGGACTCTTCCTGGCGCCGCTTACCCCGAAGGACCCGACATGCTCTTGACCCCCGGTGAACTCGAAGCCCTGCGCGGACGCCTGATCGTCTCCGCCCAGGCCTACCCGGGCGAGCCCATGCGCACGCCCACCACCATGGCGCAGGTCGCCGCCTCCGCCGTCATCGGCGGGGCCGCGGCGGTCCGCGTCCAGGGCATCGCGGACGTGCAGTTCACCCGCAGCGCGGTGGCAGTGCCCGTGATCGGGCTCTGGAAGGACGGGCACGACGGCGTCTTCATCACCCCGACCGCGCGCCACGCGCTGGCCGTGGCCAACGCCGGGGCGCACATCGTCGCCCTGGACGGCACCCGCCGTGAGCGCCCGGACGGGCTCACCCTGAAGCAGACCATCGACATGGTCCACGGGCAGTCGCATGCGCTGGTCATGGCCGATTGCGGTTCGCTGGCCGACGCGATGAACGCCGCGGAGGCGGGTGCCGACCTGATCGGCACCACGCTGGCCGGCTACAGCGGCGAGCGGCCCAAGACCGAGGGCCCGGACCTGGAACTGCTGGCCGCCATCGCGATGGCCGGGCTGGGCATTCCGCTGATCGCCGAGGGTCGGATCCACACCCCGGCCCAGGCCCGTGCGGCCCTTGACATGGGTGCCTTCGCGGTGGTCGTCGGCACGGCCATCACGCACCCTGCCAGCATCACCGGCTGGTTCGACGCTGCCATGCGGGCGTAGCGGACCGCCTCAGCGCCCCGTCAGCCTGCCCAACGCCGCCGCCCGGTTGCGGTGGCCGACCAGCTCGTCAAGGACGATGGACGCCGCCGGCGTCGCCAGGATCAGCGCCAGGCACAGCGTCAGCGGCAGTCCGGCCACGGCCAGGCCGATCGCCGCGGCACTGCACACCAGCAGCGCCGCGGCGAGCCACAGCTGCAGCGGATCCACGGCCACCATGTAGGCGTGCAGGAAGGTCAGCACCAGCGCAAACACCGCCACCGGAACGGCCACCGAGGCCACCACCCCCGCCTCGCCGATCCGGGTCTGCCCCTCAAGGTAGAGCGCGTAGACGCGCAGCCCGACGCCCGTGGCGGTGATCGAGGCGAAGAGCAGCATGTGCGCGTAGCCGAACACGAACGACCGTTCGCGCCGGGCATGCAATGCGGTTCCGGCCGGGACCATGAAGTACAGCCACCACATGGCGAAGGCCAGCCCGGTGCCGGCCAGTCCCACAAGCACCGTGTCCAGGCTCCAGCCGCTGCCGGAAACCACCGCACGCAGGGCGGTGATGGTGCCGACGAGGCACTCGCCCAGCGCGATGATGGCCAGCAAGCTGTAGCGTTCGGCGATGTGGTGCGCGTGCCAGGGCGTCCGCGACTTCCTTTCGGCGATCACCGGGGTCGCCATTTCAAGGATGAACAGCGGTGCTGCCATCAGGAACATCTCCCACACGCCGGTGTCCACCAGGATCACGACGATCCAGCCGGCTTGTGCCACGGCGAGGTAGCACGCGTATTTGAGGCATGTCGAACGGCGCCGCGGATCCTGTTTGGCGGCCCGCAGCCACTGGAAGATCAGCGGCACGCGCATCACCACGTATCCGAGCACCATCACCCGGTTGTCGACGTGGATGCCCTGCTGGATGGAGGCAAACATGGGTTCCAGCCCCATGGCCAGGATCAGCACGCCGGCCATCTGGAGCATTGTCATCAGGCGGAACACCCAGTCGTCGGTGTCGTAGGCGCTGGCGAACCAACTGAAGTTGATCCATGCCCAGATGACGGCAAACATGGCAAAGCAGAAGCTGACGACACCCGTTCCCGCATGGCCTTTGGCCAGGCTTTCGGCGAAAAGGTTTGCGGCGACGCCGAAAGCGATCGCGAACGTCAGGTCGAAGAACAACTCAAGCGGCGTGGACACGCGGTTTTGCTCGTGGGGATCCCGACCTCCCATGCGTGCCATGGCATGCCGCAACGGGTTTTCGCCCATGGATTTCGATCCCTTCAATTCCTCCGGCGTCGTTCCTGTTTTCAATGATGCGCCATCCAGGGACGGCGTCGAGACCTATGGGTTCAATGTTTTCGGTTGCGTCATATCGCGGGAGTCGCTGCGGCGAACCCTTCGGCGATGCGCGTTTCGGTCGCCACTGATGGTGCATCAAGTTCATGGATGCTGCCTCGACGGGGCCCGAGAACGACCTTCGATTATTCGAAGTTGTATTCACAGATGCGTGTGATACTCGGTCAAAGTGTCGGTAATGTTTTCTATAATTTAGGTATGACATCGAGGTCAGAAACGGGTGGTCTTGGGGATGGTTCGGAATCCGGTCCCGCAGAACTGACCTATGAGTATCTGGCCGAACAGGGCATCGACTTGCGTCATTTCCTGCAGCAGGCGCTGGCCGCCGAGGGCACTGACGGGTTGCGGGCCATCGCAGCAGCCTTGGACCACACGCGCATTTCCACAGCGTCCTATGAGCGGGTCGACAGCATCGCGGCGCTGGAGGAGCTAAAGGCCAGCGCCTGCGCACTCCAGGCAAAGACCACATGCGTTTACGACGACGAAGTTGCCGAGCATCGCGCGGCCAGAGGAGAGCGGATGCTCAACCCCAGTTGGGGCGTGGGGCCGGAGATCGCTTTTGCCCGCCACCAGCCGCCACGCACAGGTGCCCAGTACCTGGAATTTTGCCATGTTCTCACCGATGACTTGGTCTTCTCCTACGATGCCCTGCATCGCGGAGTGATCACCGAAGCTGAGGCCATCATCGTAGTCAAGGAAACACGTGGACTCACCCGGGAACAACGCGGAGAAATCGACCTTCGACTCTTCTCCGAGGGGCATCATTGTTTTGGGCTCGGGGGCAAGAAGCTTGCGGCCATGATCCGGGAATGGGCGCTGGCATACGGGTCGGAAAAGGAAGTCGACCTTGAAACCAGGGCCGCAAAGGAACGCTACGTCAGCATTTTCCCCATCGACCGCCACCGGATGAAAATCACCGGGATCCTACCCACCGAATACGGTGTGTTGATCGCCCAGGTGCTTGAGAGCATGGTCTCCAGCGCAAAGGCGCAGGGCGACGATCGTTCGCGGCAACATCTGGCAGTTGACTCGCTTCTAGAACGCTTGACCGGGTTGGACAGTCCCACCGCAATTCCCATCCAGCTGGGGCTGGTCATGACCGATAGGACCCTTTTCCAGGGCCACTCAGAGCCTGCGCTCTTGCAAGGCTACGGAATAATCTCCGCTGAGAAGGCCCGCATGCTCATCAACGGCAGCGAAGAGAACCCCAACGAGTTGGAGCTCTGGCTGCGGCGTCTCTATACGGCGCCCGGAACAGGCGACCTCATTGCGATGGATTCGGCGCAACGACTCTTTACCGGTGGGCTGAAGAAATTCATCAGCATTCGCGACCAGTTCTGCAGGTCGCCGTTTTGCGATAGTCCGATCAGGCATTTGGACCACGTGGTTCAAGCCGCCCGCGGAGGGCCGACCTCGGTCGAAAACTCGGGCGGATCCTGTGTTTTCTGCAACCAGACCAAGGAATGTCCAGGCTGGAAAGAGGAAACGATTCCGGGTCCACGGCACACCAAACGAGTCACAACCTTCAGCGGCCACACGTATGTATCCACGGCGCTGCCCCTGCCTGGCACCAACCAGTACAACGTCCAGCCCGCCGCGCCGCACGAACGGCAATAAAGGCACGCACCGCAGCGGCAATGCGATGGTTTCTAGTGTGGTTTGCGGGCCTCTATGAGGAAACGCGTGGAGTGTGCGACAAACGGTCCCTCTGAAGCAATGAGGTCGTGCATCTCGCGGAGCCGCGGGAGGTAGGCCTCGACGGTGAAGCCGGGAACCATCCAGATGACCATCCGTAGGAAGTAGATCACTGCGCCGATGTCGTGGAACTCAAGACGCAGCTCTTCGAACCGAAGATCGGTGATTTCCAGTCCCGCATCCTCCGCGGCCTCGACGTCGAAGTCCGGGTGGCGATCCAGCCGAACCGCTTCGGACTGTTCGCCCAGGAAGTATTCAACGATTTCAAAGACGCTGTGCGGGCCCACATGTTGTGCCAGGTAGCTTCCGCCGGGGCGAAGCACCCGGGCAATTTCCTCCCAGTAGACCTTCACGGGGTGGCGGCTGGTGACCAGATCGAAGGCGGCATCACCGAAGGGGAGCGGCGGTTCGGGTGAATCGGCCACGACTGCCACGCCCCGGGGATGAAGCAACTCGGTGGCCTTGGCAATGTTGGGTTTCCACCCCTCGGTCACCACCATGAACGGCGGTAAAACTGGGATGCTCGCTATGACTTCGCCGCCTCCGGTCTGCAGGTCCAGCGCGGCGGAAACCACCGGAAGGCGTTCGGCCAGGAGCCTTGAGTAGCCCCATGACGGCCGTTCCTCGGTGGCGCGACCCTCAAACCACGAAAAATCCCACCCGTCGATCGGAGCATTTTCGGCCTCGGCGATGAGCTCTTCAAAGGTGCGCTTCATGCCTGGACACTTTCCGCGTTGGCGATGAGCAGATCCCGGGTGATCTCGAGCTGACCCAGGTGCTGGCAGAGTTCCTCGAACACATGCAGCAGGACGCCATTCGTGGTTGAGGTCCAGAAAACCTCGCGGCCCTCGGGCACCTGAACCGGTGCGGCGGCCGGATCCACGGAGAGGGCATCGGTCATGAACTCTTCGCGGACGGCAGCGGCGCGGGCCAGGAGTTCCGCCACGGGACCGGTCTGCGTGAACTCCGCGTCGCGATCGCGCGGAACCCCTATCCCGCGATTCACGGTGCTGCTCCAGCGGCGCATCATCCCGAGGCAATGGTTGAGGATTCCATAGGGGGTGTTGGCCCCCGGCAGGGCCGGGGGCCGCGCTGCAAGTTCGTCGCCCAATGCCGCAACGATCCGGGTCATCTCATCGAACTTCAGCAATGAAAAATCCAGGAGCAGATGGCCCTTGGGAACCGAGAACGGCATTGGAGGATCCTTACCTCGAAACGGATGCGTCGAGGTCAAGCGTAGCGAACTCCTGGGCCTCGGAAACGAACTCGCCGCGCACCACGCGCAGAAGCACCGCGCTGAGCAGGTCCACGCCGGCGACCATGTCGTCGTCGCTTGTCAGCTCGCGTTCGTTGTGGCTGATGCCCTCGACACTGGGGACGAACAACATGATGGTGGGAACGAGGTCCTTCATGTTCGTCGAATCGTGGCCGGCCAGCGTGCGCACCACGCCATGGCTCAACCCCAGGCTCTCGGCAGCCTCCGCGGCCAGCTTGAGGCCTGCCTGGTCGTAGGCCTTGGCGCCCCAAATGTGTTCGGCGCCGCGCTCGATCCTGACGTTGGCCATCTTCTCGATCTTCGCCACCCGGGCATGGAGGGCCGCGTCCGCGGCCGCCAAGACGTCCGGGTCCGTGGAGCGCACGTCGACGAGCAGGTTCACCCGGCTGGCCACGACGACGGGAGAGTTCGGGAACACGTTGAATTCGCCGCAGGAGGTGATGACCATGTGCTCGTCGGTCGAGTGTTCCAGCGCGATTTCGCGGGCGGCAACCACCAGTGCCGAGGCACCCAGCAGCGCGTCCTGGCGGTCGGCGATGATCGTAGCCCCGGTGTGGGCCTGGTCGCCGTGCACCACGAACTCGTACTTGTTGGCTCCCCAGGTCGATTCAACAAGGCCGATGGTCAGGCCGCGGTCCTCGAGCGAGCGCCCCTGCTCGATGTGGATCTCCACGTAGGCGGAGACCGGCAGCTCGAAGTCGCCGATGGTGCCGATCGACTCCAGGGCCTCGCGGACCGAGACGCCGGCGGGGTCGGTGGTTTCCAGGACCTGGGCCGCGGAAAGCTTGCCGGTGTAGACGGAGCTGCCCATCATGGAGGGCTTGAAGCGGCAGCCTTCCTCATTGAACCAGTTGATGACGACGATGTTGAACTTGGCGGGAGATTCGCCCCCTGCCGCGGCCAGCTGCTCCTGCACACGCTTGGCGGCGTGGGCGCCGGCGAGCACGCCGTAGGCCCCGTCGAAACGTCCGCCCAGCGGCTGCGAATCCAGGTGGGATCCGACGGCGATCCACGGGGCGCCGGGGGAGAGCTCGAGCATCGAGTACTGGTTGCCGACCTGGTCGTAGTGGACGCTGAAACCGTGGCCCTCGACCAGGCCGCGGAACCAGTTGCGGTTCTGGCCGTCGGCGACGGTTGCGGCCTGGCGGTCGACGCCACCCCCGGCGGTGGCGCCGTTGGTGCTCATCGAAGCGAAGTCGGCAAGGAACGATGCGTTGTGTGAAGTCATTGTGTTTCCTGGGATCGGTGGGAGGAGAGGGGAGGTTAGGCGACAGCCGGGGCGTCGGCGGACAGCGACGAGTAACTCTGTTTTCCGCCGACGAAGGTGCCGACGATGTGCAGGTCGGCGATGTTTTCGGTGTCCAGCGGGGAATCGGAGAGCACCACGAAGTCGGCCAGCTTGCCGCGGCACAGGCTCCCGCGGTCGTCGAACTGGCCGGTGGCCCTGGCGGCGTTGACCGTGTAGAGGCGCAGGGCCTCAAGCGGCGAGAGGCATTCGGCTGCCCCGCCAAGCACATGTCCCTTTTCGGTGCGGCGGTCGACAGCCGAGGCCATGGCGCGGCGGACGTTGTTGTCGGCCACCGGAAGGTCGGAGCTGCCCGCGGCGAGGACGCCGGCCTCGAGGAGGGACTGGCCACGGTAGAGCCAGCCCTCGCGCTCGGGCCCGACGAGCTGGGCGAACTGGTCGCCCAGCGGGCCGATGAAGGACGCCTGCGGGGTCACCGCGATGCCGTGCCTGGCCACCGCCGCCACCTGGTCCGGGCGGGCGATGCCGAAGTGCTCGATCCGGTTGGGCAGGGCGTTCGGTCCGTGGCGTTCCTGCAGGCCGGAAATGATCTCGATGGCCAGGTCGATGGCCGCGTCGCCGATGGCGTGCAGGGCCACGGGCCAGCCGGAGCGGTAGGCGGCTGACACCCGTTCGAGGTACTGCTCCGGGGTGTCGAGCAGGTACCCGGTGTTGTGCTGGTGCCCGCAGTAGTCTTCGGTGACCGCGGCGGTGGCTCCCAGCAGCGATCCGTCCATGAAGACCTTGACGGGACCCAGCGACAGGTGGTCGTTGCCGAAACCCGCCCGGATGCCGAGGCCCAGGCCGCGGCCGCCTCCCGTGCCGTGGGCGTCGGAGGCGTGCGAGGACTGCTCCGCCAGGGCGTCCAGGGCCGGCATGAGCTGGGCGCGGGCGTGCAGGCGTCCGGAGTCCAGGGCCTCTTGGTAGGCGTTGATTTCGACGGGGGAATGGCCGATCCAGCCGCCGCCCACGCCGGCCTCGGTGAAGGAGGTGATGCCCTCGGCCGCGTAGCGCGTGGTTGCCGCGTCCAGCGCCCCGATGATCTGCTCGACCGAGTACGGCAGCAGCAGCTTCTGGATGAGTCCCTGCGCCGATTCCTCGACCAGGCCGGTGGGGTTGCCGTGGGCATCGCGGACCACGGCGCCGCCCACCGGGTTGGCGAAGTCCCCGGCCAGCGCACCGGCCAGGCGCAGCGTGGCGGAGTTGGTGATCGAGGCGTGCCCGGAGACGTGGCGCAGGTAGAGCGGGCGGTCCCCGGTGATCGCGTCGAGCCGCTTGATGTCGGGGAACAGGCCGCCGTGGTGCTTGTGGTTGAACCCGGTGCCGTTGAGCCACACGCCGGGGCGGTTGGCCAGCCGGAGCATCTCGGATTCGAGCAGGGCGTAGAGTTCCTCCAGCCCGCGTGCCGGGGAGAGGTCCAGCGCCGCCAGACCCAGCCCCCACCAGGTGGTGTGGCAGTGGGCGTCGATGAAGCCCGGGGTGATGACCGCGTCGCCGAAGTCCTCGGTGCGGTCCGCGGTGCAGCCGGCGAGTTCCTCGTCGAAGCCGACGATCCGGCCGCCGATGACGCCCATCTCGCGGGCGACGGGGCGCGCCTCGTCCATGGTGAGGATGGTGCCGGCGCGGACGACCAGGTCGAGCCTCATGCGTTGGCCTCCGCACGGTGTGCAACGGTGTTGTGTGCCACGGTGCCAGGGCCCATGGTGGCCGGGTCGGTCTTCAGGTGCAGCACGGCCGGCAGGCCGCTGGCCAGCGCCCGTTCGAGCGCCGGGGCGAAGTCCTCGGTGGCGGCGACGAATTCTCCGTGGCCGCCGAAGGATTCGATCCACTTCGCGAAGTCGGGGTTGCTCATCGAGGTGCCGGAGGGGCGCTGCGGGTAGTGCCGGCGCTGGTGGTCGACGATGGTGCCGTAGATGCCGTTGTCCACCACGATGACCAGAGGGGTTCCGCCGTGGGCAAATGAGACGGCGAGTTCCTGGGCGTTCATGAAGAAGTCGCCGTCCCCGCAGATCGCCACCACGTGGCGGCCCGGGTGCATGATGCTCGCGGCCACTGCGGCCGGAACGGACAAGCCCATGGCGCCGTTGCGCGGACCGGCCAGCGACTTCGGGCCGTGGTGGCTGAGGTAGCGGTGGCCCCACAGCGTGGCGTTGCCGGCGCCGTAGGTGATGATGCGGTCGGCATCAAGGGCGGCTTCGAGGGATGCGAAGGCCAGCCCCAAGTCGACGCCGGTGCCGCCGTCGGCCCCGGGGAGCGTGAAGTCCAGCTGCTCTTGGCGCAGCCTGTCCATCCAGGCCGAGTCACGCGTGCCGCGGACCTGGTCGCCGGCGGGAAGGGCGGAGACGAATTGCGTGGGGTCGATGCTAAGGTGCGCGTCGATGCGCCCGGCATGGCCGGCCAGCGCGGCGTCGGGGCTCACCACGATCGTCGGGGTGTCCAGCGCCGCCTTGTAGCCCTCGGAGAGCACGTCGCCGCGGGTGCATCCGATGAAGACCAACAGGTCGGCGTCGTTCAGCGCCTTCACGGTGCGTTCGGCGCGGCCGTAGCCCAGCCAGCCCGCGTAGGCGGGGGCGTCGTGGTCGATCGCGTCGTAGGCGCGCCAGTCGGCCAGCACCGGCACACGGGCGGCCGCGGCGAATTCGGCAAGCGCGGCCGAGGTGGCCGGGTCCCAGCCGTCCCCGCCCACGATGATCGCCGGTTTTGTCGCCTGGCCGAGCATGCTGGAAAGGGATTCAAGGGCGGCGGCGCTCGGTGCGGCATCGGGCAGCGGAAGCACCGAGGGGACGGGGGAGGAAGTCATGCGGACCAGGACGTCCTCGGGCAGGCCCACCACGACGGGTCCGGGGCGCCCGGTGGATGCAAGGCGCATGGCCCGTGCCACCACGTCGCCGGCCTGGTGCTCGTCGTCGAGCACAAAAACGGCCTTCGCGGTGGTGGAGAACCAGCCCTCGAGGCTGAACTCCTGGAAGGAGTCGCGTCCGCGGTCGGCCAGCGGGATCAGCCCGACGAATAGCACCATCGCGGTGGCGTCCTGCCAGGCGGTGTGGATCGCGATCATGGCGTTCGCGGCACCCGGGCCGCGGGTGACCATGGCGATGCCGGGGGTTTCGCCGAGCCGGCCCTCGGCGAGGGCCATGAAGCCGGCGCCGCCCTCGTGGCGGGTGACCACCGTGTGGATGGAGGAATCGTGAAGGCCGTCGAGGACATCGAGGTAGCTTTCGCCCGGCACCGCGTAGATGCGCTCCACGCCGTGGGCTTCGAGGGTCTTGACGATGAGGTGGCCGGCTGACATGGTCATGGGCGGTCGTGGTCCTTTGCGGTGGAGCGTAAAAAATGAAGTATGAATGGCCCGGTGCGCACCGCAGGGTTCGGGGGATTCCTGCGGTGCGCATCGGGTGGGGCGTCAGTGCTTGAAGCCGGGCAGGTCGACGCTGAGCTTCGGGGCGATCACGCCGGCAACGGCGGTGAACAGCGAGAGGAAGACCAGCATGGCGGCCGCCGGCCACCAGTGGTTGGACGCGGCAGCAACCAAGGCGGTGGCGGCCAGCGGGATGAACCCGGAGATCATGCCGGCGGTGTTCTGTGCGAAGCCCACGCCGGTGTAGCGGGTCTTGGCCGGGAACAGGCCGGTGAGCACGGTGCCGGAGGCGGCGTAGGGCAGGGACAAGGCCGCAACGGCAAGGGTCATGCCCAGGATCACCAGCGCGTCGACGCCGGATTCGATGAGCAGGAAGGAGGGCCAAGCGATGATGGCTGAGAAGATGCCGCCGTAGGTGATGACCTTGGAGGAACCGAAGCGCTCGCCGAGGCGGCCGCCGAGGATCAGCACGGGGATTTCAACGACCGCGGCAATGATGCCGCCGAGCAGCATCAGCGAGCGCTCGTATTCCAGGACGTTCACGCCGTACCAGACGACGAACGCGGTGACCAGGTAGAAGCCGCCGATGCCGAGCATGCCCGCGGCCATGCCGATGATGATCTGCTTCCAGGACTCCTTCAGCGTGGTGCGGATCGGGGCCTTTTCGGTCTCGCCCTTTTCCATGAGTTCCTTGAAGACCGGGGATTCGTCGAGGCGGCTGCGGATGTACAGGGCAACCAGCAGCATCGGGATCGCGGCCAGGAACGGGATGCGCCAGCCCCAGGCATCGAAGCTTTCCTTGGAGAAGAACACCGTCATCAGGAAGAAGCCGCCGGAGGAAAGGATGGTGCCGATCGGCGAGCCGATCTGCGGCATCGCCGCATAGCGGGCACGGCGGTGCAGCGGGGCGTTTTCCACGACGATCGTCATGGCGCCGGACCACTCGCCACCGACGAACAGGCCCTGGGCGATGCGCAGGAACACCAGCAGGATCGGGGCGGCGATGCCCACGGCCGCGTAGGTCGGCAGCAGGCCGATCAGGCCGGTGATGATGCCGATGCCGACGATGGTGACCATCAGCGTCTTGCGGCGCCCGATCTTGTCGCCCATCACGCCGAAGATCATTCCGCCGATCGGGCGGGCCACAAGGCCGACGCCGAAGGTGGCGAAGGCCGCCATGGCGGCGGCTGTGGCGTTCTGGCTCGCGAAGAACTGGACGTTGAACACCAGTGCCGCGGCGGCGCTGAAGAGGAAGAAGTCGTACCATTCCATGGCGGTGCCGATGAGGGCGCCAACGGCAACCTTGGTGGCCTCCTTGTCGGAGATCTGCCGTGTGGCGCCTGCTTCGAATGTTGCAGTGTGGGTCATGGGAATTTTTCTGCCTGATCTCAAGGGCGGGTGTTGCCTCACGCATTGCCGCCGGAACGTTGTGACAATGACCATCTTCCCAACCGGGTGGCGTGATGGGGTGCACTTATTGCAACGAGTTCCACGCCACAAACGGGGCAAATGCACATAATATGGGGTGATGTTAACGCCGCGTTTCCAAAAAGGCCTGCAAAACGTGCAATTCGACGACGAGCAACGATGGGCCGACCTGCTGGCAAAGCTTGACGTCGGGGAATTGACCGACGAGTTCATCGCCCGCGTGACGGGCATTCCCATCTATGCCGAGGCTCCGCTGCCGCTGAGCGAAATCAGGCGCACCGGACGCGCTTCCTTCGAGGCGTTGATCAAGGCCATGAAGGAAACCGCCGACGCGCCGGACTACCTGCGCGCCCGCAAGGCGATCGCCATGGACGTCGGGGTTTCCCGGGCACGCGCCGGGGTTCCCATCGAGGCGCTCATGACGGCCATCAGGCTCGACTTCTCGATCATCTGGTCGGCCATCACCTCGATCGCCGGGCCGCAGGACGCGTTGATGCTGGTGGGCCACACGGCACGCGTCTGGGAGGTCGTGGACGGGTACGCGGGCGAAACCCAACAGGCCTACGTCGCCGAGCTGGCGCGCATCCAGGCCGAGGCCGCAAGCATGCGCCAGGGGTATTTGGCCACGCTGTTCAGCGAAAAGGACCTCGCGGAGGAGACCCTCGAACGCATTGCGGCGGAACTGGGCCAATCCCTGCGGACCGAATACGTGGTGGTTGCCGCCATGGGGGAACAAATCCCTGCCCTGCGCCTGGCGCTTGCCACCGAGCGCGCCTCCGCCGGCGTGTTCACGCATTCGCTCTCCGATGCGCTGATCGCCTTCTATCCATTCGATGCCCGCGCCGGATCCGAGTGCCAGCGGCTGGGAGCCAGGCTGGAAAACACCAGCTGCGGCATGATCACCGACCCTCGTACGCTCGGTGCCATCCCGAGGGCCTCGCTGGTGGCCAGGTCCCTGGCGCAATTGCTGGAACCGGGCGAACACGGGGCCATGACCTGGACGCGCGGCTGGGCCCGCATGGCCAGGCTGGAACTTGCAGCGGCCGGCGCCCCGGGCCTTGAGGAAGTGGAACGGGCACTGGCGAATTGCGGGATCACCGAGCGCCGGCGGCTGAGCGAGTCGGCGCGCGCCTACCTCCGCACGGGCAGCATCTCCGCGGCCGCCGAGGAGCTGTTCTGCCACCGGAATACGTTGATGAACAGGCTCAAGCGCTTCGCCCAGCTCACCGGCGTGGACCCCACGATTCCCGAGCAGGCCGCGCGCCTGGTGGTCGGGTGGTCGTAGCCGCCCCGCGGGGTCTACATTGTAGGAATGCCACAAGCTGAACCCATCACCGTTTCCATCACCAGAACAGTGCTTCCCGAACACCACCGTCGTTTCAATGCCTGGGTGCAGGCCGGCCAGGAACTGGCCCGCGAATGGAACGGCTACCTCGGATCCGGCTGGATCCGCACCGCGCCCGACTCCAACGAGTGGCACGTGCTCTACCGCTTCGCAGACGCAAAATCCCTGCGCGCCTGGGACGAGTCCGACGAGCGCCGCTGGTGGATGGACAGCGCCGCCGAACTGGTGGAGACCACCAGGGTCGAGCACCGCACCGGGATCGAGGGGTGGTTCGAGCCGCCGGGGGAGCGGAACGTCACGATCCCCGAGACCGTCGTGCCGCCGCGCTGGAAGCAGGCCGTCAGCATCTTCCTGCCGTTCTTCCCGCTGAGCCTGCTGTCGAACTTCCTGCTGGTGCCGTTGCTGAAGGACTGGCCGCTGGTTTTCGCGGTGCTGCTGAACATCTGCATCCTCACCCCGCTGATGACCTACATCTTCCTGCCGGCCACCACCCGCTTGCTGCGGCCGTGGCTGCAGAAACCCCGGCGACGTTCCTAGAGCAGTTCGGCGCGCAGCTGCTCCGGGGACTTCGAGGAGAGCAGGCCCGGAGCGACGTCGAACACGGTCTTGGCACCGAACTGGCCGGCGGCGCTCATCTTGGACACCGCGCGGGCGTAGGCAACCAGCACGCTGGAGGTGAACTCCGGGTTGGAATCAAGGGACAGCGAGTACTCGATGACCTGCGCGTGCTCGTCGGTGGTGTTTCCGCTGCGGAAGACGAAGCCGCCGTGCGGCATCGCGGTGTGCTCGGCGGCCAGGGTGGCGGCGTCGATGAAGTTCACGGTGGTGTCGTAGTCGTCGAAGTAGTGCTCCATCGTGACGATGGCCTCGCGCACGGCATCCGCGTCGGCGCCGTCCTCGAGCACCACGAAGCAGTCGCGCACGTGCTTCTCGCGGGTGCCCAGCGCCGGGCGCTCGCCGGCACGGACCCGGGCGATGGCCTCCGGGCTCGGGATCGTGTATTGCACGCCGCCGGCCACGCCCGACACGCGGCGGATGGCGTCCGAGTGGCCCTGGCTCAGGCCGCGGCCCCAGAAGGTGTAGGTTTCGCCGTCGGGAAGCAGTGCCTCGCCGTAGACGCGGTTGATGGAGAACATTCCCGGGTCCCAGCCGGCGGAGATCAGCGCGGTCTTGCCCGCCGCCGTGGCCGGGGCGTCGACGGCGGCGAAGTACTCGGGGATCATGGCATGGGTGTCGAAGCTGTCCACGGTGTTGTACAGGGCGGCAAGTGCCGGGCCCTGCTCCGGGAGGTCGGACTTGGAGCCGCCGCAGAGGATCAGCACGTCGATGTCCCCTGTGTGACCGGCCAGGTCATCCATGTGGAAGACGGGGGCGGGGTGCTGCAGGACGACGGTGGTCGGATCGCGGCGGGTGTAGACACCCACAAGCTCCATGTCCGGGTTCTTGGCGATCGAGGCTTGCACCCCGCGGCCAAGGTTTCCATAGCCTGCGATGCCGATGCGGATTGTTGCTCCCACGAACTTCCTCACTTCTAACGTTGGTACCCCATTCAAGGTAGCCGCTGGGCGGGTGCATCACCTAGACCGAACGGGCATATTGCGGGGCAGTTGCCTAGGATGGATCGGGTGTCTGCGAAAAAGAATCCGGCGGCCCGAGCGCTGCCGGTGATTGTCTTGTGTGCCGTGCTCGGCACCGCCGCATTGTCGGCGCTTGCGCTGCTGCTGGGTGCCGCCGTCGACGGGTACCTGGCCGGCGGTGCTGGTGTCTCCAAACCCTGGGGCGCCGGGGTGGCCGGGGCCCTGCTGGTGGCAGGTGCCACCGCCGTGGCTACCCCGCGGCTGGTAGCCCGGGCCGCCGCGGCCCAGGAAGCCGGCGACCGCCAAGCGGTGCTGCTGAAGTACTTCGCCCTGGGGCAGGGGTACACCGGGGCCCGGGCCGGCGGGGAGCTGGTCTCGCTGGCCACCGATGCGGTGGAGAAGCGGGCGCGCTTCCGGGCGGGGTTCAGCGCCCCGGCGCTGGCCGCGGTGCTCGCCCCGATCCTGGTGGTGCTGGCCATCGGGGTCTTCATCGACCCGGTGGCGGCGCTGTTGCTGGCCATCGCGCTGCCGGTGATCCCGGTGCTTGTCGTGGGGTTCCAGAAGCTGTTCAGGACCTCGAGCGCCAACTACCGCCGCAGCCAGGGCATGCTGGCGGCCTCCTTCATGGACACGCTCAACGGGCTGGGGATGCTGCGGCTGAACAACGCCGAGGGCGCCGCCGGGGTCAGGCTCGCCGCCGCCTCCGAGCGGGTGCGCCGGCAGGTCATGAAGCTGCTGGCCGGCAACCAGCTGGTGCTGCTGGTCATCGATGCGACGTTCGCGCTGGGGTTGGTCACCGGGTCCGTGGTGCTTGCGGGCTGGCGGCTGGGCGGCGGGCAGATCAGCCCGGGCCAGGCGGTGACGATGGTCCTGCTGAGCACGCTGATGCTGCAGCCCGTCGCGTTCGTCGGCGGCTTCTTCTACATCGGCATGACAGGCAGGGCCGCGGAAAAGGAAATCACCGGGCTGCTGGACTCGGATCCGGGGATGGCGCCCGAGTCTGAAGGTACGGCCCTCGGGAGCGTCGGCGGGCTGGCCGTCGAGAACCTCAGCGCCGGGTACGGCGGGAGACCGGTGTTGCACGGGGTGTCGCTCGAATTCCCGGCGGGTTCCCACACCGCAGTGGTCGGCGCCTCCGGGTCGGGGAAGACGACGCTGGTCCGCGTGCTGCAAGGGCAGTTGCTGCCCACCAACGGGGCGGTGCATGACGGTTCCGGAAACACGCTTGGCCCGCTGCGGCTGCGCGCCGCAAGCGCGGTGCTCGACCAAGGCTCGGGGCTGCTGGGCGGCAGCGTGGCCCACAACCTGCGCGTGGGACGGCCGGACGCCACCGACGGGGAACTGCGCGAGGTGCTGGGCCGGGTGGGCCTGGAGACGCTGGGGCTCGAGACCCCGGTGGGGGAGTCCGGCCACGGGCTCTCCGGCGGCCAGACGCAGCGGCTGGGACTGGCCCGCGCGCTGCTGGCCGACCGGCCCGTGCTGATCATCGACGAGCCGACCTCCGACCTGGATCCCGACACCGAGGCCCGGGTGCTGGAGACGCTCGCGTCGGCCACCGGGGACAAGACCACCATCACCATCACGCACCGTCTGGGGCTTCTTTCCGGCTGCGACAGGGTCGCGGTGCTGGAGCACGGGCGGGTCATCGAGGCGGGCCCGCTGGATCAGGTGCTTGCCGCCGGCGGGTACCTGGCCGCCGCGCTGGCAGCCTCCCGCGCCGGGGCCGGTTCGAACCCGCGGGGGGACGCATGAAGCGCAGGGACTTGATGATCTGGCTGCTGCGGACATGCCGCAGCGTGCTGGGCCCGCTGGGGATTGCCGGCGCGTTGGGCATCGCCCACAAGCTCAGCAACCTGGCCCTCTACCTGGTGGCGGGAATCGCCCTGGGCCAGGGCGCCCAGGCATGGCTTTCCGGCGGGCCGTCGCCGTCGCTGTGGCCCGTGGCGGCCTGGCTGGCGGGGCTCTCGCTGCTGAAGGGCGCCCTGCGCTACGGCGAGCAGTATTTCGGCCACAAGGTCGCGTTCAAGGCGCTGGCGCTGCTGCGCAACGAACTCTATGCGGCGCTCGCCCCGCAGGCACCGTTCAACGCCCGCACCCGGGCCAGCGGCGACATGCTCACCCGCGCCACCCGCGACATCGACAGGGTCGAGGTCTTCTTCGCCCACACGATCCCGCCGCTGGTTGCCGCACTGGCGATCCCGGTCATCGTCGTGGTCTCGGTCGGAATCTTCGCAAATCCGGCGCTCGCCGGGATCCTTGCCGCGGGGTTGCTGCTCACCGGCCTGGGTGTGCCGTTGCTGGGGCTGCGGACCACGCGCGCCGCGGCGCGGGAGGCGACCGCGGCCCGCGCCCGCATCGCCCAGCACGTGAGCGAATCCGTGCGGGCAGCCGGGACCATCGTCGCGTTCGGCCACGAACGGGCGCGGGCGGCCGAGCTGGCGGACCTGGATATGGCGCTGGGGGCGGCGCTGGCCCGCGGGGCCGCCGCCGCATCCTGGCGGGCGGGCCTGAAGGCCGTCCTGCCCTGGGGAACCACGGTCCTGTTGTGCCTGGCCGGGCTGGCGCAGGTCGCCGGCGGGACCCTGGGTCTGGACATGTTCCTGTGCCTGCTGCTCATCGCCGTTCCGGCGTTCGGGCCGGTGCTTGACGTCGACGGGTTTGTCTCCGGGCTGCAGGATTCCTTCGCCTCCGCCGAGCGGCTGCATGCGCTGGTTCACAGAGCCCCGTCGGTGGCGGACCCGGAACATCCGGTGGCGTTGCCCGACGGCCCGCTGGGCCTCGAGGTGCGGGATGCCGGCCTGGTGCTGGAGGGGGAGTCCGGCCCGGTGGCGGTGCTCGAGTCGCTGGATCTGTCGGTTCCCGCCGGCGGGTCGCTGGCCGTGGTGGGCGGGTCGGGCTCCGGAAAGTCGACGCTCGCCGCCCTGCTGGTGCGCGCCCTGGACCCGGGAACGGGAACCGTTTTACTGGGGCGGCGCAACGTGCGAGATGCGGCGTTGAAGGACGTCCGCGGCGCGATCGCCATGGTCTCCCAGCGCGAGCACCTGATGCGCGGCACGCTGCGTTCCAACCTGTTGGTCGCCAACCCCCGGGCCGGCGACGATGAGCTGCGCACCGCCTGCCAACGGGCCGGGCTGGGCGAGTGGCTGTCGGCCCAGCCGAAGGGGCTGGATACGCCCCTGGGCGAGCGCGGCGGCAGGGTCTCCGGCGGGCAGGCCCAGCGCATCGCCCTGGCCAGGGCCTTCGTGAAGGACGCCCGGGTGCTGATCCTCGACGAGGCGACCAGCGCGCTGGACGTGCACACCGAAGCGCTGGTGATGGACTCGGTCCGGCAGCTGGCGGCCGAGGGCCGCACCGTGGTGGTCATTGCGCACCGCATGCGCACCGTCCTGTGGGCCGACGAGATCGCGGTGCTGGACGGCGGGCGGCTGGTCGAATCCGGTGCCCCCGCCGAGCTGGCACGGCGCGAACACGGGCGCTTCGCCGCGCTGTTGCGCCGCGAACGAGAGTCGCTCGGGGAATAGGGCAAACGGCCCGGCACACAGCAGCGCCCCCGCCGATCTGCTTCGGCGGGGGCGCTGCGTCCTTTCGGTGGGTTAGCCGCGCAGGTGGCGGCGGTTGCGGAGCATGAGCACGGCCGGGATCAGCAGCAGTGCCAGCGGGATGAGCAGCAGGGCCGCACTGGGCCCGGTGCTGATCTTCGCGGCCGAAACGGCCTGGGTGCTGCGCTCCAGCTTGGAGGTACCCGCAGCAAGTTCCGTCGAGCCGTTGGAGAGCGTTGCCATGCCCTCGGCCAGCTGGCCGTTGCCGTCGGCCAGGGCTCCGGCCCCGGCATCGAGCTTCCCGGCACCGGCGGACAGGTCGGAGGCGCCCCGTTCGAGCGTTCCCAGGCCCAGGCCGAGCTTTTCGGTGCCCGCCGCCAGCTTGGAGGCCCCGGCATCGAGATCGCCGGCGCCACGGTTCAGCTTGGCGTTGCCCTCCGCCAGCTCCGATGCCCCGTTCTTCAGCTTGGCGGCTCCCGCGGCGGCGGCGTTTGCGCCCGCGGCAAGGGCGGGGGTCTTGGAGGCGAGCTTGCCGGTGCCGTCCTTGAGGGTGCCGGTTCCGGCCAGCAGGTCCTCGGTTCCCTTGGCAAGCTTCTTGCCGCCGGCGGCAAGTTTGCCGGCACCGCCGTGCAGTTCCCGTGCGCCGGCGGAAAGCGTGGACGTTCCGGCGGCGAGGGCTTCTCCGCCGTCGGCAAGCCTGGACCCGCCGTCGCCGAGCAGCTCCGCGCCATCGGCCAGGCTGCCCGTGCCGGCCGCGAGCCTGCCCGCGCCGTCGCTCAGGTCCGATGATCCCGAGGCGAGCGACTCGGTGCCCTGGGCCAGTGCCCCGGCCCCGTCGCCGAGCGATCCGAGGCCCGTGAGCAGGCCCCTCGTGGAATCGTTGAAGCCCGCGTCAAGCCGCCCGAGGCCCGCGTTGAGGTTCCTTGCGCCGGCGTCCAGCGCGGTTGCGCCGGCATTGAGGGTGTCGATGCCGCCGGTCAACAGCTTGCCGCTGGCACCGAGCTGCGCGAGACCGCCATCGATCTTCTGCGCGCCGATGTTCAGCGCCTTGGCGCCCGCGTCCAGGGCCGTCGTCTGTGCGGGGAGGGACTTCGTCTTGCTTTTCAGCTCGTCCAGGCCGTCCTGGAGCTGGGCGCTTCCGGTGTTCAGCCGGTCCGCGCCCGCGGCCAGCGTGCCGGTGCCCGCCTTGAGCTGCCCCAGTCCGCCCTTGAGGCGGGCCGCCCCGGTCTGCAGTCCCTCGACCTTGGCCTGCAGGTCCGCCGCGGTGAGTCCGGGGTTCGTGTCCATGAAGGCAACAAGCCCGTCAAGGTTGGCGGCGAGTTCCGCGGCGCCGTCCTTCAGGGTTCCGACGCTCCGGTCGGCCTCGTCGGCCCCGGCGAGCAGGTCGCCCGCTCCCGACTTCAGGTCGGTGGCGCCGCCCGCGGCGGCGGAGATTCCCTGCTGCAGTGCGGGGGCGGCGTCCGCCAGTGCCTCGGTTCCTGCTTGGAGGTCGGCGCTTCCCTTGGAGAGGTCCGCGGATCCCTTCTTGAGTGCATCGACGCCCGCGACCAGGGCGGGTGCCTTCGCCGAGAGGTCGCCGAGGCCCGCGGCCAGCTTGCCGCTGCCGGCTGCCAGGTCGGAGGATCCTGCGGCTGCCGAGGACGTTCCTGCCGCAAGCTGCCTGGCCCCGGCATTTGCCGCCTGGGTGCCGGCGGCCAGGCGCTTGGCGCCGTCGTTTGCGGCGGCTGCGCCCGTGGCCAGTCGCAGGGATCCATCGCTGAGGGTTTGCGCGCCGGTGTTTACCGCTTCGGTTCCGGCGCCGAACGCGGTGAGGCCGGCCGAGAGGTCGGCGGCGCCGTCCTTCAGGTTCCGGGCTCCCTCGTCGAGCGCCGCGGCGCCTCCGGAAAGCGCCAGGGTGCCGTCCTGGAGTTGGGAGGCTCCCGCGCTGAGCGCCCCTGCGCCATCGCTGGCCGCCGAGGCGCCGGCCTGCAGCTTGCCGGCGCCCGCGTCGAGCTTGCCTGCAGCGGCGTCGACCTTGTTGGTTCCGTCAACGAGCTTGTGCACGCCGGTGGAGAGTTCCGCTGCGCCGTTGCTGAGTTTGTTCGATCCGGTTGCAGCGCTGTGCGTGCCGTCGGCGAGCTTTGCGGTGCCCTCGTGCAGGGAGCCGGCGCCCTCGGCGAGTTCGCCTGCACCGGAGTTGGCCTTGCCTGCCCCGTCGGCAAGCTTGGTTGCACCCTCGGAAAGCTCTCCCGTGCCCGCCGCAAGCGCTGCGGCACCCTCCGCCGCGCTGCCCGACCCGTCGACCAGCTTGGCGACACCGTCGTTGGCCTTGCCCATGCCCTCGTTCAGTGCCGAGGCGCCGGTGGCCATCTGGGAAGAGAACAACGCGTAGAACGCGACGAAGGCTATGAGGAACAGGCCGAGCAGTGCGGTGATGACGGCATGCATGAGAGTGTGCCGTTTGGCTGCAACATGTGCATTCAACTGGACTCCTTGGGTTGTGCGGGCTGTGGGTGTGCCGCGATTTTTGGGCGCACTGAAGTACGCCGCGTCGCGCGGACGGGTGGAACGGGGAGTGGTGCGAGCGTGTGACCTGGCTAACAGTTTTGGAGCTAGGTATATTGAACTTACTCGCGGGTAGGTTTGCAAGGGTTTTGGGAAATAAACTTACTCGCGGGTAAGTTTTGGCCGCGCCGCACGCGATGATCGACCCGGGTTGCGCGAACCGTGAGCGGCTCCGGGTGGCGGCGGGATCGCGTGGCCCGAGGGAAGCGGGCCGCGGGCAGATTGGTGCGAATTGTCTCGTTGATGTGCGGCCATGGTGCCAAATGGCCTATGGGTTCGCCGGAGTGGAGACCATAGGCTGTTATCGATAACTGACCGAGACTTGGAGGAACGCATGCTTTTGGCCGTATTGCAGGCGCGGGCGCACGTACTGGATGCCGCCGCGAACCTGTCCGCCATCGAGGAAGCCGCCGAGCGCGCCGCAGCGGCCGGGGCAAGCGTACTGCTGACCCCGGAGTTGTTTGTCCTCGGCTACGCCCCGCGCACGTTGCGCCGCGAGCTGGATCCGGCGGCGCTACCCGCACTTCACGATCGCCTGGCCCGGATCGCTGCCCGGCACTCCATAGCCATCGTCTATTCACTTCCGGATGTCCAGGGATCCAGCTGGAAGATCACGTGCACCTTTGTGGACGAGGACGGAATCGAGCGCGGCAGCTACGTCAAGGTCCACCTCTTTGGCGACGAGGAAAAGGAAGTGTTCAGCCCCGGGGACCGGCCGGCAACAGTCATTGACTATCAAGGCCTGAAATTGGGCATGGTCATTTGCTTCGACGTCGAGTTCCCCGAAGCGGTCCGTGCCGCAGCGTTGCAGGGGACGCAGCTGCTGTTGGTGCCAACCGCCCTGGGCGCCGGCTGCGAGTCGGTGAGCACCACCCTGGTTCCCGCGCGCGCAATGGAAAACCAGCTCTATGTTGCCTACGCCAACCATGTCGGCGTCGAGGACGGTTTCGCCTTGGGAGGCGGCAGCGTCGTCGTCGACCCGTTCGGTGAAACCGTGGCCAGGGGCGATCACGAAGGGCAGCTGCTCTTTGCGCAGATCGAACCGCTGGAGCTGGAGAAGGCCCGCGCCGGGATTTCCTATCTCACCGAGCGCCGCGCAGACCTGTACCCCGGCTGGGGCCTGTAGCGCCCCCACGCCTCAGGGCAGGAACCGGAGGGCCTGGAACAGTTCGAAGCGCACCTCGGCGCGGGACAGATCCATGTCCAGGATCTCGGCGATCGAGGCGATGTGCCGCCGCACCGAGTTGCGGTGCAGGTCGATGGCCGTGGCCGTCGCATCCCACGACCCGTTGGCATCCAGCCATGCACGCAAGACTTGCAGGTAGAGTTCCTGGCGCTTGGACGGCAACTGCAACAGGTTGTCCAGCAAGTGCTCCGCCAGCTGCCGGCCGGCTTCCTGCGGCAACAGGGCGGAGAACGACTGCGGCAATTGCTCGGCGCTGAGGCTGCGGCCCTCGTCCAGAAGGCGCGGCACCAGACCGCGGGCCTGCCGGGCCAGCTCGCGCAGGTTCGCGGCAAGCGAGTTCCCCTGGCCTTCTCCCCGGACTGGATCCACGGGGTGGCTAAAGGCTGCCAGGTAGCCCGCCGCCTCGATTTGGTCGAGCAATTCCCGGCTTGGTTCACTGCGCGTGATGGCGGTATATCGCCCCTCGCCGTGAACGACCAGCGTGGTGTCCATGAGCGAGCGAATGCGGGTGAGCGCATGGTTGGGGTCTTGAACCGGCGACTGGGGGCCGGGGATGGCGACCACAACCCGCGGCGCTCGGCGCTGGGTGCCGCCAAGTGAACGATTGAACAGTTCCATGGCTCCGGCGTCCAGGTACTCGGCGCCGTCCAGCAAAAGGGCTGTGGCCAGCTGGGTGGAGGCAAAGGACCCCAGGACGCGCTGGCGTGCGACCACTTCCAGCAGCCCCAACGCCGTGGACATGAGGTTGTGTTCGGCAGCCCCCGGCTGGTTCTCGAAGCTCAGCTGCAGCACCCCGAGAAGCGGCGGCACCCGCGCTCCCGAGGTTGCCGTGGGCCGGATGGGAAAAGCCAAATGGTGACGTCCTGCGGATTCACCCAGCACCAGCTTGGGGCCTTGTGCGGCCGAGGCCTGCGCCAGAAGGGCCTCCAGCTCCCGGCCTTGGGCGGGCTGGATGCCCGGGGGAGCCGCATAGTGGCGCAGCCGACCGTTCTGGTCCAGCAGTTGCACCGCGGCCTTGGCGCGGTGCGCGAGCACCGTGACGATATCCTGCTCGGGGTGTTCGCTGGCCACGCAGCGCATCAGGTGCCGGTTTGCTTCGGCGTTCTCCCGCAACAGTCGGGCATTGTCGGCTTCCATCAGCTTGGCGAAGGCCAAGCCGATCGCGGCGAAGGGGATGGAGGCAGGGATCTGCCAGAGGGGCAGGTCCAACTCGCGGCAGGCGTCAATCACCGTCGGCGGCACGGCGGAGAAATACGGGTCAAGCCCGAAGCCCAGCGCCGAGACTTTCGCATCGACCAGTCGGGCAATGAACTGGCGGACCGTGGCGGCATCTTCGGCGTGCTCCACGAGGGGGAATCCGCTGGTGAGAATCAGTTCGTGGTCAACCAGGTAGGGGGTGGGGTCGTCGATGTCACTGGGTTCCACCCACCTCAGGGGTCGGTCTCCGGCATCGTGGAGAACCTGGATTCCGGTGGGGAGCTGGCGTAGGAATCTGGCCAAGGTGATCGAATCCCAGGGCCGGGCGAAGTCTTGGTTCGGAGGTAGCGCGGATTCGTTCTCCGGTGCAATTTGTCCCATGAACAACAACTTTAGTTCAAATAGGCCCAGCCTGAGAGCGGCGTCACAAGCTTAGTGTTGGTACCGGCAACTCCTAGAGACCGTTCAAATGAGGATTCTCAAATGCAAACCACCATCAATACAGAGCGCCGGGCACCGATCCGTCTGGGCCAGCAGCTCAGGCGACGAAAGTCGATCAATTCCATGCTTCGGGAAGCCGAGGAGAATGCCGGTGGTGGCAAGATGCGCCGCAGCCTGGGACTGCTGCAACTGACCATGATCAGTGTGGGCGCCACCATGGGCACCGGCATCTTGGTGGTTTTGGGTGCCACGGTTCCCGTGGCCGGTCCGGCGATTTGGATCTCATTTGTTCTTGCCGGCATCACGGCACTGTTCTCGGCCATCTCGTACGCCGAGATGGCCGGCATGGTGCCGGTCTCCGGCTCCAGCTACTCGTACTCATACGCCACCATGGGCGAGGGAATCGCTTGGGTATGCGGCTGGTGCCTGGTCCTGGAATACGCGGTTTCCGTTGCAGCGGTGGCCGTGGGCGCCGGCGAATACGTCAACGAAGCGCTGCACACCTTCGGCCTGGATCTTCCCGCCGCACTTGCCGGCGGACCCAGCGAGGGAGGGGTTGTAAACCTCCCGGCGCTGGTGGTCGTTGTGCTCGCCACCCTGCTGTTGGCTCGTGGTGCACGGGAATCGGCAATCGTGAACACCGTAGTGGTGATCATCAAGGCTTGCATCCTGGTGTTCTTCTCGATCGTGGCCTTCACGGCATTTGACGCCGGCAACTTCGAACCGTTGCTGCCGATGGGCGCCGCCGGCGTCACCGGTGCAGCCTCGATTGTCTTCTTCTCCTACATCGGCTTTGACGCTGCCTCGACCGCGGGCGAGGAAGCGATAAACCCCAAGCGGGATATGCCTCGCGCCATCATGCTGTCGATGGCCATTGTGACCGTGACCTACGTGCTCGTGGCGGTTTCCGCCATCGGCGCCCGTGACTGGACGTGGTTCGTGGGTACGGAAGCGGCGCTCGTTCAGATCATTGGTGAACTGACCGGGCAGTCGTGGATCGTCTTGCTCTTCGCGGTCGCAGCCGTGCTGGCCATCGCATCGGTGGTGCTGACGGTTCTTTACGGTCAAACCCGCATCCTGCTGACCATGTCCCGCGACGGACTGGTACCCCCAATTTTCTCCCGCGTCTCAAAACGCACCGGAACCCCGGTGGCCGGCACCTTCATCACCGGCGGCATCGTGGCCATCACCGCCGGATTCATTCCACTCGGTGCGCTGGCCGAGGCGACGAGCATCGGCACCCTGTTCGCCTTCGCGCTGGTCGGCGTCTCGGTCATCTATCTCCGCCGCAAGCAACCGCTTGCCGAGCGCACGTTCAAGGCGCCGCTGTACCCGCTCACCCCGCTCTTGGGGATCGCGGCCTGCCTCTTCCTGATGGCCAACCTTTCGTGGCACACCTGGCTGGTGTTCGGCATCTGGATGCTCGTCGGGGTGGGCCTGTACCTGGGCTATGGACGCCGCCGTTCCAGGCTTGGAGCATTGAGCAAGCAGCAGTACATTGACAGCCACATCGGCAACCAATAACCCACGACTTTTGTTTTCCCCAACCAGAGAAACACCCGAAGGACCAAAGAGATGACCTCGATTCCGCAGGCTGACGGCACGATCAACATGCTCAATCCCGATTTCCCGTTCAACTACGACCTGTTCCTGCAGCACCCCGCGGGCCTTGGCAGCGTTCCGGAAGAGCTGCACGGCACCGAAGTTGCCGTCATCGGCGCAGGATTGTCCGGCCTGGTGACCGCTTACGAGCTGATGAAGCTTGGCCTCAAGCCGGTTGTTTACGAGGCCGACCAGATCGGTGGCCGGCTGCGTACCGCCAGCTTCTCCTCCGCCCCGGAGATCACCTGCGACCTGGGCGGCATGCGCTTCCCGATTTCCAGCAAGGCGCTCTACCACTACATCGACCTGTTGGGCCTGGAGACCTACGACTTCCCCAACCCGTTGGCCGCGCCGACCGACTCGACGGTCATCGAGCTCAAGGGCGAAAAGGTCTACGTGGAGAATGAAGGCGACCTGCCGCAGTTCTTCCACGAGGTTTCCGACGCCTGGAAGCGGGCGCTGCGCGAGGATGCCAAGTTCGATGAAATGCAGCAGGCCATCAAGTCCCGCGACGCGCATGAAGTGAAGCGGATCTGGAACTCGCTGCTGGAGGACTTCGACGAGGAAAGCTTTTACGGCTTCATCGCCAACTCGAAGGCCTTCAAGGAGGCGGGCTTCGAGCACCGTGAGGCGTTCGGCCAGGTCGGCTTCGGATCCGGAGGCTGGGACACCGACTTCTCGAACTCCATCCTGGAGATCCTGCGAGTGGTGTACACCGACGCGGATGACAACCACCGCGGCATCAGCGGCGGGGCGGCGAAGCTGCCGCACGCCTTGTGGAACCACGCACCCGAAAAGATGGTGCACTGGCCCGAGGGCACGACTCTCTCCTCGCTGCACGCCGGGGCTCCGCGCGGTGCCGTGGCCACGATCCGCCGCTCGGAGGCCGAGGGTTTCAACGGCGCCAACGCCATCGAGATCACCGAACGGTTCGGTCGCAGCGAGACCTACCCCGCGGTTGTCTCCTCGGTGCAGTCCTGGCTGCTGTCCACCGGCATCGACACGGAGGAATCGTTGTTCCCGGCCGAGCTGTGGACGGCGATCGAGCGCTCCCACTACATGCAGTCGTCGAAGACCTTCGTGATGGTGGACCGCCCGTTCTGGAAGGACCGCGACCCGGTGACCGGCGAGTACCTGATGTCCATGACGCTGACCGACCGGCTCAACCGAGCCACCTACCTGCTGGACAACGGCGACGACAAGCCGGCGGTCATCCTGCTGTCCTACACCTGGAACGACGACGCGCTGAAGTGGCTCGCGCTCTCGGCCGAGCGACGCATGGAACTGATGCTGCACTCGCTGCAGAAGATCTACCCGGGGCTCGACATCCGCAGCCACATCGTCGGACAGCCGATCACGGTTTCCTGGGAGGCCGAGCCGAACTTCATGGGCGCCTTCAAGGCCAACCTGCCCGGACACTACCGCTACCAGGAACGCCTGTACACGCACTTCGACCAGCACGGGCTGGCCACCGAGCACCGCGGGATCTTCCTGACCGGCGACGACGTTTCCTGGACGGCGGGCTGGGCCGAGGGCGCGGTGACCACCGGACTGAACGCCGTGTGGGGCGTATTGAAGCACCTGGGCGGCGAAGACGCGGCGGAGAACCCCGGCCCGGGTCAATTCCTCGCCGAGCTCGGCCCGCTGAGGCTCGAGGATTCCTCGCCGGTCAACGTCTAGGGACTGAACCGGTGGACGCCGCAGCCAACCGCGGCGTCCACCGGAACCACGCACCTTGTCCCGACCTTGACCCGGGCAACGTGCACGGCCGGGTTCGCGGAGGCACGTGGAGGTTTTCGGGCAAAAGCCACCCACGGCCACGCCCGGCGCTATAGGCTCGGCCCATGGTGAGATTTCTGATTCTGGCGCTGTTGTCGTTGCTCGGCTTCATCACTGTGGTGGCCGCATCCCTGGGGGAGACAGGCTGGTGGCTCCTCGCCGCACTGACGCTGGCGCTGCTGGGGCTCGGCATCCACGACGTGCTGCAAACCAAACACGCCATCCTGCGCAATTTCCCGGTGCTTGGACGCCTGCGCTTCCTGTTCGAATCGATTCGCCCCGAAATCCAGCAGTACTTCATCGAACGCAACACCGACGGGCGCCCCTTCGCCCGCGACACCCGGTCACTGATCTATGCGCGGGCCAAGGGCGCCGACAGCCACAAGGCCTTCGGCACCGAGCTCGACGTCAACGAGGTCGGCTACGAATTCCTGCTGCATTCCACGGTCCCCGTCAACGTCCCGGCGGAGCAGCACCGGGTGCGCATCGGCGGCCCCGACTGCCTGCGGCCCTACGACATCTCCTTGATGAACGTGTCCTCGATGAGCTTCGGCGCGCTGTCCAAGAACGCCGTGCTCGCCATGAACAAGGGCGCGGCCATGGGCGGGTTCGTCCATGAAACCGGCGAGGGCGGGCTGACCGAGTACCACCTGGAATACGGGGCCGACCTGTTCTGGGAAATCGGGTCCGGCTACTTCGGCTGCCGCGACGTGGACGGCAACTTCGATCCCGACCGCTTCGCCGCCAAGGCCGCCCACGAAAGCGTCAAGGGCATCACCATCAAGCTGTCCCAGGGCGCCAAGCCCGGGCTCGGCGGGGTGCTGCCCGCCGCAAAGATCACCCCGGAAATCGCTGCCGCCCGGGAAATCCCCATGGGCGTCGACTGCATTTCCCCCGCCTCCCACTCGTCATTCTCCACGCCGAAGGAGCTCATGGCGTTCGTGAAGCACCTGCGCGACCTCTCCGGCGGCAAGCCCGTCGGCTACAAGTTCTGCGTGGGATCGCGCACCGACGTGTTGGCGATGTGCAAGGCCATGCTTGAAACCGGCATCACCCCCGACTTCATCACCGTCGACGGCGCCGAGGGCGGCACCGGGGCGGCGCCGCTCGAATACGAGGACCACGTGGGCACGCCGCTGACCGAGGGGCTCATGCTGGTGCACAACGCGCTGGTCGGGTGCGGGTTGCGACACAAGATCCGGCTCGGCGCCGCGGGGAAGGTCGCCACCGGCTCGGACATCGTCAAGCGGCTCATCCAGGGCGCGGACTTCACCTTCAGCGCGCGGGCGATGATGATGGCCACCGGCTGCATCCAGGCCCAGAAGTGCCACACCAACGAATGCCCCGTGGGCGTGGCGACCCAGAACCCGCATCTGGTCCGCGCGCTCGACGTGCTGGACAAGGGCAACCGCGTTTACAACTACCACAAGCTCACCGTCCAGGAGGCCGCCCAGTTGATGGCCTCCATGGGCGTCTCGCACCCCTCGCAGCTGAACCCGCGCATGTTGCGCCGGCGCATCGACCACCTGACGACGCGCAGCTACGCGGCCCTGCACAACTGGGTCGCGCCCGGCGAGTTGCTCACCGAACCCGCCCGCGGGTGGCTGGCCGACTGGGAAGAAGCCGACTCCGACACCTTCGGGGAACACGCCCCCATGCCGTGGCCGACACCTCGCGAACCTGCGCCGGCACCGGTGGCCCTTGCCGGCACGGTTGCGCCCAAGCGCGTGGAACCCAAGAACTCGACGCACCAGGTGGTGGCCCCGGTCCATCCGGACGCCAAGCGCCCCGAGGGCCGCCTGGCACCCAAGCACCCCATCCCCAGGCGCTGAACCGGGCGTCATGAAGGCCGGGTGCAGGGCCCGGGCGCGGAATAATTGCCGGCATGGCAGCACCCGCCCCGGCCAGGCCCCTCGGCTTCCCCTCGATCCTTGCCCATGCCTTCTTCCTGCAGGCATCGGTCTACCTGGTGCGCCCCGCCACGTCCTACCGGGCCCTGGAACTCGGCGTGGACCCCGGGCTGCTGGGCCTGGTCGTGGCAAGCTTCTCCATCCTGCCGGTGTTCCTGGCCGTGGCCATCGGCCGGGCCACGGACCGCGGGCGGGAACAAGGGGTGTTGCTGCTGGGCGCCGGGCTGATGATCGCCTCGGGCCTCGGGCTGCTGTTTGCCGCGGGGTCGCTGCCGGCCCTGCTGGGCTGGAACCTGCTGCTGGGCGTCGGGCACCTGATGAGCCTGATCGGCGAACAAAGCAGGCTGGCCTCGGCGAAAAACCGCAACATGGACAGGGTCTTCGGCTACTACACCACGGTCACTGCGGTCGCCCAGGCCGCGGCCCCGCTGCTGCTTGGCTTCCTCGGCGGGGACCGGATCCGGCCCGACACCGCGTTGCTGCTGCAGGCCTACCTGTACTCGGCGGTGGCGATGGCCGCCGCGACGCTGTTTATGGTGCGGCATGCGGTTCCGCGGGCCCACGCCGGGGCCAGGGCGCAGGTCAAGCTGTCGACCGCGCTGAACGTCGAACCGGCAACCCGCAACACCCTGCTGGCCTCGATCGGACTGAGCATGATGGTGCTGTGCACCATCGACCTGTTGCAGGTCTACCTGCCGGCCCTCGCCGTGGAGCGCGGAATCCCCGTGCAGACCGTCGGCATCCTGCTGGCCCTGCGCGCCGGGGCAACCGTGCTTTCGCGGCTGGGGCTCGACAGGCTGGTGCGCACCGTCGGCCGGGCCCGGCTGCTGCTGGCCTCCACCGGGATCTCCGCGGTGCTCATCGCGCTGCTGGTGCTTGACCTGGGCGTGTTCTGGACGGGCGCGCTGCTGGTGATGGCCGGGCTGAGCCTGGGTATCGGGCAGCCGCTGAGCATGAGCGTCGTCTCCGCCGCGGCCTCCGAGGGCACCCGCGGCACCTGGATGTCCATCCGCCTGCTGGGCAACAGGCTGGGCCAGGCGGTCATCCCCGTGGGCGTCGGGATCTTCGCCACGGGGCTCGGCGCCGGGGGAGTGTTCGCGGTCCTGGGCTCGACGATGGCCGCCGCGACCCTGGGCTCGATCATCCCCCTGCGCTCCATGAAGGACTGAATGCAGAAGGACTAATTCGGTTCGGAAACCACCGCGGCGACCGCCGCAACGTCGACCTCGCCGATGCCCGCCGGAACCCACGCCGGGTTGCGGTCCTTGTCGATGACCTGTGCGCGGATGCCCTCGGCCAGGTCGCCGCGGTGCATGAGGTACTTGGCCAGGCGCAGCTCGCGGTCGAGGGCCGAGCGCAGGTGCTCCTCGGCGCGTGCCGCGCGGACCGACTGCAGGGCGCACTCCATGGACGTCGGGCAGTTCGCGCGCATCTGCTCCGCGGCCTCGGCCGCCGCCGAATGGGACATCGCATCGAGCCTGTCCAGGATCTCCCCGAGCGTCGGGGCGCTGAAGGCGTGGTCGATCCACGGCTGCGCGGCCATCAGCGGGGATGCGCCGAAGGAACCGAAAAGCACCTCGAGCGCGGCGGCGATCTCCGCGGCGTCCATTCCCTCGAAGTCCGGCAGCGCGTCGATCACGTCGTCGAACTTTTCCCCGTCCACCAGCATGTCCGCGAAGCCGAGTTCCACCGCGTCGACGCCGGAGAACGTGGATGCCGTCAGCGCCAGGTATTCCCCGATGTGGCCGGGGGCCAGCGCCATCAGGTGGGTGCCGCCGACGTCTGGTGTGTAGCCGATGCGGGCCTCGGGCATGGCAAAGCTGGACCCCGGGGTGGCGATGCGGATGGCCGCGTGCGACGCAAGGCCGATCCCGCCGCCCATGCACAGCCCGTGCGCCAGGGTGACCACGGGCTTGGGATAGCCGGCGATCATGGCGTCCAGGTCGAACTCCAGGGACAGCAGGTCCGCGAACTCGCCGTGGGCGTCGTTGCTCACCGCACGGTGGAAGTCCTTGATGTCTCCTCCGGCGCAAAAACCGCGCTCGCCCTCGCCACGCAGGACCACCATGGAGACGGACGGGTCATCCCTCCACAGCACCAGCGTGTCGGTGAGTGCCTGGAGCATGCCGCGGGTCAGCGCATTGATCTTTGAGGGGCGGTCAAGCGCCAGGATTCCCAGCGGTCCGGTGATTGAAGCGCGGATGTGCGAAGTGATGGTCGGGGTCCTTCCGAATAATGCCGTGTGCAGGGCGCAAGATGCTGGTAGAAACGCTACAGGCAGGGATCCCGAAGTACAGATTCCCAGGCACTGGGGAGCGGCGACACATTCCGCCGCCGTGGCACTCCCGCGATAGGATTCAAAGGGATTTTGCGCCGGGCAACGCCTCGGCCGCACTGTGTTTGAGAGGGGTCCTGGCCGATGGCTGAATACGATGAGGACGACGATCGCGGGGCACTGGCCAAGCGCGTATTGCCCGGCGGCAAGGAACCCGACCCGCGTTTCACGCTGGCCAACGAGCGGACGTTCCTGGCCTGGATCCGCACCTCGCTGGCCTTCCTGGCCGGCGGCATCGCCCTGGAGGCTTTCGCCGCCCGGGAGTTTCCCGCACAGCTCCGCACCGGCATCTCCGTATTTCTGATCATCATCGGCATGCTGATCAGCGCCGGGGCGGCCCTGCGCTGGCGGAGGATCGAACTGTCCATGCGCCACGGCAAGCCGCTGCCGCTGCCGCTGATCGTCCCCATTCTGGGCTTGGGCGGCGCGATCGTCGCAGCCATCGTGGCGGTGTTGATCGCGACCAAGCTGTGAGTGCCAACGGGCCCCTGTTTTCCCATGACGATCCGGGACTGCAACCCGAGCGCACGGTGATGTCCTGGGGGAGGACCACGATGTCGCTGTGCGTGGCGGCGCTCGTCTTTCTGCGGTGGTACCCGCATTACGGCGCCGGGATCCTGCTGATGGTCGTGTTGTGCCTGCTGGTGGCCGGCAGCATCTATGCCACCCAGCGCAGGCGCTACGCCTTGGCGTCCCACGGAATTGCCCTGGAACGCGTCCACGCGGACGTCGTGGCCGTGCTCGCGATGAGCGGGGCCGTGGTGGGGGTCGGGGCACTCGGGATTTTCCTGGTGCTGACCGACTGAGGACGGGGCCGAACGGGGCCGCGCGGCAAGTGAACTTACAGGGATTCGGCCGTTGACGTGTGCCGTCCGGGTGCCGAGATCGACTGCTCACGTAAGATCGGGAGCAGTCGCCCTGGTGTCTCGTACCCGCAAAGTCGTTCAAGGATGTCCATGAGAAAAACAGCCCTCGCCCTATCCGCAGTTCTGGTCGCCTCCCTGCTGGTACCGGCGGCCGCCGCGACAGCCGCTGAACCGGCAACGGTGAATGTCGCCACGGCGAGCATCGCGCAGGACAACTCCGCGTACTTGGCCAAGGCAGCAAAGACCCTGGGCGGTGCCAGCGACGGCTCCGGAAAGCTCAGGGACGGAAACTCTTGGAGCTATTGGCGCTCCTACCGCGATGGCATCGTGGTCTACTCGGACAAGCGCAGGGCGCTGACGGTACCCAACAACATCGCGAAGGCGTGGGCCGACACCGGATGGGAAAACGGCCGATTCGGCTACCCCACGGGGAAGCACTACAAGTCCGGAAGCGACACGCGGCAGAACTTCAACGGCGGCGTGCTCGGGGTGCGCAGCAACGGAACTTCCTACTGGCTGCCCAGCGTCCCCAAGCTGCCGGACTTCACGGTCACTGGCGCCGGATGGGGCCACGGCGTTGGCATGAGCCAGTACGGCGCGCGGGCGATGGCCGAGGCAGGCTGGAGCGCCACTGAAATCCTTACGCATTACTACAAGCCTGCAACGGTCGAGAAAAACACCACCTCGCCGTCGCAAGACATCCGCGTGCAGGTGCTGAAGTCGACGACCGCCTCGGTGACCGTGGCCGGCGGCGGCATGCGGGTCAAGGACCCCACGGCCCAAAAGACCTATACGGCACCGGCCGGCTCCGCGCTGACTTTCAGCCGGAGCGGTTCCCAGCTGAGCTACGTGCTGAAGAACGACAAGGACCAAAGCGTTGCCGCAAACAAGGTCACCGGCAAATTGCGCATCGAATGGGAAGGCACCACGGCCTGGCCCTCGAGCAAACGTGCCGTTCTCTCCATTCCGAAGGCCAACGCCGAATCTACGACCCCAGGAACCTACCGGCACGGTTTCCTCGAGGCCGGGATCCTCAACGACCAGGTCAACCTGGTGACCTCACTTCGACTGAATGACGAGTACCTCTACGGCCTTGCAGAGGTCCCGTCCTCCTGGCCGAGCGCGGTGTTGCAGGCGCAGGCGATTGCAGGACGGACCTATGCCATGCGCAAGATCAACACCGTGAAGACTTCCTGCGGCTGCAACGTGACGGACGAGGTGCAGGACCAAAAGTTCACCGGATGGCGCAAGGAAAACGAACAACCCGGTTACGGCGCCAAATGGAAGGCCGCGGTGGACGCCACGGTTTCCCGCAGCGGGAGCACTCCGACCTCCGGCAAGGTCGTCATGTACGGCGGACGGCTGGCCGAAACGCTCTATTCCTCGTCCACCGGCGGAGCCACGCGCAACAGCGAAGACGTGTGGGGCGGTGCTGCGCTTCCGTACCTGCGATCCCGGGACGACTCATGGTCACTGAAGCCAAGCGCCAACAACCCCTACGACTCATGGACGCAGGGTGTGAGCCAGGCCAAGATGGCCAAGGTCTTCGGGCTCAACGACGTCGTTTCGGTGAAGATCAGCCGGGCCACGGACAAGACGATTTCCTCGGCAACTGCCACGACTTCGGCGGGAACCACCAAGTCGCTGACGGGCATTGCCTTCAGGGGTTCGAGCAACGGCATCGGTGCCCGTGCGGCTTGGATCTCCGGGGTGAAGGCCTCGACCACCACCCCGGCTGCGACGACGATCAACCCCAACAATTTCTGCACCACGACGGTGGCAACCGGTTCTAGCATTTCAAAGGCGATTGCTTCCCAAAGGGAGGGAGCAGTCATCTGTTTGAAGGCCGGAACCCACAAACCGGCGAACCTGGTGCTCAAGTCCCGCCAAACTTTGGTGGGTCAAGGCAGCAGTACCACCCGCTTCGACGGAACCACCGCGGTAAAAACCAAGAAGTCGGGCAAGATCTACAAGATTTCTTCCAGCAAGATCCCTTCCAAGGCGCCTGCCACGCTCAAGTGCACCACCGGCAGCCAGTGCAACAGCGCCCAGATTCTTTTCGCCAACGGGATCCAGCTCAAGCGGGTAAGTTCCAAGGCGAAGGTGAAGGCCGGCACCTACTGGATCGATCACAAGGGGCGGGCCATCTACACGGGCAAAGCCAGCAGCAGCAAATACAAGTACTCGATGGCCGTGCAAACCCGTGCCATCACCTTGGGTACATGGTCGCGCATGGGCAAGATGAATGTGGTCGGATACGCCAACCCCAGCAACACGGGTGCAGTGCGGCTCTCGGGTGCGCATTCGGGGCTGTTTTCCTCACGAGTGGCCGTGAACCACGGCATCGGAGTGCAAAGCAACGGCGCCGCCACTGAAGTCCTGAACTCGACGATCCGGCTCAACGGCCAGGTGGGAGTCAGCGCCTCGGGCGGAAAGAACTCGATCGTTCGGGGAACCGAAATCAGCAAAAACGGCTGGGCCGGCTACAAACCAGCAACGTTCACCGGCGGCATCGCCGCGGCCAACAAGGCAACCATGAAGGTCAGCAGCGCGAAGATCCTGTACAACAGTGCCGCAGGAAAGCTCGGGGTGCGAAAGAGTTCCGGTGCCAGCGTCTCGGTCGCTTCAAGCACGGTGCGTGGGAACAGCTAGTTTCCTAGCGCCGTTTGGGCGCGATACTCAATTCACCGAGCACGGTGGTGAGACGATCCATGAAGACCCGCACCTTTGGATTGTGGTTGTCCGGGGATTGCAAGGCAAAAATGCTGCGGGCCAACCTGATCTCCGGTGCATCGATGACCCGGATACCCTCGGGTGCCTGCAACATGGCCAGTTCGGGAACCAGTGCGGCGCCAAGGCCAGCCGCAGCCATGTGCAGCGAAGCGTTGAAGTCGTCGCTGTAGGCGACAACCCGCGGGTGGATGTTGAACGCGGAAAAGAGCCGGGAGATGACCGTCGCGTCGCTGGTGCCGGGATGGTGCATGATCCACGGCATGTTGGCCAGCTGTTCGGCACTCACCGTAGAGGAGCTCGAGAGCTTCCAGGAAGCCGGAACCACAACCCTGAACTGATCGTCACCCAGCCACTGGCGTTCCAGCTGGGCGGGCCAGGCAAGTCCGGCCTGTCCGACCTGGAAGATCAAAGCCAGATCAAGTTCGCCGTCTTGGCGCAATCCGGCAACGGTTTGGTGCGGTTCCCCGACGTGGACGCGAAGCGCAATGCCAAGCTGGTCCCAATCGGGGGAACCCAGCAGGCGGGGCAACGCGTAGATGGCCAGCGACGGGAAAATGCCCAGCCGCAACTCCTGGAGAGGCTTTCCGCTGGGGTCAAGGTCGGGGGTGGACGTCGCGGCAAGCAGCGCGTCAATGTCGGTGAGCACCCGTTGCGCATGACGGACCATTGTCATGGCCGCGGGCGTGGGCTCAATGCTCTTGGCACCCCGCGTAAAAAGCGTTGTGCCGGTGGTGCGTTCGAGGGCTGTCATCTGTTGCGATACGGCCGAGGGAGTGTAGCCGAGCCGTGTCGCAGCCACGGCAAAGGACTTATGTTGTACGACTTCGATCAGCGTGCGCAGGTGCACCGGATTGACCACAGGTTCTCCCGAGCCTCAAGATGATGGGGGTTGGCAACATGCGTTGCCAACCCCAATCCTATGGTGCGGAGGCGAGACCCTCGGCCTCCTCTTCGGAAATCTCCTCCACCCATGCCACTTCCACGGCGTCTTCGTCTTCGATCTCGTCTTCGGCCGTCAGATCGTCGTCAAGCAGATAGAGGTGTCTGCGCAGCGGGTCCAGGGCCGTCATTGTTTCGGGGCTGTCGGATGAGCCTTCGTAGGGCTGGCCATCGCGGCCGTCGCCAGGCTCATACATGTCGTCGTCAATCGGCTCGTCAAAGACCGTGTCGTCAAAGATGTCGCTCATCGTGTCCCTCTATTCACCAAACGCGGTGTTCGTGGCTGATCCGCGATTGATTACAGCCTATGTCCCATCCTTGGTTATGGGAATGGGCACTTTTTCGCTTGGCATGGCCCTGTTCGGGGGCTGCAATCTGGAGATGCGACACTGCAAATTCCCGTAAGTCTCTGTCCGCCCTCCACTAGCGTGGCCTTGACTGTCGCCGCCTGCCGGGCATCCAGACCGAGCGATTTCCCCGCGAAAAGGGCCGGGCGGCAACCACTGGAGGAGTGGGTCCCTCGTGGTTTGCAGCCCGGCCCCGTTGGCCTTTGGCGTCTGGTCAGCCGGCGAGGTTCATGGCCCGGGCAGAGATTTCCACGGATGCCAGGCGCTGGGCCGCACTGCTGGAATTGTGCACGGTGATCAGTTCGTCGGCCTGAGCCGTGCGCGCGAAATCCTCAAGGTATTGGGCGACCGTGGCACCGTCGCCCACGGCCGTGTACTTGAGCATGTTCAAGATCGACTCCCCGTGAGACGAATCCAGGAGCATGTCGATCTCGGCTTCGGTAAACGGGGTGGGACGGTTCCTGCCCAAGAAGAGCTGGATGCGATCGCGGCGGACCTGTTCCATGATGCGGTGGGCCTCCGAGTTGCTTTCGGCAGCGACGACTCCCACACCGGCAATGACGTAGGGCTCCGCGAGCTGCGCGGAGGGACGGAATTCGTTGCGGTAGGTGGTGACCGCCTGGACCAGCGCATCGGGTGCGAAGTGCGAGGCAAACGAGTACGGTAGCCCCAGCTGTGCGGCAAGGCGGGCCCCGAAGAGGCTGGATCCCAGGATGTACAGGGGCACGTTGGTTCCGTATCCCGGGTAGGCGTTCACACCCTCAATGCGCGAAGTCTCGCCGAGGTAGGCCTGGAGTTCGAGCACGTCATGGGGGAAGGCGTCGGAAGCGGCGGGGTCGCGGCGCAGTGCCTGGAACGTGAGCTGGTCGGTGCCGGGGGCGCGCCCCAGGCCCAGATCGATGCGTCCGGGGAACAGCGTTTCGAGGGTTCCGAATTGTTCGGCAATCACCAAGGGGGAGTGGTTGGGCAGCATGATGCCGCCCGAGCCCAGACGAATGCTCTTGGTGTGGTAGGCAATGTGGCCGATGAGCACCGAAGTTGCGCTCGAGGCGATCGAGGACATGTTGTGGTGTTCGGCGTACCAGACACGGGTGTAGCCGTTGGCTTCGGCGGTTTGCGCCAGCCGAACGCTTTCGGAAAATGTTTCGGCGGCTGAACCGCCGCTGCGGATGGGGGCAAGATCAAGGATCGACAAGGGAATGCTCACGTAGGGAGGCAACCCCGACCGTGCCGGATTCATTCCCTGGCCGGCTGCCAGTGGGTAGTTTTGTGGTCAAGGAAACGTATTATCTGAGCATGAAGCGGATGCTGCTCGTTCCGGTGTGCGGATTGTTTCTGGGTTTGTTGAGCGGCTGCACGATTCTTGTTCCGGATGAAACCGGATCATCGTCGGCCCCCTCGGCTGCACAGGCAAGGTTGGAGGAGCTCCCAGCCGGGTGCCCCTCCGCCGAAGGATTCGTGGTTCCTGAACCCCTGGGAGCAGGAACCGGGGAGGATGGCGCAGAACTGCTGCTGGCGCGTTTGAGTGATTGGGCGAATGCCGGGACGACCATGGTTGCCAGTGATCCGCGCTGGATCGCAGGAGCCAGCACCGCTGGATGCCTTGAAGCTCTTGCCGATGCGATAGGCCGGGTCTACGGGCAGGTGCTCTTTTCCCGAGAGGAGGATGAGACCCTGGAGGAGCTGCGGAAAGCGATGGTGGGGGAGAACCTGGGGAATCTACGTCGGGCCCGTGCGCAATCACAAGCTTCCAATGCCGAGTATTGGCTACTTGGTCTGCTTGGCGCATCGTCGTCCGGTGACGGCCAATTCCTGAAAATGCGCGTGAGCGTGGAGCCCGGAGATTCCACGCAACCGAGGCGCGGGGAAGATTGGATTGTGCTCCTGAAGAAGCAGGATGCCGTGCCCACGCTGGCCCATGTGAGCGGTTTCCTGGCCCAGGAGCGCTAGAGGCATGGTGGCAAAAAACAATTTGGGCGGTACCTCCGCAAGGAGATACCGCCCAAATAGAATCAGCTAATTAGCCGAAGGTGATGATCCGAACTTAGACAGCGCGGATATCGGTGGCCTGAAGGCCCTTCTGGCCCTGAGTTACTTCGAACTCTACGCGCTGGCCCTCTTCAAGCGAACGGAAGCCGTTCGACTGGATGGCGGAGTAGTGAGCGAAAACGTCATCGGAGTTGTCGTCCGGAGCGATGAAGCCGAAGCCCTTTTCGGCGTTGAACCACTTAACGGTACCTGTTGCCATGATGGGGGTGTCCTTTCGAGACTGTCCTGAAATGGGACGTAGGGGAGCGAACTCCACTGTGGAGTTCACTTGCAGCTACGTGATTCACCGCGGTTCAGAAAGGTACTCGCCCCGGCAACGGGGTATTTGCACTGCTTTACTGCGAGAAAAACTAGAACTACAAGCACTACGGTACGCGACTATTGGCGCAGTTACTACCCTTTGGCACATTAATTTAGAAAGTTTGCCGTTTAGGGGCCTGGTATTCACCGCCATTTTGGGTTTTTGGAACCGTGTCTGGTTGCCGGAGGAGCGGAATCTCGGGGTTTTCGTCGAATCCACAAAAAATGGGTGCCGTAGGAATTGTGATTCCTACGGCACCCATTTCATCGGTGGGCATAACTGCCCGTTGAACTTCCTAGGCGGAAGGTGCCGATTCTGGGGCAGGGGTGTGCTCAGGGGTCTTTGCACCGCGGATGGTTTTTGAAATAACGAAAATCGTAATTACGGTCAAGGCAACCGCAATTCCCGAAGTGATAACCACGCCTGCATCAAACGCGTTTGCCGCGGAAGCGAGAAGCTGGTCGGCAATCGAGGCCTGGGATTCGGGGAGGCCTGCGGCGACCTCATGGGCGCCGCCAAGGGTCTGGCGTGCGGCCTCGGCCTGTTCGGCGTTCAACGTGGCCGGGACCTGGAGGTTTCGGGAGTAGACGGCATTGAGAATCGACCCCAAAACCGCGGTGCCGAGGACCGAGCCAACCTCGTAGGACGTCTCGGAAATGGCTGATGCGGCGCCAGCCTTGGATGCGGGGACTGCGGACAGGGCCAGGTCGTTGGACAGCGTCTCGGCCATGCCGACGCCGGCACCCAAAACGCCGAATGCCACCATGAGGGCCGCGACAGAGCCGGACTGCCCGAAGGCCAACACGATGCCGTAGGCGATGGCGCTCAGTGACAGGCCGGCAATCATGACGGTGGAGACCTTGAACTTGCGCACCAGAGGGACGGCCAGGAGGCCAAAAGTCACGGTCAGGGCAAGGCCGGGCAGCATCAGGATGCCAGCCATCATCGGGGTATTTCCGGCGACCAGCTGCAAATGCTGGGACAGGAAGTAAATGAAGCCTACGAACCCGAAGATGCTGAGCAGGTTTACCGTCAGGGCGCCGGAGAACACCGGGTTGGTGAACAACCGGACATCAAGCATCGGGTTTGAGCGCTTGAGCTGGCGGAGCACAAAGAACAAGCCGCAGCTGATGCCGACCGCGATGGCCAGGACGCCCAGCCATGGTGAGGCCGAGTGGGTCAGTTCCTTGACGCCGAAGACGATCGGCAGCAGCGTCATGATGACCAGGGCGATGGAGATGGGGTCAATGGCCCCCGGTTTGGGGTCGCGAGACTCTGGGATGAGTACCGGTCCCAGGAAAAGCAGCGGCAGTAGCATCGGCACGGCCAGCAGGAAAACCGAACCCCACCAGAAATGCTCCAGCAGGAAGCCGCCAACGATCGGGCCGAGCGCGGCGCCGCCGGAGAACGCGGCGGCCCAGATGGCGATGGCCTTGCGACGTTCATTGGCGTCGGTGAAGATGTTGCGGATCAACGACAGCGTGGCAGGCATCAGCATGGCGCCGAAGATGCCGAGCAGGGCGCGGGCGGCGATGAGTTGCTCGGCGCTTGTGGCAAACGCCGCGGCAGCGGATACGGCGGCGAATCCTGTCGAGCCAATCAGAAGCATGCGGCGGCGGCCGAAACGGTCACCAAGTGACCCCATCGGAACCAGGAGACCGGCAAGAACCAGCGGGTAGATGTCGATGATCCATAGCAGCTGGTTGCCGGAAGGGGACAGCGCCGCGGAAAGCGCGGGAACCGCAAAGCTGAGTACGGTGTTGTCCACCGAGATCAGGAGTACGGGGAACATCAGCACGACAAGGGCGGCCCAACGTTTGCGGTTCATTGAACCGGCTTGCTCTTGCGCTGATCGGGTCGTGAGGTTCGGGGTGCTCATGATGGAGGTTTTCCTGAAGGAGTAGTTGCTCGGACATTCATAACTGTACCGTCTGGACGGTACAGTTACAATATGACGATGCCTACAGGAAAGGGATAAGGTTCACTACATGTCTCGCCCCCCATTAGCCAAGGAAAAGATCATCGACGCCTATGTTTCGATGCTCTGTGAAGAAGGTGAGCGCGCCGCCACCATGGAAGCAACGGCCGCGAAAGCCGGGGTTTCAAAGGGAGGGCTGCTCTACCACTTTGCCTCCAAGGAAATGTTGGCCCAAGGTGTCATCGACGGCTTGCTCAGGACCCATGAGGACGACCTGCGGCTCATGGAATCCGCGCCCGAGGGGCCGGCGACCTACTTCGTGCGCACCAGCACCGTCATCGGCGGTGAACTTGATCGCTACTTCCTGGCCGTGCTCCGGCTGGCCCAGGGTGGCCACGAGCCATCGGTCAAGGCGCTTGAGGATGTCCAGGAGGGCTGGTTGAACCTGATCCGGCGCGAGGTCAAGGACAAGTACGCGGCCGAGGCCATCATGCTCATCGGCGAGGGGCTGTACTACCAAACTTCAATGCCCGGTTCGTGGTCCACCGGTACCTTCGGCAAGGACCTTGACCACCTGCTGAAACAGGTTGAGCGACTCAAGAACGGTAACTAGCCTTCATGACCCCCACCGCCCAGCTGCAAAATATGACGGGCCGCATCGGAGCACTGCTTGGAATCCTGCTCATGGCCCTGTCCCTGCGCGCCGCGGTGGTTTCCGTCCCACCGCTGTTGGGAAGCATCGGGCCGGAACTCGGGTTTGATTCCTTCAGCACCGGATTGCTGGCCATGCTGGCACCCATTGTTTTTGCCGCGTTCGGACTGCTGACACCCCGCCTGATCCGCTGGTGGGGCTTGGAGAAGGTTTTGGTCACTGCGGTTCTGCTTGCGGTCGCCGGCCAGCTGGTGAGGTCGCTGGTGGGCGACGTCAGCAGCTTCCTGCTGCTGTCGGTGATCACACTTGCAGGATATGGAATGGGCAACGTCGTGTTGCCGCCGCTGGTCAAGAAATACTTCCCGGATCGTCTGGCGGTGGTGACCTCCGGGTACGTGACGATGCTGGCAGTGGGAACCTGGATGGCCCCGCAATTCTCGGTGCCGCTGGCCAACGCAACCGGCGACTGGCGCACCTCGATCGCCGCGTGGGCGTTGCTCTCGGCCATCGTGTTGGTGCCGTGGGCCATCCAGCTTTTCAAGGACCGCAAGCAGCCGCGTCCCGACATGCCTTTGGTCAACGGATTGGTTGCCGCACCGCCGGCCAAGATCAACCCCTGGCGTTCACCCGTGGCCTGGGGGCTGGCGATTTTCTTGGCCGGAAACTCCGCACAGACCTACGTGTACTTCACCTGGCTGCCTCCGTACCTCTCGTCGCAAGGTCTGGACACCCTGACCGCCGGATCCATGCTGGCCCTCTTTGCCATCCTGGGCCTGCCGGTCAGCCTGCTGGTGCCGCTATGGGTTCCACGGCTGCGCCATCCGATCATCGCCGTGCTGGTCTTCACCTCGTTTTGGATCACCGGCCACCTCGGTATGTATCTCTCACCGGCTCAGGGCACCGTCGTTTGGGTGGTCTTTGCCGGCCTGGGGCAGGGCACCTTTGCCATCGCGCTGCTGATGATGAACCTGCGTTCGCGCACGACCTACGGCTCGGGGGTGCTTTCCGGATTCAGCCAAGGCCTGGGCTACGCGGGTGCCGCGATCGTTCCGATGCTCTTCGGGATGGTCAAGGACGCGACCGGCGGCTGGAGCGCTTCCTTTGCGATGCTCGGCATCTGCATTGCGGTCATGCTCACCGGCGCCGTGATGATCAACGGGCCGCGAAAGATCGAAGACAGCCCCGGCGACGCGGGAGCTCCGCGGCCGCTCGAGCGCGTGGTCTAGACGGGCCAAGCCGGTCAGTTCAATGTGGCTTCCCTGTGCCAAGGGCCGACGGCCCGCGGCACCCGCCAGTGGAACGTCAGGGCCAGCACACGCAACAGGAACACTGCGGCCGCAACGGCCAGTTGCCACGCCCCGCCGGTCAATCCCATGCCCCAGAAACCGGCAATGAGACCCGCGCCGAGCATCGCCGGGACGGCGTAGATGTCCCGCGGGTTGAACAGTTCGGGCGTCTTGTTGGCCACGACATCGCGCAGCAACCCGCCGCCGACCGCGGATGTGACGCCCAGCAGCGCCGAGGCGAAGGGGTTCATGCCCGATTCCAGCGCCTTGATGGTTCCGGTGATGCAGAACAGGGCCAGCCCTGCCGCATCGAAGACCAGCAGCGGGCGCATCATCCGCTGGACCCCGGGTGCCAGGAAAAAGACAAGCAGTGCTGCCAGCACGGGTGGAATGAAGTAGAACGGGTTGGCGAAGGCCGTCGGTGTCTGCCCGAGGATGACGTCGCGGATGATGCCGCCGCCGATCCCGGTCAGCCCCGCAAGGAGCAGTGAGCCGACGATGTCGAATCCTCGCCGTGCCGCCAGCAGGGAACCCGAAACCCCGAAGAAAAAGACCCCAAACAGGTCGAGCACCAGTGGCATTGTCAATGGAGGCTGTCCTTTTCGTCGGCGGGGGATCGGTCAATCAGGCAGGCTACAGCATCCGGTGTCGCCGCGGTTAATCACAAGGCTCCGCTTCTACACGGTGCCGGATTCCTCCATGGCGCGGCAGGGGGCCCAGGGAACCATCCCCCCAAATACCGTAAGCCTGGGCATCGCAGGTGGGGCGGAGACCCGCATCCGTCGGCGCCTTGCCGTGGGTGACCGGCGGCCACAACAGAGGCAAGACAACCGCGGGCAAAACAAGGGTCGGGTGTACCGGGACAATGCCCCGGTGCACCCGACCGTGTTGCCGTACTTGGCTACTTGTTGTCGTCCGAGTCAAGCGCAACGACCAGCGTCTGCGTCTTGGACTCGGTCTGGATCTCCGACCAGATGTTCTTCTTGACCTTCTTCACCTTCTTGCCCTTGGTCTTGACCTTCACCACGACCTGCTTGACCAGGGTGCGGTACTTGACCGTGGTGGTGACCTCGTACGTACCGACGCCAAGCTTGGCTTTCTTCTTGCCATCCACCAGGACGGTGCTGTCCTGCACAACGGTCAGGGTCTTGGAGACGACCTTGGCCTGCTTGCGGACCGTGACCCTCGGCGTGATCGTGGCAAGCTCATCGGCTTCGATGGTCTTGTTCTTGATATCGCGGATGACAATCGTCGGCTTCGACTGTGCCTTGGATTGCGACTTGTGGCTCTGAACGGCGGAAGCCGACGACGGGGCGGCCGTGGCAACGGCGGCACCGCCCAGGACCATTGACGACGCAGCAATGATGGCAGCAGTGGCGCGGCCGATACGATTCTTCATGCTTCTCCTTGTTTCAGGCCGGGGTGCGGCTCCGGCCGATTGGCTGTCCCGGGAATCATAGGCATCGCTTGACGACAATAACTAGTGGGCAGACCGCATATGTAAACAAATTTTGCATAAGTTGGTTGCACAACGGCCGCCAACGAATCCTTCCGCGGTCGTTTGTGGCCGAGCTCCTCTACGGCCTCCGGCGTGGAGAACCGGTTGAAGTTCTCGGAACGAAGTGGGCAGGAAACGCAACTATGCCAGTGCCTTGAGCGCCGTGAGCATCTTGTTGATGGTGTTCATGTTCCTGGTTGTGACAAGGAACTTTGAAGACATCTTGGTGAAATGCTTGGCAAGCTGGCTGTCGAGGCTCTGCCCGCGGGGCACCTCCCAGCAGATTCCGTGGGCAAGTTGTTCGACGCGTTCATCGCCCGAGGGCTGCGGGGCAGTGCCCAGGATGCTAGCAGCCTCCTCCGCGGACTCGGTCAGGACCAGGTAGTCATGACGCTGGATTCCGTCATTCGGAGGGACGAACGGGAAGTTCCCGGCCAGGAACTCAAGCTGTTCCACATCCTGCACGATCACCCGGGTGCCGTAGCCGTAGGCCGAGTCGATGGCCGCCTCGCAGGTCCTTTTCACTGCCTCGGGGTCCGGCTCATCGCTTGCAAGCACCACGTTCCCGCTGGCCAGCAGCGTGCGCACCCGGGAAAAACCTGCCTGTTCCAGCAGCACAGCCAGGTCCTTCATGAGAATCTTGACGCCGCCGACGTTCACGCCGCGCAGGAAAATCGCATAGAAATACATGCTGCCAAGTCTGCGCCGCGCAGCGCGGGTTCGGCAAGGCGACCCGCTGCGCGTCTGCCCGTTGCGAGGAAACGCAAGAAAACCCACGTCGGAGGATCAATCTATGCGCGGCGCACGGGGTCTAAGATCTCATCATGACTACGACGCTGCCCTATGGCTCCTGGCCCTCGCCGATCACCGCAGAACACGTTGCAGCCGGGACCACCCCGGTGGGCGGCGGCGACTTGGTGGGGGATGAATTGTGGTGGCTCGAGGGCCGTCCCGCCGAAGGCGGACGCCTGACGGTAATGGCGCGCGGGACCCTGACCGATGAGGCTTCGCGAGAGCTCGTCTCCGCCCCCTTCAACGTGCGCAGCAGGGTCAACGAATACGGCGGATCCTCCTGGGCCGCGATTCCCGTGGACGGTGCCCAGAAGCTCGTCTTCGCGAACTTCGCCGACCAACGGCTCTACCTGGCCGGTGCGAACGGCGAGACCCCGGTGCCGCTGACCCCGGAAAGCGCAGGGGCGGACGGGGACCCGCAATTGCGGTTTGCCGAGATCGTTCCGGGCATCACCGCGGGCGAGGTCCTTGCCGTGTGCGAGGACCATCGCGAAGGGCTGCGCCGCTACATCGTCGCTGTCCCGCTGGACGGATCGGCCGCGGCGGACGCAGGCAGGCTTCGCGAGGTCAGCCCGTCCTCCCGTTTTGTCGCCTGCCCGCGGCTGAGTCCCGACCAAACCAAGCTGAGCTGGGTCTCCTGGGAACACCCACAAATGCCGTGGGACGGAACCGAACTCCACGTGGGGGACCTGGTCGACGGGCGCGTGGCCACCGAATCCGTGCTGGCGGGTTCCACCACGGAATCGGTGCTGCAGCCCGAATGGCTCAACGACGGCGAGCTGGTCTTCGCCTCCGACCGCAGCGGCTGGTGGAACCTGTACGCTCACACGCTGGAAACCGGCCAACAGCGCGCGCTGTGCACCCGCGAGGAGGAATTCGCCGGCCCGCTGTGGGCGCTGGGACAGAACTGGTACAAGGTGGAAAGCGAGCGCAGCCTGCTGGTGACCCACGGAACCCACGGCAGCTCGCTGTCCCGACTGGACCTTGCCACCGGGGAACTGGCCGGGATCAAGCTGCCGTTCACCAGGATTTCCCCCTCGGCGCTGGGCGGAAACCGGCTGTTGGCTACAGCCACCTCGCTGATGGAGGGCGACGGCCTGCGGCTGATCGACCTTGAAACCCTGGATGCGGAAAACGTCTCCCTGTCGCTCTCCGCGCTGCCGGACCCCGAGGCGCTGCCGCACGCCAAAGCCATGGAATTCGCCACCGCCGACGGGTCGCCGGTCTACGCCCATGTGTACGCACCGCGGCTGGGGGAGTACGCGGGACCCGCGGGTGAGAAGCCCCCGTTCGTCGCGTTCGTGCACGGAGGACCGACCTCGCAGGCCTTTGCCCAGCTATCGCTGTCCATCGCCTACTACACCTCGCGCGGCATCGGCGTGGTCGATGTGAACTACGGCGGCTCGACGGGCTTCGGCCGCGCCTACCGCGAACGGCTGCGCGGCCAGTGGGGCGTCGTCGACGTGCAGGACACCGTGGCAGTCATGGAGGGGCTCGTCGCGGCGGGCCTGGCCGACGGCAACCGGCTGGCGATCGAGGGCGGAAGCGCCGGGGGCTGGACCGTGCTCAATGCGCTGACCACCACGGAGACCTTCAGGGCCGGCATCTCCCGCTACGGGGTATCCGACCTGGTCGGATTGGTCACCGACACCCACGACTTCGAGTCCCGCTACATGGAATCCCTCGTCGGCCCCTACCCGGAGGCCGCCGAGCTTTACGCGCAGCGCGCGCCCATCAACCACGTCGATGACATCTCCTGCCCGGTGCTGCTCCTGCAGGGCGACGAGGACAGGGTGGTGCCCCCGGCCCAGTCGCAGGTCGTCGCCGACGCCCTTGCCGCCAACGGGGTGCCGCACGCCTATGTGCTCTACGCGGGGGAACAGCACGGCTTCCGCCGCATGGAAACCATCGTCAACGCGCTGGAGACATCGCTGGGTTTCTACGCGACGGTTTTCGGGTTCGACGCCGACGTTCCGTCGCTGGAACTGGGCTAGCAAGCGCCTGGAACACAAAACGCGTGAGGCGCCGGACCCTTTCGGGGACCGGCGCTTCACGCGCTGTATCAGGGATGGTTAGTCGAGCACCACTTCGCGTTCGGCCGCAAGCACCGGGGCGGAGGTGTCGGTGATGCGCGGCGGGATCATCGACACGGCCAGGGCCGCGACCACGCCGACGATGGCGAAGAAGACGAAGTTAAACTGGAAGTTCATGCCGGTGGAGGCGATCCAGCCGCCGATGATAGGGCCGGAGATGGCGCCCAGCCGGGCGAAGGACAACGCCCAGCCCGTGGCAGTGCCGCGCTGGGCGGCCGGGTAGTAGTCGGCGATGTAGCCGGTGAGGACCAGCGAGGTGGAGATCGAGCCGATGCCCGCGAAGGCCACGAAGCACAGGTTGATGAACATGGTGTTCGGGAACATCAGCAGCAGGATGCCGCCGGCGCCCAACAGGTAGAAGATCACCAGGATCGGCTTCTGCCCGTACTTGTCGGCCAACCAGCCGAGGGCCAGGCCGCCTGCGGCCGAGGCCAGCGAGAAGACCAGCAGGAAGGTGAGCGAGGTGCCGAGGTCGTAGCCGGCCTTGCGCATGATCTGCGGCAGCCAGGTGTTCAAGCCGTAGACAAGCACCATGCCGCAGAACAGCGAGATCCAGAAGAAGACGGTCGAACGCAGGTACTTGCCGGAGAACATGGCGGCCATGACCTCGCGCCACGGAACCTTTGCACCCGGCTTGGCCGGTGCCGCCGGCTCGTAGTTGCGCACGTTGAGCTTTGCCGCCAGGGCCTTGGCCTCGGCGATCTTGCCCTTGGAGGCCAGGTACTCGAGGGACTCGGGGAGCATCCAGGCGACCAGGGGAAGGATCAGCACCGGCAGCGCGCCGACGGCGATGACCCAGCGCCAGCCGAGCGTGGGCAGCAATGCCATGGCGACCAGGGCAGCCGCCACGATGCCCAGCGAATAGCCGGAGTACATGATGCCGTAGTTCAGCGAGCGCTTCTTCGGGGCCGAGTATTCAATGGTCAGTGCCGCGGCGACCGGGATGATTCCGCCCATGCCCAGGCCGCCGAGGAAGCGGAAGAAACCGAACATTTCCGGGGTCGGGGCCATGGCCGCGCCAACCTGCGTGACAGTGAAGATGAGCATGGCAAGCAGCAGCATCTTGCGGCGGCCGATGATATCGCTCAGGGTGCCGATGAATAACGCGCCGAAGAGCATTCCGACCAGGGCGTAGGCGCCGAGGCCGCCGAGCTGCAGCGGGGTCAGCGACCATTCCTTGTACTCGGCCAGTGCCGGCAGCACCGCGCCGAGCACGCCGACGTCGTAGCCTTCGGCCAGGATGGCCAGCCAGCAGGCGAATAGCACAATGCCGGTGGTGCGCTTGGGAATGTTCCAGTCCGAAACCGTGGATGAGGGCGCCACGTGGTTCTCCTTGCGTGGAAGGGAAGAAAATGGGTGGTGGTGCGACGATCCCTAGTAGTATGTCGTTAAAGTGACGTACGTAACAATAGTTGGATGGGATTTGGTCGGTGATGGACAAGAATGTGCCTGACGTGGATCGGGGTGCCGATGGCGCGATCGATGCCCTGGTGTGGGAGTTCCTTGCCGGCGGGCTGGCCGGAAATTCCCTGCAGCGCACCATTGAATGGGTGGACACGGACGCAGCCGGGCACCAGCACAACTCGGTGATCCTGCGCTTTGTCGAGGCCGCCGAGGCAAAGCTCTTCCGTGAGCTGGGCCAAAACTCGTATTTCGCCATCGCGCCGCGCGTGCGTCACGAGACCGACTACCGCGCCAAGCTCTACTTCGGCCAGGCGGTCACCACGGCTGTGGTTGTCCAGCGCATCGGCACCAGCTCCATGGACTTCGCCTTTAGGGTGTGGGGGCATCCGCACGACGGTCGCGACGCGGTGCTAGCCGCCGAGGGTCGCTTCGTTACCGTCTGCGTGCCGCAGGGCAGCGAGAGCTCGGCGCCGTGGCCTGAGGAAATCCACGCGGCGCTGCGGAAGTAGCGTCCAGGCCGTTTACCTGGGGGACGAATCGCGCAGGGTCTGCGAGGGCGCCATCCCGAAGTGCTGCCTGTAGGCCTGCGCGAAGCGGCCCAGGTGCCCGAAGCCGCATCGTTCGGCAATGCTTGTCACGCTGTCGAGGTGCGGATCGGCTTCGCCGAGCATCAAGTGGGCGCGTTGCAGCCGTGCCTCGCGCAGCATCCGCGACGGTGTGGATCCCCGTTCCTTGGCCAGTGCGACCTGCAGTGTGCGGATCGAAACGCCCAGCGCCTCGGCCAGGTCCCCGACGCTGAGGTCCTCCCCGCTGTGGATTTCCAGGAGCTTGGAAAACGCCGAGACCAGGGTCGAATTCTTCATGCCCGCAGCGGGGGCGTCCCACTGGGTGAGCGCAGCGGAAAAGTTCGAGCTGGCCGCCGTGAGCCAACGCGCGAGGACCAATTCCTCGTGCAGCCGCCGGGCGTATGGCGTCGGCGCGGTGCTGGGGGTGTTGACCAGGTCGTGGTACTCGAAGACCGAGCGCATGAACGACTTGCCCTCCGGGCTGGAGATGTCCATGCTGTTCGCCAACTTCAGCGGCCCCTCGAGCCTGGCCCCGTAGAGTGCCGCTGCCGCATCGTTGAGCAGGCCGCGAGGGGCCGTGACTATCAACTGCGGGGTCCCGGCCTGCCAAGTCATCGAAAAATCATGGTCGATCGGAGGGATCGTGGCCAGGTTGGGCGTCGACTCGACAGTCGACCCCGCACTGCGCATTTGCGCCCTTCCCGAAAGCGGCACCTGGACCATGTAAAACGTCTCCAGGGCGCCGGGGCTGATCCGCACAGCCGTTCCGTAATCCAGCAAGTGGACGCCGAAGCCCGATCCGGAGGACCGCAGGTTCAATTTCACGTTTCCGCGCCCCGAAAGCGGTTGCAGCGTGTGCTCGCAAAAAAGCTCGCTGATGCGTTGCTGGGCCTCGTGCGGGTCGGGTGTTTGCAGCGTCGGCAGTGCGTCGAGCACGCGGCTTGGTGAAGGCATGGCGGGCTGCTGGGTCAGCATCCAGAATGCTCCTTTGCTGTGCTCGCGCCCTGCGCGCATCGGATGAAAAGTGCGCAAAGTGGATAGAGACGGCTGCGTCCCGGGGCGTAGTTTCTTGTCAGGCCACTCATTATGACACGGGTCACATGCAGTTTGTTCGGGAGGAAAACCATGAAATCGCTTCAGGATCGAGTCGTGCTGCTGACCGGCGGAGCCACCAAGGTCGGCGCCGGGGTCGCAGGTTCGCTGGTCGACGCGGGAGCCCACGTCATCGTCGTGGACATCGACGAGACGGGCGGCGCCGAACTGCAGGAACGCCACCCGGGCGTTGAATTCCACGCGGTGGACATCACCGACGACGCGGCCCTGGAGTCCCTGGTCGCCGGCATCGAGTCGACGCACGGGCGCCTCGACGGGTTGGTGAACCTTGCCTGCAGCTACCTTGACGACGGCATCGAATCCGACAGGGCCGACTGGCTCACCGCCCTGAACATCAACGTGGTCTCCGCGGTGATGCTCGCCAAGCTGGTCCGCCCGCTGCTTGCCGCCTCGGGGCACGGGGCGATCGTTAACTTCACCTCGATCTCATCCGGGATCTCGCAGACCGGACGCTGGCTCTACCCAGCCAGCAAGGCCACGCTGGTGCAGGTCACACGCTCCATGGCCGCGGACCTCGCCGCCGACGGCATCCGGGTGAATTCGGTCAGCCCGGGCTGGACCTGGTCCAAGATCATGGACACGCTCTCCGGCGGGGACCTGGCCAAGACCGACTCCGTCGCTGCGCCCTTCCACCTGCTGGGCAGGGTCGGGCGTCCGGGCGAGGTCGGCGACGTGGTTGCGTTCCTGCTCTCTGACCAGACCTCGTTTGTCACGGGCGCCGATTGGGCCGTCGATGGCGGCTACTCGGCCATGGGTCCCGAGCGCAACGAACCGGCCATCCCGCTGCTGGCGGCCAACTAGTTTCCCTTCGCAGCACCTCCCTCTTCCACTTCATTTCCAGCGAGAACAAGGAACCAGGATCATGACCCCACGCACCATCACCATCGTCGGCGCCGGACAGTCGGGCCTCCAGCTGGGCATCGGCCTGCTGGACGCCGGCTACGACGTCACCCTCGTCTCCAACCGCACCCCGGAGCAGATCCGCACCGGCTCCATAGCCTCCAGCCAGTGCATGTTCGATGCGGCGCTCGGGCACGAACGCGACCTGGGCCTGGACCTGTGGCCGAACGCCCCGGTGGTGGAGGGCATTTCCTTCACAGTGGCACCGCCGGAGGCGCCCGGCGTCAAGGCCATGAGCTGGGCGCACCGGCTGGACGCCCCGGCCCAGTCGATCGACCAGCGGGTCAAGTTCCCCGCGTTCATGGAGGTCTTCGAGGCGCGCGGCGGCACCCTGGTTTTCGAGGAGGCCGGGGTCGAGGACCTGGAGCGCTACGCGGAGAACAGCGACCTGGTGCTGGTGGCTGCGGGCAAGGGCGAGATCGCGGGCCTGTTCGAGCGCGACGCCGAGCGCAGCCGGTATGCGGCCCCGCAGCGGGCGCTTGCCCTGACCTACGTGAACGGCATGAAGCCGCGCGAAGAATTCTCCGCCGTCAACTTCAACCTCATCCCGGGCGTCGGCGAATACTTCGTGTTCCCCGCGCTGACCGTCACCGGCCCCTGCGACATCATGGTGTTCGAGGGCCTGCCCGGATCCGACATGGACTCCTGGAAGGGGCTGACCCCCGAGGAGCACCTGGAAAACTCGCTGCGGATCCTGCGCACCTACCTGCCGTGGGAAGCCGAGCGCTGCACGGACGTGACGCTCACCGACCCCAACGGCGTGCTGCAGGGCCGCTTCCCCCCGACCGTCCGGCACCCGCTGGCAACGCTGCCCTCCGGAAGGACCGTGCTGGGCATGGCCGACGTGGTGGTGCTCAACGACCCCATCACCGGGCAGGGCTCCAACAACGCGGCCAAGTGCGCGGCCGCCTACCTCGAGGGGATCCTCGAACACGGCGAGCGCCCCTACGACGACGAGTTCAAGCAGGGCCTCTTCGAGGGCTACTGGGAGTACGCGCGGCACGTCGCGGCCTGGACCAACACCATGCTGGCCCCGCCGGCCCCGCACGCGCTGCAGTTGCTGGCCACCGCCCAGGGGAACCCGGAGATCGCCAAGCGCTTCGCCAACGGCTTCGACTACCCGCCGGACTTCGCCGGGTGGTTCATGAGCGAGGAAGCCGCGGCCGACTACCTGGGCTCCTTCGACCCGGTGCACTAGCGCCGTCGAGCCCCGCCCCGTCACACACCATCCCCACACACTGGAGCTTTCAATGCGTACCATCGCCATCGTCGGGGCCGGAGAATCCGGTGCCCAGCTAGCCCTCGCCCTGCAGCGGTCGGGCCACAGCGTCACCCTGTTCTCCGACCGGTCGGCCCAGCAGATCCGCACCGGGTCGATCACCTCCAGCCAATGCGTGTTCTCGTCTTCCCTGCGGGTCCAGCAGCCGCTGGACATCCCCGGGGCGACCACCGCGGACATGGGCATCACCGGGGTGCACATGACCATCGCGGCGAGTGAGGGACTGGAGGAAATCGACTGGCGGGGCACGCTGGAGCGCCCGGCGCTGTCGGTGGACCAGCGGGTCAAGTGCGCGCACTGGATCGAGACGTTCATCGGCCGCGGGGGAGACTTCCGCATCGAGAAGCTTTCGGTGCGCAGGCTCGAGGAGCTCGCGGCGCTCTTCGACCTGGTGGTGGTGGGCACCGGGAAGGGCGAGCTCGGGCAGGTCTTTGCCACCGACAGGGCCAAGACGCCCTTCGACCGCCCGCAGCGCGCCGTGGCCGTCACTTACGTGTTGCCCGCGCAGGGTGCCGGTGGGGAACCCGATGCGTCAAGCATCAGGATGAACATCGTGCCCGGGGTCGGCGAGTTCTTCACCTTCCCCGGGCTCAGCACCGAGGGGCCGTGCCAGATGATGGTCTTCGAGGGCCTGCCCGGTGGCCCCATGGACTGCTGGGACGCCGTCAACAGCGCCGAGGAGCACCTGGCGATGTCGCTGGGGATCCTGCGCGAGCACTTCCCCCGCGAATACCCACGCTTTGCCGGCTCGGTGCTCAGCGACCCCGGTGCCGTGCTGCGCGGCCGCATCACCCCGGTGGTCCGCTCCGGGTTGGGGACGCTGCCCGGCGGCCGGCCGGTCATGGGCATGGGGGATGCGATCATGCTCAACGACCCGCTGACCGGCCAGGGGTCCAACAACGCGACGCTGGCAGCCGACCACTACGCCCGTGCCATCGACGCGCGCGGGGAAGAAGCCTTCGACTCCGAGTGGATGTTGCGCACCTTCGACGAGTTCTGGCGCGGCTGGGGCCAGTTCTCCACGGTGTGGACCAACTCCATGCTGCGCGAACGCAAGCCCTGGCAGCTTGACGTCCTCGCCACGGCCCGGCACCACGAGTCCCTGGCCGCCGCGCTGGCCAACGGGTTCGACGACCCTCGCACGCTCTTCCCCTGGTGGTTCGAGCCCGAGGAGGCCGAGGCGTTCATGGACCGCGCGGTGGCTGAGGAAGACGCCGCGTTCGACCTGCGCGACTTCCGCTCCACGCTGGGCCAGTTCGCCACGGGTGTCACCGTGGTGACAACGCGCACCCCGCAGGGCGTGAAGGCCGGCATGACGGCCAACTCCTTCACCTCCGTGTCCATGGATCCGCCGCTGGTGCTCTGGTGCCCCAGCAAGTTCGCCCCGTCGCTTGGCGACTTCGAGGCAGCCACGCACTTTGCCATCAACGTGCTCGAATCCTCCCAGCACGTGCTCTCGCGCCAGTTCGCGACCCCGGCGGAGGACAAGTTCGCAGGTGTTGACTGCGTAGAGGGGATCGCCGGGGTGCCGCTGCTCGAGGGCGCCGTCGCCACCTTCCAGTGCCGGACCGTGGCCAGGCACGAGGCGGGCGACCACGTCATCTACGTGGGCGAGGTGGAAAAATACTCCCGGATCGAGGGTGACCCGCTGGTCTTCCACGCAGGCGCCTACCACCGGACCGCCCTGCACCCGGACTTCAGCTAAGCGAGAGAGAAGCACATGGAAACCGACTACGTCGTCATTGGATCGGGCATCAATTCCCTGGTCGCCGCGGCCGAACTGGCGCGCAGCGGGGCGGAAGTGGTGCTGCTGGAGGAACACGAGCGGCTTGGCGGGTTCATCGACTCGGGGGAGCTGACGGTCCCTGGGTTCATCCACGACACGTTTTCCTCCTGGCATCCGTTGTTCGTCTCCGGGGGCGCCTACGCTGAGCTGGGCCAGGAGCTGCACGCCCGCGGCCTGCGCTACCGCAACACGGAGGACGCGAACACGCCCTGGGTGTGTGCGAGCATCGGCACCGACGCACGGGGGAACACCACTGCGGTCTACGCGCAACGTGACCCCGGTGCCACGGCCGCCGCCTTCGAACACGCGGAGGACCGCGAGGCCTACGCGCGCATGCTGGAGGACTTCGGGAAACAGGCGCCCGTCATCTTCGGCGTGCTGGGCAGCGAAATGAACCTGCCCAACGCCGCGAAACTCGGCTTCAAGGCAGTGCGCCTGGGCATGAACAGGGCCCAGCAGCTGGTGCGCCAGGGGCTGATGAGCGGACGCAACCTGACCCGCAGCACCTTCACCGGGACCGAGGCCGACCAGCTCTGGGCCCCCTGGCTGCTGCATGCCGGGCTCGGCCCCGAGCAGGCAAGCGGCGGGGTCATGCTCCCGGTCATGGCCGCGAGCATGCACCAATTCGGCCTGCCGGTGGTCCAGGGCGGGGCCGCGCAGTTCGTTGCCGCCTTTGAATCGCTGCTCACCGACCACGGAGTGGTGATCCGCAAGAACACCCGCGCACAGGGGGTGGTGGTCGCCAGCGGGCGCGCGGCGGCGGTGCGCACGGCCACCGAGACCTTCACTGCACGCAGGGGCATCCTTGCCTCCGTCTCGGTGCCGCAGCTGTACAACGAACTGCTCGAGCCCGCGGCCGTGCCGGAAGAAACCCGTGCCGAGGCCCGCGCCCACCGGCCGGGCCGCGCCGCCATGCAAGTCCACGTTGCGCTCTCCGGCCCCGTGCCGTGGAGCGACGGGCGTCTGGCCCGAACCCCGCTGATCCACATCTCGACGGGCTCCGACTCGACAGCCATCGCCTGCGCCCAGGCGGAGGCCGGGCTGCTTCCGGCCAACCCGACCATCGTGGTGGGCCAGCAATGCGTGCTCGATCCCTCCCGTGCGCCGGAGGGGCAGACGACGCTCTGGCTGCAGCTGCAGGAACTGCCGTTCAAACCCATCGGGGATGCCGCGGGGGAGCTGGACACCAGCGCCGGCTGGGACGAACAGCTCACGGCCGAGTTCATGCAAAGGGTGCTGGGGGCGATCGAGCAGTACGCCCCGGGCCTCGGGGTGCTGGTGCTCGGCATCAAGGCCTTCAACCCGCAACAGCTGAGCCGGGCGAACCGGAACGCTGTGTCCGGCGACCCGTACGGGGGAGCCGCCGAGCTGCACCAAAACCTGTTGTGGCGCCCGCTGCCGCGGCTGGGCAAGGGGCGCTCGCCGGTCAAGGGCCTCTGGCACATCGGGGCGGCGACGCATCCGGGTCCGGGCCTGGGTGGCGGCTCCGGCCACCTGGTTGCCCAGCAACTCATCCGGAGTGCCAAGAGATCCAAGTGGCGCCGATCCGACATGTGAGAAGGGTCTTTTGCTGGTCCCGATGCACTGATACATTGACAGTAAATTGATCAACAGTGACGACCGTCACTGGTTTTCGATGAACGCTTCCCGGTGGATGCAGCCGCATCCACCTTCACCAACACTGGAGTTGCCATGAGTCCCGTACGAGAAGTCCTTGCATCGCTGGCCACTGGTGCCGTCGAGATCCACGACCTGACTGCCCCGCTGTCGGCAGACACCCCGACGCTGGTGCTGCCGGAACCGTTCTCCAACCTGATCGACTTCCATCTCGACGAGGTCTCCGCCTACAACGAGCCCGGCCCGTTCTGGAAGCACCACAACATCCACACCGGCGAGCACATCGGCACGCACATCGACGCCCCGATCCACTGGATCTCCGGGCGCGAGGGCAAGGACGTCTCCCAGCTGGACCCCGCGCGCCTCATCGGCCCGGCCGTGGTGCTGGACTTCAGCTCCGAGGCCGCCGCGGACCCTGACTTCCTGATCGACATCGCGCACCTGGTCGCGTGGCAGGAAGAGCACGGTGCCTTCCCCGCCAACTCCTGGCTGCTCTTCCGCACGGGCTGGGACCAGTACGGGCACGACAAGCAGGCGTTCCTGAACCTCGACGAGAACGGATCCCACACCCCGGGATTCACCGCCGAGTGCGCCAAGTGGATCGCCGAGGAGCTCGAGATCTCCGGAATCGGCGTGGAAACCGTGGGCATCGACGCCGGCAACGCCGGCGCTCTGAACCCGCCGTTCCCGATGCACTACTTCCTGCTGGGTGCCGACAAGTACGGCATCACCTCGCTGAAGAACCTGGACAAGCTGCCGACCCACGGCGCGATGATCGTGGTGGCGCCGCTGCCGATCGTCGGCGGAACCGGCGCGCCGACCCGCGTGCTGGCCTTGGTGCATGGCAATGATTCGGTAGCCGGCGGGGCGATTTAGCGCAAAGAGGATAAGGCTCATCCGGGAACGGATAGATCCGCGTCACAGTCGCTGACAGCATGGATGCAACAGCGTAATCGCGCTGGGAAATCTGTCGTTGCTAGGGATACCAACATGAGTCTTTCTTCCACTGACGGGGGGCGGATCGTTACGGTCCGGCCCGAGGAATTGCGTGAGGGCATGCAAGCCTGGAAAACAGGAACAACCATCGTGACGGCTATGGGCGTACACGGTGAGCCTGTTGGCCTGGTGTGCAACTCCTTCACTTCCGTCTCGCTGGACCCGCCTCTCGTTTCGTGGTGCGTGGACCGCAAGTCTTCTTCCATCGAATCGTGGAGCACCATCGATGCCTTCTCGGTCCATATTCTCAAAGAGGGCCAGCAGGAGTGGATCACTCGATTCGCGAAGCGAGGCGCCGGGAAATTCCGGGGTATCGAAGCACCCCGGACGTCGGTGGGAAGCCCCGCACTGGACCTGGCAGGAACCCGTATGGATTGCGTTCTGACCAAGCGCTATGACGGCGGAGACCATCTCATCATGCTTGGCGAAGTGCACACCATTGAGAACAGATGACCATCATGACAACCGAAATAGAACAGGACAAAATCGTGACTCGTCAGATTCTTGATGGCAAGGATTTCAAGCTCGGGCTCTTCTCTTCCAACTGCTCGGGTGGGCTTGCGGTAACCAAGATCGAAGAACGCTGGGGCGCCACATGGGATGAAAACCTTCGCATGGCACAGCTCGCGGACAAGATCGGAATCGATTTCCTGTTGCCCATCGCCCGCTGGATCGGCTACAAGGGTGACACCAACTTCCATGGAAGCGTGCTTGACCCGATTGTCTGGGCCGCTGCCATCCTGAGCAGCACCGAGCGAATCAACGTCTTTTCGACGATCCACACAGCGTTCAACCACCCCATGGTGACGGCCAAGCAGATGGCCACCCTCGACCAACTCGGCGGCGGCTCGCGTGCCGGCCTGAACATCGTTGCCGGGTGGAACAAACCCGAATACGAAGCCATGGGCGCGCTGCTGGACCACGAACACGACGCACGCTACGAATTCGCTCAGGAATGGTGCGACGTGGTGCTCAAGGCCTGGGAAGAGCCCGGGATTTTCAACATGGAAAACAAGCACTTCAACCTGCGCGGCGCTGAGTCGGAGCCCAAACCGCACGGCAACCACGTGCCGATCCTCAACGCCGGTTCCTCGGGGCAGGGACGTGCCTACGCCGCGCGGAACTCCGACTTCGTCTTCACGATCGTCCCCGACGCCGAAGCCGGAGCACAGATCGTCTCCACCGTGAAGGCCCAGGCCCGCAGGGACTTCGACCGCGAGGTGGGGGTGTTCACCTTGGGGCACGTGGTCTGCCGCCCGACGCGTGCCGAAGCCGAGGAATACCTGGCCTACTACGCCAAGGAGAACGCGGACTGGGGCGCCGTCGACTACCTGATGGAGCTGCAGGGCATGCACGCCCAGTCATTCACCCCGGAGATGCTGGCCACCATGCGTGACCGCTTCGCCTCGGGGCACGGCTCGCTGCCGCTGGTCGGTACTCCCGACGATGTGGCCGACCAGATCGCAGCGCTTCACAAGGCAGGCTTCGACGGCATGACGTTGGCCTTCGTCGACTACGTCGGGGAGCTGGAGTACTTCGGCCAGGAAGTGCTGCCCCGTCTGGAAGCACGCGGAATCCGCCTACCGCGCTAACCCCCCCCCGGCGGGTTTGCCTGTGCGTCGGCAAACCCGCCATCCAGCACCACCACCACAGAGTACACAAGTCAGGAGAATGTCGTTGAGGGTAGTGGCACCGGAACGCACCGGGCAGCAGCAGCTGCTCGGACGGCATCCCGTGGCATCGAGCACCGATCCCGCGGTGATCCGCAATGCCGTCAACGAACTGACCCACGACGAGCACCTGGTAGAGCTGCACCAAGGGCATCATTTGCAGGGTCTCGTGCACGGAACCCGGCTGGGACCCATCGCGTTCGCCAACGTCAGCTACGGCGCCGGGGTGACCATCAAGTCCCCGCCCTCCGGGGAACGGATCCTGGTGGTCATTCCGCGGGGCCCGATGTTTGTCGAATCGTCATCCCGCCAATGGATGGCCAGCACCCCGTTCGCCCTGAGCTCCACCGAATACACACTGATGGTCCCGGACCCGATGCGCGGCGCTCTGGTCGGGGCGCTTGATGCATCGGCGGCTGGCCAAAGGTTTTCCTCCATCAGCGGGCGCCAATTGCAGCGGCAAATCCATCTGGATTCCGAGCGCCCCTTGCAACTCGCCGCCCCTGAACTGTTTGCGCGGACCTGGGTCGAAAGCTGTAGGATCATCGACCAAGACGATGCGGCGGGCCAGCCGAGTTTCGAGGAAGCGCTGCTGGGTACGCTCTTTTCCACGTTGCTTCTGGGGCTTGGCCCGCATCTGAAGTGCTTTGAGCCGCACCCCGGGGTCGGACCGGTACGCCCCGCCTACCTGGAGGCGGCGCTGGACTTCATCAAGGAAAACCACCCACAGATCGCCGGAATCGACTCGGTTGCCGCAGCCGTGGGGATCAGTCCGCGGCAACTCCAAACGGTATTCATGTTGCATGTGGGAACAAGCCCGGCCCGGCATCTGCGCGAGGTCCGGTTGATCGCCGCCAGGGATCTGCTCCGCGAGGGGAACCCCGGCGCCCGGCCAAGTGTCAGCTCCGTGGCGGCACGCGTCGGCTTTGAACACCTGGGCAGGTTTTCTGCTTACTACACCAAACGCTTTGGAGAGCCACCGTCCCGCACGCTGGCCCGACACCAAACCGGCCTTCGTGTATCGACGGCCGCAAGCATCCAACCCGCCGCATCCCAGCCACAAAGGAAACACACATGAACGTTGCACAACTTGTAGGTAGGACCCTGGCCGAGCTGGGCGTCGGCCATTGCTTCGGCGTCGTGGGTTCGGGGAACTTCACCATCACCAACACCCTGATGGAACACGGCGTGCCGTTCACCGCGGCCCGGCACGAGGGCGGGGCCGCGACCATGGCCGACGCCTACTCGCGCGCCAGCGGCCAGGTTGCGCTGCTCTCCGTGCACCAGGGCTGCGGATTGACCAACGCCGCTACCGGCATTGGCGAGGCGGCCAAGTCCCGCACCCCGATGATCGTGCTTGCGGCCGAAGCGGCGCCAAGCGCGGTGTACTCGAACTTCGCCATGGACCAGGACGGCTTCGCCGCCTCCGTGTACGCGGTGCCCGAGCGCGTGCACTCGGCCCAGACGGCTGTTGCTGACACCATCCGAGCGTACCGCCGCGCGGTGAACGACCGCCGCACGGTGGTGCTGAACCTGCCGTTGAACGTCCAGGCGCAAGATGCCGCCGACCAGCAGGTTGTTGCGCCGGCGACCATCGCCCCGGCGGAACCGATCCGCCCCTCGCGCGCCTCCGTGCAGGCCCTGGCCGAACTGCTGGCCGGCGCAAAGCGGCCGGTGTTTGTCGCGGGACGCGGCGGCCGCGGGGCCCGGGACGAGATCCTGGCACTCGCGAGGCACACCGGTGCCCTGGTGGCGACCTCGGCGGTGGCCAAGGGACTGTTCAACGAGGACGAGTTCAACCTCGGCATCTCCGGAGGCTTCTCTTCGCCGCTCGCGGCCGAGCTGATCACCGACGCGGATCTCATCATCGGGTTCGGCTGCGCGCTGAACATGTGGACCATGCGCCACGGGCACCTGATCGGCGCCGGCACCAAGATCGTCCAAATCGACCTCGAGGAGCAGTCGCTGGGAGCCAACCGCCCGATCGACTTGGGTCTAGTCGGGGACTCGGCGGAATGCGCCGCCGACGTGCTCGAGGCTCTCGTCTCCGGAAACGTGGAGGCCCGCGAGGGCTACCGCACGGCCGCGGTCGCCGTGCGCATCAAGGAATCGATCGACTGGAACCAGGTCGACTTCGAGGACCTGTCCGACGGGCAGTCCATCGACCCGCGGACGCTGACCAAGCGGCTCGACGAGCTGCTGCCGGCCGAGCGGATCGTCAGCGTGGATTCGGGCAACTTCATGGGCTACCCCAGCCAGTTCCTCTCGGTGCCGGACGAGTTCGGCTTCTGCTTCACGCAGGCCTTCCAGTCCATCGGCCTGGGCCTGTACACGGCCATCGGCGCCGGCCTGGCGCAGCCCGGGCGCATGCCCGTGCTGGGCACCGGCGACGGCGGGTTCCACATGGCCATCGCCGAGCTGGACACCGCCGTTCGGCTGGGCATGCCGCTGGTGTGCATCGTCTACAACGACGCCGCCTACGGGGCCGAGGTGCACCACTTCGGCATCGATAATCCGGAAGCGGACATGCGCTCGGTGAAGTTCCCGGACACCGACTTCGCGGCCATCGGGCGCGGCTTCGGCGCCGACGGGATCACCGTGCGCACCCTCGCCGACCTGGATGCGGTGGGGGACTGGCTGGATTCGAACCCAAGCCGGCCGTTGGTGATCGACGCGAAGATCGCCTCCGACTCGGGTTCGTGGTGGCTCGCGGAGGCCTTCAAGGGGCACTGAAACAACTTGATGTCGCTGCGGGCAACGAGTCCCGGGCGGGAACATGTTTCCCGGCCGGGACTTCTTGCTTTCGTGCGGCTCGCGCCCATCCCCGAGTCGGCGGAATCCGCTACCGACTCAGGGGACCTTGGACAAGGCAGCACGCTGCACCTGCCGAACGGCGGAAGGGTGGGCATGGGCACGGCCGGTGGGCAAGGCAAACTCGTTGCAGGGAGCGATGCTCCTGGGGCTGTCGATGCGCAGGGGGGAACAAAGCGCGACCCACTATTCCGCTGGTGGGACGGACATCGTACAAATCGTGGTGAACACGGATGACACGGAGTTCCCCGGCGCCGCTGCGGTCACCTTGAATTCGGCCGGGAAGCTATACGGTAGTGGGGACGGTTGCCGGTAGGCACCCCCGAATTTGCCACCTGGTGGCCCGCGTTGCAAGAAAGTTAGGAAGGTCTGCATGTCCCTCGTGATGGGTCTCATCGCCGGATTGGCCTTCGGCCTGGCGTCAGCTTTCGCCACCAGGCCCTGGGGAACCCTTCTGGCGGTTGCCCCGGTCTTTGTATGGTTCATCGTCTTCGCTGTCTCGCTCGAGGGCGGACTTGTCGGCTCGGAGACGGAAATGCTCGGTTTCGGCTTGTGCGGGGTGCTGCTCGGGCTGTTCCTCGGCCAGCTCCCTGACCGCCAACGGAGCAATGCACGCTTGACCCGGCGCTAGAAGCCAGAACGGGCAAAAACGAGTAGAGGGAGTGTTCCGGTCCGCCAACGGCCGAACGGAACACTCCCTCTCTCATGTGCCGGGGTTAAACGCTCGGCACCAGATCCTCCTGGGAGGAGTCCTTGGCCGGGGTCCAGCGCAGGTGCACCTGCTCGTCGATCTGCTCTTCCTTCAGCAGCGACAGGCGCGGGCGGACCGCGTCGGTGCGGGCGCTCGGCGGCTTGCGGCGACCGGCCTTGAACGGCAGCGGCCACGTGGCGCCGGCTCCCGCGTAGTCCTGCTCGGCGGCTGCCTGCAGCGTCCACTGCGGGTTGTAGAGGTGCGTGCGGCCCAGCGCCACCAGGTCCGCGCGGCCGGCCAGAAGGATCGAGTTCACGTCGTCGTAGGAGGAGATGGCGCCGACCGCGATGACGGCAACACCGGCCGCGGCGGCGACCTGGTTGCGGATCTTGTCCGCGAACGGGGTCTGGTAGCTGCGGCCGAACGCCGGGCGCTCGTTGCGAACGATCTGCCCGGAGGACACGTCGATCGAATCGATGCCGTGGTCGATGAACGCCTGGGCGATCAGCAGGGCGTCGTCCTCGGTGTTGCCGCCCTCGACCCAGTCGGTGGCGGAGATGCGGGCACCGACAGGCTTGTGTGCCGGCCAGACGGCGCGCACCGCGTCGAGCACCTCGAGCGGGTAGCGCAGGCGGTTCTCCAGCGATCCGCCGTACTCGTCCGTGCGCTTGTTCGACAGCGGGGAGAGGAACGAGGAGAGCAGGTAGCCGTGGGCGGCGTGCAGCTCCAGCAAGTCGAAGCCGGCCGCATCCGCGCGGCGGGCCGCGGCCACGAACTGCTCGCGGACCTCGTCCATCTGGGCGAGGGTGATTTCCGCCGGCACGTGGCAGCCCTCGCCGTAGGGGATCGCGCTGGGGGCCAGCACCTCCCAGTTGCCGGTTTCCAGCGGCTCGTCGATGCCCTCCCACATGAGCTTGGTGGAGCCCTTGCGGCCGGAGTGGCCGATCTGCGCGCCGATCTTGGCGTTCGAGTTGGCGTGCACGTAGTCGGTGATGCGCTTCCAGGCGGATCCCTGCTCGTCGTTGTACAAACCGGTGCAGCCGGGGGTGATGCGGCCGATGTCGGAGACGCAGACCATTTCCGTCATGACCAGGCCGGCGCCGCCCATGGCCTTGGAGCCCAGGTGCACCAGGTGGAAGTCGCCGGGCACGCCGTCGATCGCCGAGTACATGTCCATGGGGGAGACGACGACGCGGTTGACCAGTTCCAGCTCGCCGATCCGGTACGGCTGGAACATCGCGGGGGCGACCTCCGGGGAGCCGGCCAGGCGCGCGAAGTCGGCGTCGACCTTCTGTGCGAAGCCGGTGTCGCGCATTTTCAGGTTCTCGTACGTGATGCGGCGGGAGCGGGTGAGTAGGTTGAAGCAGAACTGCACCGGGTCCTGGTCCTTGTACTGCCCGATGTTCTCGAACCATTCCATGGACGCCTGGGCGGCGCGCTGGGTGGATTCGACCACCGGGCGGCGCTCGGTCTCGTAGGCTTCCAGCGCGGCCTCGACGGTGCCGTGCTCGTGCAGGCAGGCGGCCAGGGCCAGCGAGTCCTCCATGGCCAGCTTGGTGCCCGAGCCGATCGAGAAGTGCGCGGTGTGCGCGGCATCGCCGAGCAGCACGATGTTCGCATGGCGCCAGTTCTGGTTGCGCACCGTGGTGAAGTTGATCCACTTGGAGTTGTTGGTCAGCACCTCGTGGCCTGCAAGCTCGTCGGCGAAGATCTCGGTGATCTTTGCGACCGCCTTCTCGTCGCTGACGCCGGGGGCGAAGACCTCGTTCTCGGTCTCGTCGAAGCCGGCGGCGCGCCAGACGTCCTCGTGCATTTCGACGATGAAGGTCGAACCCTCGTCGGAGTACGGGTAGCCGTGGATCTGCATGGTGCCGGCGTCGGTCTCCTTGACGAAGAACTTGAACGCCTCGAAGACCTGGTCGGTGCCCAGCCACATGTACTTGGACACGCGCGGGTCCAGCGAGGGCTTGAAGGAGTCGGCGAACCTGGCGCGGATGGCCGAGTTCAGCCCGTCGGCGGCGAGCACCAGGTCGTAGTCGGCGGAAAGCTGTTCGACGTCCGGGGCCATGGTGGAGAAGCGCACGTCCACGCCGAGTTCGATGCAGCGGCGCTGCAGCAGCTCGAGCAGTTCCTTGCGGCTCATGGCGGCGAAGCCCTGGCCGCCGACGGTGTGCATCTCGCCGCGGAAGTGGATGTCGATGTCGCTCCAGCGGGCGAAGCGGCGGGACATGTAGTCGGCGATCACGGTGTCCGCGTTGCCGATGCCGCCCAGGGTCTCGTCGGAGAAGACGACGCCGAAGCCGAAGGTGTCCGAGGCCGCGTTGCGTTCCCAGACGGTGACCTCGTGGGCCGGGTCAAGCTGCTTCATGAGGGCCGCGAAGTACAGGCCGCCGGGGCCGCCGCCAACAACTGCGATTTTCATGGGTGTGTCCTTATCTAGGGTCGGCAAGGGCCGGGCTGCCGGTGGAAACCGGCGGCCGCGGGATGCATGCCGGTGGAAACCGGCGGCCGCGGGATGCATGCCGGGGAAGAGCGGTGGGGGATGCGCGGTGCGGAACGGGCTAGGAGGCGGGGGCCTCGGCGAGGGCCTCGCGCAGCTTGAAGTGTTGGAGCTTGCCGCTGGGGTTCCGGGGCAGCTCGTCGACGAAGCGGATGTCGCGCGGGTATTTGTACGGGGCGATGGTGGCCTTGACGAAGTCCTGGAGTTCCCTGGCCTTCGCCTCGCTGGCTTCAACACCCTCGACGAGGACCACGAACGCGCAGACGATCGATCCGCGGCTTGCGTCGGGGCGCGCCACCACGGCGGTTTCCAGCACGTCCGGGTGCTGGATGATGGCCTCCTCGACCTCCGGCCCGCCGATGTTGTAGCCGGAGGAAATGATCATGTTGTCGCTGCGGGCCTGGTAGGTGAAGTAGCCGTCGGCGTCGCGCACGAAGGTGTCGCCGGTGACGTTCCAGCCGTTCGACACGTACGCGTGCTGGCGTTCGTCGTCCAGGTAGCGGCAGCCGGTGGGGCCGATGACGGCCAGCCGCCCGACCTCGTCGGGGCCCAGCTCGTTGCCGTCCGTGTCCAGGATGGTGGCCCGGTACCCGGGCACCGCCTTGCCCGTGGCACCGGGGCGGATCTGTTCCCCCGCGGCGGAGATGAACACGTGCAGCAGCTCGGTGGAGCCGATGCCGTCGACCAGTTCAAGCCCGGTGGCGTCCTTGACGGCCTGCCAGGTGGCAGCCGGCAGGTGCTCGCCCGCGGAGACGGCGACGCGCAGCGAACGCAGCAGGTCGGCCTTGCCCTCCTTGAGGATGGCCCGGTACGCGGTGGGTGCCGTGAAGAGGACGGTTGCCCCGGCATCGTGGGAGAACTGGGCAAGTTCCACCGGCGTGGTGCGTTCGGTCAGCAGCGAGCTGGCGCCGAAGCGCAGCGGGAAGACCACCAGACCGCCCAGGCCGAAGGTGAAGGCCAGGGGAGGGGATCCCGCGAAGACGTCGTCTGCGGTGGGACGCAGGATGTGCCGGGCGAAGGTGTCCGCGTTGGCCAGGATGTCGCGGTGGAAGTGCATAGTGATCTTCGGGACCCCGGTGGTGCCCGAGGTCGGCCCGAGCAGTGCCACGTCGTCCGCGGCGGTGTCCACGTTGGTGAACTCCCCGGACTTGGCCGCGGCGCGTGCGACGACGTCGTCGGCCACGTCGGAACCGACCGGGATGACCGGGAAGTTGCTGGCCGCCGCGGCGAGCGCGTCGTCCATGAATCGGTGGTCGCAGAGCATCAGCGACGGCTTGGTCAGCGCCGCAAGCTTTTCGATTTCCGCCGCGCGCAGGGCAGGCATGGTCGTGACAACCACTGCGCCGGCCTTGATGACGCCGAGCCAGCAGGCCACAAGCCACGCGTTGTTCGGGGCACGCAGCATCACGCGGTTTCCCGGGACGATCCCGAAGTCCTCGACGAGGATCTGCGCGACCTGGTTGGCCCGCTTGAGCAGCTCTCCGTAGCCCAGCGAGGTTCCGTCCGGTGCCAGCAGGGCGGGCCTGTCGGCGCCGAAGGCGGCCACCGCGTCGTCGATGAGGACGGTGGCTGCGTTGAGCCGTTCGGGGTACTGCAGTTCCGGCAGCGTGAATTCAAGCGTCGGCCAGAGCTCGTGCGGCGGCAGGTGGTCGCGGGTGAAGGTGTCCTGGTGCGCCGTAAGGGATAGTTCCATGTCGTCTCTTTCCAAGAGTCGGGTCTCGATGGTTCTTTGGTGCTTTTGGTGCGGTGGAGCTAGCCGCGCGGTCCGCGGATCATGCCTTCCTGGGCGACGGTTGCCAGCAGCAGGCCGTCGCGGGTGTAGAAACGGCCCAGGGCCAGGCCGCGGTTGTTCTGGCTGGAAACCGCTTCCTGGACGTACAGCACCCAGTCATCGACCCGGCCGTCGCGGTGGAACCACATGGAGTGGTCAAGGCTGGCGGTGACGAGTCCCTCGGTGCTCCAGGAGAGGTTCTGGGTCCGCAGCAGCGGTTCGAGGATGGTGTAGTCGCAGACGTAGGCCAGGGCCGCGCGCCGGGTGATCTGGTCGTCGGGAAGGTCGGTGAAGGCCTTCACCCAGACGGCCTGGTGGGCCGTGTTTTCCCCGTCAACCGAAAGGTACATGGCGCCCGGGACGTGGCGCATATCGAAGCTGCGTCCGTGGGACCAGTACTCCGCCGCCGCGCCCTCGGCCTCGGCGAGGACTTCCGAGGCGCTGGCCAGGGTTTCCGGGTCGAGGTCCAAGTACTCGGACGGGGCCGTGGAGGACTGCTCCGGGCCGGACTCCGGCACGTGGAAGGAACCCAAAGCCGTGTAGACGGCCTTGCCGTTCTGGAATCCGCGGACCTGGCGTGTCGAGTAGCCGCGCCCGTCGCGCATGAGTTCGACCTCGTAGCGGACCGGAACGTGCATGTCGACGGGGCGCAGGAAGTAGGAGTGCATCGAGTGCAGCTCGCGGTCCTCGCCCACCGAGCGCATCATCGCCGTGGCACCCTGGGCCACCATGTCTCCGCCGTAGGCCTTGGGCCACGGCACGTACTGCGGGACGGCGGTGAATGCCTGGTCGAAGACCTCGGCCTCGCAAGCGGTCAGGTCGATGGCATCAAGGAAAATCTGCGAACTCATGCCCGACGGTATCCTTCCAGGGACTCGTCGGCTACGTCTTCGAGATTTACGACGATGTTTTCCGGGGTGCGTGCCGTAAGCCAGACCAGGTCCTCGGTGATGGACATGTTCGCCTCGACGTGCGGCATGAACGGCGGGACAAACACCCAGTCGCCGGCGGTCATGTCCAGGTACTGCTCGTAGTTCTCGCCGAAGTAGATGCGTCCGTGGCCGCGCAGCACGTAGCCGCCGGTTTCGGCCTCGCCGTGGTGGTGCGGCAGCGAGCGGTAGCCGGGTGTGTTGGAGACCTGGCCGAACCAGATCTTGGTGGCCGGGGTGTGCTGGATGCTCACGCCCGAGACGCGGATGCAGTCGCCGGACTGCGCGGTGTTGGTGTCCTCGGCGCCAGCGCGGGTCACCACCGGAACGACTACTCCGTCGGCGCCCGCGTAGATCGAGTTGTCGCCTTCGGTGCGGTAGATCACTGGTGTGCTGCTCATGTGGATGCTCTCCTTAGAGGTGGTATGGGGTTGGAATGAAGTTGGTTAGACACTGGTCGCGATGCGGACGCGGAACGTGTTGGACAGGGTTCCGATGCCGGGGATTTCGGTGTGCAGTTCGTCCCCGTCCTTGAGGAAACGCGGCGGGACCATGCCCATGCCGACGCCGCCCGGGGTGCCGGTGAGGACCACGTCGCCCGGGCGCAGTACGGTGAATGCGGAAATGTAGGAGAGCAGCTTCGCCGAGGAGAAGACCAGGGTCTTGGTGTTTCCGCGCTGGACTTCCTCGCCGTTGAGGGTGCAGATGACCTCGACCCCGGCTTCCGGATCGATTTCGTCGGGGGTCACCATGACCGGGCCCAGGGGAGTGGTGCCGTCGAAGGCCTTGCCCTGGAACCATTGAAGGGTGCGTCGCTGCCAGTCACGCATGGAAATATCGTTGGCGACGGTGTAGCCGGCGATGCCGGCGGCGGCTTCCTCTTCGGTGGCATTTTTGAGCGTGGAACCGACGACGACTGCGAGTTCGGCTTCCCAGTCGACGTTTTCCGAATGCTCGCTGACGATGTCGGCGGACGGGCCGGTGAGGGTGTCGGCGAACTTGGCGAAGAGGGTCGGGTATTGCGGCAGTTCGCGGCCCATCTCAAGGATGTGGTCGGAGTAGTTCAGGCCGCAGCAGATGACCTTTTGCGGGTTCGGCACAGGGTTCAGAAGGGTCGTCTCTTCGCCCGCAATGACGTCACGGGCGCTGTGGCCATCCAGGACTTCGAGAGCCAGAGCCTTCCAGCCGGTGAGCCCGACCAGCTCGCCGATATCGCGTGCCGGCAACGGCAGGTATCCGCCTGCAACCTCAAGTGCTGCGGTCGGTTGACCGTTGTGGCGAATTGTCGCGAGTTTCATCGATACCCCTGTCTCTGCCCATCAAATTCATTTGTGTCGACTTTTTGACTGCCGTCACGTATCCTCAATGTAACACGCGTCACAGGTGTGGCGCTAGGGCGGATTCGCCACGAAAACCATCAGAGTTCACAGGGAGCGCACAATGACCGAGACGACGGTTCACGAAAACCTCACGATCAACCCCGATTCGTTGCCAAAGCCATCCGGATACGCACACGGAATGCTTGCAGGCGACACGGTGTACCTCGGCGGGCAGACCGCGCTGGACAAGAACATGCAGATCGTTCCGGGCGGCATCATTGAGCAGTTCAAGCAGGCGTTCTCCAACGTCCTGACCACCCTGACGGAGGCCGGCGGCCGCCCGGAAGACCTCGTTTCGGTGACGATCTATCTCACCGATGTGGATGACTACATGGCCAACGGCCGCGAAATCGGACGCCTCTGGCGCGAAATGGCGGGCACCAAGTACCCGGCGATGGCGGGCATCGGCGTCAGCCGCCTGTGGCAGAAGGAAGCCCTCATCGAAATCCAGGGCGTTGCCGTCATCCAGGAGCGCGACAACTGATCGGTTCATGTGAACCAATTCCTGACCGACAAAAATGTGCCGTGCGGTTGGCTAAAGAATCCATGATTCGGAAGTCATCCACACGGCACATTTTCTTTGTCCGTTTCGGCGGGCTTACGCAACAATCGTGTCGTCATCAATGATGCGGCTGGCATGCCTCTCGGCGCGCGGGGAAAGCAGCGCATGCAGTTCCTGGAACAGCTGTTCGGCTCGCAACGCATTCCAATTCTCTGGCAGGAACTCGATGGGCAATCCAGGATCAAGATAGGGGAGGCGGCGCCATTGCGTGATCAGCACCAAGTGGTCGGCAAAGGCCCGGGCGTCGACCTCGTGGCTTGCCGCAAGTTCTTCCTGGCGCTTCCAAGCAGTAAGAAGCCCCCGGTTGTTGTCGAGGAAGTCGGAGTAGAGCTCGTCTAGCGCGGGCAGGTCCCACCAAGTGGCTACTTTCTTGTGAGGGTCGGCGCCGCCGACATGATCCGCCATAAAGAACTCCAGGTATTCGCTGAGCCCACGGCGATCAAAGTACGCCAAAACCTCATCACGCAGATGGCCCGGTGCGATCCACAGCCCGGGCGTAACGGAACCAAAACCCATTCGAATCAGGGAAGAGCGGATCTTGTGGCGTATGTTGCGCTGTGATTCCGGAACGGTGAAGGTAGCCAGTAGCCACTGGTCCTGCTTGCTTGCCCGCCGGGGATGAAAAATGCGTTCATCTCCCTCGATGAACGTTTCAATGACCGAAGGGGCCAACGCATATCCACTGCGGTTGTTCACCTGAACGCTGTCAATGATTCCGCGCTTCTTGAGCCTTGAAATGGAGGAACGCGTACCTGCGGATTCCACACCTATGTCTCGCATGAGAGAAATGATTGCGGCCACTTGCAGGGCACCACCATGCCGACGGGCATAGAGTCCAAAGAGAGAGACTATGAGCTGGTGATGCCGTGGAACCGGAGCCTCAGCGGGGGCCTTTCGGTCGCCTACGTGGGAAGTCATGCGCTCACCATATCCAATGGGGGCCGATAACCTATTTGAAGAACGGACTTTTATCGGACGTGTCGTTTCTGTGACGTCCGGCCAATAATCGGCGTGAACCTTGCGGGTCCTCACCACCATCTACTCAATACAGGAGCTCCCATATGCGTCCACGGCTGTTGATTGGTTCCTATCTGCAAGATGACCTTGTCGCCAAGATCAGTGATGACGTGCCGGAAGTGGAAGTGATCTTCCGCCCGGACCTGCTGCCAACGCCACGCTTTGCATGCGATCACTGGGGGATTAAACGCGACCTTACCCGGGAACAGCTGTTCCAATGGCGTGGACTTCTGGCCGATGCGGAGATCATGTTTGACTTTGATTGGTGGGAGCCACAAAACTGGCGCAAAAATTGCCCGAAACTTACCTGGATCCAGGCTTCGCAGGCAGGGGTCGGAGCACGAGCCGCTTCACTGGGGCACGTCGACCAGCACGTAAGTATCACCACTGCCGCAGGTGTGCACGCAAAACCGCTTGCGGAATTTGCGCTCGCCGGTTTGCTTCATTTCGTGCGTCAATTTCCCGACTTGGAAAGTCAGAAGGCAAGCCAAGAATGGGTTACCGGTTCATCCCAGACACTGTTCGGCAAGAGAGCCCTGATTGTTGGTGCTGGAAGCATTGGTCGTGAAGTTGCCAGGACCTTGAACTTTTTTGGGGTTGCATGTGACGGGACCACCCGGACGGCTACAGATCTTGGCGAGTCGTTCCGGCACTCGCTGTCATTGGAGGCCTGCGAGCTGGCTACGTATGACATAGTCGTGCTGGCGTGCCCGCTCACCGAAGCGACAATCGGAATGTTTTCCGAGCAGAAGATTTCGGCGATGAAGCCTGGAGCCCTTCTGGTTAATCTCGCCCGCGGACAGGTGCTTGACCAGACGGCGCTGATTAAGGCGTTGGAATCGGGTCATTTGGGAGGGGCTGTCCTGGACGTCGCGGAGCCCGAGCCGGTCCCCGCGGGGCATGCGCTGTGGACTGCGCCGAACCTCATCTTGTCGCCACATACTGCTGCCAACGTTGATGCGGAAAATTCAAGGATTGTCGAGCTTTTCATCGGGAATCTTCGTCGGCACTTGGCCGGCGAAGAGCTCATGAATCTTTATGATCCGGCTAGCGGATACTGAGTGTCCTGTTGATCCCGTGGAACCGAGTGGACTGCGGACAAAGCTGCCATGGAAGTCAGTGCTGCCGCTCAATGGTCGATCGATGTGCGACCCCGCCGGAGAATCCTGAAACTGACTAAGCAGCATAAGTTGTTTTTGAATAAGCGTTTAATATACCTAAATATATTCGACGATGGTCAGCAAGAGTTCGTGTGCTCTTATTGGCCGTCCGTGAAACGACAGCGGAAAATTCGATCTAGTTCCGGGCGCTCATCGACTTTGAGGATCGTTGGTTGCCGTTTCAAGGCCAACCGCGAATGTTTATTGGGTTCTTCCCCAATCGGGGAAGAACCCAATAAACAGTTATATATCCAGGCGGTGGTTTTGGAAATGCCGAATTATGCCCTGGGTGTGGCGTAGCGCGCGGGCCCAGAGGTGAGTGGAAGGGTTGGACGAGCTTCTTCGAGCAATCCTGCTTGCGCAACCAAAACGGCAAGTTGGACGCGGTTCTTCACATTCAAGGGTTCCATGATCTTTGCCAACTGTGCTTTGACTGTTCCTTCGCTGACATGCAGCATCGTGGCAATTTCCGAGTTTGTGTAGCCGTTTGCGAGTGCATTCAGCAAGCGGCGGCCCCTCGGATTTGTCTGGCGCAAGAACTGGGCCTGTAGATCGTAACTATTGACAGAACTGACAGGGAAGCGTTGCGCATCCGCCGGTTTTGAGTAGACCATGTTCCCGGAATGGATCATTAGCAGTGCGGCGTCAAGATTCGTGGAAATGGAGTTTTTGGCAAGATAGCTGCACGCTCCCGCCGAATGCGCACGGCTCATGGTTTCAAGGTCATGAGTAGCAGAAAACATTACAACTTTTATTTCAGGTGAACCAGCAACAATGCGTCTGGTGGCTTCCATGCTGCAGACATTGCTGATGCCGGATTCCATGAGCACAAGATCAGGCTTTTTGGAGAGCGCTGCCTCAACTGCATCATTTCCATTGCTGGAGACATCCTCCAGCTCAACCTCCTGGCTTGACGCTAGAAGGCTTTCCAAACCAATCCTAAGAAAATAGTCTCCATCGGCCAGATGTACGCGTATTTTGGGCTGATTCATTTTTCCCCTCCAAAATTGCATAAGGTCACAAATTTCCGGAAAAGCAGTTGCATAACTCCGAGTTAATGCCCCAAAACCATTTTCTCGCCCTTATGGCTTCCCATACTAGCCATTGGGAATAGCTACTTGGTGAGCTTGGTCGAAAAAACTTTGCAGATTAAGGACGGGTGGTCATTTGATGTAGCCAGTCAGCCATTAGTTCATCCCCGTCTGGGATCTCTGGACTGGCCAAAAAGCCCGCCAATCGTAACCTTGCGGTGCCCTGGGAATACCCAGTGGGGCGAAGGCAATCAGCCGCTTGCTTTTCTAGGGTCGGACTTGGGGGCACATGGAATTTGTGTCTCTGATCATTCCGGTCTCGCCTTGGAGGATGCATTGACAAAAGAAAAACAACCACCAGGGAAAGGGAAGCAACGCTTCTCAATTCCCCGCAGACTTTTGGCTGGCGCAGTAGCGTCGAGCCTTTTTGTAGTGCCGGCCACTGCGGCATATGCCGCACCAGTTGATCTATCTGCGGATCAGTCCGAAGCGCTGGGGCAAGTGATTTCATCTGAGCTGTTTGCGCTGGATCTATTGGAATCGGCGCTGAGCCAAGCGGGCAATCCCTCTTTGGTTGGACCCAACGCCAACCCCTTCAATGTGGCGGCGCTCAACGCTCTCAATGTTGATCTTGGTGCAGTTACGCTTCCGCTCATTGACAGTGGGACCAACAACGGTCTTCTTAGCCTCGGGTCATTGGGCGCATTGAACAGCTACGCAGCGGCCCCAAGCGTTGCGAATGCCAAAGCCGCAGCCGGCGCTGTTTCAAATGATGGCGCGATTACCGTTGACCCTGATGACGAAGGTGGCAGCCCCGACAATGCGACGGTTGACCTCACTGCGCTTCTGGCGCAGTTGAATGTTGCTGGCCTGACCGATTCAATTGTCGACGAAGTGGCATTGGAAGTCGGCGCACTTGCTTCAACTGCGGAGAAACTCAATGCGGATGTCACTTCCGAGTACGTCGTTGCCGATGCAAAAGCAGTAGTTAGCAGCCCGCTCGTCGGTGAAGTCGTAACCGACTTGGGCGGAGTCGTCGATGGCGTGGGAACGACAGTCAATGGGCTCGCCGGAACCGGTGGCGTCATCGACACGATCGTGTCGGGTATTCCCACGGTTGATCTTAACCTTGGCGTCGTTGATGTACTCGTTGGAAATGCCACGGCTACGATTGACAACCTGGACCTTGGCGTGATCAAGACGGGGCTGCTGCAGTCCACGATCGACGCCGACAACGGTGTTGTTTCGCTCAACCTTGGAACGGGTCTGGTCACGATCGACCTGGAACGGGCCGTCAACCCGGGCTCGGTAAATGGGCTAAACGGACTACCGGCCAACACCGATGTCATTGACGCTGCAACGTTGCAGCAAATCTCTGCAGGCCTCACGGATATCGTCTCGAAACTCGTCGATCAGCTGTCGGAAGCGATTACGGATGCCGTTTACGCAGCAACACTCAACGTAGAGATCGATTTGTCGGTTGATGCCGTGTTCGGGCTCGTTGGTGCCGATGACGGCAACATCACGATTTCTGGTTCGATCGGTGATTTCCTCGGAATTGACGGAGGTTCCCCAGACGTTGTTGTTGACTTGACTATCGCATTGGCGGGGATTCCCTTGATCAATGTCGGGCCGCTGACAGGGTTCCTTACGGATGCCTTGGTTGAGCCCATCCTTGCCGGAGTCGGAAACCTACTGGATCCCTTGATTTCGAATCTTGGCGATACCATCACACCGATCACCGACCAGCTACTGGATGATCTATCTCCGGTCATCACTGGTGTGCTAGGTGAAATTGTCCAGCTGACGATCAATGACCAGCCATCGGTGGACACTCCTCCGCGAGATGCTGCATTGGGTGCCGGCTCGTTTACCGTTAGTGCCCTTACCCTGACCCTGCTGCCCCAGGCAGAAGCGGCCAAGGTTAGTTTGGCTACGTCCTCCGTACGCGCGTTGGATGAGGCTCCTTCGATCGTGGCTACGCCGGATTCGGTCGAGTCTGGCCAGACCACGACGATTACGGGTGAGGGTTACCCTGGGCTGACCGATGTGGTTGTTCAGCTTACCGATGCTGCCGACGCTCCGGTTGGTGGCAGTGTTACTGTCACGACCGATGCCGACGGCAAGTTCTCGACTCCGTTGACGGTACCGGCGGGTACCCCTGCCGGTACTGACTACAAGGTTGTTGGTTCGGTCGATGGTGGACCGTCTGCCTCGACGGGTCTGACCGTTACCGATCCGGTAGTGGCTCCTTCGATCGTGGCTACGCCGGATTCGGTCGAGTCTGGCCAGACCACGACGATTACGGGTGAGGGTTACCCTGGGCTGACCGATGTGGTTGTTC
>NZ_JBIVTO010000001.1:1007955-1093878 GCF_044756805.1 Paeniglutamicibacter sp. NPDC091659
GACGGTACCGGCGGGTACCCCTGCCGGTACTGACTACAAGGTTGTTGGTTCGGTCGATGGTGGACCGTCTGCCTCGACGGGTCTGACCGTTACCGATCCAAACACTGCCGACAACACCGCTGTGAACACTGCTGTGAACACCGCCGACAACGGCACGGAGAACACCGACGTGAACACCGCTGTGAACACCGCCGACAACGGCACGGAGAACACCGACGTGAACACCGCTGTGAACACCGCTGTGAACACCGCTGTGAACACCGCCGACAACGGCACGGAGAACACCGACGTGAACACCGCTGTGAACACCGCTGTGAACACCGCCGACAACGGCACGGAGAACACCGACGTGAACACCGCTGTGAACACCGCCGACAACGGCACGGAGAACACCGCTGTGAACACCGCTGTGAACACCGCCGACAACGGCACGGAGAACACCGACGTGAACACCGCTGTGAACACCGCTGTGAACACTGCTGTGAACACCGCCGACAACGGCACGGAGAACACCGACGTGAACACCGCGGAGAACACAGCTGACAACACTGAACACCCGACTCTCACCGTCATCCCTGGCGAAGTTGAGAAGGGTGACCCCGTCAAGGTCATCGGTGACAAGTTCACTGCTGGTGGAACTGTCAAGATCGAGGTCGGAAACGTTGATGGATCAGGCGAGAAGGTCGTCCTGACCGAAGACGAAGAAATCGGTGACAACGGCAAATTCGTCTTCGACTTCGATTCCAAGGACCTCCCACCGGGGGTCTACGAAGTTATCGCCACAGACAATGAAGGCAAGACCTCTTCTTCGTTCCTGGTTGTCCGCGATAAGAAGGTCACCACCAACGTCAGTATTGATGTCACGCCGAAGCGTGTCGTCAAGGGTGAAACTACCTTGTTGACCGGATGGGACTTTACTGCGGATGGAACAGCAGAAATCTCCTTGTTGGCACTAACCGCTGGTGCTGCACTTGCAGTACCAGATGCCGATGTTCTTGAATCCGAGCTCGCAGTCGATGCTGAAGGAAAGATTTCCCTCCGCGTCGAAACTGCTGATCTCGAATTGGGTGATTACCTCTTGACTGCAGTGGATAACTCCTCTGAAGACAAGGACTACGTCACCTTCACCGTTATTGCCGACGATGATTCAACCGCAGAAAACACTGCCGAGAACACCGATGACAATACCGATGAGAACACGGATGACAACACCGATGAGAACACGGATGACAACACCGATGAGAACTCGGATGACAACACCGATGAGAACTCGGATGACAACACCGACGAAAATACCGATGAGAACTCTGCGACTAACAGCGCAGACAACTCATCTGTAAATTCGGGTGCTAACAGGGGCGACAACGCCGGGACATCTGGCCCGGTCAAGCTGGTCAAGCCGCTGGCCAATACGGGTTCTGAAGGAACCCTGATTGTCGGCGGAATTGCCGTGCTGTTGCTGCTGGCTGGTGCCGTAACCTTGATGCTTTCCCGTAAGCGCCGCGCACTCTAAGCGGTAAGTTTGTGAGGGACCGGGACTTTTGCAAAATGAAAGTCCCGGTCCCTTTAAATCATTCTCACGACCACACAAAACGGTCTCCACGTCTCACACGAAGAAGATCAATGGAAAAGATTCGACGCATTGGGATTCCCGCAAGAATTATGCTGGTGCTTGGCGGCCTTGTCGTCATCGCTCATATCGCAGCGACGCTCGCATTTACCGGCCCGCAAACGCCGCTTAAGGCGTCATTGCAGCCGGCATTGAACAAGTACTTCCTTGGTCCCCTAGATCAAGGATGGAGCCTGTTTGCTCCAGGCCCGTATTCCCAAGACGAGTATTTTCTGATGCGAGCATGCCTTAGCCCAATTGAAGTATGCGCTGGTGGAGTTGCGGCAGGTGCCGAGTTCTCGGAATGGCGCAATATCACAGAGGAAGAACAGGCCGCATCGGCCGGAAACATCCTTGCTAACCGAAGCGCGAAACAATCCAAGACTATTCACGGGCGCTACTGGACCGCGGCTCATGATTTGAGCGACAAGCAGCGTCAGGAAATCGCATCAAACCATATCCAGGGACAAACTGTATTCGGCGTTGAGCTAGACTCCGCAGAAGCCAAGAAGAAGTTCACTAACTCACAGCTCGATGACCTGCGGGCTTATGAACGAATGGAAAAGGTCGCAGTGGGATTTGCCACCCTTTACGCCAAGAATCGGTGGGGCGATAGCGTTTCAATGGTTGAAGTTCAGATGCGTCGTGACCCCGTAACGCCTTTCGCTGAACGGCACGATCCAGCAGGGAAACAGTCACAGATATTTACCAAGATTGGCTGGCGCGATGCTCTGGCCTTCGATGAGGAGGTACTAGCAGCATGGAAGTAAAGACTTCTTCAGCTCCCAGTATTCTGAATTGGGTTTCTAACCATAAGGATGCGCCGGCCAATCTCATCGCCAAAATCGTCGATTGGTTCGTCCTTAATCGAAATGCTGATTACGGGTTGGCCGTGATGCGCATGGCCTCGGGTACGCTCATACTTGGTTGGCTGCTGCAAAACATCCCGGTTGCCAACCGTATTTGGGGTCCGGGGTCGGCATACTGGGACCCATACCGCGCGGTACTGGGATATAAGTGGCCGCTAGACATTCTGAGGGAGGCCGGCACCGGATTTTTCTGGGGCTGGTACGCCGTAGCGATCTTGTTGGCCATCGCGTTCATTTTTGGGTGGCGAACGCGTGTCATCACTCCACTCTTCTTTGTTTTCTATACGGCGATCAATGCGCAGAACACTCCAATCGCTGACGGTGGAAATTACTTCATACGAATCATGCTGATTTACATGATCTTTGCCGATATTTCTCGTCGTTGGTCGTTGGACGCCCGTCGCAGGTCTTTAAGAGGCAATAATTCCGAGACGCAGATCGGAACCGTTCTGCACAATCTCGCGTTATGCCTTATCGTTGCGCAATTGTGCCTCGTTTACTTTGAGGCTGGAATGTACAAAGTGCAGGGCAGTCTATGGCAAAGCGGCGAAGCCATGTACTACCCAATTAGTTCGAAGGCCTATGGGATTTTCCCATGGCTTTCTGAACTACTGACGGCGAATACCTGGATGGTTGTGCTGCTGACCTACTTTACGGTCGTAGTGCAAATTGCGTTCCCATTCCTGCTCTTCAACCGCGTCACGCGGCGTATTGCACTCATTTCCATCCTTGGCATGCATGTGGGAATCGCCGTCGTCATGGGGTTGCCGTTCTTCTCCGGAATTATGGCTTCTGCGGACGCAGTGCTGGTATCGGCGGCAACTTGGGTCACCATTGCAACGTGGCTGGGAATTCAGTTTCGTGGCATTGGCCGCCGAGTGCCAATCGTCAACAAATGGATTCGGCCCGAGCCTGAATCTAGTGAAGAACAGGTTCTGGTCCCGGAACGACCAGAGGACCACGATTCTCCAAAGAAGGATCCAGCGTTGGTTTAGCGTGCGCATTTGACCACCTAGAAACTGTGCCTCATCATTCCATGAGTGAGAGGCACAGGCGATTGTTTACCACCACGTATTCCTAGTTCGCACCGAGGGCAGCAACCGACCTCCAACGCAACTAAACACCGTCATTCGTGCCAGTCGGGACAACAGCCGCATCGAGTCCCGTCCGGTTGCCCGTTTTCGAAGGGCCATTCATGGCATTGGCGCTGGTAGAGGGCATTCGGAATCGCTCAATGATTCTGTTTTTGCTAAGGGTTCTTGATTAGAGTCATGTTCAGGGGGGTTACTTCTTGGTTCGGATGCGCCCAAGCGTCAAATATGCAATAGGTCCCAGGAAATTGACGAATGATGCCGCGGCCCAAGCACCCTTGGCTCCACGGATACCTGATGCGGGTCGCTTGATCAGATCACGTAGGGCAACAAATTGAAGTGCCAGTTGCATGATGCCCAAGATTGCAATCCGCCAGCGTGCAACTACGGAGAGATCATTCCAGCGTTTTTTCTGAGCCATGGCTTTCCTCATCCAGATTGTGGTTGCAATTCATTCATAGACAACGGTGTTGCTAGTTCTCATCGTAGCTGTTGCCCTAATGGAACTTTTCGCGAAGCCGCTCCATTTCCCGTCGGTCCTTTTTGGTGGGCCGGCCCGCGCCGCGGTCCCGAACCGGAACCTGCGGGATGGCTTCCTTGGACCGCACGGGGGTGTGGTCGTTGTAGCATCGAGCGGCAACATCGGCACCGACCCTTTTCGCTATCAGCCCGGTGACTTCAAAGATTCTGTCGAAACCCGACTGCCTAACCCGGATGGTATCGCCGGGAACAACAATTTGTGCGGCCTTAGCAGGCTTGTCGTTCAGGCGCACGTGTCCGGCTCGGCAAGCGGCAGTAGCCGCCGAACGCGTCTTGTAGATTCGGATCGACCATAGCCACGCGTCGATTCGAACGGCCTTGGATTCTTGATTCACATCGCAAGTCTAGACGACGCTATAAATCGTGATGGACGGCTTGCGTACACCAGGCAGAGTCTTCAAGGAAGGACGCAGTTTCTTTTTCTGGAGGGCATTCGGAACCGAACGTTGCAGGAAACAGATCAGTAGTTCTGATTGGAGTTCTGAAAGCCGTAATTGGTGTGTTTTCCGGTGATTGCACCGAATGATGTGGAATTATGCAAGGCAATGGAAACTCGCAATGCCGGTCGATCAGCGGTCCACTGGACCGCGTTGGTCGACGAACACAACTATCGCGGCACGGAGCGATTTGCTTCGGGAGCGTCCGCTCGAGACACGAGTGGGCCGGGCTCGATTTCGGAGCCGTGGACGATTCGTGCCCTGAGTCCGAAGGCCGACATCGAATGTGTGAAAGGCTGGCGGCACGGCAGTCTTTCGATCGCCCATATCACCGGCGATGCGGTTTCATTTCATCGTTCAAGTGCGCATTTGGGTGATGGCTATGATCGCTACATACAGATCTGTCTCATCAATTCGGGCAAGATTTACACCCGTCAGCGTGGTGAAGAATCTGCCGGTGAAGCCGACTCGGTTCTAGCGCTCCTGCTGGACCACGAGTTCTTTTCCACAACGAGCAACCACACAGACGTTTTATTGTTTGACGTTCCCCGAAGCTACTTCGAAACCCGAGGAATCAATACTGAGATCATGGCCGCATCGGTGCTCAACAGAGTACCCGTTGCGGCACCAATTCGAGCACTGGTGGAGAGTGCCCTCCGGCTTCAGGAAGACGGCGATGAGTCGCTGAGGGACTGCCATGAACGTGCCATCCTTGAACTTCTGACCGGACTTGGTACCTTGTCCTCCGAAGGCTTCGAGCTGATGGACAAGCACTCCGTGGCCCTGCGCGCCAATGTCTTGGGTGTCATTGACGCTGCATATGTGGACCCCCAAACAAGCGTCGACACCTTGGCCAGGGCCGTCGGCGTCAGCAGACGACAGCTCTATAGGCTTTTCGAAGGACGCAATGTGTCGGTTGCCGGAATGCTCCGGGAACGTCGGCTGGACCATGCCGAAATGCTTTTGCGACATCCAGGCAACTCGCCAATATCGTTCATCGCCGAATCTTCCGGGTTCAATGGCCCCGATCAGCTTTCGCGCGCCATGAGAGATCGGCATGGGCGTTCGCCACGTGAATACCGCGCAGAAATTCGATCGCAAAGCTGACGAGCGCGCTGGCAAGAACAAAGCGACGATCCGTGCCAAGATTTACGATTCTTTGTGCCAATTCTGGATGCGGTTCAGCGGCGGCTTCAGGCCATGCCACCCATCCATGCGAACCATGGCTGAGGAACGACATTGAGCGCCAGCATGTGAAGGGAACGTTCAAGTTCTGCAAAACTTCCATGTCAACCATCGAAAGGCAAGCGGGTTGGTGGTCTTGGGTGGTAGCCATGCCGGCCAATATGGAGTGATTGGCGCCCCCGACCGATTGGTAGGGTCTTAATGTTGCCTTTCACTGTGTGGTCTTCATGGGAAAAACCACGGGTGCAGCTAATCGGACGGCAACGTTAACTTGGGGATAGGGGAAATACGTGCGGAAGCATGTTACCTCCGGCGCGCCTCCGCGTCGGAAATCAGTGCTCGCTGCCATTCTGGCACTCACATTGGGGCTTGGAGCAGTGGGCATTGCGCCGGCTTCTGCAACGAACGTGGCAGAGCCCCGGCAGGTCGCATCGTCCACTGAATCTCAGGTGCCGGAAGACGTAGCCGCTGGAGAGCCAAACAGCCAGGAATCAGATAAATCTGAACCAGCAGCCGAGCCTAAGAGACTTGGCTCGGGGAATGCCCAACGAAGCGTTTCGGGTCCGACGGCCAAAAATGACGGAATGAGCCTCACCAAGACACTTGAGGGGCCAGCGACGCTGAAGCCAGGCGGAACGGTCACCTATGAGCTGAAGCCGGGTTGCTCATCGATCGAGACTCCTTGCACCAATGCCGTTTTGGTGGATTCGCTTCCGGAACCGCTGGTTCTGCAAAGCATCAGCTACATCGGCTTTGAGAAGACGGTCACCCAAAAGGACCCGGATAACAAGACCCGAATCGAGCTGGCCTTCAACGAGAAGACCGGAGACGTCGACGGCGTCGGCCTAAATGACGGCGCGGATTACACCGTGAAGATCGTGGCAATGTTGCCGGCCGATGTCTCTCCCGAACTGGGTGGCACGAAGCTAACCAACAGTGCCAGCCTCACCTCGGATGCCGGTAGTGTCACCGACGAGGCTGAACCTGTCACCCTCGAAATTGATCCCGCGCCGAAGGCCGAGATCACCAAAGCCTGGGCCGAGAAGGCCCTCCTTGCCGGTTCAGGTGCGGCAAACACAGTGACTCTGGGTGGAATCAAGAACGCTTCCAAGGTCGGCGCCACCTCGCTGACCATCCTTGAACCGTCTGGCGGAACCAAGCCATTCGACGCGGTGTCCTTCACCGGATTCGGCCCAGTCGAGTTCCCCGCTGGCGCTGACCAGATCCAAGTTAACTACTTCGTAAACGGCACCAAGACCGACGGTACTCCGGGTGCATTGCCTGTCATCCCCGATGGCATGGCACTTTCCACCATCACCGGTTTTGAGTTCGTCTTCACCTCTTCGAAATCGACTTCCTCTAAGGGCGGCATTACCGCGGGAGGTTCGGCCGGCTCCATCAAGCTGAACACGGAATTACGTCCAAGCGCCCTAGTAGGCGATGTCAACAACCAAGTGAGCATCACCGCCCAGACGCCTAAGGGCGACTCGGCGCCGAAACCGGCAACCGACAAGTTTGTGGTGGACGCAGTCGACTACAAGGTCGACGCAAAGAAGTCTTTTGCCCCCAAAAAGGTAGTTGCTGAAAACGCCACCCACATTGGTGCCGCCCAGAACCGTTCAACCGTGACCATTGGCGCAACGAACACCTCAAACCAGCCGCTCAAGGCGCTGAGCATCAAGGAACCGGCAGCAGGCACGGCACCGTTTGGCGACGGCATCGACTTTGAGAAGTTTGTATCCAATGACTGGCCGACTGGCGCCGAAACCGGTGGCATCACCATCGCGGGCACTCGTTATGAGTTGGAGCGGGTCGACGGAAAGATCACTTTCCCGGCGGACATGCCGGCAGGCAAGGACCTCAAGTCCTTCGAGCTTTCCTTTGAAGGAACCTTTGCCCCGAACCAGGGCGTCGAGCTGAAATTTGATGTCCTCGGCCGAAAGGCCGGTTCTCACAAGAACGAAATCCAGGCCGGCGGACTGACCCCCGGCGGCGTCGCGGCAACGACCGACAACGCCGAAGACACGCTGATCGTTGAAGATCCCAAGGAACTTTTCGACGGAGGCAAGTCCTTCCACCACAACCGTGTTGAAGGCCTGGCCGGAGACACGACCTCGGCAACGCTGAACACCAGCGTTGCCCCGGGAACCAACGTCGATGTTCGCAAGATTGTTCAGACCGACATGTTTGACGGCATGATCGCCGACTGGAAGCCAACCAAGGTCAAGATCACCAACAATCAGGGTGCCGCGAGCGTCCTCATTGAGTACATGGATGCCGTCGGCGACTGGCAGACCCTGGCCGATGCCGACGGGAACCTCCCCGCCGACAGCACGGGGGTACGCATCACGTACACCCGTGCTTCCGGCACCTTCCCGGATGCCAATACGGGAGACAACTACGGCAACGTCACCTCGGTGGTCGACTTCGAACTCAAGCACGACGTGGCCACGGACAAGACCGAGTGGACAAACGTCTTGCGCACCGCGGATGGCGGCGAGTTCCCGGCAACCGTCACCGTCGACAAGAAGATCCAGCTTGGCAGTTCAAAGTCCTGGTCCGCAGGCACCATCGTTCAAAAGCCATCGAACAAGTTCCCTGCAAGCCAGCTGCGGCTCTCGGCGTGGAACACCTCGACGTACGCGGTGGATTCCCTGACACTTGCCGATCCAATCGGCGCTGCCAAGCCATTTGACTACGTCACCATCACCGGCATGCACAAGGCCAATCTGTCCGACAGCTCATCGGTGGAAACCGCTCGATTGACGCTGACCATGGACGGTGGCGCTACGGTGCTTCTCACCGGGACCGAGGCCGTGGACCCTGCATCTTCCATGGTTCCTATCGACTGGGCCAACGTGGTCGGTATCGAGTTTGCGCTGGTGAAGACCGGAGAGCATTTGGTGCCGCGCGATGCGTGGTTCGATCTGACTCTTGACACGGAGCTCCGCGAGAAGAAGCGTGGAACCGAGACTCTGGTCGACGTGGCACTGAAGGAAATCGGGTACACGATTCCCAACACCGCTGAAGCAACCATCGTTCGCGGTGGGGACTCCGCGACGGACAACCCATCCAAGGACCTCAAGGTCGTCACCGAGAACTCGGTGGTGATTGCCCCGGTGCTGACGAAGTCCTTCAGCCCGGCAGGACCCGCAACGTTCTTCCCGCAGAATGGTGTTCCCACCCCGATTCAGGTGAAGCTGAGCCTGAATGCAGGTGGCGAAGACGCTGCGGACAAGATCGTTTTCGTGGACAAGGATCCGACGTTCTGGAACGCCTTCGACTTCGCCGGTTGGAACCCCGCTCCGACCAGCAACGGCACGGTGACCATCGAGTACCTGGCTGGTGCCACCTTCACCACGGGCGCAGCCAACGAACTCATCGACGATGGCAAAGGAACCTGGCGAACCACTAAGCCGGCCAACGACGATGTCCAGGGTATCCGCATCACCATGCAAGGCGCGGACTATGAGCCTCTGGACAAAACCGTCAACGAGGTAAAGTTCAAGGTCATGCCGCGCTACACGCTGCGCACCGGCGAGTTGAACAGCATTGACGGCGCTTCCCGGAACCCCGGCGAATCAATGAAGTCCACGGTGGAGAATACCGCCACCGCAGCGATGGAACGCTTGGGGCAGAAGCGCACCGTTCCTGACGTATCCACCGAGCACCAGTTCGCTCCGGGTGCCACCAAAGCGGGAGTCAGCAAGACGTCCGACGCCTTGAGCGGACAGATCTCTGCTGGCGGTGCGGTCAACTACACCATCGAGGTGACCAACTCGGGGACCGAAGCAATTCTTGACCCGGTCATCGTGGACAAGCTTCCACAGGACAAAGACGGACTGCTGCTGGAACTCGATCCGGATTGGACCTCGCAAGTCAAGTACTCCTTTGGCAAGCTGTTCAACGCCGCGCCCCAGGGCACGTCGATGACGATCGATTCCACGCTCATCGGTGCAGTTCTTGCCAACGGCAACGAGGCAACGTTCACTTTCCCCGAGGGAACGAAGCTGTACCCGGGCGAGTCCTACACCATCGTCCTTCCGGTGACGGTCCGGGCCGGAGTGCCGGCAAAGACGGACCTGAAGAACCATGCTGATTTCGGTGGAAAGAATGCCGAAACTGTCACGGGCGTATCCGACCTGAGGATCGTCGAAGGCCAGGCCTACTCCTCCCGAAAGCTGGTTCGTGAGGTCCCGTCCGCGGGACAGACCGACCCGACGGGCATCCACAACACGCTCAACAAAGACGCCAAGTGCTTCGACTTCGGCGGCGGCTTCTACCGATACCCATGCGTGGTTGAAACCAAGCCGGGTGGAATCGCCGAGTGGAAACTCAGCGTCACCAACACCGGAAACGTTCCATCGCAGCACATGGAAATCCTCGATATCTTCCCGTTCGTGGGAGACACGGGCGTGACCGCGTCGCAGGCCGGCAAGCCTCGCGGATCGAAGTGGACCCCAACGCTCCTGGACGTGAAGCTCCCGGAGGTTCCGGAAGGGACCAAGATGGCCCTTTCCTACCTGACCGGCGATCCTGCAACCTGCAAGCCCAACGGCATGGATGGAAAGAATCCGTGGGCCGGTTGCCTGGCCAACTGGGTCACCGATCGCCCTGCCAACCCCCGGGAAATCCAGGGCGTCAAGCTGGTCATGGACTTTGACAAGGGATTGGAACCCAAGGACAGCGTTGCGCTGACGTTCACCACGCAGTCGGCAACCGAAATGCCGGATGGCGTGGCCGATCTCGCCGCGGCGTGGAACTCCTTCGGCTACGCTGCCCAGGCTCAGGTCGACGGAGAGACCGACTACCGCAGCCAGGAGCCGATCAAGACCGGCATCACATTCCGCCCCGTTGAAAAGGCGAAGGTCTCCGTTGGCGACTTCGTCTGGGTGGACGGCAACAAGGACGGCATCCAAGATGGCGGCGAGCCCGGCATCAAGGACGTCACCTTGAAGCTGACCGACAAGGACAACAACCCCGTCATCGACGTGTACGGCAACGAAGTGCTGCCAACCATGACGGACGGGAACGGGCACTACACCTTCGAGAACCTTCCGGTTCTTCAGGACGGGCAGAAGTACATCGTCTCCATCGACCGTGAAGCTTCCGAATCGGTTCTGAAGCCGTACCTGCCGACCCGTGTCGGTGCCGGTGACAAGGACACGGACTCTTCCGGCTGGGTGGCCGAAACCGATCCTTCTTCCGAGCTGTTGAAGACGGACCGCGACCGGGATCCGAGCTTGGACTTCGGCTTCTTCGTGAATCCGGGGCGCGTTTCCGTTGGCGACTACGTGTGGGTCGATACCAACCGCGACGGTGTCCAGGACGAGGACGAAGCCGGCATCCCGGGTATTGTCCTGACCATTGTTGGTCCGGGCGGCCTGCCCGTGGCCGACGTGTTCGGCAATCCAGTTGGCTCGGCCACGACAGACAAGGACGGGAAATACACCTTTGTGGATCTTCCTGCCCTGAAGGACGGCGAGTCCTACACAGTCTCGATCGACCGCGAAGCCTCGGCTGAGCCGTTGGCTCCGTACATTCCGACGATCGACACGGGCAAGGACCGGGAATCGAACTCTTCGACCTGGGACGCCACGTCCGAGGGCCTGACGAAGGACGGGGACCGGGATCCGAGCCTGGACTTCGGCTTCGTGCTGCCAAAGGTTTCGGTCGGTGACTACGTGTGGGTGGATACCAACCGCGACGGAATCCAGACGGACGGCGAAGCAGGAATCAAGGATGTCGTACTGACCATCGTTGGTCCTGGCGGCCTGCCCGTGACCGACGTGTTCGGCAATCCCGTTGGTCCTGCAACCACCGACAAGGACGGCAGCTACGCCTTTGAGAACCTTCCGGTTCTGAAGGACGGCGAGTCCTACACGGTCTCGATCGACAAGGACGCCTCGGCCGGGCCGCTGGCTCCGTACATCCCGACCATTGAGACCAAAGACAACCGCGAGAACGATTCATCGACCTGGGAAGCCGTTTCCGGCAACCTGTTGGTGGACGGGGCCGAGGACAAGACCTTGGACTTCGGCTTCGTGCTGCCGAAGGTTTCGCTGGGCGACTACGTGTGGGTTGATACCAACCGTGACGGAATCCAGACGGACGGCGAAGCCGGAATCAAGGATGTCGTACTGATCCTCAGCGGCCCGGACGGCAAGGCGGTGACCGACGTGTTCGGCAACGAGGTGCTTCCGACCGCGACCGACGGGAATGGCCACTACATCTTCGAGAACCTGCCGGTTCTGAAGGAGGGCGAGTCCTACACGGTCTCGATCGACAAGGAAGCCTCGGCCGAGCCGCTGGCCCCGTACATCACGACGCAAACGGGACAGGGTGTCCGTGGCACGGACTCTTCATCGTGGACTTCCACTACGGAGGGCCTGACCCAGGACGCCCAGCATGACCCGAGCCTGGACTTCGGGTTCGTTTTGCCGATGGTTTCGGTGGGTGACTTCGTATGGGTTGATACCAACCGCGACGGCATCCAGGATTCGGGCGAGCCCGGCATCAAGGACGTCGTACTGACGATCCTTGGTCCGGACAACAACCCGGTCACCGATGTGTTCGGCAATCCCGTTGGCCCGGTCAAGACCGACAAGGACGGCAAGTACTCCTTCGAGGGCCTTCCGGTTCTGAAGGAGGGCGAGTCGTACACGGTCTCGATCGACAAGGAAGCCTCGGCCAAGCCGCTGGCGCCGTACATCCCGACCGTAGAAACCGAAGGCAACCGCTCGAAGGATTCCTCGACTTGGGAAGCCTCATCAGAGGGACTGGCGACGGACGGGGACCGGGATTCAAGCCTGGACTTCGGTTTCGTTTTGCCGAAGGTTTCGCTGGGCGACTACGTTTGGATTGATTCCAACGGAAACGGACGTCAGGACAAGGGCGAGCCTGGCATCCCGGGTGTTGTCCTGGAGCTGACGGGTCCGGACGGCAAGCCGGTCGTTGATGTCAACGGCAAGCCTGTTGGTCCGGTGACTACCGACAAGGACGGCAAGTACGATTTCTCGAACCTGCCGGTCGTGAAGGACGGCCAGTCCTACACGGTCAGCATCAACAAGGAGAAGTCCGCCGACGCGCTCAGCCCGTATGTTCCGACCCAGTCGGGCAAGGGCGACATCGAAGGCGACTCTTCCGACTGGACCGCCAAGTCCGCAGGACTGACCCATGACGGTGACCGCGATCCGACCCTGGACTTCGGTTTCGTTCCGGGCACGGTCTCCGTGGGCGACCGCGTATGGGTTGATTCAAACAAGAACGGCATCCAGGGCAAGGGCGAGCCGGGCATCCCCGGCGTCGGCCTGGACATCTACGGCCCGGATGGCACGAAGATTGGATCGACGACCACCGACAAGGACGGCAACTACCTGTTCAAGGATCTGCCGGTTCTCAAGGATGGCGAGTCATACGTCGTCAAGATCGCCCGCAAGAAGTCCAAGAAGGCCCTGGACCCTTACCTTCCGACGATCGAAACCGACGGAAACCGCGGCAAGGATTCCTCGACCTGGGAATCCTCGTCCACGGGCCTGACCGGTGACGGCGAATCCGATCTGACGCTGGACTTCGGCTTTGTGCTGAAGCCGGAAACCGAACCCACGCTCCCGTCCACCGACGGTGGCGACAACGAGGGCAACAGCGGCGACGGCACCGGAAGTGAAAGCGGCAACGGCGACGGCTCGGCCAATGAAAACGGCTCGAACGAGAAGCCTGTCAAGAAGCCGACCGACGACAAGCTCGCGGCGACCGGGTTCGCGGCATTGGGAGTACTCGGTGGAGGCCTGCTGCTGATCCTCGGCGGTGTCGCGCTTGTGCGCCGCCGCACCAGGAACAACGAAGCATAGCCAGTAACCTCGAATAGCCAAGGAGCCCTGGCTTCCATCCTTGCCGGTGGAAGCCAGGGCTCCTGTTCGCTTGGGTGCCATAAGCCAAGGACAGCGCCGCATACGGAAGCAGGACCGCAACCTTTCTGGTGCGGTCCTGCTTCCGTATGTCCGGCGATCGGCCGTGTCTAGCTGCAGCCGTTGGCCGGATCGAACAAGCCGACCTTTGCGCGTTCTGCCTTCTTCTGAGCCGAGCGCAGCGACTCGTAGAACTTCACGTTGGGGTTGACCTTCATGGCGGTGGCGTGGCCGGAAGCCACCAGCGTCTCGTTGATGAATTCGCCCTTGTAGGTGATGCTGGCAAGGGTGCGGTCGTAGCGGTCGAACCGCTCCACGTCGAACTCGAGCTGGATCTTGCTGCCCTCCGGGAGCTTCTGCTCGAGGAACCGGGTGGCTTCCTCGCCGAAGCATTCACCGGGTTTGCCGGGGTGGGGGATTTCCGGGGCGTCGACATTGAGCAGGCGAACCTTGGTGCGTTTCCCCTCCAGCAACACGTAGACGGTGTCTCCGTCGACCACGTGCTGGATGGTTGCCTGTTCGCTTTCGGGTTCGGCCCCGGGACGATCCTGCGCGGGGAGGAAAAGCCAAACACAGACCAGCGCAGTGAGACCTGCGGCGGCGGCCAATGCGGCCAGGCTGGAGCGTTTGGCTTTTCCCATGGACGCGGTTCGGGCTAGCTGTTCACTGCGTTGTCGCAGGCGGTGACCAGGCGGGCCTGGGCATCGGCCGGAACGTTGTCCCCGGCGGCGGCGACGTCGTCCAGGGCGTTCACGATTTCCTTGGGCAGGCCGCCCTCGCGCACCGCATCAACCATGGAATTGAGGACCTTGAGGTCGCCGGCGTTGATGGTGCCGTCCTTGATGGGGGAGCAAACGGTCTTGATGAGTTCCTTCTTGGCGCCTTCGGCCACCTGCGAAGCGGCGGAGGAAGCAGCCGAAGAAGCCGTATCGGCAATACCCGCGCAACCGGTCAGGGAAACAAGCAGCACTGTGGCTGCGGCGAACAAGGGCGTCTTGGCATGCAAAATTCTCATGCGTTCCATCTTAGGCGCTGGCCTTGGACGGCAGCTGTGAGCGCGCCCGGACGCATCCAAGTGCATCCGGGCGCACATGCCACGGGTGTTGCGGTTTCCTACTTGGCGCCGAGGTCCACGACTGCGCCGCCCTGGACAACGGTGCGCGTACGGGACTCGTCGAAGATCACCGAGGGGTCCTCGAACGGGTTCCCGTCGAGGATGAGCGCATCGGCGACCATGCCCGGGGCCAGACGGCCCAGCGTCGGTTCCTGCAGCAGGGCGGCATTCACGCTGGTGGCCGAGCGCAGCGTCTCGAAGACGCCCACGGCCGCGATCTGCAGGGCCAGGCCGTTGAGCTGTTCGTCGGCCAGATCTCCCATCAGGTCCGAGCCGAAGCCCACCGGGATGCCTGCGGCCAGCGCAAGCTTGATGGCCTCGCCGCCGGCGGTGAGGACCTCCAGGTTCTTGGCCTTGGAAACCTCCGGCAGGCCGACCTCGTCCCCGCGCCGGTCCATGGCCGCGTAGGCTGCCAGCGTGGGCACCAGGTATGCGCCGTGCTCCGCCATGAGGGCCGCGGTGGGTTCGTCGAGCAGGTTGCCGTGCTCGATCGAACGCACGCCGTTGCGCACCGAGTGGGCGATGGCCTCCGGGGAGTAGGCGTGGGCGGCCACGTAGGAACCGCGGCGGGTCGCCTCGGCCACCACGACGGAGATTTCCTCGTCCGAGTACTGCGGGATGGCCAGCGGGTCGGTCAGCGAGACCACGCCGCCGCTGGCCATGATCTTGATGGCGTGGGCGCCGGTGCGCAGGCGTTCGCGCACGGCGACGCGCAGCGGCTCGATGCCGTCGACGACCTCGCACATGTGGCCGTGGCCGAAGCAGACATCCACGTCGGCCTCGCGAGGGTCGCCGTGGCCGCCGGTCTGGCTCAGTGCCGGGCCGGTGTAGAAGTAGCGCGGGGAGGGCAACAGCCCGCCCTTGATGGCGGAGGACAGGCCGATGTCCCCGCCGGCCACGTCGCGCACGGTGGTGAAGCCGCGGGACAGGGCCTCGCGCAGGCGCTTGGCCCCGGCGAGCGCGGCGAAGGAGAGCGGGCCGCGTTCGTTGCGGAACCCGTCCAGCGAGATGGCGTAGGCGTGGAAGTGGGCGTCGATGAGGCCCGGGACCACGACCTTGCCGGCGGCGTCGAGCAGTTCGCCCTCCTGCTGGTCGCCGATGGCGGAGACCATCCCGTCCGTGAACGTGACGTTGCCGCGGATGAGCTCCGGGTTCTCGCCGTCGAAGATGAGCGCGTTGGCGATGGTCAGGACGGGGTTCGGGGATGCGGTGCTCATGCGCGGGTTCCTGCCTGTGCCGCCATCCATGCCTCGATGCCCGCGGCGTCGATGGGCAGCGGGTCGGAGAGGTTCTCGTATCCGTCGGCGGTGATCAGCAGGTCGTCCTCGAGGCGCACGCCCATGCCGCGCAGTTCCGGCGGGACCATGGTGTCGTGCTTGTGGAAGTAGAGGCCCGGTTCGACGGTGAGGACCATGTTCTCCTGCAGCACGGCGCCCTGGTATTCCTCGTAGGAGGCCGAGGAGCAGTCGTGCACGTCCAGGCCCAGGTGGTGGCCGACGCCGCAGACCAGCCAGCGGCGGTGGTGCTGGCCGGCGGGGGAGAGGGCCTCGTCGACGGAGACCGGGAGCATGCCCCAGTCGCTCAGTCCGTTGGCGATGACCTCCATGATGGAGGTGTGGAAGGCGGTGAAGTCCTTGCCCGGGGCCAGCTCGGCCAGGCCGGCGCGGTGCGCCTTCTCGACCAGGTCGTGGACCTCGCGCTGGGCGGTGGTGAAGCGGCCGTTGGCGGGGAAGGTGCGGGTGACGTCCGCGGTGTAGAAGCTGCTTTCCTCCACGCCCATGTCCAGCAGGAGCAGTTCGGACTCGTGGACCGGTCCGTCGCAGCGCACCCAGTGCAGGGTGGGGGCGTGGTGCCCGGAGCCGATGATGGTGGCGTAGCCGGGGCCGTGGCCGTGGGTGCGGGCCACCCGGTCGAAGGTGCCCTGCAGCCAGCGTTCGCCGCCGCCGGCGATGGCGCGGGGGATCTCGTTGATGACCTGGGAGAAGCCCTCGACCGTGTGGATGACCGAGTTGCGCAGTTCGTTGATTTCCCAGGCGTCCTTGAGCAGGCGCAGTTCGCCCAGGGTGCGGCGCAGGGTGGCGGAGGGGTTCAGCCCGTGCGTGGCGACCATGGAGGAATCCAGGTTGCCGGCTGCCTCGGCTCCCGAAAGCTTGGACAGCGCGGCATCGAGGGCGCCGAGCGGGGATGTGGGCAGGCCCAGGGCCTGTTCCCAGTGGGTGGGGCCGTGCGCGGCGCCGACCCAGAGCTCGCCGTGTGCGGCGCTGGTGAAGAACGCCGGGTCGCCCGGAAGCGCCGGCGCCGGGACGAACAGGCGGTAGTCGTGTCCGCCGGGGCGCGGGGTGCCGACCAGCACTGCGCCCTCGGCGTTGCAGTTGGTCAGCCAGAGGAAGTCCGAGTGCGGGCGGAAGTCGTAGAAGCAGTCGTTGCTGCGGACCGGTGCCCAGCCTGCGGCGACCACGATTCTCGACCCGGGAAGGGCCTCGGAGAGCTTGTTGCGGTGGGCAGCGGCGGCCGCGGCGGCATCCAGGCCGGCCGCGGGGGTGCGCTCCGGATCCGCCCAGCCCTGCGCCATCCACTCGGTGAATGCGGGGACCTCGGCCAGCCGGGGCAGCTTCGGGTCGGCTTTCTTCGGCGCCGGCATGGATGCGGTCTTTTGTTCGGAGGTGTTCACTGCTCGCGGCTTCCTTAGCTGGGTACTGGGACGACCTGGGCACGGGTAGCCGCCAGGCTCCCGACACAGTCGAAATCAAGCATCGCATGTTCGGGCATCCGGGCGCCCCCTGCGCCGCTGTCGTATTTACGACAGCGGCGCGGACACGCGCACGGTGCGAACCCGCGTCCGCGCCGGCGGATACGGCACACTAGTACGGGTGAGCCAGAAGCGAATTATTGACACCATTGCCGCCGAACTTTCGGCAGGCACCACCCGCGTTGCCACCTGGCAGGTGAAGGCCGCCGTCGAACTGCTCGATGCCGGTTCCACGGTGCCGTTCATCGCCAGGTACCGCAAGGAAGCCACCGGCACCCTGGACGACGCCCAGCTGCGCCTGCTCGAGGAGCGGCTGCGCTACCTGCGAGAGCTGGAGGAACGCCGCGCAGCGATCCTGAAGTCCATCCAGGAGGCGGGCAAGCTGACCGCCGAGCTGGAAGCCTCGATCAACGCCGCCGCCACCAAGGCCGAGCTCGAGGACCTGTACCTGCCGTACAAGTCCAAGCGCCGCACCCGCGCGCAGATCGCCCGCGAGGCGGGGCTCGAACCGCTCGCCGATTCGCTGGTCAACAACCCGAACCAGGACCCGGAGGTCCTGGCGGCCGGCTTCCTGAGCGCCGAGCACGAGATCAATGCCGCGGCCGACGCACTCTCAGGCGCCCGCGCGATCCTGACCGAACGCGCCTCCCAGGACGCGGTGCTGGTGTCCGAGCTGCGCGAGCGCCTGTGGACCCGCGGCAAGATCGCCTCCAAGACCGCGCCCGGCGCACCCGCCGCCGACGCCGCAAAGTTCTCCGACTACGAGGACTTCGTCCAGCCCGTCGCCACCCAGCCCTCCCACCGCGTGCTGGCGCTGCTGCGCGGGGAGCGGGACGGCGCCCTGAACCTGGAGCTTGCCGAGGCGGACCCGCGCGACGACGAAGCGCTCGCCGAGGCCCGCGCCGGCTACGAGGCCTCCGTCGCCAGGTCGCTGGGCTTCAAGGCCGGCGCCGACGCCCCGGCCGGGAAGTGGCTCTCGCAGACCGTGCGCCTGGCCTGGCGCGGGCGCCTGCTCGCCCGGCTCGAGTCGGACCTGCGCACCCGCCTCTTCGAGGCCGCGGAGGAAGCCAGCGTGAAGGTGTTCGCCGCGAACCTGCGCGACGTGCTGCTCGCGGCACCGGCCGGCAACCGCGCGGTGCTGGGCCTTGACCCGGGCCTGCGCACCGGCGTCAAGGTCGCCGTCGTCGACGCGACCGGCAAGGTCGTGGACACCGCCACCATCTACCCGCACGCCCCGGCCAACAAGTGGGAGCAGTCCGTCGCAACGCTTGTCGAATTGGCGCAGAAGCACGGCACCGAGCTCATCGCCGTCGGCAACGGCACCGCCAGCCGGGAAACCGACAAGCTCGCCGGCGAGGTCATCGCCAGGCTGACCAACAAGCCGGCCAAGGTGATCGTCTCCGAGGCCGGGGCCTCCGTCTACTCGGCCTCCGCGCTGGCCAGCGCCGAGCTGCCGGAGCTGGACGTGTCCATCCGCGGCGCCGTGTCGATCGCCCGCCGCCTGCAGGACCCGCTGGCCGAGCTGGTGAAGATCGAACCCAAGTCGATCGGCGTCGGCCAGTACCAGCACGACCTGACCCCGGCCAAGCTTGACCGCTCGCTGGACGCCGTGGTGGAGGACTGCGTGAACGCCGTGGGCGTGGACGTGAACACCGCCTCCCCGGCGCTGCTGGCCCGCGTCGCCGGCGTCGGCCCGCTGCTGAGCCGCAACATCGTCGACTACCGCAACGCCAACGGACCCTTCGCCACCCGCAAGGCGCTGCTGAAGGTTCCGCGCCTGGGCGCCAAGGCGTTCGAGCAGTGCGCGGGCTTCCTGCGCGTGACCGGCGGCAAGCAGCCGCTGGACGCCTCGGCCGTGCACCCGGAGGCCTACGGGCTGGCCGAGGCGCTGCTGGGCGCCGCGACGGCCGGGAACCAGTCGGTGTCCACCCTGAACGCCGCCGACTTCGTCACCGACCAGTTCGGCCTGCCCACCGTGCAGGACGTCATCTCCGAGCTGGTCCGCCCGGCCCGCGACCCGCGCCCGGACTTCAAGACCGCCAACCTCAAGGAGGGCGTGGAGAAGATCGGCGACCTGCGGGTCGGCATGGTGCTGGAGGGCACGGTCTCCAACGTGGCCGCCTTCGGCGCGTTCGTCGACGTGGGGGTGCACCAGGACGGCCTGGTCCACGTCTCGGCGATGAGCAACAAGTTCATTTCCGATCCCCGCGAGGTCGTCACCTCCGGACAGGTCGTCAAGGTCAAGGTGCTGGAGGTCGATCCCGCGCGCAAGCGCATCTCGCTGACCCTGCGCCTTGACGACGAGCCTGCGGCAGCGAAGCCCGAACGCGACGGCCAGCGCCCGGATCAGCGCGGTCAGCGCCAGCTGCGCGGCGGCGATGCCCGGGGCGATGCCCGGGGCGAACGCGGCACCAACAAGGCTTCAAGACCGGGACAGCCGAAGCAGGGGAAAGCCGCCGGCGGGGCAGTTGCCAACGCCAACACCGCCATGGCGGAGGCACTCCGCCGGGCCGGTCTGGGCGGTTGAACCTAGCAGCCAATCCGTAGTGCTTGGCAGGGGCAGGGGCCGGTTCGCGGGCCATGCCCCTGCTGTTTGAGTCCGCAAGGGAAACTGCGGCAAATACACGCATAGTAAGATTGCGTGATTTGCTGCGGCGCCTGGGTTCCAGGACGGTCGACCCGATCCAAGGAGACACAACGCATGGAAGACCAGGCGCTCATCGAGCTGGCCATGACATTTTTTGTGCTGATAGTTTTCGCCTTCGTGGGCTGGAGCATGCGGGCGCTGTCGACCGGACAGCTCGGGCGCAATTCTTGGATCGGGATCCGGACCAAGGCCGTGACCCACTGCGACAGGTGCTGGCTGTTGGGGCACCACGCCGCTGCTGCCAAGACCAACATCGGGCTTGTGGCCGGCGCAATCATGCTGGTCGTCCCCGCGATCGCCGGTTTCTTCGTTGACATCCCGGATGCGGTTCACCGTGGTTCGCTGCTGGCCGCCTTGGCCATCCTGGTTGCGGGGCTGTTGCTCGGTGCCCGGGACGCAAAGTGGGTCACCTCCAAGATCCACCAGCAATCGACTGCGGCTGACGCCTAGCCGGTAGGCGGGCGTTCCCATCGATGCGTGGGCCGGGTCGCGACCCGGCCGGACGTTAGGCCAGCATCACCTTGGTTGGGCAAAGTCGCGGCCAATTGTGTGTCATATTTGCTCTCTGGTAAGTACGGCCATACTTCGGTGACAAGGCACGTAAGAAAACGTAGCGTGTATGGCATGGAACTTACAGGAAAGCTTGCAGACGCATTCAACGACCAGATCACCCTCGAACTCCAGGCGGCAACGGTGTACCGCCAGCTCGCCATAGAGATGGATGTGCTGAGCCTGCCCGGCATCGCCGGATGGTTCCGCGCCCAGGCGGCCGAAGAACTGGAACACGCTGAAAAGTTCACCACCCACATGGTTGACCGCGCAGCGCATCCCCGCATCGGCACCCTGAGCTCACCCGAGGTTTTCGTCGAAACCGTTCAGGACGCATTCGTTGCTTCATTGGCGCACGAAAAGAAAGTCTCCGAATCCATCCGCGATCTGTACCGCCTGGCCCAGAACGAGGGAGACATCGACTCGGTGCCCCTGTTGAACTGGTTCATCGAAGAGCAGGTTGAAGAGGAAGCCACCGTCGGCGGCATCCTGGACCGCGTGAAGATGATCGGCAACGAAGGCAACGGCCTGCTGCGACTTGACGCGGAATTGGCGACCCGCCAGGCATAAAACGCCAGCGGCATGACCCCACGCGGGATGGCGTCGGCGTCGTCATGGTCCGGAAGGCCCAAGACGACGCCGTAATCCAAGGACCACGACTCGGAGGGTCTGGTGCATGAAGCACCAGACCCCGTTGGATTTGGCCGTCGAAGATTGCCGTGGGGATGGGGATTCGAAAGAACGCGGTCGGGCAAGCCCGTACTTCGTACTCGAGAATTTCCGTGTCGACGGATTGGACTGTCGCTATCGGATCATGGGTTCTTGGGGGATGCATGAGCCGATTCTGTCGGGGTGAACCAGAGCGTCTCACCCATAGTTGTGTGCCAGGATGCCGTTGCCTGGACGAATGGGGCGTTGCATGCCTGCGTTATCGGCGGGTTCCTTGTTGTTTCCAAGGCGGAGAACGTCCCCATTGGGAACCCGGGAGTGGTGGTCGGCCGAACCGCTGGAAAGCACATTCATCTATCCAAAAGCACAGCTTGTTTCCATGCCCCCAAGTGGGTGTGACAAAGGCCCCCGGTCGCTGACTGGGGGCCTTTGCCGTGTGTGCAATAACATGTAGGTACGTACACGCAGCTTTCGGGCAATTTCGCGTGTTCCCGCCAGCACCGCGGATCCCGGCGCCACCCAGATTTTTCCAATTCACTCAGTGAGGTCATCAGAACGTGTTTCACGTATGTGCAATCCTCACCGCAAAAGAAAGCGCTTCATGCGTTGCCCGAATTGTGGGCAATCCATGAAAAAAATCGATTTCGCGCGCACGAACCCGACCCCCGTTGCGGTTGTCGTTGCCGGGCCCACGCATCGAACGACGTCGGAGCTCAAGCTTCGCAAGGGGGCCGGGCGGCACTACGCCACGCAATGCATATTGGCCGAGGGCACGGAAGTTTACTTGCTGCGTATCAGCGGTCTCTGGGCCAGCGTGGAACACCAGCAGAACTTCGGCTGGTTGCCGGCGCAATGCCTGGAACGCCTTTCCGTAGCGCAAGCGGCGACGCCGCCGCCTGCCCGTGCGCCAAAACCCGCTCCCGTGATTACCAGGGGCTTCACCCCACGCAGTGCGGTCAGCCCTGCCGAACCGGCTGATGAAGACTTCATCCCCACACATCGCAGCACGGCGGATCTGAACCTGCGCAAGGGGTCCGGAACCAACTACCCGGTGTTGCGGGTGCTGGCTGCCGATGTGCTCGTCCGTAAACTCGATGAGGCCGGAACCTGGGCCAAGATAACCACTGGGCAAGATACTGGCTGGGTTCCCAGCGCCTACCTTGAACAAGTCAGCGTCCAGCGTCCCGCCACCGGGATCCAGACTCTTGCCCCCACCGAATTCGCGACGACGGTCCGTCTAAACGTGCGGACGGGCATGGGCGATCAATATCCCGTCATGCGGATCTTGCAAGCTGGAACCATGGTCCGGGTGAACGGTTCCCTGGGGGCTTGGCGCAGGATCGTCATTGACCAGGAGCACGGTTGGGTTCCAGCCAGCCAGCTGCAGCCCCGGCACCTCTCCTCAACCACTCCCGTGACCGCAGTGCAAACGACCCTGTACCAGGGCGCCTCGGCCAACTACCGCGCACTGACGCAGATCAATGCGGGGGAAAAACTGCTCGCTATTGCCAACCGAGGGCAGTGGACCAAAGTTCAGTACGGACGCTTCAACGGTTGGGTAAATACCGCCCACCTGCGTTAGAAACGCCGTCAAAAAGGTTCTTCCCTGCGCGGTAATCACTTCTTGCATAAGGTAAAGAGCGGTGCGATTAATCGCAGCAAAGATACCTGCAGCATTTTGGGCACTCTTGTGGGCCCAAAACTCTTGAGGGGGAGACCACCAGTGAAGACCGCTCCACGATATCTACGTGCGCTATTTTCCGGGGCAATTGCCGCCGCATTGACGTTCAGCACGCTACCGGCCACGGCAATGGCGCCGATGGACACCGAGAGTGACGTCCAGACTCGAGCGCCGGCCTTCGTGTTGCCGCTCAAGACCGACAAATATCGAATGACCTCGCCCATGGGGCCGCGTTGCATCCCGGTGATTGGTGGATCAACATTCCACCTGGGCCAGGACATGGGAGCAAAAAAAGACGAACCTATCTACTCAATCGCCGCCGGCAAGGTTCGTTCGATCGTGAAGGGCACCGACGCCAAGTCCGGCATCATCGTTGTCGAACACCAAATCGATGGCGCTAGGTACGAATTCGCCTACATGCATATGTGGCCCAGTGGCGTCATGGTCAAGGTCGGCGACAAAGTCAAGGCGGGCGAGCAGATCGCGAAGGTGGGTGCCTCGGGACCGGCAACGGGTCCCCACCTGCACTTGGAGATCTGGAAGGACAGGTTCTACTCTTCCGACGCCAATGTGGTTGATCCCGTTTTGTTCCTCAAGACACGTGGCGTGGACCTGAAAGCCAACGCCTCGGCGAACTACGGCGAGTACGACAAACGCTGCACCTACTACGCGCGGGGCAAGACCGAGGTGTTTGCCTCCGCCTCTACATCCTCGAGGGTCTTGGGGCGTCCGGGGCGAAACACCGAGGTCTCCAGCAAGCCCGGTGCGATCAACGGTTTGCGCAATGGCGACTTCGTCAAGGTTCGGTACGGCTCGCTTGCCGGGTGGATGAACCGCTTTGCCGTCTCTCCCGGAAAGCTTGCGGAGGCCCCTGCCGGGTCGCTGACAACCGCCGGGACCGTAACCAACGGCGTCAGAATACCCTTTGCGACGTACAGGAACCCCGGCGAGCTGAACATGCGTTCGGGCGCGGCCAGCTGGTACTCGAAGATTAAGACCCTGCCCGCAGGTTCAACACTCAAGGCGTACCAAAGCGTCAGTGGCTGGACGCGTGTCAAACACGGGAGCAACGAAGGATGGGTTTCGTCCGCGCTCATCAGCAAGATCGCCAACATTGATCCCTCAACGGTTTCAACAACCCACAAAGTGGCTCGAGACCTCAAGCTCCGAAGCGGCGCCGGATACAGCTATGCGGAAACCGAGTCGCTCAAACGCGGGACAAAGGTGAGTATCCGCCGTGCCGCCGGCACCTGGTCCCAGGTCCAGTCCGGAAAACTGTCCGGGTGGCTACGCACCGCAGACCTGGTGAAAATCGGCTCCACGGCGCGACCTTCAACCCAAAAGCCACCGGCCGTGACCTCACTGAAGAAGAAGTCCTACACGACGAAGGCGAAGGTCACGCTACGGAAGTCGCCTGATTCGAAGTCGGCATCGGTTCGCAGCATCGCAGCGAAAAAGAAGGTCACCGTAAACGCGAAAAGCGGTTCGTGGCTGAGGGTGAGCTACGCGGGCAAGACCGGCTGGGTTCCGGCGAAGCAGCTGGCTGTGTACAAGGCCCCGGCCAAGACGAAAATCACCAAGAGCGGCCTGAATCTGCGCAAGTCGGCCTCGGCGTCCAGCAAATCGATTCTCGTCATTCCCAAGGGCAAAAAGGTGACGGTCAAGGCGACGAAGGGTACATGGTCACAGGTCCGCTACTCCGGCAAGACCGGGTGGGTAAATAAGAAGTACCTGAAGTAGGGAGGCATATCGCCGAAGAGCTGAAAACGCCAATGGGCGGTGGAACCAAACGACTGTTTGAATCCACCGCCCGTTGCAATTCAGCCATCGCAGTGGCGGCTAAGCGGACGCTGCCGGATGCGTATCCCCAGGCAGTGACGGCCCCGTTTGTGCCTGCCCGGACTGGTCCGCTGCGTCTCCCGCGGCGGTGCTGCGGGAGACGCCACGGAGGTTCGATGAGGCTTCCGCGGGCGTCGAGCCGTGTGCGGCCGACTGTTCCCCGTCAGTGGGTTCCTCGGCGTTGTCGGGCGGCGTGGACGACTGGTCTCGACCGGACCAGATCTTGGTGATCGACCAGACGACCGCCGTCAGTGGCACGGCGAGTACGGCACCCACCAGTCCGCCGAGGACCGTACCCGCGGCCAAGGCCAGCAGGATGACGAGCGCATGCAGGTTCAACGCGTGGGCCATGACCACCGGCTGCAGGAAGTTGCCTTCGAGCTGCTGGATCACGATCACGGCACCGACCACGATGAGAGCGACGACCGGGCCGTTGGTGACCAGGGCGATCAACGTGGCGAGGACTCCGGCAAAAGTGGCACCGACCATCGGGATGAATGAGGCCATGAACGTGACCACGCCGAGCGGGATCGCCAACGGAACCCTGAGGATCAGCAACGCCACGGTAATGCAGATGGCATCGACGGCGGCGATGGTCGCCGTTCCACGCATGTATCCGCCCAGGGTTTCAACGGTGCGCGCACCCGAGGCCTGCCACCTGTGCATTTGGTGCCGGGGCATCCACGAAATGAAGAACGCCCAGATTTTGTCTCCATCCTTGAGGAAGAAGAACAAGATCACCAACAGCAGTACGAGTCCGGTGAAGAAATTCCCGGCTGCGGAGAGACCGTTGAGTGCACCGGCACCAAACTGCGAGCTCGTGAGGAATCCGGTGACCTGCTTGATCGCCTGATTGATTTGCTCCTGGGAAATTGTCCACGGCAACTGGTCGAGCATGCCCTGTACCTTGTTGAAGCCTTCAACTCCCTTGGCGACCAAGGTGGGCCATTCGGCCAACACCGAGTACACCAGCGCGGTGCCGATTCCGCCGAGCACCAGAAGGGAGCCCAGGAAGACGGTCCAGGCAGCCAACAGCGACGACATGACCTTGCGTAGCATTCGTACCAGTGGCCACAGCGCGCTGGCAACAATCAGTGCCAGCAACACCGGCAGTGCGATGAGACTCAGACGCAGCAGGACGAAGACGACTGCGGCGGCCAGGCTGACAACGACAAGGATCTGGATGGCACGTATGGCCGAGCGTCCCAAACCATCGGTCCACAGGCCTGAGACCGTGTAATGCGGCGGTTTCTCAACCGCGTTTGATACGAATGGCGTCTCGGGCGTTTGTGGGCTTAGGCCCGCCCTCCGATTCCGCTTCACTGACATAACCTGACTCCTTGCGATGGGCAATACCACCACTCTATTCAGTAATTCGGATCCACGTGTATTTCGCAATGCATGCAGGGCAACGAAGCCAGATCGATTTAAGTCCTCTCGGAATCATGTTTTCACGAGGAAAAAGTGATTAGTGAATAGTCCAGAGAGCACATGGAGAACGGACGTCCAACGAAGAAACTAGGCATTTCGAATATGTACGGCGCAGATCGTCGGAAAGTCTGTCATGAATCGCATATTCGCAGCTGAACTACTGCAATTGGCGTAGGGCAGGTCGTAAGCTGAACACATGAAAAAGATCGGTCTGGCCGCCGCCTTGGGTGCCGCTTTGCTCTTGTCCGCCTGCGCTGCCGGACCCGCCGAAGAGCCGAACCCGGTGGGCACTTGGGGTGTGACAGAACAGGGAAAGCCACAGCTTGTCTTGGAAGAAGGCGGAACCTTGCACGGAACCGACGGGTGCAACCGTTTGGTCGGTACCTGGGAAGAATCCGATGGCAAGGTCGTCTTCGGCCCACTCGCCGGAACCCGAATGTTCTGTGAGGGCGTGGATACCTGGCTCTCCGATGCAACGTCCGCAAAAATCGTTTCTGGATCACTGGAAATCTTCAATGCCAAGGACGCTCCCATCGGCACGCTCAAGCATTCCGAATAGGGGCGAACTCCAACCCGGACGCAATGAGCAGCACCTTGCAGGCGTTGATGCCGTGGGTGGGCTCATTTGAGGATTCCCGTGAATTCCGACCCCGGTGCGCCGGAAGGTGGTTGCGAAACTCCAAGGGGTCATTAAAAGCTTTGGCCGTGTAGGCCCCCGCAATGGGGCCTACACGGCCAAAGCATGTGTAGCTACGAAATTAGTCGGCTACGTAGAACAGGCGCTTGTTGACGAACTCTTCCATGCCCAGCGGGCCGAGTTCGCGGCCGAAGCCCGAGCGCTTGACGCCACCGAAAGGCATGTCTGCGCCTTCGGCTGCCGGGATGTTGACGTTGGCCATGCCAGTCACCAGACGTGATGCAACCTTGGCTGCACGTGCCGGGTCGGTGGAGAAGACAGCGCCGCCCAAGCCGTACTGGGAGTCGTTGGCCAGCTCGAGTGCTTCCTCGTCCGAGGACACCTTGTAGACAACGGCAACCGGGCCGAAGAGCTCTTCGTAGTAGGCTCGCATGCCCTTGGTGATGCCCGAAAGGACGGCCGGGGCCAGGTAGGCGCCCGGGCCTTCGTGCAGTACGCCGCCGGCGTGCAGGGTTGCACCCTTGTCGACGGCGTCCTGGACCTGTGCAGCCAAGGCTTCTGCGGCACCGCGGGTGGAGAGCGGACCGAAGGTGCCCTCTGCCTCTTCCGCGGGGTCGCCCGGGACGAGGCCGGTGGCAAGCTTGGTCAGTTCGCCCACGAAGTCATCGAAGATGTCTTCCATGACGATCATGCGCTTGTTGGAGTTGCAGGCCTGGCCGGTGTTCTCCATGCGGGTGCCCCAGGCCATCGCTGCGTCCTGTGCAATGTCGGCAGAATCAAGGATCACGTACGGGTCCGAGCCGCCGAGTTCCAGGACGGCCTTCTTCAGGTTGCGTCCGGCCTGTTCGCCGATGATCGCGCCGGCACGCTCGGAACCGGTCAGCGAGACGCCCTGGATGCGGTCATCTGCGATGATCGTGGAGATCTGCTCGTGGCTGGCGAAGACGTTGTTGTACACGCCGGCCGGCACGCCTGCATCGTCCATGATCTTCTGGATGGCCAGGGCCGAGCGTGGGCAGGTTTCGGCGTGCTTGAGCACGATGGTGTTGCCGAGCACCAGGTTCGGCGCCGCGAAGCGTGCAACCTGGTAGTACGGGTAGTTCCACGGCATGATGCCGAGCAGCGGGCCGACCGGGAGGCGCTCGATGACGGCCTTGCCGCCGCCGATGGCCTTGATTTCCTGGTTGGCGGCAAGGGACGGGCCCTCGGTGGCGAAGTAGTCGAAGATGTCTTTGCAGAATGCTGCTTCACCCTTGGACTGCGAGAGCGGCTTGCCCATTTCCTCGGTGATGATGGCAGCAAGTTCGTCGGCTCGTTCGGCGAAGAGCTCACCCACGCGGGCAACGATCTTGGCGCGCTCGTTGATGTCGACGTTCTTCCAGGACTGGTAGCCGGATTCGGCCGCGGCAAGCGCGTCCTGGATCTCGGCGTCGGTTGCGGTGGCGAATTCTTCAACCACGGCACCGGTGGCGGGGTTGATAACTCGGTAGCCTGGGGCTGTCGTCGTCTGGGCGTTGGCGGTCACTGCCATGCTCCTTCTATAGTCACTGGGCGGCGGAAATCTGGGTTGCTCGCCACGTACGGTTCTATCATGTCTTGAAAACCGCGATTTGTGAACCCCATCACGGGTCGCGTATGAGCATATCCACAGTCTTTGAATTCACCTACTTCGGTATTCGTCGTTAATGACTTGAAACCCTGCGAAAAACGTATTTCGCAGGGTTTCGAGTTGTTTGGCGCGGGGAGATTTAGCTTGTGGCGGCCGTGCGCCAGTGGTCAATGCCGGCCTCGCCCAATGCGATCCTGTCGATCAAGTCCAGCTCTTCGGCGGTGAAAGCGGTGTTTTCCAGTGCCACGAGGTTCTCGTCGAGCTGCGCCGTCGAGGACGCGCCCATCAGGACAGAGGTCACGCCGCCGTCGCGCAGCAACCAGGCAATGGCCATCTGCGCCAAGGACTGTCCGCGTTCGGATGCGACGCGTGCCAGGTTCCGGATCTTTTCAAGATTTTCCGGGGTGAGGTGGCCCGCAAGGGAGTTGCGGCCGCCCGCCGGAATCGCGGACTCATCGGTGAGGTACTTGTTGGTCAACAGGCCCTGGGCCAGCGGGGTGAAGGCGATCGACCCCATGCCGTGTTCCTTGAGCGTATCGAGCAGTCCGTCCTCGACCCAGCGGTTGAGCATGGAGTAGGAAGGCTGGTGGATGGCCAGCGGGGTGCCCATTTCCTTGGCGACCTGTGCAGCCTCGGCGGTGCGCTCCGGGGAGTAGGAGGAGATGCCGACGTAGAGGGCCTTGCCCTGGCGCACCAACGTGTCGAGGGCGCCGATGGTCTCCTCGATCGGGGTCCCCGGGTCCGGACGGTGCGAGTAGAAGATGTCGACGTAGTCCAGGCCCATGCGTGCGAGGGACTCGTCGGCCGAGGCCATGATGTACTTGCGCGATCCCAGGTTTCCGTACGGGCCCGGCCACATGTCCCAGCCGGCCTTCGAGGAAATGATGAGCTCGTTGCGGTAGGCCTTGAAGTCGCCGCGCATCATGCGGCCGAAGTTTTCTTCCGCCGATCCGTATGGCGGGCCGTAGTTGTTGGCCAGGTCAAAGTGGGTGATGCCGTGGTCAAAGGCGTGGCGCAACACCTCGCGCTGGGTGTCAAAGGGACGATTGTCCCCGAAGTTCCACCACAGGCCAAGGCTGATCGGAGGCAGGACCAGGCCGGAGTTTCCCACCCGGCGGTAACCGGTGGATGCGTATCGATCGGCCGCGGCGACGTACGGCTGGTGTGTTTCGGGAACGGGGGAGTAGCGGAGCTCTTCGGCCATGGTGAGGGGGTTCTCCTGCGGGGTAGCGATCGTAAGGGGCATTTTGCCCTCGTCCATTCTTGTCGCCAGCGCCCCCGGCGTCCACATGAAATCGGCATTTTGTTCTAAATCATGTGTTAATTTGTGCGATTGTGACTGTTTTGGCGAAATACGGAGGGGTGCCGACCTGGTTTGCCGGCAATGTTGCGGCCCGAAGTTAAAAGTGAAGAACCGGTCGTGACGGCTAAGGAGGTGAAACTCCGCCGCGACCGGTTCTTCTGATCACTCGCACCTTGAGAAGGTAGCTTCAGCCTATTTTGCGAAGCTGTGTGGTGGCTGAGTATTCCTTGGCAGTATGCAATGAGCTAATAGTTTGATGGTGGATCCGAAGCGGGGAAGGATTCGTCTTCCCACTCCTCGACCAACGCCTCGTCGTGCTCGCTGGCGTGGTGCTCCGGCTTTTCTTCGGCTTCTTCGGCTTCGACGACTTCGTCCGCTGGTTTTTCACTCATCACACGCGCTCCTAAATCCGTAGTGCGAGGTGCCCCTCGAATCGGAGGGTTCCACCATGTCCAGTCTGGTCTCAAGTGGAAGCAAAGTCGAGGGGGTGAGCCATCCCTGGCGCAGCGAACCTCGGGTGCTTAAAAAGTTGAGCACCGGTCGGAAAGGTTTGGGGGAATAAACCTGAAATCCAACCGGTGCTCTCATCACTCGCACCTTCATGAGGTAGTAATTACTCTAGGAAACCAAGCTATGGGTTCGCTGTATATGCCCCGATAGCCAGGTGTGAAATCCTGCGCGCAGGATCAACGCATCGCCCTGCCCGCCGCCGCCGCAAAGCGCCACCACACCGACGCCTTTACCTCGACGGGCCAATTCCATGGCCTGGTGCAGCACCAGCCGGGCGCCGGATGCGCCAACCGGGTGGCCCAGGGCAATGGCCCCGCCCTCGCGGTTGATGCTGGAGGGATCGAGCCCCAGGTCCTTGGCGGATTGCAGCACCACCGAGGCAAAGGCCTCATTGATCTCGATCAAGTCCAGGTCCGATGCCTTCAGCCCCTCCTTGGCCAGCGCGGCAACGATGGAATCGCTCGGCTGCGAATGCAGGGAACCGTCTGGTCCGGCGGTCTGGCCGTGGGAACCGATTTCACACAGCCAGTCCAGGCCTGCCCTGCGAGCAGCACCCTTGGACGCGATGACGAGTGCAGCCGCACCATCCGAGAGCGGCGAGGATGACCCCGCGGTGATCGTTGCGTCCGGATCCTTGGAGAACGCCGGGCGCAGGGCGGACAACTGCTCGGCCGTGGTGTCCGGGCGGATTCCCTCGTCTTGGGCGACGACCAGATCTTCGCCACGGCGTTGGGGAATGCTGATCGGTGCGATTTCGGCATTCAGCGTTTCCCGGGCGGCGGCGGCGCGCTGGTGTGAGGCGGCGGCGAACGCGTCCTGCTCGGCGCGCGGAATGCCGCGTTCGATGTTGCCGCGGTCGGTTGCGGATCCCATGAGCTCGCCGGAGAACGGATCGGCAAGACCGTCATAGTTCAGCGAGTCCTCCATGCCGCGGTCACCGATGGCGAGCCCCGAACGCATGCCGCGCACCAGATGCGGGGCGTTGGACATCGATTCCTGGCCGGCGGCGATGATGAAATCGGCCTCGCCGCAGCGGATCATGCGGGCGGCATCGATCACGGCGGTCAGGCCGGACAGGCAGAGCTTGTTCACGGTCACGGTCGGGACGTTCCACCCGATGCCTGCCTTGATCGCGGCCTGGCGCGCCGGCCCCTGGCCCGCACCGGCAAGGATGACCTGGCCGACGATCACGTGTCCGATGTTTTCGGCCGGGACGCCGCTGCGTTCGAGCGCGGCGGCGATGGCGTGGGCACCCAGGTCGTTGACCTGCACGGAGGACAGCGAACCGCGGAACTTCCCGAAGGGCGTGCGGGCCCCGGTAATAATCACGGGGGTCAGGTCGTCATTCATCACAACTGTCCTTTTTCTTGGGACGGGGCGCCATTGCCATAAGCTCGAGGGCATGCCCCATGCAGTAAATCCGGTTGATGCCCACACTATCCATTTCGATGCGAGCGCCACGGAAGCCCCGCCGGTGTTGCTGTTGCATGGCTCGGCGCTTTCCCGTTCCATCTGGCGGGGGCTGGGCTACGTCAAGGCGCTGGAACCGGAATTCTCCAGCATACGCATGGACCTGCGCGGGCACGGGCGCTCGGGCAAGCCGCACGAGGTCTCCGCCTATTCCATGGAGTCGATGCTCGGCGACGTCGAGGCGGTCCTGGAAGCCGCGGGCCACGAATCGGTGCACATCGTCGGCTATTCCTTCGGCGCGCGCGTCGGCCTGGCACTGGCCGCCCGCGCCCCGCACCGCGTGCGTTCCCTGGCCATGCTCGGTGGAACCCACGCCATCGAGGCCGGGCAACTTGCGGCGCTCTTCTTCGACGGGTACCTGGAGGTGCTCAAGGCCGGGGACATGGAGGGGTTCATCGCGGGAATGGAATCCGGCGGCGGAAAGCTGGACCCGGCCACCCGGCTGGCGTTTGCCTCCAACGACCCGCTGGCGCTCGCGGCCTACTTCGAGGCCACCGAGTCCGGCCCGGGAATCAGCGAGATGCTGCTGCAACAGATCCACACCCCGACGCTGCTGATGACCGGCACCCGGGACTCGCCGCGCATCGAGCACTCCCGCATCATGGCCTCCCTGATGCCCGACGCCCGGCTCATCGAGCTTCCCGGGCGCACCCACGGCGGAACACTGTTCCCGCCGGGGCCGATCCTGGACGAGCTGCTGCCGTTCCTGCGCCGGCACGAGGGTGCCTGAGCCTGTTTCCGCGTGGGCCGGCAACCGCCACTTGACCGGGGGTGTTCCAGGGTCGAGACTCAAGCAATGGATGCACAAGCGGCTGCCGTTTCAATCACCGGATTGAGTGTGATGCGCGGGAAAAAGCCCGTGCTGCACGGCCTTGACCTCCGGATCCCGCGCGGGGAAGTGGTGGGATTGCTGGGCCCCAGCGGCTGCGGCAAGTCCACGCTGTTGCGCTCGATCGTCGGAACCCAAGTCATTGCCGGCGGCCTGGTGGAGGTGCTGGGGGACGAGGCCGGATCGGCGGCGCTGCGGCGCCGGGTCGGGTACATGACCCAGGACACGGCCGTCTACGACGACCTGCCGGTGGCGGCGAACCTGCGCTACTTCGCCCGGGTCATCGGCGCCGACGAGGCCCAGGTCCAACGGGTCATCGAACGCACCGACCTGGGCTCGGTGGTCCGCTCGATGGCCGGGGACCTGTCCGGCGGGCAACGCAGCAGGCTGTCGCTGGCCATTGCGCTGCTGGGCAAACCCGAATTGTTGGTGCTCGACGAGCCGACGGTCGGCCTGGACCCGGTGCTGCGCGTCGAGCTCTGGGCCCTCTTTGCGGAGCTGGCGGGCGACGGCACGACGCTGCTGGTCTCGAGCCACGTGATGGACGAGGCAACCCGCTGCGACTCGCTGGTCCTGATGCGCGAAGGGCGGATCATCGCCCAGGACACGCCCGCGGGCCTGCTGGCGCGCACCGGGACCGCGACCGCGGAGGACGCGTTCCTGGCCCTGATCCGGGCCGGCGGGAGCACGACCACGTCGGCCCTGGCCAGCGGCCCGGGCAAGCACCGCGCGACGGGAGAAACAGCATGAAACCGGCACGGGTCCTGGCCACCGCGGAGCGGGTGCTCACCCAGGTCCGCCACGACCACCGCACCCTGGCCCTGTTGCTGCTGGTGCCCGCACTGCTGATCGGGCTGGTGTCCTGGATCTTCACCGACACCCCGGTGTTCGCAAAGATCGGCCCGGCGATGATCGCGCTCTTCCCGTTCATCGTGATGTTCCTGGTGACAAGCATCGCCACGCTGCGCGAGCGGCGCAGCGGCACCCTCGAGCGCCTGCTGTCGCTGCCGCTGGGCAAGGCCGAATTCATCCTTGGCTACGCGCTGGCCTTCGGGCTGCTGGCTGTGGTGCAGACGGCCATCGCCGTGGGCTTTGCCGTGTGGGTGTGCGGGCTGGAGGTCTCCGGCAGCCTGGGCCTGCTCTTCGCGGTGGCGGTCGCCGACGCCCTGCTGGGCACCTCGCTGGGCCTGCTGGCCAGCGCCTTTGCGCGCACGGAGTTCCAGGTGGTGCAGTTCATGCCGGCGCTGATCTTCCCGCAGATCCTGCTGGGCGGGATCTTCCTGCCGCGCGACCAGCTGCCCGCCGTGCTGGAGGCGATCGGCGACTGGCTCCCGCTGAGCCACGCGATCGACGCACTGACCGCCGTGGCCCGGGGCGACCAGGACGCGGGATACATCTGGCTGCGGCTCGGGTTCATCGCAGCCTGGATCGTGGTGGCGATCGCCCTGGGGTCGGTGACGCTGCGCCGGCGCACCAGCTAACGCTCCACCGACCCGGGATAATGGACCGGGTGAGTGAGCAGCTTTTGCGGGCAACCCCCGGCACCGTGGACCCAGGCACCTTCGACCTCGAGAACATCGGTCGTGGGCTGGTCTTCGCGCACTCCTTGCCCGAACTTGCCCGGGTGCTGGCGGCGGGCGGGGAATCGGGGACTGCCGTCATCCAGGCGCCTCCCGGCACCGGCAAGACGACGCTGGTGCCGCCGCTGGTGGCGAACCTGGTGCTGGATCGACGGGTTCCGGGGCGTGCCGGGGGAGCCGGGCGCATCCTTGTCACCCAGCCCCGCAGGGTTGCCGCACGCTCCGCGGCACGGCGCCTGGCCTCGCTGGACGGCAGTGCGTTGGGCACCCGCGTCGGGTTCAGCGTGCGCGGGGAAAACAAGGCGGGCCCGGAAACGCTCGTGGAGTTCGTGACGCCCGGCATCCTGCTGCGCCGCCTGCTGGCCGATCCCGGGCTGGACGGGATCGACGCCGTCATCATCGACGAGGTGCACGAACGCGGCCTCGAGACCGACCTGCTGGTCGGCATGCTGCGCGAGGTCCACGAACTGCGCGGGGACCTGATGCTGCTGGCCATGTCCGCGACCCTCGACGCCCCGCGCTTTGCCGCGCTGATCGGCGACGCCACCGGCGAGGGCCCCGCCGCGGTGGTGGACTGCCCCTCGGCGCTGCATGCGCTCACCGTGGACTGGGCGCCGGGCACCGGCTCGCGGCTGACCGACCGCGGGGTGTCCCGCACCTTCCTCACCCACGTCGCGGCCACCGCGGCGTCCGCCCACGCCCGGGCGCTTGCCGGAAACCCGGGGGTCGACGCGCTGGTCTTCCTGCCCGGCGCCTGGGAGGTGGCGGAGGTCGCCGCGCAGCTGCGGAACCTGGCCCCCGGCGCCGAGGTGCTGGAGCTGCACGGACAGGTCCAGCCCGCGCTGCAGGACAGGGCCGTCTCCGGGCGCGAGGCCGGTGGCGCCCCGCGCATCATCGTCTCCACCTCGCTGGCCGAATCCTCGCTGACGGTGCCCGGCGTCAGGCTGGTGATCGACTCCGGGCTGGCCCGCGAACCGCGGCGGGACGCCACCCGCGGCATGAGCGGGCTGGTCACCGTCTCCGCGTCGCGTGCCTCCTGCGTGCAGCGCGCCGGACGTGCAGCCCGCCAGGGGCCCGGCACCGTGGTGCGCTGCTTCGAGGAGAAGAGCTTCGCCGCGGCACCCGCGCACCCGCGGGCCGAGATCACCGTCGCGGATCTGGCCTCCGCGGCCCTGGTGCTGGCCTGCTGGGGAGCGCCGGGCGGCGAGGGCCTGCACCTGCCGGAGGCGCCGCCGGCCAACAGCCTTGCCGACGCGCTCACGGTCCTGGGGCAGTTGGGCGCCATCGACGAGACAGGGCACGCCACGGGCCTGGGCCGCAGGCTGGCCGCGATCCCCGCGGACCCGCGGCTTGGCCGGGCGCTGCTGGACGGCGCGCCGCTGGTCGGCACCTCCCGGGTCGCCGCCCTGGTGGCGATGCTTGCCGGCGACTACCGGGCGCAGGCAGCGGACCTGGGGGAGCTGCTGAAGTCGCTGCAGCGCGGCACCCACCCGCAGGCCAGGGCCTGGAAGCAGGAATCGGCCAGGCTGCAGCGGCTGGTGGAACGCGTCGGGGCCGGCACGGCTCCCGCCAAGGCCAACGACATGGCCACCGGCGAGGACGCTGCCGGCCTGGTCGTCGCCCTGGCCTACCCCGCCCAGGTGGCCCGCCGCGTGCCGGGCGCCTCGGGCACCACCTATCTGCTGGCCTCGGGAACCCGCGCCGGGCTGCCGGCCGGAAGCGCGCTGGCCCACCACGAATGGCTGGCCGTCGCGGAGGTCGCCCGCGCGGCGGGCCGCGACGCCGCGGGCACCGGGGCACTGATCCGCGCCGCGGCGCCGCCGGACGCGGACACCGCCTCACGGGCCGCCGCCCACCTGCTCGGGGAGGAAACCCGCACACGCTTCGCCGCGGGAAAGCTCAGCGCCCGCCGGGTGCGCACCCTCGGTGCCATCGAACTCGAGAACACCCCCGTGACGCCCACACGTGCCCAGGGCAGGGACGCAGTGCTGGCGGCCCTGCGGGAGAACGGGCTCGGGATGCTCACCTTCTCCGCCTCCGCCGACGCCCTGCGCCGCAGGCTTGCCCTGGTCCACCGCGAACTGGGCGACCCGTGGCCGGCCATGGACGACGACTCCCTCATCGCCGCGGCGGGCGCCTGGCTGGCCCCCGAGCTGGAGGCGCTCGCCGGCGGCAAGCCCGCCTCCGCGCTGGACCTCACGGACGCGCTGCGCCGGTTGCTGCCCTGGCCCGAGGCCTCGAAATTCGGCGAACTGGCCCCCGAACACCTTGCGGTGCCCAGCGGCTCGAACATCCGCATCGAGTACCCGCCGGTCGACGAGCCCGCGTCCAGGCCCGTCGTCTCGGTGAAGCTGCAGGAATGCTTCGGCCTGGCCGTATCCCCGCGACTGGTCCGGGGCCGGGTCCCGATCCTTTTCCACCTGCTGTCCCCGGCCCGGCGCCCGCTGGCCGTCACCGACGACCTGGCGTCCTTCTGGTCCGGCCCCTATGCCCAGGTGCGTGCCGAAAACCGCGGCCGCTACCCCAAGCACCCGTGGCCGGAGGATCCCTGGACCGCGCCGGCCACCCGGCACGTCAAGCGCCGCATGGGCGAGGCCTAGGGAGCGCATAGGCGTTGCCGGGGCACGGCACAGCCCGGCCATAGCCACCGGCCATAACGTGGGAACCCGACGACAGCTTGCTCCGCCGGAGCGAAGAAGAAACGAGGAACCCACCATGGAACCACGCCAAGGCCACGACCCCTCGGGTGCCGCACACCCGCGCTTCCAAGGCAGGGTCCTGCCGCGGCCCGAGGACGACCTGGAGGACCAGGGTCTCGGCTTCGACGTCCAGACGTTGCTGGGGCGCCGGACCGCGCTCAAGGCCTTCGGCGCCGGCGCGCTGGCCCTGGGGCTGGCCGCCTGCACGGCGACCTCCAAGACCGGCACGACGTCGGGCACTTCGGCGGGGGAGATCCCCGACGAGACCGCCGGCCCCTACCCGGGCGACGGGTCCAACGGGCCCGACGTGCTGGAACAGAGCGGGATCGTGCGCAGCGACATTCGCTCAAGCTTCGGCGACTCGACCACCACGGCCGCAGGCATCCCGATGACCCTCGAGCTGAACATCAAGGACCTGGCCAACGGCGGGGCGGCCTCCGCCGGGGTGGCCGTGTACGTGTGGCATTGCGACCGCGAGGGCAACTACTCGATGTACTCCGCCGCGGTGGAAAACGAGAACTACCTGCGCGGCGTGCAGATCGCCGATGCCGCGGGAACCGTGCGCTACACCAGCATCTTCCCCGCCTGCTACACGGGCCGCTGGCCGCACATCCACTTCGAGGTGTACCCGGACGCGGCCTCGATCACCGACGTGTCCAAGGCGATCGCGACCTCGCAGGTGGCCCTGCCGCAGGATGTCTCGGAGGCCGTCTTCGCCACCGACGGCTACTCTGCATCGGTCAAGAACCTGGCCCAGCTGTCCCTGGCCGCCGACAACGTCTTCGGCGACGACTCCGGTGCCAGCCAGCTTGCCACCGTCACCGGGGATATCTCGAACGGATACAAGGTTGTGCTCGATGTCGGCATCGACACCAGGACCGCGCCGACCGGGGGCTCCATGCCCGGCGGCGGGGGACTGGGTGGCGGGAACGGTGCGCCCCCGTCCGGCGGACCCGGCGGCACCCCGCCAAGCGGCAATCCGCCGGTGGCTCCCGGGACAACGACGAACGGAAACGGTTAGGGATTCGGCAGGGCGGTAGCAGCACCTGCCGTGCTCCGCCCCGCCCGGTGGCAAACGGGTGTCAATGGCTTGAAGGGCAACGCCAGTGTCCCGGATGCGTGTCGGCACCCGGGACGGCTGAAGCTACTCTTTCAGCGGAACGCCGCGTGCGTCGGTGCGGAACGAGGAAGACCCGACAATGATCATGATGCCCTCGATGAGGCCCCAGAGTCCGCCGAGGCCGCCGGTCAGCACCGTGACCACGATCTGCAGGATGCCGATGCCGGTGTAGCCGAGGTAAAAGCGGTGGATGCCCAACCCGCCGAGTAGGATCCCGAGCACCCCGGCGGCCAATCGCGACTTCTGCTCGGTACCCGGGTAGCCGTAGGGCTGCTGCCCGTAGGGCTGAGGGTAGCCGGGCTGGCCGTACGGCTGCTGCTGTTGATACGGCTGTTGCTGCATGTTGGGCTGTTGGCCCGGGTAGGGCTGTTGCTGCATGTTGGGCTGTTGGCCCTGCGGCCAGCCCTGTTGGCCGGGATGCTGCTGGTAGGGGTTGCCGGGCTGCTGCGGTGTCTGCGGTGGAGACATGGGCGGCTGCGGGCCGGATTGACCTGGCACTGCCCCCTCTGGGTGATCGGTGTTCGTGGGCGGCTGCGGATCCGAATCCGGCCGTTCGGGGACGGTTTCACTCATGACGGCTCCTAAGTTGTGCGGTGTCTCAGCCATTGTATGTAGCAGCTCCGCAGTCTTGACGCTGGGCGTCCACTGGAATCAGGTGTCATAAACAATCGTCGTCTGGGCTCTCCCATGGCGGGGAGCCCAGACGACGCCGGTCGTTGAAGCCGATCATGCGGTTTAGGCGAAGGCGGAAATCCCGGTGATCGAGCGGCCGATGATCAGCGCCTGCACGGTCTCGGTGCCCTCGTAGGTGTGGATCGCCTCGATGTCGGCGATGTGCCGCGCCACGCGGTTGCGCAGCAGGATGCCGTTGCCGCCGAGCAGGTCGCGCGCGTTGGCGGCGATGGTCCGGGCGATGCGCGTGCAGGTGAACTTGGCCAGCGACGCCTGCACCGGGCTCAGCGTCCCGGCTTCCTCGCGGCGGGTGGCCTGCATGACCATCAGCTGCATGGTGGCAAGCTCCGAGTGCATGCGGGTCAGGCGTTCCTGGACGATCTGGCTGGCGGCCAGGGGTCGGCCGAACTGGATGCGCTGCGCGGCGTACTGCACCGCGGTTTCGTAGCAGGCCGTGGCATGGCCGACGGCCGACCACGCGACGCCCAGCCGCGTCGCGAAGAGCACACCGGCGGTGTCCTTGAAGCTGTTGGCGCCGGGCAGCACGTGGGAATCCGGGACGAACACGTCGTCCATGCGGATGTGCGCCTGCCAGATGGCGCGCAGCGACAGCTTGCCCTCGATGGTGGTGCCCGTGTATCCCTCCCACTCCTGCTGGACGATGAAGCCGCGGACGCTGCCCTGCTCGTCGCGGGCCCACACGATCGTCACGCCGCCGACCGAGCCGTTGCCGATCCACTTCTTCTCTCCGCTGATGCGGTAGCCGCCCTCCACGCGCACCGCGCGGGTTTCCAGCGAGACGGAGTCCGATCCGTGCGTCGGTTCGGTCAGCGCGAACGCGCCGAGCACTTCGGCCCTGGCAAGTTTCGGGGCCCAGTGCGCGATCTGTTCGGGCGAGCCGCAGTCCACGATCGAGCGCAACGCCAGGCCCGCCTGCACCGCGGCGATGGTGCCCACCGAGCCGTCGGCGCGGGAGAGTTCCATGTTGACCAGCCCGGCGGCGAGCACGCTCATCTCCGGGTAGCCGTCCAGTGCAAGCCCGTCGCGCAGCAGGTCAAGCTCGCCCAGCCGCTTGGCCAGGCCCAGCGGGTACTCGGCCTTGTCCCAGTGGCCGTCGATGACCGGGCGGACCTCCTCGAGGCCGAACTTCCGGGCGCGGTCCCAGTAGGCGCGGTCGGCCGCGGGGATGTCCTCGAAGACGCCCGCGGGGTCGACGTCGACCTCGCCCCACAGCTCGTACTCCGGTTCGACGACTCCGGAGGGGAATTCGGTGGCGAGGGTGGTTTCGATGCTCATGAGCCGGTTCCGGCCTTTCTGGTGCGGAGGGAATGTCACTTCGCACCAGCATACTGGAACTGAGTGTCAGGTCAAGGCACTGCGGTTCATGATTGTCGTTTTTCAGTCATTCCTCGGCGAGCGTCGCATGGCCGATGCTGCCCGGGAGGTCAGCCGTTGGCGCGGTTCAGCGCCTCGCGCACCTGCTCCACGACGGCCTCGGTGTCGGCGGCCCCGCCGGACACCGTGACCACCACGGTCGTCGACTGGCTGCGTTCCGGCTCGCCGGTCGGTTCCAGGACCGGGGTGAAGATCGCCGCCAGGGCCAGCAGCTCACGCTCCAGCTCGGGGCGGCGGGTGTCCTCGGGGCGCCTGAGCCAACGCCGCAGGTGGTCGTTGTGCACCGAGACGACGCCGGAGGCGAAGGCGATGCACAGTGCGCGGCCGTGCGGCAGGTCGTAGAGGCCGCGGTCGCGCAGGTGGTTGCGGAAGACACGTTCGTAGCGGTGGGTGGAGACGAGTTCGCGGTCGCGCAGCGACGGCACGTCCTGCAGGAGCCTGTGGCGCAGGCTTGCGGCCTCCGGGCGCGCGGTGTGCTGGTCGAAGACCACCAGCCCGGCGTTGACCAGCGTTTGCACCGGCCCCAGGGCGGACGTCGCCAGCATGGTCTCCAGGTGGTGGATGATCATTTCCTGGTCGGCGAAGACCATCTCTTCCTTGGACCCGAAGCGCCTGAAGAAGGTGGAGCGCGAGATGCCCGCGGCCTGTGCCAGTGCGTCAACGCTCGTCGCATCGAAGCCGTTTTCAACGAGGAGGCGCAGTGCCGCGTCGGGCACGGCGGAAGAGGTGATCATGCACGCGAATCTAGCACGACGCGTTCGCCACGGAGATGTTCTGCCGCTGTATGTCACGGGATGTGGGCAAGCCAATAGCCCGGCCGCGAACCGCCGACCGAACGGCAAACCTAGCCGTCCCTTGCCGGTAAACCATAGGGTGGGAGGAGAAGCGACGGACACACACCCAACGACCAGGAGAATTCCCCATGGGCTTCAACATTGCAAACGTGGCACTGCGACTGACTTCGGGCGCCTACATCCTCAACAGCGGCGTCGGGAAGCTGCGGCTGCCCGCGGAGTCCGCGCAGGGCCTGCAGTCGATGACTGCCAACGCGATCCCGCAGGTGGAAAAGGTGGATCCCGCGGTGTTCGGCAAGGCCGTGGCCGTCGGCGAGATCACCCTGGGCGCGCTGCTGCTGACCCCGTTCATCCCCTCGCGGCTTGCCGGTCTGGGGCTTGGCGCCTTCGCCGGGTCGCTGCTCGCGATCTACCTGAAGACGCCGGGCATGACCGAATCCGACGGCATCCGCCCCTCGCCCAACGGCGGGGCCATGGCCAAGGACTTCTGGCTTGCAGGCATGGCCGTCGCCCTGGTGTGCGGCCGCGGCAAGGCCAGGACCAAGATCAAGGAAGTCGCCAAGCCCGTCAAGAAGTAGCGCCCGGGATCCGCGCCGGCTTCGGGCCGCGGGATCACTGGCTGGATGCGCGAAGGGTGCCGGACAAATAATTTGTCCGGCACCCTTCGGCTTTGCCGAAGCGGAACCCGCGGCAAGCCCGGGCCGCAAGCTCCTAGCGTTTGACCGAGCCCTTGCGGAACATCAGCGCCACCAGCGATGCGGCGATCGCCACCAGGCCCGGCAGCAACAGCGACTGGCCCAGGGCCAGCGAGAACGCCTGGTGCAGGAACTCCGGGACCACGCCGCCCATGCCGGGCTCGCCGCCGGTGCCCAGGACGATCGACGAAGCGCCGTCGGAGCCCGTCTTGGCGATGGCTGCCACCGCCTTCTGCGACTCGGCGGAGATGCGCGATTCCATCATCAGGGCGATCAGCGCGGAGCCGAGCACCGCACCGACCTGGCGGGTGGTGTTGTAGATGCCGGATCCGGCGCCCGCGTCGGCCTGCCCAAGGTCGCGGGTGGCGGTCAGCGAGACCGACGGCCAGATCATGGCCGAACCAAGGCCCATGAACACCGGCGGGACCAGCAGTACCCAGAACGGGGTGTCCTCGCGCAGGATCAGGCCGTACGCGGTGATCGACGCGCCGAAGAGGAAGAAACCGGGGACGGCGAAGTACTTGGCCTCCACGTGGCTGACGCGCTTGCCGATGATGGGTGCCAGTACGCCTGCCACCACGGCCATGGGCGCGAGCATCAGCGCCGAGAGCGTCGGGGTCAGCCCGCGCACGGACTGCAGGTAGAGGATCATCGGGAAGCTCATGGCGGTGATCGCCAGCCCCATGAACGCGATCGCCACGTTGGCCAGCGAGAAGTTGCGGTCCTTGAACAGGCCCAGCGGCACCAGCGGCTCGGCCTTCGTCTTGGCCTGCCAGAGCACGAAGAGCCCCAGCAGGACGACGCCGGCGATGATCAGGTGCCAGGAGCCGATCGGTCCCAGGAACGGGCCCCAGTTGTGCCCGTTGCCCTCCTGGATGCCGAAGACCAGCAGGAACATGGCGGCCGCGCTGAGCCCGACGCCCAGCCAGTCGAAGGAGTGCGAGTGGCGCTCCAGCTCGGGGACCTTCAGCAGCACGCGCCAGATGGCGAAGATGCCCACCGGCACGTTGACGAAGAAGATCCATTCCCAGCCCAGGGTGTCGACGAAAAGGCCGCCGAGGATCGGGCCGACCAGCGTCGCGATGCCGGCGACCGCGCCCCAGAGGCCCATGGCCGCGCCGCGGCGGGCGTAGGGGAACATGCGGGTAATGAACGTCATCGTCTGCGGGCTCATCAGCGATGCGCCCAGGCCCTGCACCACGCGGGCGGTGATGAGTGTTTCGACGTTGGGGGAGAGCCCGCACCACAGCGAGGAGAGCGTGAAGACCACGAGCCCGACCAGGAAGATGGTGCGCGGGCCAAAGCGATCGCCCAGGCGCCCGGTGATCAGCAGCGGCACCGCAAACGCCAGCAGGTAGGCGCTGTTGACCCAGATCACCCCGTTGATGTCGGTGTCCAGGCCGTTCATGATTGCCGGCATGGCGGTGGAGACAATGGTGGAGTCCACCAGGATCATGAAGAACCCGATGACCAGGGCCCACAGGGCACCCCACGCCACCTTGTCTTGGGCGGCTTGTGCCGTTTCTGCTTCGGTCTTGTTCTCGTTCACTGGACGAGCCTACGCCTCCGGCCCGCACCGCGACAGGGACATGAGCCGCAGCTCACACCAATGCCCGGCGCCCCGTTCAGGCCGTCGGGATAGCCGTGCGACTAGGGAAGATGGACGATGCCGTCGATGCAGGTCACCGAGCTCCCGGAAATCCAGACGCCCTCGGCGGTGCGGTCCACATGCAGGATCGCCGAGCGGCCCAACCGGGTGCCCTGGCGCACCGTGTAGTTCTCCGGGGCCAGCCCGGAACCCGTCAGCCAGATGCCGAACCCGGCGTTCAGCGACCCGGTGGCCGGATCCTCGGGCAGGCCCTCGCCGGGGATGAAGGCACGGACCTCGTAGTCGGCCGGGGGGCCCGTCACCACATTGCGGAATCGCTGGTTCGAGCGGCGTTCGTCGGCCTCGGAGAGCGGGCGCAATTCCTCGCGGGCACCGGCCGGGCGATCGGCCCCGGCCTGCGGGTCGTAGGAAGCGGTGGGGATGCCGGCGGTCGTGTACGGGCCGATGACGCCCACCTCGAGGCCGTTCAGGGTCTGGTAGTCAGGCTCGAGCCCCAGCACCAGGTCGGCGTCGCGCAGCAGCAGCCCGGCAAAGTTGGGCCCGTTGACCAGCCACTGGTGGGCCAGCACGTCCTCGCGCCGCAGCCCCAGCCCGGTCAGCGCCCATTCGAGCACGTCGTCCTCGAGCTCGCCGGAGCGCACCAGGGGCGGCGCCTTGAACGCCAGCCGCTCGGGGTCCGTCGGTTCCTCGCCCGGCACCCGGCGGACCTCGATGAGCCCGGCCCCGCATTGCTGGACGACGGCCGCGGGATCCTTGGGAACCCCGCCGGACTCGAGCCATGCGTGGGCGGCGCCCAGGGTCGGGTGGCCGGCGAAGGGCAGCTCGGTGGTGGTGGTGAAGATCCGCACCCGGTAGTCGGCGGTCGGCTCGGTGGCGGGGAGCAGGAACGCGGTTTCGGCCAGGTTGGTCCAGTTGGCGAAGTTCAGCATCTGCTCGTCGCTGAGGCCTTCGCCGTTCAGGACGATTGCCAGTCCGTTGCCCATGTAGGGAGCGGAGGAGAAGACGTCGACTTGTTTGTACGGGCGGGCGATACTCATAAGAGAATCGTGGCACATCGGGCGCCGTGCCGTGCAGGATGACGCCGCTTTGTCATGCAATGCGCAGCGCGCGGGCCGGCCGGCGGCCGCGATCAATCCGACGATGACCACCGCTGGCACGGCGATGCCCCGCCGCACGGCTCCCGCCGGTGGTGAAGCATCGCACAGCGGTCCGGCGGCCGCTACCAGTGGTGGGCCACGTCGATCACCAGCATGCTGGTGTTGCCCGCCCCGGTGAGCACGAAGGTGCGGAACGGCAGCCGGGCCCGAACGCCCAGGCCGAAGGACGTCTGGCCCTCGAAGCTGCCCAGGAACGCCACCTGCCTGAACGTCGTGTAGCCGGAGACGTTCTTGGCGCGGGCCCAGTTGGACGGGTTGTAGGTGGGTTCGAAGGAGTCGGTGTAGGCAGGCGCCCGCACCACGATCTGCAGGTCGGCTGCCCCGGCGAGCGGAACCCGCTTTCCCTGTCCCTCGGTGTAGACGGCGGCGACATAACGGACGTCGTAACCCCTGGCCTTGCCCTTGAGGTCGATCACCAGGCGGTCGTAGCACGCGTGCCTGCCGGTGCGGACGTTGGTGATGTGGCCACTCGAGTAGTGTGCGGCGGTGTCTGCTGCGGAACCCCAAGTGATTCCGCAATACGGGGCGGCCGAAGCGGTGGCGATGGGTGCCGCGGGTGAGATGCCGAGGCCGGCCGCCACGAGGACGGAGACGACGGCGGCACCGAATTTCTTGTTCATGACTAACACGCTTTGCGAGTAAAACTGGATAGTGCACGCACAGGATGCGCGCACCTCGGAAGCAATGCAAGGGGGTATGCCGAAATCGCATGGCACTGCAACCTGCGGGAGACATTCGCTACGCGGGCGCCGGATTTTCAGGTTTCGCCCAAGCGCGTGTGACAACCTTGTGGATATGCTGCCTTTTGCCACAGGAACCCTGGACAACACCCTCGACAGCACCGTCGACGGCGTCCTGGAGAACACCAACGCCCTGCCCGAACCGATACGCCCCTGGATCGTCATCGGCATAGGCCTGCTGGCCGCAGCGGTGATAGCCACCGTGGTTTCCCTGGTGGTGGCCAGGGCGCTGCGCAGCAAGCCCGAGCTGGCCAAGGACGCCGCCCGCGGCCGCATGCCCCTGTGGTGGGCGCTGAACTTCGCCTTCACCAAGATCGCCATCGGGGTCACGTTCAGGGACAACGAATGGGTCAGGCTCTGGCAGTTCCTGCTGCTGCTGGGCCTGGTGCTCTCCATCGCGTGGCTGGTGACCGTGCTGCTGGGGCTGCTCGAGGACATGGTGCTGGCCAAGTACCGCACCGACCTGGACAACCCGCGCCGGCTGGCCAAGATGGAAACCCAGATCGGGCTGCTGCGCCGGGTCGCCACGGTGCTGGTCATGGTGCTTGCCGTGGCCGGCACGCTGCTGACGATCCCCGAGGTGCGGGCGCTCGGCGCCGGCCTGCTGGCCTCGGCCGGCCTGATCTCGGTGGTCGCGGCGCTCGCCGTGCAGTCCTCGCTGGCCAACGTGTTCGCCGGGCTGCAGATCGCCTTCACCGACGCCATCCGCGTCAACGACACCGTCGTGGTGGAGACCCAGCGCGGCAACATCGAGGAAATCACCCTCACCTACGTGGTGGTGGTGCTGCTGGACGGTCGCCGCATGATCATCCCGTCGACCTATTTCACGACGACGCCGTTCGAGAACTGGTCGCGCCGCACCACCGAGATCACCGGGTCGGTGCTGCTGGACCTCGGCTGGAACGCGCCGATCGAGCACCTGCGGACCCGGACCGAGCAGCTGCTCGCCTCGACCGACCTGTGGGACGGCCGGGTCGGCACCCTGAACGTCACCGACGCGATCGGCGGCATCCTGAAGGTCACGATCGCCGTCAGCGCGCGCAACCCCGGGGACCTGTACGACCTGAAGAACTACGTGCGCGAGCACCTGATCGCCGAGCTGCACAAGGACTACCCGGACGTGCTGCCCAAGCCGATGGCCAACAGCGCGCCGCCGGCCTGAGACGCCTCGCGCACGGCCCGGGAAACCGCGTGATTCCGGGCGCAATAGCCCGGTTTTGAAAGACCCGGTTTTTGGAAGACCCAGGCACCCCGTCCGGGCTACAGGCGCAGCGCGGCCGGCCCGTAGTCCTCGCGGCGGCGGGCCGCCGCGGTCTGTCGGCGCAGGATTTCAACCATCTGGTCGACCTTGCCGATCAGGTCGCCGATCTCCGCATCGTCGCGGTCGACCCAGCGGGTCAGCGGCTCGTCGTGCGTCGGCACGAAGTCGACATGCGGCTCCCAGACGAAGAGCGTGCGCTCGGCGCCCAGCACGTACTGCTGCCAAAACATCTGGCGCAGGTAGTGCCGCGGGATCGACTTGAATGGCTTGTTGGTGGTCTTGATCTCCGACAGCTCCACCGTGCCCGTCTCCCTGATGCCCAGCCCGTCGGGGGTGGCCAGGTGGATGCGGTTCTCCGCCGCGTGGAAGAGCTGGCTGGAGGGGGCGATGCCGAAGTTTTCCTGCACCCACGCGGCGATCACCGGCTCGCGGGTCCGCCCGTGCTCGGTGTACGGGTTCCCGCCGAAGTTCGATCCGTTCAGCTTGTCCCAGGCGGCGGACTGGATGCTGCGCGGGGTCGAGAGCTTCGCCGCATCGGTGGCCGTGATGCCCTGCGAACGGGCCCGCAGCCAGGCGATCCGGTCGGAGGAATCCGCAACGATCCGGTCCAGGCACGGCGCGGCGGGGGCATCAATCGGCAGGGAAGTCACCCGCCCCATTCTTCCCAACATTTGCCCGATCGACTAACCGGGACCCCGGCCCGGGGTGTTTCCGCACGTCGAAGCGGGACGGCTGAGCGCACCCCAACCGGATCCCCGGCCGGAAACCTAGCCGGAAGCAGCGCCCGAGCGTAGCCTGAAACCAGGGGCGGGATTGCGGTTTCGCGCCGAAAGGCTGCGGTCCGCAACCCCGGAGGAGTCCCGGCCGGGCCCCGCGACCATCCCGGCAATCCGAACCACCGCAAGGGAGCCACCCGCCATGGAACGCATACTCGGCGTCAACACCTGGGTGTGGACCTCGCCGCTGACCGACGCCTCGCTGAGGGAGCTCGCCGCGCACGTTGCGTCCCTGGGGTTCGACGCCATCGAACTCCCGCTGGAGCACCTCGGCGACTGGGACCCCGCAGCGGCCCGCGAGATCCTCGCCCACCACACGTTGACCCCCGTCGTCATCGGGACGATGCCGCCGGGCCGCAACCTTGTCGACGCCTCGCCGCGGGAAATCTCCGCCACGCAGGACTACCTGCGCGGGGTCATCGATGCGGCGGCGGCCCTCGGCGCGGCAACCGTCGCCGGCCCGTTCCATGTCGCGACCGGCCGCACCCGGTCCATGGGGGAGCCCGAGCGCGAGGCCGCCTACCTGCAGCTGCGCTCCAGCCTGGCCCCGCTGGTGGATCATGCCGTGGCGCTCGGCATCACCTTGGCCGTCGAACCGCTGAACCGCTACGAAACGTCCCTGGTCAACACCGTCGACCAGGCCTTCGACGCCCTCGAGCCGATGCTCGGCCCCGGGCTGGGACTGGCGCTTGACACCTTCCACCTGAACATCGAGGAGCGGGACATCGCGGCCGCGGTGGCCAGGGCCGTCGGGCACATCGCCCACGTGCAGGTCAGCGGCAACGACCGCGGCACCGTCGGCGCCGACCACTTCGACTGGCACGGCTTCCTGCACGCGCTGGACCTGGCCGAGTACACCGGGCCGCTGTGTCTCAAGAGCTTCGCGGGCACCAACGACTCCCTCGCCACGGCGGCCTCCATCTGGCGCCCGCTGGCCAGCACCCAGGACGCGCTGGCCGCGGATTCGCTGGGCTTCCTCAGGAACCTGCAGGCCGGGGGGCTGCGCTGAACGGCGCCGGAACCGGCACCCCGGCGGAAACGACCGGCGGTCAGTCCAGCGCCAGGGCGGCCGCGGCCAGCACCTGCTGCACGCTGGGCACCCCGGCGGCCCTGAAAACCTCGGTCCCGTTCCTGCGCACCACCAGCGTGGGTGTGGATTCGATGCGCCGGGCCTCGGATTCGAGAAGGTTCGAGAGCACGTCGACCTCCCGGATGCGGGCGCGGGGCAGCAGCGCGCCGGCGTCCTTGAGAACGGAGCGGGCGCGCACGCACGGTGCGCAAAAGGCGGAGGTATAGAGCACGAGTTCCATCACCCGTGTTCAACCGCCGGTCACCGGATTCGATTCCCGACCGCCGGCGCGCGTCTCCACCCTGGGTAGGAGGAGGCGTTCCCGCAAGTCATCATCTGCTCCGATGCCCGGCGGCGCTGAACTTGAAATGCTGGTGGCATGATCGACGCAAACCTCGCACCAGACACCCCGCCCAGCCCGGCGGCCACCCCGTCCCCGCATCCCGTGCTTTCCGCCCGTGCCCTGCGCCGCGCCTACGGATCGACCATGGCACTGGACGGCGTGGACCTGGACATCCGGGCCGGTGAATCGGTGGCCATCATGGGTCCGTCGGGCTCCGGCAAGTCCACGCTGCTGCACACCCTGGCCGGCATCGAGCGGCCCGACTCCGGCTCCGTGCTGCTGGCGGGAACCGGCGCCGCGGCGCGCGACATCACCGTGCTGGGCGAGGGCGAGCGCTCCAGGCTGCGCCGCGAGTCCTTTGGCTTCGTCTTCCAGTCCGGGCTGCTGATCCCGGAGCTCACCGCGGTGGAAAACGTTGCGATGGCGCTGATGATCAACGGCGTGCCCCGGGCCGCGGCCCTGCCGCGTGCCGCCCAATGGCTGGCTGCGCTGGGCCTGGCCGGCCTGGAGGAACGGCGCATCGGCCAGCTCTCCGGTGGCCAGGCGCAGCGGGTGGCGATCGCCCGCGCCCAGGTCACCGGCGCGCGGGTGACCTTCGCCGACGAGCCCACCGGCGCGCTGGACTCGGCCACCGGCGCCGAGGTGCTGGCGGTGCTCATGGAATCCACCACGGGGCGCGGCAACACGCTGGTCATGGTGACCCACGATGCCGACGTCGCCGCGCGCTGCGACCGGATCATCCGCCTGCGCGACGGCCGCATCATCGCCGAGCACACTGCCCCGGCTGCTGCAAGGGCCCAGACCCCGGGCCAGGTGAACTGATGCGCGTCCTGTCCCTGGCCTGGCTTCTGGGCAAGCCGAGCCGCGAACGCCGCGCCCCGATGCTGCTCACCGCCGGCGCCTACGCCCTGGTCTCCGCGCTGGTGCTCACGGTGACCGCCGGCGCGCTGTCCTTCAACCGCGTGCAGAACGAGGCGACCGGCATGTACCTGATGCTCGCCGGGCTGGCCGTGGTCCTGCTGGTGGTGCCGCTGGCCGTGCTGGGCGCCGCGGCCGCGCGGCTCTCGGCCCGCAGCCAGGACCGCCGGTTGTCCACGGTGCGCCTGCTCGGCGGAACCCCGGGGCTGGTCGTGGGCATCACGGTGGTCGAATCAGCCGCCGTCGCCCTTGCCGGGGCGCTGGCCGGCACCGTGCTCTACGCGGGGCTGGCACCGGTCGTCGGGCTGGTCCGTTTCCAGGGGTCGGCCATCGGCGCCGCCATGTGGCTGGCCCCCGGGACGGTCGCCCTGGTGATCGCCGGCGTGGTGGTCATCGCGGCGGCCTCCACGGGCTTCGGGCTGCGCCGGATCATCGTTTCCCCGCTGGGCGTGCGCAACCGCACCCAGGCGCCGGCGCCGCGCTGGATCCGCGCGCTGGTTGTTGCCGTGCTGATCCTGGCGGTCTACCAGGCGTTTTCGATGATGGCGGCGTTCCAGTCACTCGCGATCATGCTCGCGGTGCTGCTGGGCGGCTTCGCCCTCGGGCTCGGCGCGCTGAACCTGGTCGGCCCGTGGGCGGTGGGGCTGATCGGCAAGTCCAAGCTCAAGCGAGCGGAAAGGCCGGAGCAGTTGCTCGCCGCCCGCATGATCCTGGAGAACCCCGCCCAGGCCTGGCGGCAGGTCTCCGGCGTCGCGATGACCTGCTTCGTCGCGGTGGTCGGCGGCAGCGGGGCGGCGCTCATGCAGTCCGCCGGAGGGGAATCCGACCCCGGCAGCCCCGACGCCCTGATCGGGGCCGACGTGATGACCGGCGTGCTGATCACCATCGCCGTGTCCTTCCTGTCCGTCGCCTGCTCCACCGCGATCACCCAGGCCGCCGCCACCCTCGACCGGGCCGACCTCTACGCGGGGCTTCACCTGCTCGGCGTCGAACGATCGACCGTGGAAAGGGCCCGCGAGGGGTCCGTGATGGCACCGGTCATCGGCGTCGGGATCGGCGCGATCGCGGTCAGCGGCGTGCTGGTGCTGCCGCTGGCCGGCATGGCGATGATCATGGCCCCGCTCTCGGTGGCCGTCATCCTGGGCACCCTGGTGGCGGGCACCCTGGCCGTGCGCGGCGCGGTGGCGCTGACCTCCACCGGCAACACGCTGAAAGTCGGCCGCACAGGCTAGTTCCGGCCGGAACCCCGGATACGGCGCTGCCCCGGGCACCGACCGATCGGTGCCCGGGGCAGCTGCCTTCAAGCGCGCGGGAATCAGGAAAGCGGCGCGCCCCACGTGGCGGCAAGCTTGGACTTGCGGCGGCCGTAGCCCAGGTAGATGGCCGCGCCGACGACCATCCAGATCCCGAAGACCACCCAGGTGGTCACGCCGAGGTTCAGCATCAGGTAGCCGCAGAACGCGATCGCCAGGATCGGGGTCAGCGGGTAGAACGGCACCTTGAAGGTGCGCGGCAGATCCGGCTGCGTGCGGCGCAGGAAGATCACGGCCAGGGACACCAGCGAGAACGCAAAGAGCGTGCCGATGCTCGTGGCGTCGGCCAGCTGGCCCAGCGGCACCAGGCCCGCCACCAGCGCCACGGACCCGCCGGTGATCCAGGTGCCGGCCACCGGTGCGCCGTTGCGCTTGGAAATCCGCCCGAAGACCGCGGGCACCATGCCGTCGCGGCTCATCGCCACCAGGATGCGGGTCTGCCCGTAGAGCACGGTGATGACGATGGAGACGATGGACAGCACCGCGCCGGCGGCGAAGAGCAGCGCCACCCAGCCCTGGCCGGTGACCTCCTCCAGCAGCTGGGCCAGCGCGGCTTCCTTGCCCTCGAACCAGTTCCACTGGCGCGCGCCGATCGCGGAAACCGCCACCAGGATGTACAGCGCGGTGATGATCACCATCGAGAGCACGATCGCCCGCGGCAGGTCGCGCTGCGGGTTCCTGGCCTCCTCGCCGGCCGTGGAGGCGGCGTCGAACCCGATGTAGGAGAAGAAGAGGCGCGCCGCCGCTGCCGAGACGCCGGCGGTTCCCATGGGCAGCAGCGGGTCGAAGTTCCCGGAGCTGAAGGCGCTGAAGGCGATCACGATGAAGAAGAGCAGCACGGCGATCTTGATGAACACCAGCACCGTGTTGACCACCGCCGATTCGCGGGTTCCGCGCACCAGCAGCACCGTGGCGAACAGGACGATCGCCAGCGCCGGGATGTTGAACACGCCGCCGTCGGTGCCCGGGGGATTGGTCAGCGCGGCGGGCAGGTCGAGGCCCACCGTGCGGGCCATCTCGTTGAGGTACTCGCCGGCGCCCACGGCGATCGCCGCGACCGACACCGCGTACTCGAGCACCAGGCACCAGCCGCAGATCCAGGCCAGTCCCTCGCCCATGGTCGCGTACGTGTAGGTGTAGCTCGATCCGGACACCGGCACTGCGCCGGCCATCTCGGCGTAGGACAGCGCCGCGAACAGCGCCGCCAGCCCGGCGATCGCAAAGGAGATCCACACCGCGGGGCCCGCCATCGGCACCGAGGAGGAGAGCACCACGAAGATGCCGGTGCCCAGGGTGGCGCCGACGCTGATCATGGTCAGGTGCAGCAGCCCGAGGGTGCGGCGCAGCTTGGGCCCGTCGCCGGTTCCGTTCCCGGCCTCGGCGATGAACGCCTCGATCGGTTTGCGCGCGCCAAGTTGTTGGCGCAGCGTGGGCCTGGTCGTGGCCGGTGCAATGTTTCGCGTGGTCATGCAGAGAATCTTCGCACCCCTCGACGCCGGCGGATTTGGGCCCACAGCGTCCCGGATCCACGAAAACCCCCGCAATATGCAGGTCAATGAATAGTTATGAGCATCGTCGCTACGCCCGGGATGTGGTCAAACTTACCCTCGACCCTTGGTGAAGTGCGGGTTTTCGGGCAGGAATCAGATTTTGCCCAACGAAAAACCGCAAACCTGGCCATGCAAATTCACTCACTCCAGTGGGGCCGCATGCACAGCGCTTCAAGCACCTCGATGCCCGTGCGGGACTCCACAGACCGGGAGGAATCAACCTGGCGAAATCGACCGGGCCCGCACCATGTCATGGACGATACGGCTCCGGGTTTTTCGCGGTGAAGCCCTTGTGCCTGTTCGGGCGCGGGGATCGTTTTCCCGTCCTGCGGTACTCCGCCGGATCGTATTCGAAGAAACCTCGCAGGTATCCGTCGGAAGCGCCCATGTATTCTTCTTCGACCCGTACTATTCCGGGGCTTTTCCCGTCGATTTTCCGCAGCCGCAGCAGTGCCTTTTCGGCTGCGTCCCTGGTGGTGAACACCCCGTGGAGTCGCTCGACATGTCCGGCACGCTCATTGCGTTCGTTCTGCCACCGGTAGACCAGCCAAAGGGGGCCGTGTTCATGCTCATCCATTTAGTACGCCACGGGTTCATCAAGCAGGACATCCATCGGCAGTTCGCGGATATCCCATCCGTCGGGATAGTCGATGAAGCCTTCGCCATCGCGATGGCGTGCGATGGCATCGCGCGCTGCCTGTTCGGAGGCGAAGAACCCGATCATGATGATGCTTTCCCTGTCCCTGCGGACATTGGGCAACTTGCTGACCCTGCGGTGGCGCAAAATCCATACCGTCTCTGCCACGAGTTTCCCCCTTGATCCGCTGTCGGTCGGCTGTTATCCGGAGCATAATCGATGCGGATCCGTGCCGGGGCGATCCATGGCCCGCAGCCCCGGAGCGTCGGCCCATGCTGTTGCTCCCGACTGCCACCGCAACTCCAAAAACGGGAGCGACCATATCAACCCCAAGGCCAACAAACACTCCCGTTCAGCGGCCAACCGAACAATAGACTTCCAGCTCGGACTCGCGAAGCAACTTCCCCGCATTTCCTCACAAAAATCGGGCAAATCACACCCAACCGGGCGGGCGCCGGGAAAACCCTACGCGAAGTACACGCCGATCCGGTTCCCGTCGATCTCCTCGATCCGGATGTCGATGTCGTACACGTCGCGCAGCACGTCGCCCTGCATGATCTGGGCGGGCGTTCCCTGGTGCACCAGCGAACCGTCGCGCATCGCCAGAATGGTGTCCGAGTAGCAGGAGGCGAAGTTGATGTCGTGGATGACGATCACCACGGTCTTGCCCAGCTCGTCGGCCAGACGGCGGATCATGCGCATCATTTCCACCGAGTGCTTCATGTCCAGGTTGTTCAGCGGCTCGTCGAGCAGCAGATAGTCGGTGTCCTGCGCCAGCACCATGGCGATGTAGGCGCGCTGGCGCTGCCCGCCGGAAAGCTCGTCCAGGAACCTGTCCGCAAGCGCGGTCAGGTCCAGCTGCTCCATGGCGGTCTCGATGTGCACGCGGTCCGCGGCCGTGGGGTGCCCGCCGGAGTGCGGGAAGCGGCCGAAGCCCACCAGGTCGCGCACGCGCAGCCGCATGGTGATGTGGTTTTCCTGCCGCAGGATCGCCATCGAGCGGGCCAGGTCCTTGCTCGGCGTGCGGGCAATGTCCAGCCCGCCGATCGACACGCTGCCCGAATCCATGGGGGACAGGCGGGAGACCAGCGAGAGCAGCGTGGACTTGCCGGCCCCGTTGGGTCCGATGATGGAGGTGACGCCGCCGGCGGGGATTACGGTGCTGACGGAGTCGACGACCCGCGTCCCGGAGTAGGACTTGACGAGGTTTTCGATGCGGATCACTTCAGGGAACCCTTCAGGAGCAGGTAGAGGAACAGCAGGCCGCCGGCGAACTCGATGATCACGCTCAGCGCCGTGGCGAATCCGAAGACCCGCTCCAGCACCAGCTGGCCACCGACCAGCGTGATCACCCCGAGCAGGCAGACGACGGGGATGAGCGCGGCGTGGGAGAACCTGCGCACCATTTGGTAGGCGAGCGAGACGACCAGCAGCCCGAAGAACGTCACCGGCCCCACCAGCGCGGTGGACACGGCCACCAGGACCGAGCAGAGCACCAGCACCAGGGTGACGATGCGCCGGTGGTCAACGCCCAGGTTGATGGCGGTTTCGCGGCCCAGCGCCAGCACGTCGAAGCTCTTGCGCAGCCGCCACACCACCATCAGGATCGCCAGGACCACCACCGCGGAGATGCCCAGCAGCACCGGGTCCACCTGGTTGAAGGACGCGAAGAACAGGTCCTGCAGCACGATGTATTCGCTGGGTTCCATGAGCCGCTGCAGCAGCGAGGAGAACCCGCGGAAGAGCGTGCCGATCACGATGCCGACCAGCAGCATCAGGTGAAGCGACCCGTTGCCGCCGGTGAACAGCCAGCGGTAGAGCAACCCGGAGAACACCACCATCAGCCCCACCTCCACCGCGAACTTCAGCGACGGGGAGGCGGTGAGCAGCGTGCTGGAGCCCAGCGCGAACACCAGCGCCGTCTGGATCAGGATGTACAGCGCGTCGAACCCCATGATCGACGGGGTCAGGATGCGGTTGGACGTCACGGTCTGGAACATCAGGGTGGACAGGCCGACGGCCACCGCGACCACCAGCATCGCGCCGACGCGGATGCCGCGCCGGGTCAGCGCATAGGAGAGGTTCCCGCGCAGGTCGATCGTCATGAACAACGCGATGGCCAGCACCGCCAGCACGCCCAGCAGCGTGATCAGCACGGCGGGGGACATGCGCTTGAAGGAGAACGACCGCCAGGAGAACGACCCCGGGGGGAAGCGCCGCCCGGGGTCGGGGGCTCCGCCGGGGGAAACGGGGATGGATCCGGCCAGGGTCTTAGGCATGGGACTTCCTGGTTCGCAGCAGCAGCGCCAGGAAGACGATGGCACCGAGCACGCTCATGACCATGCCCACCGGCACCTCGTAGGGGTAGCGGATGGTTCGGCCGATCACGTCGCAGACCAGCACGAACCCCGCGCCGAAGAGCGCGGTCCACGGCACCGCGCGGCGCAGGTTGTCGCCGAAGAGCAGCGAGACGATGTTCGGCACGATCAGCCCCAGGAACGGCACGGCGCCCACGGTGGTGACCACCACCGCGGAGATCAGCGAAACCAGCACCAGGCCCAGGCGCATGATCGCCTTGTGGTTCATGCCCAGGTTCGTGGTGAAGTCCGCGCCGAGCCCGGCCACGGTGAACCTGTCCGCCGCGACGTAGCCGATGACCGTGAGCACCGCGACGATCCACAGCAGCTCGTATCGCCCGCGCAGCACCCCGGAGAAATCGCCGATCATCCAGTTGCCCAGCGTCTGGAGCAGGTCGTACCTGTAGGCGAAGAACGTCGTCACCGAGCCGATCACCCCGCCGAGCATGATGCCGACGATGGGCACCAGCAGCGTGTTGCGCACCGGCAGCCTGCTCAGCACCGCCAGGAAGAGCGCGGTGCCGCCGAGCGCGAACACCGAGGCCACGCCCATTTTCAGGATCAGCGGCGCGGCCGGCAGCGCGACGGTGACCACCAAGATGCCCAGCGTCGCCGACTCGACGGTGCCCACGGTCGACGGCTCGACGAACCTGTTGCGCACCATCAGCTGCATGATCAACCCGGCGACCGCCACGGCGGTGCCGGCCAGCAGGACGGCCAGGGTGCGCGGCAGCCGGGAGATCCACAGCAGCTCCCAGGCCCCGGCGTCGCCGGAGAGCAGTTGCGGCAGTGTCACCTCGGAGACGCCGACGAACAGGCTCACAAACGCGAGGGCCAGCACGCCGATCGTGCCAACGGCCAGCCAGGTGGTTTCGGAAATCTTTCGGGTACGCCGAACGGCCGCCGCGGGATTTTTATCCGCGGCGACCGTCTCGGGTAGCGCTGGTGCACTCATGATGTGTGGCGAGGCCTGACTGGTCTTGGCGGCGCGCTTACAGGCCCGCCGCGACCTCGTCGATCATCTTGTTGGTGTTGTTCAGGCCGTAGCCGACCATGTACCAGGCGGTCGGATCCAGATTGACGATCTTCTGGTTCTTCGCCGCGTTGGTGGACTTGACCAGCTCGTTGTCCAGCACGGCCTTGGAAGCCTCGCCCGCGGTGCCCATGGCCGAATCGCGGTCGACCACGTACAGGGTGTCCGGGTTGTTGGTCTTCAGGAATTCGAAGGAGATCGATTCGCCGTGCGCGCCCTCGGACTTGATGTCGGCGACGGTGGCAACGCCGAGCACGTCGTGGATCAGGCCGAAGCGCGATCCCGCGCCGTAGGCGGTCAGTTCGCCGCCGGAGGTCATGATGATCAGGCCCTTGCCAGCGTTGGCGCTCTTGGCCTTGGTGTCGGCGATCTTCGTGTCGAGGGCGGCGAGCTGCTCGTCGACCTTGGTTTCGACGTCGAAGATCTGGCCGATCTTGCCGGACTGCTCCTTGAAGGACTCAAGCGGCTTGGTGGCATCCACGGAGAGGTCCACGGTCGGCGCGATCTTGGAGAGTTCCGCGTAGGAACCCGAGGTGCGGCCGGTGATGATGATCAGGTCGGGGTTGCCGTTGGAGATGGCCTCGAAGTCAGGTTCCTTCATGGAGCCGATCTTGGTGACCTTCGCATCGTTGTACTTGCCCAGAGACTCCGGGTAGGTGGTTTCCGGAACGCCATCGGCTTCGAGGCCCAGCGCGTTCATCGAATCCAGCACGCCCAGGTCGAAGGTGTAGACGGTCTCCGGGTTCACCGGAACCTTGGTGGTGCCCTGTGCGTGCGTGATTTCGATGGTTTTTGCGTCTGCTGCATTTGCACCGGACTCGGTGGAGCCACCGCAAGCGGTCAGGGCGAGCAGGGATACACCGGCGGCTACGGTGCCGAGGGCGGTCCGGAAGGAAATCTTCACTGTCTTTTCTCCATTGATGGTGCTGAAGCAGGAGGCGCAGGGCAATTAGCGAACAACCTCGTTGCGTAAATGAACTTAGGTGAAACGCTATAGATAAGGTGCACCTATTCGCAAACCATCGCCCGGCCATTCCGGGTTGCCTGGACATAGGTTTACCTAATAAGGCCCGTCACCTCGCGGTTTTGGGGCCAAAGGGCGCTCCGATGTGACATCGGACACGATCCGTTCGACTGGCAAGACGGTGCCACTCGCTGGCCCTGTCCGCGCCAAGGTATAGGTGACCCGTGGTTGCCAAGCTCAAGAAGGGCCGGGTGTGGACACTTGTATTTGCGTGGCGGTGGCGTGGTGCCCGGTGTCCTGATTTTGTGCCGGAATGGTTGCGGTACGACAACGGGGTGGCGGGCGCGCATCCTGCCCATGTTGCGGTGGTCTCGATGGCGGGTAGGGCAGGGTGCGGGGTTGTGTCGGACATTCGGATGGGGCGACCAGCCCGGGGCCGGGCTGTCCGGGCGACGCGGTGCAGAGGCTGCTGGGGACTTGTTTCGCAATGTGACCCAAATCGCTTTTTGCTCATCGGGGGGCGGAATCTTGGGGCCTGCAGGCGAATGTGCGCCGTCGACGCGTGCTGATTAGGTGCGGTTTGTGTTGTGTAATTACTTTTTGTGAGGTTAGCCTTACTCGTCACTTGCTTGCGAAACGAGCAGTTCCCCCAGCTTGCGCAGGCACCCTTGTTGAGTCACCGAAGGATCTATTCATGGAGTTCTCCCGACGCACCGGCCTCTTCGCCGCAGCCGCTGCCGCCATTGCCCTGAGCTTGACCGCATGCGGCAGCGCAGCTCCCGAGACCGCGAGCACCTCGCCTGCCGCAGCAGAGTCCGCCTTCCCCGTCACCGTCGAGCACATCTACGGCACCACCGAGATCCCCAAGAAGCCGGAGCGCATTGCGACGGTTTCCTGGGTGAACGCCGACGCAGTGCTGGCGTTGGGCGTCGTGCCGGTGGGCATGGCATCCGATGTCTGGGGCAACAACGCGAAGAACTCCACCGACTGGAAGGACTCCAAGCTCGAGGAACTGGGTGCACCGATCGGCAGCGAGAAGGCGCCGGTGCAGTACTCCGAGGCTGACGGCGTGAACTTCACCGCCATCGCCGAAGTCCAGCCGGATTTGATCGTCGCCGGATACTCGGGTCTAACGAAGGACGAGTACGAGAAACTCTCCAAGATTGCACCCGTCATTGGCCCGGTGGCCCCGAATTACACCAGCCGCTGGCAGGACGTGACCTCGGCGGTGGGCAAGGCGCTGGGCAAGGACGCCGAGGCCAAGAGCCTGATCACCGACCTCGAGGGCAAGCTCACCGCCGCCGGTGAAGCTAACCCGGTCTTCAAGGACACCACGTTCATCGCCGGCAACCTGGAGCCGGCCGACGGCGGCATCAACCTCTACGCCTCGGGCGACAACCGCCCGCGCTTCCTCAGCGCACTGGGCATGACGCAGGCGAAGATCGTCGACGAGAACGTCAAGGCCGGCGAGTTCTACCTGCCGTGGTCGGCCGAGCGCGCCAACGAGCTGGATTCCGACATCTTCTTCACCTGGATCCCGGCCGGATCGAGCACCACGAAGATCACCGAAAACAAGCTCTTCGCCCAGATCCCGGCCGTTGCCAAGGGCGGCCTGGTGGCCGTGGACAGCGACATGGACGTGCTCGCCGTGTCCGCGACCTCGCCGCTGTCCATCCAGTGGGCCATCGACAAGGTGGTTCCGAAGCTGGCCGCCGCTGCCCAGGCGGCAACGGGAAAGTAGCCGAGACGCGGCGCTCCCCGTCGGTCCGGAAACTCCGGCCGGCAGGGATCGCCGCCGATCAGTGCCCATGGTCCCCGTGCGCAGCGTCCGCGAGCGCTCAGTACTCGCCGAGATCTCCGAGGTAGTGCAATTGCGCCGCCACGGAGATTTCCGCTGCCCCGCGCACGGACGGATCGACATCCGCGTAGACGATATCGGCGACCTGGACGATGCCAGGCTGCTCGACGCCGGAGGCGAGCAGTTCCGCGAGGGCAGCACGGATTTGTCCGAGCCGCTCCAGGCGGTGCGCGCGGTAGCCTGCAACGATTTTGTGCAGCGACTCCAGCACCGGCCCGTGCGCGGGGAGCACCAACGCGTCGGGCGCAGCGGCCAGCCGGTCCAGGGTGGCCAGGTAGTCGCCCAGCGTGCCGTCGGGTGCATCCAGGATGGTGGTGCCGCGGCCCAGGATGGTGTCGCCGGTGAGCATAGAACCGCTGGTGCCGTCGTCGGGCAGGAAGAAGCACAGAGAATCGGAGGTGTGGCCGGGGGCGGCAAGCACCTGGATCCGCAGTCCGGCGGCCTCGATCCATTCGCCGTCGCGCAGCGGCTCCGCCGCGCGGCAATGTTCGGGCAGGAACGCGCGGACCGGGGCGCCAGTGAGGCGATGCAGGGTGTCGATGCCCTCGGTGTGGTCGTGGTGCCGGTGGGTGACGAGGATCAGGTCCACGGACTCGGCGGCCAGCGCGGCCAGGTGGCCCGCGTGCTCGGGCCCCGGATCCACGACCACAGCGTGCTCGCTGCCGGCCCCGCGCAGGATGTAGGAATTGGTGCCCTCCAACGACATCGGGCCCGGGTTCGGTGCCAGCCGGACCGCGGCCCGGGAAGTGAGTTGCAAGGCTGGGACAAATTCCGTGTGGGGCTGCATGCTCATGGGCCCAGTCTAGGGTGCGCTGGACGGGGAGCCCCGGGGAGAACCAGTAAAATTCAGTGGTCGCTGTCGGCGGCCGTGAAACATGACGCAGTGCTACGCATGCCGGGCGCAGCCCACGACAGCTACACAGGGACAGAGGGATGAGACAGAATCTACGAACCGCGGCCGGGGTGCCCCGGGACCCGGCGACGCATGGGACGGCGAACCCCGTGGTGGCCCCCGCGGTGAACTCCGGACCGACTCCCGCCGATCCCCGAGCCGTGCGGCGCGCGGCGCTGCATCCGGCGGGACTGGTCCTGGTGCTGCTCCTGGCGCTGCTTGCTGCGGTGTTCCTCTCGCTGCTGGTGGGCGCCCGAGGAATCGCCCCGCACACGGTGTGGGAGGCGCTGACGAATTTCGACGCCGGCAACGGGGACCACGCGGTCGTCCAATCCCGCATCCCGCGCACCGTCGCCGGCCTGCTGATCGGCGCGGCGCTGGGGCTGGCGGGCGCCGGAATGCAGGGCATCGCCCGCAATCCACTGGCCGACCCGGGCATCCTGGGCGTCAACGCCGGGGCCGCGCTGGCCGTGGTGCTGGGCATCCATTTCTTCGCCGTCAGCACGCTGCAGGGCTACATCCTCTTTGCGTTCGCCGGGGCGGCTGCCGCGGCGGTGCTGGTCTACCTGGTCGCGAGCCTGGGCCGCGAGGGAGCCACGCCGATGAAGCTGGCGCTTGCCGGCGCCGCGATGGCGGCGGGCATGGGCTCGCTCACCAGCGCCGTGCTGATGGTCGGCCAGGAGGCGCTGGAGCGCTTCAGGTTCTGGCAGGTCGGCACGCTGGGCGCCCGGGAGGTTCCGGAGATGCTCTCGGTGCTGCCCTTCCTGGGGCTCGGTGCGCTGCTGGTGCTGTTCGGCGCCAGGCTCTTCAACGCGCTTTCGCTCGGTGACGATTCCGCGCGCGGGCTCGGCTTCCGGGTCGGCCGCGGGCGGGCGGTCTCAGCTGCCGGCGTGGTGCTGCTCTGCGGTGCCGCCACCGCACTGGCCGGGCCCATCGGGTTCGTCGGGCTGATCGTGCCGCACGCGGTGCGCGCGCTCGTCGGCTCCGACTACCGCTGGCTGCTGCCGCTTTCCATGCTTGCCGGCCCGGTGCTGCTGCTGGCTGCCGACGTGCTGGGCCGGGTCATCGCCCCGCCCGCCGAGGTGCAGGTCGGCGTCATGACCGCCGTGATCGGCGCCCCGATCTTCCTCTGGTTGCTGCGCCGCGGACGGAAGGTGTCCCTGTGAGTGTTCGATCCGACCTGGCACGCGCACGTGCCGGGGAACCTGTTGCAACTGCCACCGCGGAACCGCGACTGAATCCCGGCGGGGCACGCGTCGGCAATCCACGCGGGACCGGCCGCCCGGGGACGCGCATTCGGCGCGGAACCGTGGCCCGGTTCAACGTGCTGGCAGCGATCGGCATCGTGGTCGCCATCGCCCTGGACCTGCTGGCCGGACGCAGCCCGATCGAGCTGCCCGACCTGCTGGCGGCGCTCGGCGGCGAACGCGTCCCGGGCGTCTCCTTCATGCTGTGGGAGGACAGGCTGCCGCAGGCCGCCGTCGGCGTGCTGGCCGGCGCCGCGTTCGGCGCCTCCGGCGCGATCTTCCAGCGCATGCTGCGCAACCCGCTGGCCAGCCCCGACGTGATCGGCGTCGGCTACGGCGCCAGCGCAGCGGCCGTCACCGGCATGCTGCTCTTCGGCGCGCAGGGGATCGGCCTGTCGCTCATCGCCTGCGCCGGAGCGCTGGCCGTGGCGCTGTTCATCTACGCGATGGCCGATGCCGGCAAGCACACCGGCCCGCGGCTGATCCTCGCGGGGATCGCCGTGGCGGCGCTGCTGCAGGCGCTGATCCAGTACCTGCTCACCCGCACCGACGTGCGTACCGCCGGCGACGCGCTGCGCTGGCTCACCGGGTCGCTCTCCGCGAGCACCTGGGAGCGCGCGGGGCTGCTGGCCGCGGCGCTGGCCGTGCTTCTGCCTCTGCTGGTCCCGGCCGCCGCCAAGCTGCGCATCCTGGAACTGGGCGACGACTCCGCCGCGGGGCTCGGCCTGGCCGTGCGCCCGGCCCGGCTGGGACTGATCCTGCTGGGCGTCGGGCTCACCGCCGTGGCCACCGCGGTGACCGGGCCGCTGGCGTTCGTCGCGTTCCTGGCCGGGCCGCTGGCGATCCGCCTCTGCGCGGGCCGCAGCAACCTGGGATCGGCGGCGCTCACGGGCGCGCTGCTGGTGGTGTGCGCGAACTTCATCGCCTCCAACATCCTGCCCGACACAGAATTGCCAGTCGGCGTCGTCACCGGCGCGCTGGGAGCACCGTTCCTGATCTGGGTCCTGGTGCGCACCAACAAGGAAGGAACCTGAGGTCGCCCATGGCACTTCTTGAAGCACAGGACCTCACGCTCGCCTACGACGCCGTGAGCATTGTCGACGAGCTTTCGCTGCAGCTGCCGGCGGGCGAGGTGACGATCATCGTGGGCGCCAACGGCTGCGGCAAGTCGACGCTGCTGCGCGGGCTGGCCCGGCTGTTGAAGCCCGCCGGCGGCAAGGTGCTGCTGGACGGGCAGGACATCCACACCCGCCCCGCCCGCGAGGTCGCCAAGGTGCTGGGCCTGCTGCCGCAGACCCCCGTCGCGCCCGACGGCATCACCGTGCGCGAGCTGGTGGGCCGCGGCCGCTACCCGCACCAAGGCTGGTTCAAGCGCTGGAACGCGGAGGACGAGGCCGCGGTGGAGCGCGCCATGACCCTCACCGGCACCACCGACCTGGCCGAACGCCCGATCGACGAGCTCTCCGGTGGCCAGCGCCAGCGCGTCTGGATCGCCATGGCGCTGGCGCAGGAAACCGAGCTGCTGCTGCTCGACGAGCCGACCACCTACCTGGACGTGGCCCACCAGCTGGAGGTGCTCGACGTCATCTCCGAGCTGAACCGCACCCGCGGCACCACCGTGGTGATCGTGCTGCACGACCTGAACCTCGCCGCCCGCTACGCCGACCACCTGGTGGCGCTGAAGCACGGCAAGATCGTCGCCGCCGGGCACCCGGCCGCGGTGGTCACCGAGGACCTGGTCAAGAACGTCTTCGGCATGCCGTGCCGGGTCATTCCCGACCCGGTCGCCGGCACCCCGCTGGTGCTGCCGATCGGCCGGCACCGCGTGCTGCGCGCCGAGTCCGTGCTGGCGGCCCGCGGCATCTACCGCACCCAGCCACCTGCCGTCGAGCCCGAGTCGGGCATCGGCGCCCCGGTTCCGGCAGCGGCGACGGCCGTGGAAGAACCGGAAGCCCCCGCCGCATCGACCGGGGAACAACCTGTGGGCGCAGCCGCCCAGGCGCCGGTTGCCGAGGCTTCGCCGCTGCGCCGCGCCGAGGAGATCAGCGAGATGCTGGCCTTCGCCACCCGCGTGGTCGACGTCGCCAGCGTCGGGGCGAACTTCAAGCGCGTCACCTTTGCCGGCGCCGACCTGGCGCACTTCGGCGCCGGGGACGCCCCGCTGGACCTGCGCATCAAGCTGATGATCCCGCCGGCCCCCACCCACGGGGCGTCGGCGCTGGAAAACGCCACGGGCGCCGAGCTGCCCGACGAGTTCTCCTCGCTGCGCCCCGGCGCACTGCTGGCCGAGGACGAGGCCTCCGGCTGGTACCGGCGCTGGCTGGCGTTGCCGGAGGGGGAGCGCGGCTCCATGCGCACCTACACGGCGCGCGCACTGCGCCCGGCCGGGCACCGCGACAACCGCGGCGACGAGCCGGAGCTCGACATCGACTTCGTGCTGCACCTGCGCACCGAGGGCGGCCGGCTCACCGGCGGCCCCGCCACCGTGTGGGCCGCGCAGGCCCAGTTGGGCGACGAACTGCTGATCCTGGGGCCGAACTCCGCCCTGTGCGACGCAAGCTACGGCGGCATCGAGTTCCGTCCCGGCACCGCCACGCGCATCCTGCTGGCCGGCGACGAGACCGCTGCCCCGGCGATCTGCTCCATCCTCGAGTCGCTTCCGGCCGGCATCACCGGGCACGCGCTGATCGAGGTCCCCAACACGGAGGACATCCAGGGGTCCTCGACCCGTTCGGGGGTTTCCGTGCAGTGGCTGCCGCGCGGGTCGCACCCGCACGGCGAGCTGCTCGCCTCGGCGGTGCGGGCCGCGGTGGCCATCCCGGCCGCGGGCGCCGTGGTCACGGGCGCCGAACCGGAGGACGTTGACGTCGACGAAACGATCCTGTGGGAAACCGCCACCGCCTCCACCCAGCCGTTCTACGCCTGGCTGGCCGGTGAGGCCGGCATGATCAAGGAGCTGCGCCGCTATCTGGTGCGCGATGCCGGCATGGACCGCAAGCAGGTCGCGTTCATGGGCTACTGGCGCCGCGGCAAGTCCGAGGGCTAGCAGGTCCGCGCCCCTTCGGCGTGGATCCCGCGGTTCGCCGCTCGGGACTACGCGGGGAACTACATCGGGCCAAGCTGGGCCAGGATGCGGACCAGCTCGGCGCGGTCGTTCGCGTTCAGCCTGCCGAAGTACTGCTCGGTGTGGCCGCGGCGCGCGGCCCGCACCCGGTCGGAGAGCTTCTGCCCGGCGGCGGTGAGCCTGACCAGGGTGGCGCGCCGGTCCACGGGATCCGGCGCGCGCTGCACCAGCGACTTGGCCTCGAGCTGGTCGATCACCTCGGTGGCCGACCGCGGGGCGATGTGCAGGCGTTCGGCGACGTCCTTGAGTCGCAGCCCCTCGCCGCCGGCCGGATCCGCCGAGCTGCGGGCCAGCGCCTGCATGGCGCGGAACTGGTGCGGGGTCAGCTCGAAGGGCGCCAGCTGCTCCACCCAGGAATGCCGGAGGGACCGAAAAGCGCGATGGAAAAGTTCGGAGAGATCGCCCTGGGCGGGGGAATCGGCGCTGGTTGACATGGATCCAACTCTACGCCACGTTTGACCGGTAGCCACATAGTGAGGTAACCTCAATAAAGACGTGGTGCGAGTCCCGCACCCACAACCACCACGAAAGGTGGTGCGCATGTTGGAATCGAGTTCATCTTCCAGCGCGGCCCGATCGGGCCAGGGCCGTTCAGCCCAGAACCCCTCCGGCGCCGACGGCGCGCACGGCTCAGGGGGAGGGCGCGGTGGCGGCCCGGGCGGCCCCGTCGCGCGCCTGAACCCCGCGGACCTCAGGCAGGTCAAGCTCCACCCGGTGAAACCCTCCCGGATCGCGGCCCTCTTCAAGCCGCACAGGTTCACGATCGCCGTGGTCGCGCTGCTCATCTCCGCCGCCTCGGTCATCGGGCTGGCCCAGCCGTTCCTGGTCCGCGCCATCATCGACGACGCGCTGCCGCAACAAGACGTGACCCTGCTGGCCTGGCTCGCCGGCGGGCTCGTCGCCGTCGCGGCCGCCACCGCCGCGATCGGCGTCGTGCAAACCTGGATGGCCACCAAGATGGGCCAGCGGGTCATGCACGAGCTGCGCACCAGGCTCTTCACCCACCTGCAGGCCCAGTCGCTGGGCTTTTTCACCCGCACCCGCGGAGGTGAGGTACAGTCGCGGCTGACCAACGACATCGCCGGCATGCAGAACGTGGTGACCTCCACCGCCACCTCCGTGGCCTCCAACCTGACCACGGCCGTGGCCACCGCCATCGCGATGGTCGCGCTGTCCCCGCGGATGAGCTTGCTCTCGCTGGTGGTGCTGCCGCCGGCCATCTGGCTCTCGCGCAAGGTCGCGCTGATGCGCCGCGACGTGACCACCGCTCGGCAGCAGGAGCTGGCCGGCATGTACACGCAGATCGAGGAGGGGCTCTCCGTCTCGGGGATCCGGCTGGCCAAGACCCTCGGCACCACGGGCCGCGACGTGATGCGCTTCTCCGCCTCCTCGCACCGGCTCATCAACCTGGAAATGCGCAGCCAGCTGGCCGGGCGCTGGCGCATGGCGACCATGGGCATCGTGTTCGCCGCGATCCCCGCGGTCATCTACCTCGCGGCCGGCTTCCCGGCCACCTCCGGCGGCATGACCATCGGCACGCTCGTCGCGTTCACCGCCCTGCAGGGTGCGATCTTCCGCCCGATCATGGGCATGCTGAATGTCGGCGTCCAGTGGGTCACGGCGATGGCGCTGTTCAGCCGGATCTTCGAGTACCTGGACCTGGACCCGGAGATCAAGGCGCCGGTCAACCCGACGGAGCTGGACCCGGGGACCGTCCGGGGGCGCGTGCGCTTCGAGGGCGTGGGCTTCTCCTACTCCGGCGGCGCCGAGGTGCTGCACGGGATCGACCTGGAACTGGAACCCGGCACCGCCACGGCGGTCGTCGGGCCCACCGGGTCCGGCAAGTCCACGCTCGGCGCCCTGCTGCCGCGCCTGCACGATCCGGACCGCGGCCGGATCACGATCGACGGGGTCGACGTGCGCGATCTCGCCCCCGAGACGCTGAACAAGATCGTCGGCGTGGTCTCCCAGGAGACGTACCTGGTCCACGCCTCGATCCGCGAAAACCTGCTGCTGGCGGACCCCGGTGCCGACGACGCCACGCTGTGGAAGGCGCTGGCCTCCGCGCAGATCGCCGACCTGGTCGCCGGGCTGCCGGAGGGTCTTGACACGCTGGTCGGCGCCCGAGGCCACCGATTCTCCGGCGGCGAGCAGCAGCGACTGGCCATTGCCCGCACGATCCTGCGCAACCCGCGGGTGCTGGTGCTCGACGAGGCGACCAGCGCGCTGGACAACACCACCGAGGCGCTGGTGCAGGATGCGCTCGATCGCCTGGCCGTCGGCCGCACCACGCTGATGATCGCCCATCGCCTGTCCACGGTGGAGAACGCCGACCAGTTGGTGGTGCTTTCGGGCGGCTCGATCCTGGAGCGCGGGAGGCCGGCGGAGCTGCGCGAATCCGGCGGCGCGTTTGCCCGGCTGGTTGCGGCCGGCGAGCACGACGAATTCGGCGAGCACGGCGAGCTTGACGAGGAACCCGGCGAGGATGCGCCGCCATCCGCCGGCCGAACGCTCCTGCAGCCCACCGGGTAACTCTTGGTGGGCGGCAGCGCGGTTGGCCGCCGGGAGGCGTGTGCAGAGCGGAACCCCTGCGCGCCCTAGAAGAGCGTGGGGTTCGCCGGCTGCCAGTAGGTGTTGCGGCGCGGCCTCTGCTGCGGGTCCAGGTACCCGGGCAGGACCACGTGCGGCAGCCCTTGGTGGATCACCACGCGCAGTTCCCCGTTGTCGATCATGTGGTGGTGGGCGGTGCAGGCCGGATGGCAATTGGCCACGCTGGTCGCCCCGCCGTCCTGCCACTGCTCGATGTGGTTGAATTCGCACAACTCGGGCGGCACGGTGCACCCGGGGTAGAGGCAACCGCCGTCCCGGGCCAGCACCGCACGTTTCATGTGCCCGGGAAGCAGCCGCTTTTCCCTGCCGACGTCGAGGATTTCCCCCTGGCCGCCAAGCACGATCGGGATCACCCCGTCGCTGGCGAGCATCCGCCGCACCCTGCCGATCGGTATCTCCAGCCCGTGGGCCGAGTAACCCGCGCCCTTGGCCAGGCCCATGAGGACCTCGAGCTTGACGAGGACAACCAGCCGGGCGGAGGGCAGGCCGGTTGATCCCTTGTTTCCCGGGCATCCCGTGGTGCCGGGTGGTTTTCCGGCCGATCGCATGACGTTGACAAGTGTCTGCAGGTGTCGCTGCGGCGGCGTCAGCCCGTCCGGTCCCGGACTCGTGGAGTTGAAGCGGTCCTTGACGGCGTCTCCGAAATCGAAGTCCCGCAACGGCGGGAGGGTTTCGACGGGCCCGGCCGAGGGGTCCGGGACGATCCACGGCGGCGGTGCGGGGGAGCCCGAACCCGCTCCCGGAACCGTCGCGGCATCGGCCATCGCCCGGCGATCGCCCGCCTGGGTGCGCGGGTTGTCCGACTGCGCGAAGTGCGACATGAAGATTTCGGCGTCGTCGTTGAGCATGCACGCGCTCAGGTACGTGAAGTGGCGGGTGCGACGGGTGACGAAAATACCGGTTTTTTCGCGGATCTCGGCCTGCGTCGGCTCGCTCTCCACGGCATCGAGCCGGTCGGAGATGGCGTCGAACAGCTTGTTGGTCTCCCGCGGGGTGTCCTCGGCGACGGAACGTGCAACCTGCTCCTCGACGCGCAGGGCCAGGTCGCGGGCGTCGGGTCGGGCCTCGATGCCCGGGCGCAGCCTGTCCAGCTTGCGGGCCGCCGCGGCAATCTCCTGGACTCGGGCGCTGCCGGAGTCCAACTGACCTGCGAGGACGGGGAAGCGCGGACCCTGCGGGATCCCGTTGATGTCGGTGCGAGGCAGCAAGGACCACGCTGCGTGCAGCCGGTCGCGGGCCGCGAAGTAGGAGATGCGCAGCGTGCGCTGCAGGGCCTCTGCGGTGTTCCTGTATTCGGGCCGCCCGGTCGGTGCACCGCTGGGATCCGCCGGCAAACCAACCTTTCCATCCGTGAAGGGCCACGGGTCGTCGGCAACATTGCGCAGCGTGGTCAGGGTCTCCGGCGGCAGCTCGTGGACGAGCGTGCGTTGGGCCGTTCCCGCGGCCCTGATCTGGGCGATCTCCATGCGCTGGGAATGCCGCTCAACGACGCTGGCGTGGAATGCCGCGCGGGTGGGGGAGCTGGCGTCCTTGGAGATTTCCTCACAGAGCGAGTCGCACATCGCCATTGCGACCAGCAGGGCGCGCAACTTGTCGTCAGTGGTCACCAGGTGCCCCGGATCGCCGCGGCGCCCCGCGACGGATTCGACGAATTGCGCTGTCTCCATGTCCACAGCATGGGGCCGTGCTCACCGGGCGGCCCGAGCCGAGGTGCGGGATGTGGAAAAGTTCCGGGCCGTGAATCCCCGGGGCCGTGAATCCTCCGGCCTACCAGAGCTCGCGTTCGACGACGGCGGAGCGGACCTTGGCCAGGATGGCGCGCAATTGGTCCTGCTCGTCGCAGGTGAGCGAGTCGAAGAGGGCCTCGCGCACGAATCCGACGTGGTCGGGCGCGGCCGAGCGGATGAGGTCCCAGCCGGCGTCGGACAACATGATCTCCTGGCCGCGCCCGTCGCAGCTTGCCGCGCAGCGTTCGATCAGGCCCTTGGCCTCCATCCGGCGCAGCAGGTGCGAGACGCGGGAGCGTTCCCACTGCAGCGTGTTGGCCAGGTCCCCGGAACGCACGCGATCGGGCGCGGCCTGGGACACCGCGGCGAGCACGGAGTATTCGCCGGTGGACAGGCCTGCATCGCGGTTGAGTTGGCGGTCCATCGCACTGGGGAAACCCCAGAGGAACTCGCGGAACTCGAGCCACAGCTCCTGTTCGTGGCTGCTGAGCCAGCGGGGCTCGGACATGGTGCTCCTCACATTTCTTAACACTTTGTTGACACGTCAATTGTTTCGCGCCATGATTGAGACAACAAGTTTAGTTGACGCGTCAGCAAGTCTGCGGACGTGTCGCCCAGTTCAAGGAGAACACGCATGACCAAGATTGCCATCATCACCGGTTCAACCCGTCCGGGCCGCAACAACGCAGGCGTTGCCCAGTGGGTCCTGGAACAGGCGCAGCTGCGCGGCGACGCCGACTACGAACTGGTTGACATCGCAGACTTCAAGCTGCCGCTGCTGGACGAGGCCTACCCGGCCGCGTACCAGAACTACCAGAACGATGCCACCAAGGCATGGGCCGCAAAGATCGCCGAGTTCGATGGCTTCGTGTTCATCACCCCCGAGTACAACCACTCGGTCGCCCCGGCCCTGGCCAACGCGCTGACCTACCTGAACGTCGAGTTCGCCAACAAGGCAGCGGGCATCGTCTCCTACGGTTCGGCCTACGGCGTGCGCGCCGTCGAGCACCTGCGCGGCATCCTCTCCGAGCTGCAGGTTGCCCACGTTCAGAAGGCCGGCATGTTCTCCTTGTTCACCGACTTCGAGAACTTCTCCGTCTTCAAGCCGACCGAGATGCAGGCAGCGTCGCTGGCACCGGTCCTGGACCAGCTGGTTCCGTGGACCGTGGCCATGAAGTCGGTTCGCGACGCCGCACTGGTCTCCGCCTAACCACGGGCGACACACTTCGGGCCGCGGCCCTGGCAACTTGGGGTTGCCTTGGCCGCAGTTCGGATGGCCCCGTGTCTGCACTCCCGGTGCGGGCGCGGGTCATCGGCCAGGGCCTGCCCGCGACAATCCGCGGGGCAGGCCGTTTTTATTTCCTCCGGAGTGCTTAACTGCACGTGAATCTAGGGTTGGGTCATGAGCGAGCAAGTTTTGGGTGAAGAAGCATTGCGCGAAGACGTGTTGCTTGACGACGCGTTCGACGGGCAGCCGTTGGGCGAGCACGACGGCGGCGAACACAGCACCGCCGGCGCCTACGTCACGGGCGCCGAATTCACGCGCGACACCAACTACATCCAGGACCGCATCGTTGCCGATCCGGCCGCGGTGCGCGCCTCCGGCGGCCCGACCGGAGGAACGATCGGCAACGTCCGTGCGGGCGTCGCGGAGGGTGCCGAACTCTGGCCGGTGGAGGCCGGGCGCTACCGCCTGGTTGCCGCCCGCGCCTGCCCGTGGGCCAACCGCACCATCATCGTCCGCCGCCTGCTGGGCCTGGAGGACGCGATCTCGCTGGGCACCCCCGGCCCGGTGCACGACGTGCGCTCGTGGACCTTCGACCTTGACGAAGGCGGCGTCGACCCGGTGCTGGGCACCGCGCGCATCCAGGAGAACTACTTCAAGCGCTTCGCGAACTACCCGCGCGGCATCACCGTGCCGGCGATCGTCGACGTGCCCTCCGGCGCCGTGGTCACCAACGACTACCCGCAGATCTCCCTGGACTTTTCCACGCAGTGGAAGGTGTTCCAGCGCGAGGGCGCCCCCGATCTGCTGCCGGCGGACAAGCTCGGGGAGATGATGCCGGTCATCAAGCGCATCTTCACAGAGGTCAACAACGGCGTCTACCGCTGCGGTTTTGCCGGCGACCAGCTGGCCTACGAGGAGGCGTACGACCGCCTCTGGACCGCCATGGACTGGCTCGAGGAGCGACTGGCCACCCGCCGGTTCCTCATAGGGGAGTCGATCACCGAGGCCGACGTGCGGCTGTTCACCACGCTGGTGCGCTTCGACGCCGTCTACCACGGCCACTTCAAGGCCAACCGCAACAAGCTGATCGAGATGCCGAACCTCTGGGCCTACGCGCGCGACCTGTTCCAGCTGCCGGGCTTCGGCGACACCGTCGACTTCCAGCAGATCAAGGAGCACTACTACGTGGTGCACACCGACGTGAACCCGACGCGGATCGTGCCCAAGGGCCCGGAGCTGGAAAACTGGCTGGAGCCGCACGGCCGCGAGTCGTTCGGCGGGAACCCGTGGGGGACCGGCACCGCGCCGGAACCCGTGCGCGAGTCCGAGCGCGTGGCCGCCGGCCACAACCCGCTCTACCCGCTGGTTTAGCCGGTTGGCCCGCCGCCGGATCATCCGGCGGCGGGCTTCGCCGCGTCGCGGGGCCGCACAACTCTGGCGGGTCCCCGGGCGCCGGGGCTAGCGTGGGCCCATGGAAGCAACGCTGAAGGGGCGGATCGCGCTCGTCGCCGGGGCCACGCGCGGAGCGGGCCGCGGCATCGCCGTCGCGCTCGGGGAAGCCGGCGCCACCGTGTATTGCACGGGCCGCAGCACCCGGCACAAGCGCAGCGAGTACGACCGCCCCGAAACCATCGAGGAGACCGCCGAGCTTGTCACCGCGGCTGGCGGGCGGGGCGTCGCCGTGGCGGTCGACCACCTGGAATCCGATGCCGTCGCGGCGCTGGTCGCCCGCATCGAGTCCGAGCAGGGCCGGCTGGACGTGCTGGTCAACGACGTGTGGGGCGGGGAAAAGCTGATCGACTGGAACGCGCCGATCTGGCGCCATGACCTCGACGACGGACTGCGCATGCTGGAGCTCGGCGTGAAAACGCACCTGATCACGGCGCACCACGCGCTCGGGCTGCTGACCCGGAACCCCGGCGGACTGGTGGTCGAGGTGACCGACGGGACCGCGGCCTACAACCGGGAGCACTACCGGCTGTCCACCTTCTACGACCTGGCCAAGAACGCGCCGCTGCGCCTGGCCTTCGACCTGGCCCGCGAGCTGGAACCGTACGGGTGCACGGCCGTGGCGTTGACCCCGGGCTGGCTGCGCTCGGAAATGATGCTGGAGGCGTTCGGCGTCGACGAGTCGAACTGGCGCACGGCCGCCGCGGAGCACGGGCACTTTGCCGCGATCAGCGAATCCCCGCGCTTCGTGGGGCGCGCCGTTGCGGCGCTCGCCGCGGACCCGGAGCTCCGCGCGCGCAACGGAGGGTCGTTCTCCAGCGGGGAACTGGCCCGCGACTACGGGTTCACCGACGTGGACGGCTCGGCCCCGGACTGCTGGCGCTACCTGGTGGAGGTGCAGGACGCCGGATTGCCGGCGGATCCCGCGGGGTACCGCTGAGTTCCAGGCGCCCGGCCGTGTCCTGGGCGCGTGGGATCAGGCGTGCGCGATCACGATCAGTTCGCCGTCGCCCTCGCCCACGGGTTGCCCGGCCCAGCCGCCGAAAACCTGCACCACCGTGAACCCGGCGTCGGCCAGGTCCCGGCGCAGGGCCGGCTCGCTGCGGAACGCCAGCAGCGCGTCCTCGAATTCCCGCTTGCCGTCGGCCAGGAAGCGGTGTTCTGTGATCCGGACCAGGCCCTGTTCGCGTTCGGCCGCGTCGATCCAGAGCTGGAGCGCCGTGCCGTCGGGCAGCGTGAGGTGGCTGCGGGTGTTGGCCGGGGTCCAGCGCTCCCACGCCCGCGCCTGCGGGTCCCGCGAGTCGAAGACCAGCCGCCCGCCGGGCACCAGCGCCGCGCGGACATCGCGCAGCGTGTCCGCCCAATCCCGTTCGTCGGCAATCGCCTGGGCCACGTGCGAGCTCATGATGACGGCGTCGAATGAGGCGTCCTCCGGCAGCGCCGCGGAGGTCCCGTCGATCCAGCGCACCGCGTCGGCCCCGGGCTTGGCGCGGGCGGCGTCGAGCGAACCGAGGTGGGGATCGACGCCGGTGACGGTGTGCCCGGCCCCTGCCAGGGCGACGGTCAGCCTGCCGGTGCCGCAGCCCAGGTCCAGCACGCGGCTGGCGGGTTGCTCGTTGGCGAACGCGAGGAAGAAGTCCTCGGCCGCCGTCCATGCGTTCTCGGCATCGTAGAGGTCTGCGTGCTGCGCGGGGCTCAAGTAGGACTGCATGCACAGAGCCTAGACCATCGATTCCGCGCGGCGGCCGCATGGAACCCCTGTGTCCGGAACCGGAGTGCGCCGCCCGCAGGCGGCGGCACATCCGCCGGTGCATACGACAACGGGAGGGGTGTGGATCCCCTGGAAATCGTTTCCGCTGGATCCGCGCCCCTCCCGTCTGCGCGTGGGTCAGGCCTGCTTGCGGCGGCGGAGCGCCAGGGCCCCGATGCCCAGCACCAGCAGGCCGCCGCCGGCACCGGCCAGCAGGCCGATGCCCTCGGCGCCGGTCTCGGCCAGACCCTGGGCCGGCACCTTGACCGGGGTGAAGACCTCGACGGGCTTGGTCGTCGACGCCTTCGGCTTGGTGACGTTCACCACCGGCTCGATCACCGGCTCCTCGTCGGTTTCCTTGCTCGGTTCCTTGTCCGGCTTCTCGGACGGTTCTTCGGTCTCCGGGCCGAGCTCGCCGATGAAGCTGCCGTCCTCGTCGAGCAACCCCTCCTCGATCAGCTGGCCCATGACCAGACCGACCATGAACTGCGCCATCGGCAGGTCATCCGGATAGGTGGCCTCCAGGTAGGCAAGCAACCCCTCCGGGTCTCCCTCCACGAAGTACGGGAAGATGTCGTCGCTGAAGCCCGCGAAGTCCTCGGAATCGACCAGCTCCACGATCGCATCGACGTTGTCGTCGAACCACTGGACGAACTTTTCGCCGCCCAGCCACTCCATCCCCTGCTCAAAGGTCCAGTCGGGCAATCCCTCGGGGAGCTTGATCGTACCCGAACCGGGCAGCTTTGCCGCGGGTTCCGCTGCGGCCTTTTCCTTGGCGGCCGTCTTGGCAACGGGCGCCGGGACGACGGCGATTGCGGGACGGGAAACCTGCTCGGCGGGTGCTTCGGTCCCGGTCAGGGGAGCGGTTTCCCCGGTGAACGGCAGTTCCGCCGCGGGGGCTTCCTCGGGGGCTTCCGCGGGAGTTTCCGCCGGGGCTTCCGCGCCCGGGGTTGTTTCCTCGGTCGCCGGCGGCGTGGCGCCGGATTCCTCGCCGGAGCCGGCCGGCGGCTGTTCCTCGATGTCGGCCGGGCTCTCGGCCGGATCACCGTCCGGTGAGCCTGCCTCCGGGGTTTCGGTCGCGGAATCGGCGGAGCCGCCGGTGCCGGAGGTCTCCTGGACCGGGGCTGCCGGCGGCAGCGGCGCGTCGACCTGGTCGAGGACCGGGGCGGACTCGCCGGCGTCCGGGGTGCCCTGCTCGATCGGCGCCGAGGCCACCGATTCGTCGGCCGGCACCGGCTGGGCGTTGGCAACGGTGCCCGAGAACACCAGGGCGCCGGCCAGGACGGCTGCACCGACCGTGGACCTCATGGGGTATGGCATCAAATGATCCTGTCTTGCGGAATCTCGCCCGGGCAGGAATCGGTGTGGGCGCGCTTCTTCACGAACGGCCGACCCCCAGCGGGCGAACGGGTGGTAACTCACTGCCTCCGAATCTAGGCGACGGCCGACCCCGGAGCCAGCCGGAATGCGGCGGGTCTGGGGATCGTTACAAGGTCGTTGCCTGCCACCGTTCGGTTTTGCGGGCGACGTCGGAGCGGGCCGCGGCCGGGCCGACGGTCCGGCGACTCACCGCAGCCGTCGGCCAACGGATCGCGCGCCCGGCCCGGAACACGCCGGGCAGGACCCAGAAACCACGGGAAAAGCGTTTTCCACGTGCCACGATGGGCGCATGGAAATCAGCACCGAACGCCTGGCATTGCGCGAGTATGCGCAGGCCGACCAGGACGCCGTGCATGCGTTCGCCTCGGATCCCCGCGTGTGCGGCTTCGTCGAATGGGGCCCGAACACGCCGGAGGACACCCGGGCGTTCCTGCGCGCCTGCCTTGACGAACAAACCGCCGACCCGCGGCAGACCTTCAGCATGGCGATCGGCGTGGATGGCCGGGTGTTGGGTTCGATCGCGCTGATGCTCGGCGCCTCCGATGTGGCGCCGGTGGAATCGAGCGCGGAGATCGGCTATGTGCTTGCCGCCGATGCCTGGGGCAACGGCTACGCCACCGAGGCCGCGGCGGCGATGCTCGATTTCGCACGGCACACCCTGGGGATGCGACGAGTTGTCGCGACCTGCCGCCCGGAAAACGCCGGCTCCATCCGCGTGCTGGAAAAGGCCGGGCTGCGCAGGACCGGCTTCCTGCCCGGCCACAAGATCATCGGCGGCGTCGCGCACGATTCGCTGGTCTTCGCGATCGACCTGTAAACAGGAGGCAGGCTTCCGCCGCGCCCGGGCCGGAGGCGCCGAGGTGAATCCGTCGGCGGGGCCGTGGCAGGATTGAAATATGACGATCACCGCAGCCGCAGACGGATCAGCCCTCGGAAACCCAGGACCGGCAGGATGGGCCTGGTACATCGACGACGACCACTGGCGTGCCGGCGGCTGGGCCCACGGCACCAACAACATGGGCGAGCTCATGGCGGTGCTCGACCTCTTCCGCTCCACCGCGCACCTGCCCGACGAGGAACTCCACATCCTGTGCGACTCGCAGTACGTGATCAACTCCGTGACCAAGTGGATGCCGGGCTGGAAGAAGAAGGGCTGGAAGAAGTCCGACGGCAAGCCGGTGCTTAACCTGGACCTGCTCAAGGACATCGACGCCGCGATCAAGGGCCGCAAGTACACGTTCGAATGGGTCAAGGGCCACGCCGGGCATGAACTCAACGAGGCCGCCGACGACCGCGCCCGCGCGGCCGCCACCGCCTACCAGGCCGGCCAGGAACCCGACGCCGGACCCGGGCTCGAGGGTGCTCCGGGCGCCGCCGAACGCGCGGCGAACCACGAGGTTCCGGCTCCCGACGGCCACGACTCGATGGTCTTCGAGGATCTCGAGGCGCCGTTGGCCGATCGCGAGGCAGCGGAGGCACCGGCAGCGCAGAAGACAGCGGAGGCATCGGCAGCAGCGGCTCCGGCTCCTGCAGCTCCGGCCCCGGTTTCGGCGGCTCCGGGAACCGCTTCGGCAACGTCGGCCTCGGCCGCGGACCTGCACATGGTCTTCGAGCTGGAAAGCGAACTGCTCTCGCCGTCGGTCCGCACGGACCTGGACGAGATGCTGGCGTTCCTGCACCCCGAATTCCAGGAGATCAGCCGCGACGGTTCGCTGACCGACCGCTCCACCATCATCGCCGCGCTGGGCGTGGGCCAGCCGCTGCCGGCCGGCGGATCGCTGCAGGTGCTCGCCGCGAACCCGCTGGGGGAGAACATGGTGCAGCTTGCCTACCGCCTGCTGGCCGGGGACCGCGTGGTGTTGTGCTCGTCGTTCTGGCACCGGGTCGACGGCCGCTGGCTGCTGCGCTACCGGCAGGAAACGCCCAGCGCGTAACCGGCGGCCGCAGGGCCAAGCTGCAGGCCGGGCCGCCGAAACGCTGACGCCGCCTGCCGGTTCGGCGGTACCGGCATGGGTAATGTGGTGCGGGTGAGTACGCAGAACAACAGCACCGATGTCCTTGATGAGCGCTTCGCCCCCGTCGCCGAGCTGATGCGCTCCTACGCGCAGGAAGATCCCGGATACTCGGGGCAGCTGGCGATCTACCGGGACGGAAACCTGGTGGTGGACATGCATGTCGGAAACGACTGCAGCAACGACTCGATGACCGGGGTGTTCTCCTGCTCCAAGGGGGCCGGGGCGCTGGTCATGGCGCTGCTGGTGCAGGAAGGCGTGCTGGATCCCGAGGCGCCCGTGGCCCTGTACTGGCCGGAGTTCGCCGCGGCCGGGAAGGGCGCCATCACCGTGGCGCAGCTGCTGAGCCACCAGGCCGGGCTGCCCGGCGTCGAGGGCGGGTTCACCCAGGCGGAACTGATCGACTCGCGGCTTGCCGCCGGCATCATCGCCGCTGCCGCGCCGCTGTGGAACGCCCCCGGAACGCACTCGTACCACGCGCTGACCATGGGCGTCTTCATGGAGGAGCTGGCCAGGCGCGCCGCGCTGGAGCCGCTGCAGGACATCTTCGAGCGCCGCATCCGCGCACCCCACGAGATCGACTTCTACCTGGGGCTGCCCGAGGACCAGGAATCCCGCTTCCGCCCGGTGCTCACGGCGCAGGACGCGGAACCCTACCCGTTCGTCGACCCCTACTCCCCGCTGGGACTGGCCCTGAACTCGACGGCCGGTTTCGACGGGCCGAAGGGGCCGGGCTTCGAAATCCTGGACGTGCCGAATGTCCGATCCATCCGCGAGTCGGGGCTGGCCGCGATCGGCGGGGTGGCCAACGCACACGGCCTGGCCACGCTCTACGCGGCCGCGACCACAGGATTCGTCGACCGCGCCGGCGACGAGCACGCGCCGTTCCTGAACAAGGAGACGATCGCAGCCGTCAGCCAGGACCGGGTGTTCGGGCTGGACCGCGCCACCGGCACGCAGGGCGCTTTTGGCATCGGGTTCATGAAGGCGCACGCGAACAACGCGTTCGGTTCGGCCCGCGCCTTCGGGCACGACGGCGCCAATGCGGCGCTGGCCTTTGCGGATCCCGCCTACGGGTTGGCCTTTGGCTACGTGCCGGCGCGGGCGGAAACCAACGGCACGGGGTCGCGCGGCGGGCGGCTGAGCGTGCTGGCGCGCCAGGTGCTGCTCGGCGCGTAGTCCGGGTCACCGGGTCACCGGTGTAGCTGTGTAGCGGGACCGGCGCGGCGCACTGAAACCTAGATGACTTCCGCATGCAGGTCGGAGAGGAACTGGTCGCCGCGGATTTCCTCGAGCCAGGGGATCTGAGCGGGCAGGAGCGATGAACCGTGCGTGAAAACAATGTGCAGCGGGACGGTGTACTGGCTGGTTTCCGGGGCGGGATCGTCGTTTTTCGGCATGCCGAGGTTCAGCGGGCGGGCGGCATCCTGGTCGCGGCCGGAATCGGAGCCGAATGCCGGGGTGCGCTTGGCTGCAGCGGTGCGGTGCAGGTTCAGTTTCATGCTTCGAGAGTGCGCCCGCATTCTTTGTGCCGGCTGTGACCCGGACGCATGGATGCCGTGAGTCTTGGCGTGTCGCCCGGGGCAGGTCCTTCCGCGCCGGAACATGGCCGGCGGGATAGTCTGGTGCCGTGGAATTCTCGAAACGATACCTGGCACTCGGCGACTCCTTCACCGAAGGAATGGGCGACGAGGACCCGACGCGTCCCAACCGGGTCCGCGGGTGGGCGGACCGGGTCGCCGAGCAGCTCTGTGCCGACCCCGAGTGGGGATACGCGAACCTCGCGATCCGCGGCAAGAAGATCCGGCAGGTGGTCTCCGAGCAGTTGCCCGTCGCGCTGGAGCTGAAGCCGACGCTGGTCAGCCTGTACATGGGCGGCAACGACATCCTGCGTCCGAGCGTCGACATCGACGCGCTGATGCAGCGCTACGACGAGGCGGTGGCCAAGCTCGCCGGAACCGGCGCGCAGCTGCTGCTGTTCACCGGGTTCGACTCGAACGGCTCTGCGATCTTCGAGAAGACCCGCGGTCGCACCGCCATCTACAACGAGGGCGTGCGCGAAATCGCCGAAAAGCACGGTGCTGTCATCGCCGACTACTGGCGCTGGCGCGAATTCCAGGACTGGCGCTACTGGGCCGCCGACCGCCTGCACATGGGAACGCCCGGGCACACGCTGATGGCCAGGAAGGTGCTCGGGGTGCTGGGCCGCGAGACCGGGATCGAGGTTCCCGAGCTTCCGCCGCTGGTCATACAGACCCGCGCCGAAAAGCTGCGCGCCGATGCCGCATGGGCCAAGGAATTCCTGGCGCCGTGGGTCAAACGCCGGCTGACGGGCAAGTCGTCGGGCGACAGCCTGAGCGCCAAGTACCCCGGCTACGTTTCGCTGGCGCCCGTCCAGGCGTAGCTGCGCGCGGGAACGGCCAGGCCGCCACGCCGGGGGCACACACCCTAGCCACGGGGGGTATTGAGGTGATTGGCTGGACCGCATGAGTCTAGATCCAATGCCACACGATGCCGAACCCCACGACCAGGGAATCGCGGCGAAACTGAACTGGTTGCGCGCCGGTGTGCTCGGGGCCAACGACGGGATCGTTTCGGTCGCCGCGGTGGTGGTCGGCGTTGCGGGTGCCACCACGGCCAACGGCCCGATCCTGACGGCCGGCGCTGCCGCAGCCGTCGGCGGGGCGATCTCCATGGCGCTGGGGGAGTACGTCTCGGTGTCCAGCTCCGCGGATTCGCAGAAGGCGCTGATCGAGAAGGAACGCCGGGAACTCGCGGAGATGCCCGAGGAGGAACTCGCGGAGCTGACGGCGATCTATGCGGCCAAGGGACTCAGCGGGGCGACGGCCGCCCGGGTCGCCAGGGAGCTGACCGAACACGACGCGCTCAAGGCCCACCTGGATGCGGAGCTGCACATGGACGAGGACGAGGTGCTCAGCCCGTGGCACGCGGCCATCGCCTCCGCCATCGCGTTTTCGGTCGGCGCCGTCCTGCCCTTTGCGACGGCGGTGTTCCTGCCGGGGCCGCTGAAGATCCCCGTCACGTTCGTCGCCGTGTTGCTGGCCCTGGCCGTGACGGGTGCGCTGGGGGCCAGGCTTGGCGGGGCTCCCATGCTGCGTCCGACGATCCGCGTGCTGGTGGGCGGTGCCGCGGCCTTGGCCGTCACGTTCGCGATCGGTTCCTGGCTCGGGGTCTCCGGAATCGTGTAATTAAGCATCGCGCAGCAGCCCCGGCCCGTGCCGGATGCCGTGGCGTGCAAAAGGTCCGCGGGAGGATGCCGGTTGGCAGGCTCCCGCGGACCTTTTCCGTGCGGGCAGGGATCAGCCGGCGACCTGCAGCGAGGTGTTCCAGTTGAAGTCGGCCAGGGCCGGGTTGACCTGCATGGCCATCATCAGCAGCTGGAAGCCTTCGAGTTCGCGGGCGTGGCGGATGCCGCCGACCTCTAGGGGGCGCATGCCGGCGGCGGTGACGAACTCGGCCACGGCGGTGCGGGCGGCATCGTCGCCCGCGATGAACACGTCCTGGGCCGTGCCGTCGGCGTTGCCCGCAGTCAGCGGGCCGGCGAAGTTGGTGTTGAAGGCCTTGACGACGCTGGCGGAGGTGAGGGCGGCGATTTCCTCCGCGGCGGAGCTGCCCTCGGCGGTGGTCAGCGAATCGAAGGTTGCGAAGTCGACCGGGTTGGAGATGTCAACGAGGATCTTCGCGTCCAGCGCCGAGCCCTGTGCCTGGATGTATTCCTTGGAGGCGTCGAAGGGCAGTGCCAGAATGACGATGTTGCCGGCCGGGGCCTCCGCGGCGTTGCCGGAAACGGTGCCCCGGCCGAGTTCGGCCGCGAGCGACTCTGCTGCCTCGGTGTTGCGGGCCAGGACCTGAAGGTTCTTGCCTGCTGCCAGGGCACGGGTGGAGAGCGCGCGGGCCATGTTGCCGGTTCCGATGATGGTGATGTCGATTGACATGGTTTCCTTCTTTCCGAAGAGTCGAGCGAGGAAGTTCTTCATGGTGTCCTCAAAATATTTGGTTGAACTTTCAAGTAAAACACTAGACCTCACTTGCTTGAAGCGTCAAGTGTTTCGGTGGAATTTCTTTCGCGAACCTGCGAGACGGCGAAGAACCGCCAGTTGATTTGGGTCGGGGTGGCCCGTGTTGTTTAGCTCACGCATCGCCGGTAGGATGGTGATCGTGCCTCGCAGGGGGCACAGCCACTGACATGCGGCGGGAGAGTCCCGCACAACGTAAGTTGGTCGGGCGCCGTAGGAGCAATTCCTCCCCGGGAAACTCTCAGGCCCCCGTACCGCCGCGAAGAGGCAACTCTGGAAAGTAGCAACATCGCCACGGCGGTGCGGCTCACCGAAGGTGCAAGCATTCGTTTCGCCGTCAAGCGAAGCAGTGCGGAAACTCTCAGGTCACAGCAACAGGGTCGGGGAGGAACTTGCAGCTCGTTCGGCGTGCACGCACGCCGATGACCCAATGGAGTTCCCCATGACCGTGACCCCGTCCGCTGAGTTCGTCGCCCGCCATATTGGCCCCCAGGGCAGCGACATTGACACCATGCTTGCCCAGCTTGGTTATTCCTCCCTCGACGAACTCGTCGATACGGCCGTTCCGGCCGACATCCGCCAGAGCGAGCCCCTGAACCTGCCTGCCCCGCGCACCGAAGCCGAGGTCCTTTCCGATCTCCGCGTGCTTGCCGGCAAGAACGTCATGAAGACCCAGATGATCGGCCAGGGTTTCTCCGACACCTACACCCCGCCGGTGATCCTGCGCAACATCCTTGAGAACCCGGCCTGGTACACCGCCTACACCCCGTACCAGCCGGAAATCTCCCAGGGCCGCCTCGAAGCCTTGCTGAACTTCCAGACCATGGTCATGGACCTGACCGGCCTGCCGATCGCCAACGCCTCGATGCTCGACGAGGCATCCGCCGTTGCAGAAGCAGTGTTGCTGATGCGCCGCGCCAACAAGGCCAAGGCCACCGCCAAGACCGTCCTTGACGCCAACCTCTTCCCGCAGACCGTCTCCGTGGTCCAGGGCCGCGCCGAGGCCCTCGGCTTCGAGGTCGAAATCGTCGACCTGACCCAGGGCCTGCCCGAGGGTGAGATCTCCGGCATCGTGCTGCAGCAGCCGGGCAACAACGGCGCAGTCGTCGACCACGCGGCAATCATCGCAGCAGCCAAGGAGCGCGGCGCCATGGTCACCGTCGCCGCCGACATCCTGGCACTGACCATGATCGTTTCCCCGGGCGAGCAGGGTGCCGACATCGCCGTCGGCAACACCCAGCGCTTCGGCGTTCCGCTGTTCTTCGGCGGCCCGCACGCAGCCTACCTGGCAGTGCGCCACGGCCTGGAGCGCGCCCTTCCGGGCCGCCTGGTCGGTGTTTCCAAGGACTCGGCAGGCGCCCCCGCCTACCGCCTGGCCCTGCAGACCCGCGAGCAGCACATCCGCCGTGAAAAGGCCACGTCCAACATCTGCACCGCCCAGGCGCTGCTGGCGATCACCGCCTCGATGTACGCCGTGTACCACGGCCCGGCCGGCCTGAAGCGCATCGCACAGCGCACGCACAACCATGCCCGCACCATCGCCACCGTGCTTGCCGGTGCAGGCCTTGAACTGGTTGCCGACTCGTTCTTCGACACCGTCCAGGTCAAGGTCGCCGACATCGACGCGACCATCGCCAAGGCCGAAGAAGCGGGCATCAACCTGCGCCGCGTCAACGCCGACACCGTGGGCATCTCCACCGACGAGACCACCACCCCGGCACACGTTGCAGCCATCGCAGCCGTCTTCGGCGTCACGGGCGAGGGCTTCAAGGCCGAGGGCTTCGAGCTTCCGGCGGCAGTGGTTCGCACCAGCGACTACCTGACCCACCCGATCTTCAACACCATCAAGTCCGAGACCCAGATGCTGCGCTACCTGCGCCGCCTCTCGGACCGCGACCTGGCCCTGGACCGCACCATGATCCCGCTGGGCTCGTGCACCATGAAGCTGAACTCCACCGCCGAGATGGAATCCATCTCCTGGCCGGAATTCGCCTCGATCCACCCGTTCGCCCCGGAGCACCAGACCATTGGCTGGCGCGAACTGATCACAGACCTCGAGGGCCGCCTCTCGGAGATCACCGGCTACGCCGGTGTCTCGCTGCAGCCGAATGCCGGCTCGCAGGGCGAATACGCGGGCCTTCTGGCCATCAGCGGCTTCCACCAGGCCAACGGCGATGCCCAGCGCACCGTCTGCCTGATCCCGGCCTCGGCCCACGGCACCAACGCCGCCTCGGCCGTCCTGGCCGGCATGAAGGTCGTCGTCGTGAAGACCGCGGCCGACGGCTCCATCGACGCCAACGACCTGGACGCGAAGATCGAAGCGAACAAGGACGTCCTTGCCGCGATCATGATCACCTACCCGTCCACCCACGGCGTGTACGACCCGGACGTGCGCGAGGTCTGCGACAAGGTCCACGCAGCGGGCGGCCAGGTCTACATCGACGGCGCCAACATGAACGCCCTCGTTGGCCTCGCCCAGCCGGGCAAGTTCGGCGGCGACGTGTCCCACCTGAACCTGCACAAGACCTTCTGCATCCCGCACGGCGGCGGCGGACCGGGCGTGGGCCCGGTTGCCGTGGCCGAGCACCTGGTGCCGTTCCTCCCGGGCGATGCCACCGGCACCTACACCGTGCGCGACGGCGTCCCCGTCGTGGCAACGCTCTTCGGTTCGGCCGGCGTGCTGCCGATCTCCTGGGCCTACATTGCGATGATGGGCGGCGAAGGCCTGACCGACGCCACCAAGACCGCAATCCTCTCGGCGAACTACATCGCCAGCCGCCTGAACCAGCACTTCCCGATCCTGTTCACCGGCAACAAGGGCCTGGTTGCGCACGAGTGCATCCTTGACCTGCGCGAGCTGACCAACAAGACCGGCGTCACCGCCGAGGACGTTGCCAAGCGCCTGATCGACTTCGGCTTCCACGCACCGACCCTGTCCTTCCCGGTCGCCGGCACCCTGATGGTGGAGCCGACCGAGTCCGAGGACCTGGGCGAGATCGAGCGCTTCATCGAAGCCATGATCGCGATCCGCGGCGAAATGGAGCAGGTGCTCGCGGGAGACTTCGACATCGAGGAATCCCCGCTGCGCAACGCCCCGCACACCGTCTCGGCAGTCATCAACACCGACTGGGACCGCAAGTACACCGTGGAGCAGGCCGCATTCCCGGTCCACGCCCTGCGCGTCGACAAGTACTTCCCTGCAGTGGGGCGCATCGACGGCGCAGGTGGCGACCGCAACCTGATCTGCTCCTGCCCGGCTCCCGAAGCCTTCGAAAACTAATTCCGCCACTCATTTTTGAGCCCCACGAAAGGTAGCTTGATGAGCGACCCGAAGAAAACCTCCCTGCATGCCCAGCATGCGGAACTAGGCGCATCCTTCACCGACTTCGGCGGCTGGGACATGCCGCTGAAGTACGGTTCGGAATTGGCCGAACACAAGGCAGTGCGCGCCACCGCCGGTCTCTTCGACCTCTCCCACATGGGCGAGGTCTGGGTAGAGGGCCCGGACGCCGCGACCTTCCTGAACACCGCACTGGCCGGCAACATGGCCGTGATGAAGGTCGGCAAGGCCAAGTACTCGGTCATCTGCAACGAAGCCGGCGGCATCATTGACGACCTGATCACCTACCGCCGCGGGGACGAAAAGTTCCTGGTCGTGCCGAACGCCGGCAACGCCCCGGTGGTTGCCGCGGCACTTGCAGAGCGCGCAGCAGGCTTCGACGTCACCGTCACCGACGCCTCGGCCGAGACCTCGTTGATCGCCGTCCAGGGCCCGGCCGCAGTGGCCATCCTGCACAAGGTTGTCGACGAGTCCGCCAAGGCGCTGGTGTCCGACATGAACTACTACGCCGCCGACGAGACCACGGTTGCCGGCATCGACGTGCTGTTGGCCCGCACCGGCTACACCGGCGAGGACGGCTTCGAGCTGTACGTGCCGAACGCACAGGCCCCGGAACTCTGGGACGCCCTGATGGCTGCCGGCGCCGAGCACGGGCTGATCCCCGCCGGTCTTGCCTGCCGCGACTCGCTGCGCCTCGAGGCCGGCATGCCGCTGTACGGCAACGAGCTCTCCCTTGAAGGCAACCCGTTCGAGGCCAACCTCGGCCCGATCGTTTCCTTCAAGAAGGAAGAGAACTTCGTGGGCCGCGAAGCACTGGAGGCCATCAAGGCCGAAGGCGCCAAGCGCGTGCTGGTCGGCCTCAAGGGCCTGGGACGTCGCGCCGGCCGCGGCGGCTACCCGGTCATGAAGGACGGCGTGCAGGTTGGCACCGTCACTTCCGGCCAGCCTTCCCCGACCCTGGGTTACCCGGTGGCCATGGCCTACGTCGAACCGGCATTCGCCGAAATCGGCACGGCACTGGACATCGACCTGCGCGGCAAGCCGGAGGCCTTCGAGGTCATCGCGCTGCCGTTCTACACCCGAGCCAAGTAACGTTGGTGCTGGTGGTGGGGAACGGCACATGCGTCGTTCCCCACCACCACCCAACCGGCTAACAGCTTTACCCCACATTCTTTGAGAGGAAATATCACTATGAGCAAGGTTCTTGCCTCCCTGCGTTACTCGGCCGAGCACGAATGGGTCGACGCCTCGACCCCGACCAAGGTGGGCATCACCCAGGTTGCAGCAGACGCACTGGGCGACGTTGTTTACGTTGACCTTCCAGAAGTTGGCTCCGAGGTCACCGCCGGCGAAACCTGCGGCGAGGTGGAGTCCACCAAGTCGGTCTCCGACCTGTACGCACCGGTCACCGGCACCATCGTGGAAATCAACCAGGATGCCATCGACAACCCGGCCATCCTGAACGAGGATCCGTACGGCGCCGGCTGGTTGTTCACCGTTGAGGTAACCGAGGAAGGCCCACTGCTCTCGGCAGCCGATTACGCATCGGCCAACGGCGGCGACGTAGCGTGACCGCAACGTTCGAATCCCTTGCCCCGGCGTCCCTGACGCAGGACATCGGCACCCTTGATCCGGAGATTGCGGAGCGCATCGACGCGGAGCTGGCCCGCCAGCAGCGCGGCCTGGAAATGATCGCCTCGGAGAACCACACGGCCCTGGCCGTCATGCAGGCCCAGGGCTCGGTGCTCACCAACAAGTACGCCGAGGGCTACCCGGGACGCCGCTACTACGGCGGCTGCGAGGAGGTCGACGTCATTGAGACCCTCGCCCTGGACCGCGTCAAGGCGCTCTTCGGCGCCGCCTACGCCAACGTGCAGCCGCACTCCGGCGCGCAGGCCAACGCCTCGGTGAT